>NZ_JBEXJI010000001.1:0-787686 GCF_040609015.1 Nocardia sp. NPDC004860 | reverse complement strand
GTGTCGCCGGGCTGCTGTGTCGCTGGGCTGCTGTGTCGCTGGGCTGCTGTGTCGCTGGGCTGCTGTGTCGCTGGGCTGCTGTGTCGCTGGGCTGCTGTGTCGCTGGGCTGCTGCGCCGCCGGGGGGCGGCCTGGTGTCCTCCCGGCCTCGAATGTGCCGAAGATGGGCCGAGCGGCCCGCCTGCCTCGCGGGACCGGCCGGCCTCTGGCAGTGCCGCACGATCTTGATCCGCGCGCCGGGTTGCCCGGATCGTGCACGGATGGTGATAAGTGGGGTTGCGGCGGCAGGCTCGGCCTCGACCGGGATGACCTGGGTTTTCGGGTCTGGCGCGGGATGCCGCGCAGGTGGGGGATTTATGCGCGGCGGGTATGTGATTCCAGCTTCACGATTTTGGTCCTGACGGACCGCTCGGCATGTAACTATGTGCCTGATTCCGCTGGACTCTGGTTAGGAGTATTCGTGACTGGGGTGGGGACGGTGGCAGCACGCGCGATCGCATTGATCGGGCTCGTGATGCTGGCTGTCGTCGCACTGCGCGGGTACATTCCGGGAACCGGAGGACCCGCGGCGCCACATCCGTCGTCGGCGGTGTCACTGGCCTTGATGCCGGTGCTGCTGCTGGTCTCGATGGTGATTCTGGTGGCGGGTGTGATCAACAGCCAGCATCGCCTCCCGCTCGCCATGCCCGAACCCGACCGCGAGTCCGCGGTGCGCGTGCCGGGCCTGCGGCGGCTCGGGCTCCTGCTGCTGGTCGGGATCGCGGCCATCGCGCTGATCGTGACCGCGGTGCTGTCGGTGTACCTGGTAACGCCGGCGCGGCAGACCCAGGTGGGGACCCCGCCGAGCGTGTCCGCCACCGGGACCGCCCCGCAGCCACAGGAGACCGCGGCACCGCCGGAGGAGGCGGTCCCCGAGCCCACCCTCACGGGCACCGCGCTGCTGCTGGTCGGCATCACCGCCGGCGTGCTGGTGCTGATCGCCATGACCGGCCTGGTCGTGGTGGCGGTGGGCTCCAATCGCCGGCCCTCGCTGGAGCGCACGCCTCTGCCACCGCCCACGGCCACCGAGGCGGTCTCACTGGCCAAGGTCGCCGAGATGGGCCTGGCGGCCATGATCGCGCCGGGCCAGGACCCGCGCACCGCCATCATCGCCTGCTATGTCGCCATGGAACGCGGTCTGGCGCAGGCGCGGGAGGTCGCCCCGCTGGCCTCCGACACCCCGTCCGAGGTGCTGGCGCGAGCCTTCGACCGCGGCTTCCTGCACGACGCGTCGGCGCGGGAGCTGGTGGCCCTGTTCGAGGAGGCGCGGTTCAGCCCGCACTCCATGCTGGAGTGGCAGCGGATGCGCGCCGAGCAGCTGCTCCGCATCGTGCTGGCCGATCTACAGGGGCAGGCGGCATGAAAGACGGTGTGGCAGTGCGGACCCCGACGGATCGAACGGGGGTCCGGCCATGAATCGGAGCGCGATCGTGGTGGGCGCGGTGGCGCTGGCTCTGCTGTTCGAGCTGCTCGCTCTCGGCGATCAGCGCGAGCATCTGGTCGCCCTCACCGCCGTTCCGGTGGCCGCGGCGCTGGGACTGCTGCTGTGGTCGCTGGTGGAGCGTTCGCGCCGGCTCGCCCCGCCCGAACCGGACGACAACGACATCGACAACGGCCCCGTCGAGATGCTGCGCCGCTGGCAGGCGCGCGCTCAGATGCTGGCCGACCGCTCCGAGGGCTCGCGCGCCGACTGGGATCGGCACCTGCGGCCGCTGCTGGCCAAGGAATTCGAACTGACCAGCGGGCACCGGATGGCCAAGAACCGGCGTGCGCTGGAGGTGGCGGGACAGCTGCAGTTCGGGCCCGAGCTGTGGCGCTGGGTGGACCCGGCGAACTCGGCACCGCGCGATCAGGTCAATCGGGCCCCCGGCCGGGAGGCCCTGGACGAAATCCTGCGCCGACTGCAGAACATGTGAGATGAGATGCGAGACATGCGATGACATCACCGATGGACGTGACCATCAAGCGCACCGACGCGGTGCTGCGTGAAGTATCCCGGGTCGTGGTCGGCAAACGGGACGAACTGCAGCTGATCATGGTCGCGGTGCTGTCCGGGGGCCACATCCTGATCGAGGACCTGCCCGGACTGGGCAAGACCCTCATCGCGCGCTCCTTCGCGACCGCGCTCGGGCTGAACTTCACCCGCGTGCAGTTCACCCCGGATCTGTTGCCCGCCGACCTCATCGGGTCGACGATCTACGACATGCATTCGGGCCGTTTCAGTTTCCGGCGCGGCCCGGTCTTCACCAATATGCTGCTGGCCGACGAGGTCAACCGCACCCCGCCCAAGACCCAGGCCGCCCTGCTGGAGGCCATGGCCGAGGGGCAGGTCTCCATCGACGGCGAAACCTTCCCGCTGCCACAGCCTTTCGTCGTCTTCGCCACCGACAACCCGATCGAGTACGAGGGCACCTACCCGCTGCCCGAGGCCCAGCTCGACCGCTTCGCCATGCAGCTGCGGCTGGGCTACCTGTCGGAGACCGACGAGATGAACATGATCCGCCGCCGCCTGGAACGCGGCTCGCAACCCGCCCAGATCGGGCAGGTGGTGGATGCCGACGGCCTGCTGGAGATGCGGCAGTCGGTGGAATTCGTGACGGTGCACCCGGATGTGGTGGGCTACGTCGTCTCCCTCGCCTCGGCCACCCGCGGGCATCCGCAGGTGGAGGTCGGCGCGAGCCCCCGCGCCGAGCTCGACCTGGTGCAGATGGCCCGCGCCCGGGCCCTGCTGCACGGCCGCGACTACGTGGTCCCCGAGGACGTGAAGGCGCTCGCCGTGCCGGCCATGGCCCATCGCATCACGTTGCGCCCCGAGATGTGGGTCCGCCGCATCCGCGGCGAGGACGTGATCTCCGAACTGCTGCGCCGCCTGCCGGTCCCACGCGCCACCCAGGCCTGAGGCGCGTATGAAGCATCGCGACACGAGTACGGCGGTCGAGGCCGAATTGCGCTGGCGGCCCGCACCGTTGGTGTTCATGCTCGCCGCGGTGTCCGTGCCCGCCCTGGTGCTGGCGCTGGTACTGGGCAAGTGGCAGCTGGTGGTGTTCGCCGCGCCCATGCTCGGGGTGCTGGCCACCGCGCCGCTGCAGCAGTCCCGCACCTTCATCCAGGTGGACGGGGCGGGGGTGCTGCGCTGCTTCGAGACCGAAGAGGTGGTGCTGACCGCCGCGGCGTTCGTGGAACGCGGGCACGCACTGCTGCGGCTGCATCCGGAACCCTTGCAGAGCATGGAGATCCACGTCGAGGAGACGGTGGACTCCGGCCCCGCGCCCGCCGGGTTGCGGCTGGCGCTGTCGGCCCCGCGCTGGGGCCGATATCCGGTGCCGATGCGGGTGACCGCGCTGAGCCCGGCCGGGCTGGCGGTGGCCTCGGTGCGATTGCGCGCCGGGGAGGTGTACGTCTATCCGATCACCGATCCGCAGCGGATGCGCCTGCCGCGCACCGAACTTCCCGAACGGATGGGCACCCATCTCACCCGGCGGGCCGGGCCGGGCGTGGAGTACGCGGATATCCGCGCGTACACGCCGGGGGATCAGCTGCGCACCGTGAACTGGCCGGTGAGTGCGCGGCGCGGGCAGCTGTTCGTGACCGAGCGCTTCACCAACCGGGCCGCGGATGTGGTTGTGCTGGTGGATACGTCGATGCAGGCGCCCGGGCCCGCGTCGGACTCGCTGGAGCTGTCGGTGCGCGGCGCCGCGCAGGTGGCCCAGTCCGCGTTGCAGGCGGGCGACCGCACGGCCGTCGTGTGCCTGGGCCGCACCCCACGCTGGCTGCGACCGGATATCGGCCGCCGCCAGTTCTATCGCATCGTGGACGCCGTGCTGGATGTCGGCGACGAGCACATCCTCACCGAGGGCACGCTGGCGCCGCACGCCGCGGTGCCCGTCGGGGCGGTCATCGTCGCCTTCTCCACGCTGCTCGACACCCAATTCGCCCTGGCCCTCATCGATCTGCGCAAGCGCGGCCACGTCGTGGTGGTGGTCGACGTGCTGCGCGGAACGCCGTTCGGCGACGGCCTGGACTCCACCCTCGCGCGCATGTGGCAGCTGGAACGCACCTCCATGTATCGCGATATGGGCACCGTCGGCGTCGACATCGTGCCCTGGCCCGAGGACACCCGCCTCGATCAGGTCATGCGCCTGCTGCCCGAACACCGCCGCACCGTGAGGGTTCGCCGATGACCAAGTTCCTCGCCGTGCTGTCCGGGCTGCTGCTGGCGGGCGCGGTGGCCATCGTGCTGCCGTGGGCCGCGATACCGGTGATCGTTCTGGCGGTGGCCGGCTGGCGCTGGCGGGTGTGCGCGGTGCTGGCCGTGCTCGCGGCCATGGCGGCGCTGGCCTGGGTCGGGACCGGGGCGCTGGTGGCGGGCGGCATCGGGCTGGTCGCGACCACCTACCTGCTGAACACGGCGACCGTGTCGGCTCCGGTGGGCGTGGTGCCGACGACGATTCCGTCGGTGGCGGGCGCACTGGTGTTCACGGTGGCGGCGGGGGCCGCGACGGTGCTGCCCACCGGACTCACCTGGGTGCCGATCCTGGCGCCGTTCACCGTGATCGCGTTGTACGCCTTGCTGGTTCGCGGACTGACGGACGACCGGACGGTCGGCCGAGCCGAGAACACGCCCGGCGGCTGAGCCGAAAATCGCTTCGAATCCGGCTGTGGGACTGGTTCACTCGCGCCATGAACGAACAGCAGATGATCAAGACCTCGAAACGGTTGTCGAGGCATCTACGGCACGCGCCCGAGGCCATCGGCATCGAGCTGGATCCGGCCGGGTGGGTGGACGTCGCCACGCTGCTGTCGGCGCTGGGCCGGCACGGGCGGGCGCTCTCGCGTCCCGAACTGGACGAGGTGGTGGCGCGGAACAACAAGCGCCGCTTCGAATTCGATGCGACGGGGACCCGGATCCGCGCGAGTCAGGGGCACAGTGTCGACGTTGACCTGGAGTATCGGGCGACCGTGCCGCCCGCGGTTCTCTACCACGGCACCGTTGCCGCGGCCCTGCCCGGAATTCGCGCCGAGGGGCTGAAGCCCATGCGCCGCCACGACGTTCACCTGTCGGCGGATATGGAGACCGCCGTCAAGGTCGGGGCACGACGTGGCAGACCCGTGGTACTGACCGTGGCTGCCGGCGCGATGCACCGCGACGGGCACGAATTCCGGGTCAGCACCAATGGGGTCTGGCTGGTGGCCGCCGTCCCGCCCGGATACCTGTCCGGACTCTGAGCGGGGCGGCCGCCGCGGCGACTACTGGAGGGCGGGGGGCATGCGGGTCGGCTTGATGCGGCCGGCGTCGATGAGCGCCCGGAATGCCGCGGCCTTGCGCGCGCACTCCGCAACCGGGCAGCGGCGGTGCTGCTGCATGGTGCGATGGGCTTCCTGGACGCCCAGCGGGTGATCCGGAGCGAGGTGCGACCAGGTGGAGGTGTCGGGAGTTGCCAGCGCTGATACGCTGCGTTCCTTGTTGATTCGATCGCGGATGCGTTCTACGGAGAGTCGGTCCGGATCGTGATGGGGGTGGTGCAGGCTCATGATGGTGACAGCCATGATCACGAGCGTTGCGAGGGTGGCCGTGAACACTTGCCAGGCGGCCATTTGTTCACCTTCTCCATGTCTTTCGGTAGTAGTCAGCTAGATATTCAGTTGGTTAGCTAGATATTCACCGTATGCCTGAAGACGTTACGCCTCCAGCGCGTCTTGGGTCAGGTTCAATCGAATTTCGGCCGCTTTGAGCAACTCGGCTGTCGCCGATCCCGCTGTCGCGCTGCAGATTTGCGGCCATCTCCATATCCGGTATGCGGCTTATGGCCGAATTGTCGTGTCACCCACCGGGTCTCGGCCTCGGCGCCGACTGCTCAACGAGATCAGGGAGCTCCCACGGGGGAAATCTGTCCGATTTCCCGCGGTGAGAGCTCCCTGATCTCGAGGCTCTGTTCGGGTTACGAGTGGGTGAGGACCACGTCCGCGAGGACGGGGGCGTCGTCGCGCTCGACGACGGTGACCGCGATGACGAGTTCCCCGTCCTGCTGCCAGATTCGGGAGCGCAGGGTCTCACCGGGGTACATGACGCCGGCGAAGCGGGCGCGGAAACCCTTGACGCGGGACGCATCCGAGGCCAGGACGGTGTCGGTCGCGGTCTTCAGGACCAGGCCGTAGGTGCACAGGCCGTGCAGGATCGGGTTGGGGAAGCCGGCATTGCGGGCGAATTCGGGGTCCGAGTGCAGCGGGTTGCGGTCGCCGCACATGCGGTAGAGCAGCGCCTGCTGCGGCAGGGTGGGGGTCAGGACCTCGAAATCCGGTGCCCGGTCCGGAAGTTCGGTCTTCGCGCTGGGGCCGCGGTCGCCGCCGAAGCCGCCCTCGCCCTTGGCGAAGATGGAGGAACGCGATGTCCACAGGGGTTCGCCGTCGGAGCCGACGGCGGTGTCCTCACGCCAGATGACGGCATTGGAGCCCTTGTCCCAGATCTCGCTGATGCGGCCGGAGATGCTGCCCTTGCCGGAGGCCGGGATCGGGCGGTGCACGATGATCTCCTGGCTGCCGTGCACGACCTTCGCCAGATCGATGTCGATGCCGTCGAACTTCACCTTCGGCGGCTCGGTCTCGTGGAAGGACGGCGCGACGGTCGCGAAGGACGGCAGCACCTGCGGCTCGCGATCGTCGACGTAGCGCAGCTCGGCGGCGTCGGTCCAGCGGTTGCCCGCGCCGAGCGCCAGGTTGTAGGTCTGCACATCACTGGCGGACCAGCTGAATTCGCGCGCGGGAATCTGCGCGCCGAGCGCGACACTCAAATCGATGGGCATGAAAGGTTCTCCTCGTCACTCGCGTCCGATGGTCCGGCGCGGCTCGCCTCCCCGCAAGCCGCCGCCCCGCTGACCGGGTCGCGCTCGAAAGTCTGGTTCCCGGCCCGCCGCGGGAAAGAGCGTTCGCGGCGGCGGGCACGGGCTGTTCAGTTGTCCGCGCCCCGCCGGGATAGAGCGGTACGGCGGGGCATGCGGGGTGGGTTGGGCGCGGACTCGACGTGACCCGACTCGCGCCCAACCCGATCCTGAACCGGGTTGGGACGGTTCAGGATGCTTTCTCGGCCAGCGGCGCGCCGTTCTTCGCCTTGGCGGCGATGTCCAGGGCGGCCAGGTAGCCGAAGGTGATGGCGGGGCCGATGGTCGCGCCGGGCCCGGCGTAGGTGTGGCCCATCACCGGGGACGAGGTGTTGCCGGCGGCGTACAGGCCCTCGATGACGGTCCCGTCCTCGCGCAGCACGCGGGCATCGTTGTCGGTGACCAGACCGCCCTTGGTGCCGAGGTCGCCGGGGACCATCTTCACCGCGTAGAACGGGCCGACCTCGAGCTTGTTCAGGCACGGGTTCGGCTTGATGGTCTGGTCGCCGTAGTAGCGGTCGTAGGCGCTGTCGCCGCGGTTGTAGTCGAGGTCCTTGCCGGTCGCGGCGAAGCCGTTGAAGCGCTCGATGGTGGCGGCCAGCTTGTCGGCCGGGACGCCGATCTTCTCGGCCAGTTCGGCCACCGTGGGCGCGACGACGATCAGGTCGTTTTCCATCCACCGGGACGGAATCCGCTGGCCAGGCTGCAATCCGGCGAAGATGTACCGGGACCGGTAGCGCTGATCGAACACCAGCCAGCACGGCACGTTCTCGCCCGGACCCTCACCCTGCCCGTATTCGCCGCCGTACATGGTGTGCACAGCCTCGACGTAAGGAGCGGACTCATTACCGAATCGCTGACCTTGCGTATTGATCATGATGCTGCCGGGCAGATTTCGCTCCGCGAGGCAGAACCAGGGCTTTCCTTCACCGCGGAAGGTGGTCGGACCCCACCAGGCGTCGTCCATGAAGTCGATGTCCGCGCCCGCCGCGATGCCGGCCCGGATGCCGTCGCCGGTATTGGCGGCCGCGCCCGTGGTCCATTCGGTGGTGATGGGCTCGCGCTGGTACTTGTGCCGCATGTCGGCGTTGTGCTCGAAACCGCCGCTGGCCAGGATGACGCCGTACTTGGCGTTGAACCGGACGGCCTGCCCGTTCTCCTCGGCGTCGACGCCGGTGACCACGCCGTTGTCGATGACCAGTCCGGTGAGCGGGGTGTTCAGCAGCACCGGCACATTCGCGTCCAGCAGGCCCTTGCGCAGGCCGGCGATGATGGCCTGGCCCATGCCGACCAGCGCCTTGCCGGTGACCTTGCCCCACGCCCAGCGGGTGCCGACGCGCAGCACACGCGCGATGCCGACCGGGTGGCGGCGAATCAGGTTGAGCTTCTTGTAGTCCGCCTGCATGACGACGACGTTCAGCGGCGCCTTGCTGTAGGCCGGCTCCAGCTTGAAGCGCTCCTCGCCCAGGACTTTGAGGTTGAACGGCTTGGGCTCGCAGCTGCGGCCGTCCGCCTTGCCGCCCGGTGCCTCCGGGTAGTAGTCGGAGTAGCCGGGCACCCAGGTCATCTTCAGGGCGGAGTGGTCGAGCACGTAGTCGAAGGCTTCGGCGCCGCGATCGATGTAGGTGTCGATCTTCTCCTTGGGCACCACGTCGCCGATGATGCTGTACAGGTAGGTGCGCGCCTCGTCGAGGTCGTTCCCACGGCCCGCGGCCTTCAGCACCTTGTTTCCGGGAATCCAGACGCCACCGCCCGATCGCGCGGTAGAACCGCCGTAATGAGCGGCCTTTTCGATGAGCACCGTGCGCAGACCGTGGTGCGCAGCGGTGAGGGCGGCGGACATACCGGCGGCACCGCTGCCGACCACCACCACGTCGTAATCCCGATCAGTCATGTAGAACACGTTATAGAATCGATCCTGGTTTGGTCTATGTTGGTCTGGCAGATGGGACTGCTGAAGCGACGTTATTCACAAAAACTCGTTTCAGTTTCTAGTCTCGTTACTGGATGGCCACCGGCCGGTACCCCCGATGGAAGGAACACAGCGTGCTGACCGACGCGCTACGTAAGGAACTGGCCGACGAGCTCGCGGCGGCCGAGCGGACCCGGGTTCCGATCGATCCGCTGGCCGTGCGGCATCCCGAGATCGACGTGGTCGATGCCTACGAGATCCAGCTCATCAATATGCGGCAGCGCTTCGACGGCGGCGCCAAGGTCGTGGGCCACAAGGTGGGCCTGTCCTCCAAGGCCATGCAGCAGATGATGGGCGTGGACGAACCCGACTACGGGCACCTGCTCGCGGAGATGGAAGTCTTCGAAGACGTTCCGGTCGACACCTCCAAGTACCTGTACCCGCGCGTCGAGGTCGAGGTCGGCTTCATCCTGGGCGCCGACCTGCCCGGCGAGGACTGCACCGAGGAGGACGTGCGCAAGGCCACCGTCGCCTACGCGCCCTCCATCGAGCTCATCGACACTCGCATCAAGGACTGGAAGATCGCGCTCTGCGACACCATCGCCGACAATGCGTCCTCCGCCGGATACGTGCTGGGCAAGCAGCGGGTCTCGCCGGACCAGCTGGATATCAAGAACATCGACGCCGTGCTGACCCGCAATGGCGAGGTCATCGCCGAGGGCCGCTCGGACGCCGTGCTGGGTGACCCGACCATCGCGGTGGCGTGGCTGGCGCGCAAGGTCGCCTCCTTCGGGGTGCGCCTCAAGGCCGGCGACATCGTGCTGCCCGGCTCCTGCACCCGCGCCATCGACGCCCGTCCGGGCGACGAGTTCATCGCCGAGTTCGCCGGACTCGGTTCCGTCCATCTGGGTTTCGCGTAGACCTGAGCCGATCAGGCCGCGTCGCACAGACACTGACCTCACCGAGTAGGAGAAAGCCGTGACTGCAAGCAAAGTCACCGCCGCGATCGTCGGGTCCGGCAATATCAGCACCGATCTGCTGTACAAGCTGCTGCGTTCGGAGAAGATCGAGCCGCGCTGGATGATCGGCATCGACCCGGAGTCCGAGGGCCTCAAGCGCGCCCGCGGCCTGGGCCTGGAGACCTCCGCCGAGGGCGCGGACTGGCTGCTGGCGCTGCCGGAGAAGCCGGACCTGCTGTTCGAGGCCACCTCCGCCTACGTGCACCGGGCCTACGCGCCCAAGTACGCCGAGGCCGGCATCCGTGCCATCGACCTCACCCCCGCCGCCGTCGGCCCGGCCGTGATTCCGCCGGTCAACCTCGACTCGCTGCGCGACGAGATGAACGTCAACATGATCACCTGCGGTGGGCAGGCGACGATTCCGATGGTGCACGCCGTGTCCCGCGTGGTTCCGGTCGAATACGCCGAGATCGTGGCGTCGGTGTCCTCGGTGTCCGCCGGTCCCGGCACGCGCGCGAACATCGACGAGTTCACCAAGACCACCTCCGCCGGTGTCGAGACCATCGGCGGGGCGAAGCGCGGCAAGGCGATCATCATCCTGAACCCGGCCGAGCCGCCGATGATCATGCGCGACACCATCTTCTGCGCCATCCCCGAGGACGCCGACCGCGACGCCATCACCGAGTCGGTGCACCGGATGGAGAAGTCCATCCAGGAGTACGTGCCCGGCTACCGGCTGCTCAACGAGCCGCAGTTCGACGAGCCGTCGCTGGTTTCCGGTGGCATGGCGAAGGTTTCGATCTTCGTCGAGGTCGAGGGCGCGGGCGACTTCCTGCCGCCGTACTCGGGCAACCTCGACATCATGACGGCCGCCGCCACCCAGGTGGGCAACGTGCTGGCCGACCAGATCATCTCGGCTCGGGTGTAAGGAGTACCGACAGTGAGCAATTCGAATATCGTCAAGCCGTTCTCTGCGGATCTCGACATCCGTGTCACGGACACGTCGCTGCGTGACGGCTCGCACCACAAGCGCCACCAGTTCACCGTTCAGGAAGTGCGCGACATCGTCGCGTCCCTGGACGCGGCCGGCGTGCCGGTCCTCGAGGTCACCCACGGTGACGGCCTCGGCGGTTCCTCGTTCAACTACGGTTTCTCGAAAACCCCTGAGCAGGAACTGATCAAGGCCGCCGCGGAGACCGCCAAGCAGGCCAAGATCGCCTTCCTGATGCTGCCGGGCGTCGGCGTCAAGGAAGACATCAAGATCTCGCAGGACAATGGCGCGAGCATCTGCCGCATCGCCACCCACTGCACCGAGGCCGACGTCTCGATCCAGCACTTCAACATGGCCCGCGACCTCGGCCTCGAGACCGTCGGCTTCCTGATGATGGCGCACTCCACCACCCCGGAGAACCTCGCCAAGCAGGCCCGCATCATGGCCGACGCGGGCTGCCAGTGCGTGTACGTCGTCGACTCCGCCGGTGCGCTGGTGCTGGAGCAGGTCACCGACCGCGTCTCCGCCCTGGTCGCCGAGCTGGGCAATGACGCGCAGGTCGGCTTCCACGGCCACGAGAACCTGGGCCTGGCCGTCGCCAACTCGGTCTACGCCGTACGCGCCGGCGCCACCCAGATCGACGGCAGCGCACGCCGTTTCGGCGCGGGCGCGGGCAACCTCCCCGTCGAGGCCTTCATCGGCGTCTGTGACAAGCTCGGCATCAAGACCGGCGTCGACTTCTTCGCCGTCACCGATGCCGCCGAGGACGTCGTCCGCCCGGCCATGCCGAGCGAATGCCTTCTCGACCGCCAGGCCCTGATGATGGGCTACGCCGGCGTCTACTCGTCGTTCCTGCGTCACGCCGAGCGCCAGGCCGAACGTTACGGCGTCTCCGCCGCCGAAATGCTCGTCCGCGCCGGCCGGCGCAAGCTGGTGGGCGGCCAGGAAGACCAGCTGATCGACATCGCCCTGGAACTCCAGCGCGAAAAGGAGAAGTCGGCCGCCAACGCCTGACTCCACCCAGTCACTGGGCCGCAACCGACTCCGGTTGCGGCCCAGTCTTGTTCAGTACCGATGCCTCGGCCGAGGGGTGGTTCAGCGTGCGGTCACTGTGGGCTTGGGTGCGACGGATGTATGACGTGCGACGGCGATCGGCCGCGCTGGCGCGGCTGCAGAAGGCGGTTGCGGGCGGCGCGGTCGATCTTGGTGTGTTGGAGGATAAGCGGAACTACCGACGCTGAGTATTTGAACACCGCCTTCGTGGTCACGTACGTCTCTGCATGGATACGTAGGGATAAAAATCTAAGACTCTGTGGCATTCAAAGTCTTTCTAGCCCTGCCTAACGTTGTCGATGTTCGGTTCGAGGAACGGGCCGAGTGACAGCGTCAGGGAGATGAAGGCGATGCGTGCGGTGATTCAGAAGAGCTTTGGTGGGCCTGAGGTTTTGGAGGTTGTGGAGGTCGAGAAGCCGGAGTTGTTGTCGGGGGAGGTGCTCGTCAGGGTGAAGGCCAGTGCGGTCAATCCTGTTGATGTGGCGGTGCGGTCGGGGGCGTTCCCGTTGCTGGGGGAGCCGCCGTTCGGGGTCGGGTGGGATATTTCCGGGGTGGTGGAGGCTGCTGGGCCGGGGGCGCGCTATGAGATCGGGGAAGAGGTTTATGGGATGCCGTTCTTTCCCAGGGCCGCAACGGGTTACGCGGAGTATGTGGCTACGCCCTCGCGGCAGGTGGCTCGGAAGCCGAAGTCGCTGAGCCATGTTGAGGCTGCGGCGCTGCCGCTGGCGGCGCTGACCGCGTGGCAGGGGCTGGTGGACAAGGCGGGTGTCAAGGAGGGGGATCGGGTGCTGATCCACCGGGCGGCCGGTGGGGTCGGGCATCTGGCGGTGCAGATTGCGAAGGCGCGGGGTGCGTATGTGATCGCGCTGGCCAGTGCCGGGAAGCACGACTACGTGAAGAGCCTCGGCGCGGATGAGGTGATCGATTACCGGACAACCGATTTCACCGCGGTCGTGAAGGATGTCGATAGTGTCTTCGACTCTGTCGCTGACGGTGCGCGGTCGCTTCAGGTGTTGAAGACGGGTGGGGTGCTGGTGACGATTCTCGAGCATGTGAATCCGGAGCTGGAGCGGGCCGTGAAGGAAGCCGGGCGCCGGTTCGCGGGTGTTTCGGTGGAACCCGACTACTGGGCGCTGGAGCAGATCGCGGAGCTGGTCGACGCGGGGAAGCTGCGGCCGACCATTGCCGAGACGCTGCCGCTGGAGGAGGCGGGGAAGGCGCACGAGATCGTGGCGTCGGGGCAGACCGTGGGCAAAGTGGTGCTGAGCGTCGAGTGAGGGGCGGGGCGAATAATCGGGGCGGGATCCGGGTTGCAGGGCGCGGATTCGAGGTGAAGGAGATCTGTCATGGATGTGCTGAGTGAGGCCCTGGCTTCGATGCGGACCGGTGCGCCGAACTCGGTGCGGACGGATGGGCGGGTGCCGTGGGCGCTGCAGCTGCCGCCGACGGCGGGTGCGGGATTCCATGTGGTGCTGCACGGGACCTGCTGGTTCTATCCCTCGGACAGCAGTGCCCGGCCGATCGCGCTCGGGCCCGGCGATGTGGTCTTCGTCCGGGACGGAGCGGGGCATATTCTCGCCGACCACCCGTACACCCCTCCGGAGATTCCCCGGCCCGAGCAGTACACCCAGCGTCCGCCCGTGGGCGCGTTGCAGATCGGCGGGGACGGCCCGGCCACCAGTCTGCTCTGCGGCAACTATCACCTCGACGGGCAGCGGCCGCATCCGTTGCTGCGGCAGCTGCCGGAGGTGATCCATCTGCCCGCCCGCCACGGCCGGCACCCGGAGTTGAATGCCGCGATCCAGCTGCTCGGCGCGGAGCTCGACAATCCGCGCATCGGATCGCACGGCATCGTGCCGGCGCTGATCGACTCGCTGCTGCTGTACATCCTGCGCGCCTGGATCGAGGAGCAGCCGCAATCCGAGGCGGTGGGATGGGCTGCGGCGCTGCGTGATCCGGCCGTCGCCCCGGCGCTGGAAGCCATGCACGGCGATCCGGCCGCGCCCTGGACCGTGCAGTCCCTCGCCGATCACGCGGGCCTGTCCCGCGCCGCGTTCGCCCGCAAGTTCAATGCCATGGTCGGCGAACCGCCGCTGGCGTACCTGACCCGCTGGCGGCTCACCACGGCGGCCCGCCTGCTGCGCGAGGACGAGCTGGCCATCGAAAAGGTCTCCGCCCGAGCGGGATACAGCTCGGAGTTCGCGTTCGGGAAGGCATTCAAGCGTGAATATGGCCTTGCCCCTGGCCAATACCGTCGGCAGGCTCGCGCTGCTGCGTGATCCATCCACAACACTCACAGATGCAAAGTGCCCCTGTGGATGAATTCCACAGGGGCACTTTTCTATCGCCAGGGTTCTGGAGGAACCCGATTCACAACCAGGTGTCCAGGGTGGTGGTCGTGAGGAAGTGTTCGAGGTCCGCGCGCCAGGGCGCGGGCGTCGTCTTCTCCGGTTCGATGGCCGTGTACTGGCCCCGGTAGAAGAGCAGCGGCCTGCCGGAGTCGGTGGACTCCGACAGGGCCTGGACCCGGCCGATCACGATGTAGTGATCGCCGCCGTCGAGCACGTTGTCCACAGTGCACTGGATCGTGGCCAACGCGCCGTCCAGCACCGGGAGATCCAGTTCCGAGGTGTGCCAGTCGATTCCGGCGAACTTGTCGGGTTCGCGGGAGCCGAAGCGGGCGCACACCGGCTGTTGCTCCTCGGCGAGCATGTTCACGGCGAAGCTGCCGTTGCGTTCGATCGCCGCCCAGGAGCGGGACTCCTTGGTGGGGCAGAAGAGCACCAGCGGCGGATCGAGGGACAGGGCGGCGAACGACTGGCACGCGAAGCCGATGGGGGCCCGCGCGCCGTCGACGCCGTCGAAGGTGGTGATGACGGTGATGCCGGTGCAGAACTGCCCCAGCACGTTCCGGAACTGACGCCCGTCGATGACGGGATTGGCGTCGGTGGTCATTGGCCGCCCCTGTTCGTCTCGCTACTTGAATCCGACGCTGAAGTCGTGGCCCCACAGGCTGACCGCGGTGGATTCCCGCGCGATCCACGAGTGGTCGTCGACTTCCAGTCCCTCACAGCCGAATTCGATATCGAACCCGCCCGGCGTCTTCATGTAGAACGAGAGCATCTTGTCGTTGATGTGCCGCCCGAGGGTGGCCGACATCTTCACCTTCTTGCGGTTGGCGCGGTCCAGGCAGAGGCCGACGTCGTCGGAGTTCTCCACCTCGACCATGAGGTGCACGATGCCCGTCGGGTTCGGCAGCGGCAGGAACGCCAGCGCGTGGTGGCGCGGGTTGCAGCCGTAGAAGCGCAGCCAGGCCGGGTCGCCGTCGGCGGGACGGCCCACCAGCTGCGGAGGCAGCCGCATGGAGTCGCGCAGCCGGAAGCCCAGCACGTCCTGGTAGAACGCCTGCGCCGCAGCGTCGTCCGTGCAGGTGAGGACCACGTGGCCCAGGCCCTGCTCGGCGGTGACGAACTTGTGGCCGTAGGGGCTCACGAAGCGGCGGCCCAGGTACTGCGCGCCGTAGAACGCCTCGAGGGTGTTGCCGGCCGGATCCTGGAATCGGATCATGCCCTCGACCCGGCGCTCGCCGAGCTCCTCCTTGGTGCCCTCGGTGAAGGCGACCCCGGCCTTGGACAGGGTCTCGCGCAGCTGCTGCAGCCCGCGGGCGTCGGTGACCTCCCAGCCCGAGACCAGCAGCCGGTCCTGCTCGCCGGGGACGATCACCAGCCGTGCGGCGAAATCGTCCATGCGCAGGTAGAGCGCGTCGGGGTTGAGCCCGTCGCCCTCCATCATGCCGAGCACCTTGAGGCCGTACTCGCGCCAGGCCGCCATATCGGTGGCCTCGATGCGCATGTAGCCGAGCGCCTTGATACTCATGCTCACTTCTCCTTGACGCCGAGCAGGAAGTCGGTTGCCAGGCGGTTGAATTCGTCGAACTTCTCCAGCTGTGCCCAGTGTCCACAACCGCCGAAGACATGCAACTGCACGCGCGGCACCATCTTCAAGGCGACCAGGGCGCCGTCGATCGGGTTGACCCGATCCTCACGGCCCCAGATCATCAGCACCGGCTGCCGCAGCTTGAACGCGTCGCGCCAGATCATGCCCTTGGCGAAATCCGCTCCGGCGAAGGACTTGCCCATCGCGCGGGTGGCGGCCAGCGACTCCGGCTGCGAGGCCGAGGCGAAGCGCTCCTCGACGAGTTCCGGCGTGATCAGCTTCTGGTCGAAGACCATGATCCGCAGGAACGCCTCCAGGTTCTCCTTCGTGGGTTCGAAGTTGAACTTGGACAGCAGCTTCACGCCCTCGGTGGGATCCGGCGCGAACAGGTTGGTGGACAGGCCGCCCGGGCCCATCAGCACCAGCTTGCCGGCGCGGTCCGGGTAGTCCAGCGCGAAGCGGGTGGCCGCGCCGCCGCCGAGCGAATTGCCCAGCAGGTGTACGCGTTCGGTGATGCCGAGGGTGTCGAGCAGGTCCTTCAGCGCCGAGGCCGAGTGCACGAAGTACTGCGGGTGCTCGGTCGGCTTGTCGGATCGGCCGAAGCCCGGCTGGTCGACCGCGAGGACGTGAAAGTCCTCGGCCAGCACCGGAATGTTCTTGGCGAAGTTGGACCACGAGGACGCGCCCGGGCCGCCGCCGTGCAGCAGCACGATGGTGGGTCCGTTGCCGACCCCGGCCTCGTGGTAGTGCAGCTTCAGGTCCGGCCGCACCTGCGCGAAGCGCGAGGTGGACTCGTAGGTGATTTCTCCCACTGCGGTCATGGGGATTACACCATTCCGTCGGTGACCGGGAGACCGAAGGCGTGGGTGCCGTACATGACGTAGGCGCGCTCCGGATCCTGCGAGGCGTGCACGCGGCCGGCGTGGGCGTCACGCCAGAAGCGCTGCAGCGGAGTGCCTTCCACGAGCGCGGTGGCGCCGGCGGCCTCGAACAGGCGGTCGACGGACGCGATCACGCGGCCGGTGGCGCGCACCTGGTCACGGCGCGCGGCGGCGCGCATCTCGAACGGAACGTCCTTGCCCGCCACGATGCACGCGTACTCGTCGGCGATATTGCCCGACAGCTGACGCCAGGCGGCGTCGATGTCGCTGGCGGCCTCGGCGATCCGGACCTTTGCGAACGGGTCGTCCTTGGTGTTCTCGCCCGCGAAGGCGGCTCGGACGCGCTTGCCCTGGTGCTCCACGTGGGCCTCGTAGGCGCCGTAGCCCATGCCGATGATCGGCGCGGTGATGGTCGCGGGGTGGATGCTGCCCCACGGCATCTTGTACAGCGGGTCGGTATTCTGCTCCAGGCCAGGCGATTTCAGTTCGCCCATGGTTCGCATGCTGAGGAAGCGGTGCCGGGGGACGTACACATTCTCGACCACGACGGTGTTGGAGCCGGTACCGCGCAGGCCGACCACGTGCCACACGTCGTTGATCTTGTACTCGCTCCGGGGGATCAGGAACGAGCCGAAGTCGACCGGCTTGCCGTTCTTGATGACCGGTCCGCCGACGAACACCCAGTCGGCGTGGTCGGAGCCGGAGGACCAGGCCCACGAGCCATTGACGATGTAGCCCTCGCCGTCCTCGGTCACCACGCCCGCGCCCATCGGGGCGTAGGAGGAGGAGATCCGGACCTCGGTGTCGTTGCCCCACACCTCTTCCTGTGCGCGCTGGTCGAACAGCGCCAGGTGCCAGTTGTGGATGCCGAGGATGCCGGCGCACCAGCCGGTGGAGCCGCACGCGCTGGCGATCTTGCGGACGGTGTCGTAGAAGATCACCGGGTCGCAGGCGTAGCCGCCCCACTGCTTGGGCTGCACGAGCTTGAAGAAGCCGGTCGCCTGCAGATCCTTGACGGTCTGGTCGGGAAGGCGGCGCAGATCCTCGGTCTCCTGGGCGCGCTCACGCAGGGTCGGCAGCAGCGCCTCGACCCGCTCAACTACTTCTTGCGTCATCTCGCCAGTTGCTCCTGCCTGGTGTTACGGGAAGCGGTCTTCGTTTGTCCCTGAGAGTAGAACACGTTCTTATTCCTGTCGAGAACGTAGTACAAGCGCAGCTCAGAGAGCCCCTATCCAGGTAGTGGGACCTATCGCTGGCCAACTGTCAGCCGATTTTGTAACGTGTTCTAGTACATCCATAGGAGGATCAACGATGGCGACAAGCGCCCAAGGGCCCCGCGGGAAGGTCCGCGAGATCGACGTGGGCTCGACGCCCACCCGCTACGCCCGGGGTTGGCACTGCCTCGGCCTTGCCAAGGACTTCCGTGACGGCAAGCCGCATGCGGTCAACGTATTCGGTACCAAGCTGGTCGTTTTCATGAACAGCCAGAACGAACTGAAGGTACTGGACTCCTACTGTCGTCACCTGGGCGGCGACCTCTCCATGGGTGAGGTCAAGGGCGACTCCATCGCGTGCCCGTTCCACGACTGGCGCTGGGGCGGCGACGGCAAGTGCACCGGCATCCCCTACGCGCGACGCGTGCCCCCGCTGGCCCGCACCCGCGCGTGGATCACGCTCGAGCGCAACGGCCAGCTGTTCGTCTGGCACGACCACGAGGGCAACCCGCCGCCGGACGAGGTGACCATCCCGTACATCGAGGGTCCCTACACCAATGCCGACGGCAGCTCCTCGGAGACGCTCAACGAGGGCTGGACCGACTGGACCTGGCACTCGCTGCTGATCGAGGGCTCCAACTGCCGCGAGATCATCGACAACATCGTGGATATGGCGCACTTCTTCTATATCCACTACGCCTTCCCCACGTTCTTCAAGAACGTGCTCGAGGGTCACGTCGCCACCCAGTACCTGGAGACCAAGGCCCGGCCGGACATCGGCAACGCGGCCAAGGCCGGCATCGACGTGCTGCTCAAGTCCGAGGCGTCGTACTTCGGGCCGTCGTACATGATCAACCCGCTGCTCAATATCTACAGCGGCTTCGAGGTCAAGACGGTCCTCATCAACTGCCACTACCCGGTCACGCAGAACTCCTTCATGCTGCAGTGGGGCGTCTCGCTGGAGAAGCCGAAGGGGCTGCCCGAGGAGCAGGCGCAGATGTTCGCGGCCAAGATGACCGAGGGCGTCAGCGAGGGCTTCCTGCAGGACGTCGAGATCTGGAAGCACAAGTCCAAGATCGACAACCCGCTGCTGACCGAGGAGGACGGGCCGGTCTACCAGCTGCGCCGCTGGTACGACCAGTTCTACGTCGATGTCGCCGACATCGACCCGAAGTCGGTGCAGCGCTTCGAATTCGAGATCGACACCTCCAAGGCCAACGAGGCCTGGGGTCTCGAGGTCGAGGAGAACCTGCGGAAGAAGCGGGAGGCCGACGAGGCCGCCGCGCAGGAGGCGAACGTCTGATGACCAGCTGGGCGAAGGCACCCGATTTCGCGGACCGTCCGGAACAGCGAGCACAGGTGCGCGCCCAGACGGTTCTCGACAAAGAGCACTACATGGAGTCGGGGCTGACACCGATCGCGTGCCAGACCTGCGGCACCGAGGTGCTGGTGCGCAAGCACAGTCACAATCAGAAGACGGTGCAGTGGACGGTCGATCCGGCCGCGCACTGCCCGGTCTTCCGCAAGCTGGCCGAGTCCGGGCCGACCACCGGTAAACCGGACTCCTGCCCGAACCTGGAGAAGACCATCGACCACGCGGTCGCGGAGGGTCTGCTCGGGATCGACGACTGAGAGTCGCCGGACCGCCGATTTCCTTGCTTCGTGCCCGCCGCGCACAGCGCGGCGGGCACGCGAATCGCAGAGCAGGTTCGCGGCTCAGTCGAGCCGGAAGTCGGCGAAATCGAATCCGGGGGAGACTACACAACTCACCAGCACGTAGTCGTCACCCGCCGGACGGGCGGCCTGGCTGATTCCGCCGGGAACCACCGCCTGGGGGCGTTGCCCCTGCTCGACATCGGGTCCGAGGACGATCTCCTCACCCCCGATGTTCAGCAGCAGGGGACCACCCCGGTGCCAGAACCAGATCTCGTCCGATGTCACGGTGTGCGGCGCGGACTTCTCGCCGGGTAGCAGCAGGAAATAGATGGCCGTGCCGGTCGCGCGCGGGCCCGGGTAGCCTGCCGGCTCGAATTCCACTCCGCTGCGCCATGTTTCCCGATACCAGCCGCCCTCGGGATGCGGCACCATATCCAGTTCAGCGGCCAGCTTCGGACGGTCGTCACTCATGGTCCCCACTGTATTGCGGGGCTCGACCGAATTCCCTGTACTGCGAGCGCGTTCGGCCGGGCGTCATCGACGGCCGTCTCATGCCCCGGTGATCGTCCAGGTGATGCCATGGGTCGCGAGCGAATCCAGGAAGTCCGTGGCGTCGAAGGCCTCCGAGGGCGTGAGCGCACCCGGCTTCGCGGCGCCGCCGGCGAGCCGCACGGCCGCTTCGACCGCCATCAGGCCCGAATCCCGGTAGGAATCGACCCCGCTGACCACGCCGCGCCGTGTCCGGCCGTCCGCGGCGGTGGCGTCCACGATCATGTCGTAGCGAAGATCCGAAGCGGCACTGGGCTTTTCCGGCAGGCCGGCCACCAGCTCGGCGGTCAGGCCGGTGATGTTGGCCCGGAACACGCTGTCGACGGCGCCGGTGACCGACGTGGCATCGGTGTGACGCGGGATGGTGAGCACCGCGGGGAAGGCGAACTTGGCCACCGCGGTCGGCTCGGTGTCGCCGGGGTACAGCATGGGCGCCGGATCCGCCGGGCCGGTGCGGAACTCGCCGTCGGCATAGTGCCAGCCGCCCGCGCGGAACCAATCCAGGCTGGCCAGTACGGTTTTCGCGCTGCCGCGGGAGCCGTCCCCGCCGCTGCGGCTGCGGTGGCTGATCACGAAGCCGACCGGTCCGGCGAGACGCGCGGCGAGCAGATCCGCGAGCAGGTCGGCGGGGAGATTGCTGTCGGTCACCGAGGAGAGGACCGTCACCCCGGCACGCTCGGCGCGCGGGCCGTACTCGTCGAGGACCCGGCGGAGGAACAGTTGCTCGCCCGAGATGTCGACATAGTGCGTGCCCGCGTCGAGGGCGGCGGCCAGGATGGGCTCGCCGAGGTCCACGTAGCCGGGCAGGCTGCTGATCACCACATCCGCGCCGGTGAACGCCGCGACCAGGGCGGCGTGATCGTCCACCGCCGCGACCCGGAGCTCGGCTTGCGGCAGCCCGGCCGCGTCGGCAGCGGCGCGTAGCCGATCGGCATTGCGGCCCACCAGGATCGGGGTCAGGCCGCGGCGATCCAGCTCGGCCAGGATGTAGCCGCCGGTGTGGCCATTCGCGCCGTATACGGCGATGGTGGGGGTCTGCGTGGCTTCTTGTGTCGTCATGTGAATGAAGTTATTCGCGTGCAGTGAGCATATGAATGGCTGAATTACTCAATCAGATGCTCAAAACGCTCACTGATTGAGCGGTATGGTGGCGAGGTGGACATCCTCAGCGAGACCGTCGCCGCCATCCGCACCGGCAACCCGGCCTCGGGACTCTTCATCCGGCACGCGCCGTGGGGCCGTCGCTATCCGAAGGTGCCCGGCGCGGGATTCCATGTGGTGCTTCAGGGTTCGTGCTGGGTGCTGCCGCCCGGCGGGGAGCCGGTCGCGCTGGGGGCCGGCGATTTGCTGTTCATGCCGCGCGGCGAGAACCATGATCTGGTCGACGCGCTGGGGACGCCGATCACCGAGGTCGCCGTGCCGGGCGAGCCGCGCGAGATCGCGGGTCCGGGCGCGCGGACGGCGCTGGTGTGCGGTGCGTACGAGCTCGGGCGGCACCGCAGCCACCCGCTGCTCGACGACCTGCCGGAATTCATCCACCTTCCCGCCCGCCCCGGCCGCCACCCGGCCCTGCGGTCCGCGGTCGATCTGCTCGCCGCCGAGATCGCCGAACCGCGACCCGGCACCGATGCCGCCATCCCCGCGTTGCTCGACACCCTGTTGCTGTTCATGCTGCGCGCCTGGTTCGACGAACAGTCCACCGCGCCGACCGGCTGGGCCGGCGCCTTCGGCGACCCGGCCGTATCCGATGCGCTGCGCGCGATTCACGCTGCGCCGGAACGGAGTTGGACGGTCCCGGAACTGAGCGCCGTCGCCGGGGTCAGTCGCGCCACCCTCGCTCGCCGCTTCCTCGCCACGGTCGGCGAGCCGCCGCTGTCCTATCTGACCCGCTGGCGCATGCTCACCGCGGCGCGGCTGCTGCGCGAGACCGACACCCCGCTGGCCGGCGTGGCGAGGAAGGTCGGCTATCAGAGCGAATTCGCCTTCGCCAAGGCCTTCAAACGCCAGTACGGCTCGGCTCCCGGCCAGTACCGCCGCGTCGACGATGAACCCGCTGTTCTGGCGGTCTGAACGCGGGCCCGGCTCGTCGCGCGGCAGGCGGTAGTAGGCGGCGGGCCGGGTGGGGTCGGCATAGGCTGAGCAGTGTGACGGACTGGCGTGCACGCAGGGGACCGATCGGCGTCTTGACCGGCGCGGGGATTTCGACCGACTCCGGAATACCGGATTTCCGTGGGCCGCGCGGGGTTTGGACCGAGGATCCGATCGCGGAGCTGCTGTCGACGTATCAGAACTATGTGGCGGATCCGGAGCTGCGCACCCGGGCCTGGCTGGCGCGGCGGGACAATCCGGCCTGGCGGGCGACACCCAATGCGGCACATCAGGCCCTGGTGCGGCTGGCCGCCTCGGGACGGGAGGTCGGCATCATCACCCAGAACATCGACCGGCTGCACCAGCGGGCCGGGTCGGACAGCGTGGTGGAGATCCACGGCAATATGTTCGAAGTCGTCTGCATCGACTGCGATTTCACCGATTCCATGGCCGCCACCCTGGAACGGGTGGCCGCGGGCGAGCCGGATCCAGCGTGCCCGGACTGCGGCGGCATCCTGAAGGCGGCCACCGTCATGTTCGGCCAGCAGCTCGACACCGCCGCCATTCGCGCGGCGGTGCAGATCGCCGAGAACGCCGAAATCTTTCTGGCCGTGGGCAGTTCACTCCAGGTCGAGCCCGCCGCGTCCATGTGCGCGGTGGCGGTGGACGCGGGGGCCGACCTGGTCATCGTGAACAACGAGCCGACCCCCTACGACGACTACGCCGCCGAGATCGTGCGCGACCCGATCGGGGCGGCGCTGCCCCGGCTGGTGTCGGAGATCCTGGGGGACTGAGGGTTTCAGCTGAACGGCGTCTTGGGGCGCGGCACCATCTCGCCGTCCACCCAGATGTCGACCTTCTCGTTGTAGAAAGAGGCCAGCCCGGCGATCTTCTGGCTCTCCGGCAGCGGGGTGCGGTAGATCCACACCAGGTCCGGGTGGCTGGTCTCGCCCAGCTGGACGTTCCAGTACTCGGCGTGGCCCTTGTACGGGCACGACGTCCTGGTCGCCGACGGCCGCAGCAGGTCCATGCGGATATCGGTGAGCGGCAGGTAGTAGCGGGCGGGCAGCCCGGTCTCGAACAGGATGCGCGGGGAGTGCGAATCGGCCAGGGTCTCGCCGTCCAGTTCGACCCGGATGTGGCGGGAGCTGGCGAGGATGTCCACCCGGGTGTACGGGTCGCGGGGGTGGACGTAGATGGGCTCGTCCTCCTCGAACCACTCGTCCATGGCCTGGAAGTCCAGTTTCACCAGGTCGCGCAGTTCCGGAATCGGGGAGTCCAGGTGCCGGACGGCCGCGCCCGCCGCGGTGACGTCGTCGGCGATCACATCGAATTCGGTGCCGTCCCCGCGGCTGGGGGAGTGGCGGGTCTTGCCATTGGGCTCCAGCTTCACCCGCAGGTCGGCGACCGGCAGATAGTAGGTGGGGTAGTGGGGTCCCTCCCATACCAGCGTCGGGTTGACGGTATCGGCGGCCAGGTGACCGCCCAGGTAGGCGCGTACCCGCTTGGCGCTCGGTTCGACGCGTACCCGGCCACGCTGTGTCTCGGTCATACCTCCTGACGGTACGCCGGTGGGTAAACCGCTGTCGGGGAGCAGAATTCGCGTACCGGCGGCAGCCCGGGAAACCGTGACCCGACCGGCGATTTTCCCTGCCTGACCAGGGCCGATATGGTGTTCGGGCAACACTCGAGCAACACAAGAAGGTGGCGGTCAGATGTCGGAAACCGGCAGTGTCCAGAAGCCGGAGCCCGGCAGTGCCCTGAAGCCGGAGCCCGGCAGTGCCCTGAAGCCGGGAACCGCTAGTGCCCAGCCGGCGGAAGCGGGCGGGGAGCAGCAGGGACTGCGTACCGGACTCCGGCGCCGGCACATGACGATGATCGCCATCGGCGGCGCGATCGGCGCGGGCCTGTTCGTGGGCAGCGGCTCGGTCATCCAGACCGCCGGGCCCGCCGCCATCCTGTCCTACGCGGGCGCCGGACTCGTCGTGCTGTGCGTCCTGCGGGCGCTCGGCGAAATGGTGGTGGCCCGCCCGGTCGCCGGATCCATGGGCGAGTACGCGCGGATGGCCATGGGACCGTTCGCCGGCTTCACCGTCGGCTGGCTGTACTGGTACCTCTACGTGATCCTGGTCGGGGCCGAGGCGGTGGCCGGCGCGGCCATTCTCGGCAACTGGATCGACCTCGACCAGTGGGTCCTGTCCGCTGGACTGCTGATCGTCATGACCGCGGTCAACCTGGTGTCGGTGAAGTCGTTCGGCGAGTTCGAGTTCTGGTTCGCCTCCATCAAGGTGGTGGCGATCGTAGCCTTCCTGGCCATCGGACTGGCCTGGGTGTTCGGGCTGTGGCCGGGCTCGGACGCGGGCTTCGCCAACCTGACCCGGCACGGCGGCTTCGCGCCCAACGGGATCGGCGGCGTCTTCTCCGCCATCGTGGTGGTGATGTTCGCGTTCGGCGGCACCGAGATCGTGACGGTGGCGGCCGCGGAATCCAAGGAGCCCGGCCCGGCGGTGGCCCGCGCCACCAATAATGTGCTGTGGCGGGTCGGCCTGTTCTACGTGGCCTCGATCTTCCTGGTGGTGACCATCCTGCCGTGGAACGACGCCAAGGTACTGACGAGCCCGTTCGTGAGCGCGCTCGAGCACATCGGGATTCCGGCCGCCGGCACCATCATGCAGGTCGTCATCCTGACCGCGGTGCTGTCGGTGCTGAACTCGGCCATCTACGTCTCCTCCCGCATGCTCTACGTCCTCACTCGCGACGGCGACGCCCCCGCCTCCCTGGTGAAGCTGAACAAGCGCGGCGTCCCCGCCCGGGCCGTCCTGCTCGGCACCGTCGCCGCCTGGGGCGCGGTCATCGCCTCCTACGTCTCACCCGACCAGGTCTTCACCTTCCTGGTGAACTCGATCGGCGTCGTCCTGGCCTTCGTCTACGTGGCGATCATGTTCTCCCAGTTGCGACTTCGCGCCCGCCTCCGCCGCGAGGATCCCTCCGCCCTCACCTACCGCATGTGGGGCTACCCCTACATCAGCTGGGCCGTCATCATCGCCCTCTTCGCCGTCTTCGTAGCCATGGCCCGCAATCCGGACCAGCGCAATCAGCTCATCGCCTCCACCATCAGCCTCCTGGCAGTCATGGCGATCTACCCCCTGCGCGCCAAATTCGGCCGCAAGAAGCCGGTCCGCGACGTAGAGATCCTCCACCACTGACCGGCGGGAGCGGCGCGCCCGGCTACTGCCCGACGGGCTTCACCACGACGGCGGTGCCGTAGGCGGCGACCTCGCTCATGGTGTTGGCGATCTCGTTGCAGTCGAAGCGCATGGCGATCACCGCGTTCGCGCCATAGGCCATGGCATGTTGGCACATTCGCATGATGGCCTCGTGCCGTGACTGGTACAGCAGCTGGGTGTATTCGTGGATTTCGCCGCCGCCCAGGGCGCGGAAGCCGGCTGCGAAGTTGGCGCCCAGGCCGCGGCTGCGGACGGTCAGGCCCGCGACCTCGCCGATCACCTTGACGATTTCCTGGCCGGGTACGTCGTTCATGGTGGAGACCAGGATGGGGAACTGGGGGCCCGGCTGCTGCTGCGGTTGCGGCTGGCCCTGCTGGGGGTAGGGGGCCTGACCCTGTTGCGGGTACTGCTGCCCGGGGCCCTGCTGGGGGTACTGCTGGTAGGGCTGCTGCGGCGGCATGGGTTGGTTCATGAGCGGGATCGTACGGGGTGAAACGGAACGCGGACCGCATCCAGTGGGTGCGGTCCGCGAACGCTGGGCGAATCAGTCGTCGCCGAGGGCGATGGCCTGGGCTTCGGCCGGGGTGTGGGCAGCGGGGGCGTGATCGTCCATGTGGGACAGGAGCTTTCGGCCGGAGCACAGAACTGCGACCGCGGCGGCGGTGCAGGCGGCGCCGACCCAGAAGGGGAGGGACGCCTGGTGTTCGCCGAGCTTGCCTGCCAGGTAGGGGGCGGCCGCGCCGCCGGCGAAGCGGACGAAGCTGTAGGCGGCCGAGGCGGTGGACCGCTCGACGGGGGCGGCCTCCATGACGGCCTCGGTGATCAGGGTGTTGTTGACGCCGAGGAACAGGCCCGCCAGGACGGTGCCGGCGATGAGGACCGGCTTGTGGTCGGTGAATACGGCCATCACCGCGAGATCCGCCGCGAACAGGGCGAGCGCGAGCGCCATCATGGGCACGGTTCCGAAGGCGCGCTGCAGTTTCGGGGCGAAGACCACCGAGGACAGGGCGAGCAGCAGACCCCAGCCGAAGAAGATGAGCCCGATCGAATAGGTGCCCATGTTCAGCGGGAACGGGGTGTACGCGAGCAGGGTGAAGAAGCCGTAGTTGTAGAGCAGCGCGGTCACGCTCACCAGCAGCAGGCCCGGGTAGGTGAGGGCCTTGAACGGCGCGACGATCGAGGTCGGCTTCGCTGGCTTCGGCGACTCCGGCAGCAGCACCACCAGGGCGACGAACGCGACCGCCATCAGGACCGAGACGCCGAAGAACGGTGCGCGCCAGGTGAAGTGGCCGAGGAACCCGCCCACCAGCGGACCCGACGCGATGCCGATGCCCAGCGCCGCCTCGTAGAGGATGATGGCGCGGGCGACGCCGCCGGTGGCCGCGCCCACGATGGTGGCCAGCGCGGTGGCGATGAACAGCGCATTGCCCAGACCCCAGCCGGCGCGGAAGCCCACGATCTGCCCGACCGTGCTGGAACTGCCTGCGAGAGCGGCGAATACGACGATGATGGCCAGGCCGGCCAGTAGGGTCTTCTTGGCCCCGAAGCGGCTGGAGATGACGCCGGTGATGAGCATGGCCACGCCCGTGACCAGCATGTAGCTGGTGAACAGCAGTGTCACCTGGGACGGCGAGGCGTGCAGCTGCTCGCCGATCGGTTTCAGGATCGGATCCACCAGCCCGATGCCCATGAAGGCGATGACCGAGGCGAAGGCGACGGCCCACACCGATTTGGGCTGGTTGGGTTTCGAGGTGGCGGCGCTGGTTTTCGACAGGATGGCGTTGTCGGGGCCGATGGCCGCGGGGAAGGCGGGCCGGGTGATCGGGCTGGTGGTCACTGGAGAGTCCTCGTCTACGAATGATGGTGAGTCGCAGCTGCTTTCGGTCGAGTTGCGAGGGGCCGGATTCAGGCTCCGGCGGCCTTGAAGGCCTCGGCGAGGTCGTTCAGGTCCCGGCTCAGCCGGGTGAGCAGGGCCGGATCGAGGTCGGGAAGGCGTGCGGCGAGGGAGTTTCCGAGGTGGTCCCGGGCGTCGGCCAGCCGGTCTCGTCCCGCGGGCGTGAGTTCGACGACCACGGCTCTGGAGTCGTCGGGATCCTTGGTCCGCGTGGCGAGACCGGCATCGGTCAGCCGTCCGATCAGCGCCGTTGCTGCCGGTTGCGAGCATCGGTCGAGGCGAGCGAACTCGCTGATCCGCAGGGGGCCGTACTCGTCGAGGGTCCCGAGGGCCCGCATGACGGCGTGCGGAAGATCGATGCCGCCGAGTACTCCGGCCAGGCGGTTGAGCCGTGAGGTGGCGACGACGATGTCGACCAGTCTGTCCCCGGTGTCTTCCGGGGTGAGCTCGGTTGCCTGTCTCGGCTGCACCCGTCGATTGTTGCATAAGCTAACTATGTAGTTACATGGGCTAACGATATTTGGTCGCGTGAGATACGGCACAACGCAAACGGCCCGTGCGCAGCGAACTGCGCACGGGCCGTTTCCGGAAAGGATTCGCCGGCTAGGCCGGACGGGCCAGCGGACGGGCGGGAGTGCCGAAGAGCTGGGCGTCGGCGTGGGCGCGCTTGAAGAACAGGTGCGCGTCGTGCTCCCAGGTGATGGCGATACCGCCGTGCATCTGGACGGTCTCGGACACCACCGAGTTGAAGGTGTCGATGGCATGCAGGCGGGCGGACTGCACGTCGACGGCCTCGACCGCGCCCGAGGCCAGGCCCGCGATGGCCAGGTACGCGATGGAGCGGGTCGACTCGACCAGCACGTACATGTCGGCCATGCGGTGCTTGAGCGCCTGGAAGCTGCCGATCGGGCGACCGAACTGCACACGGGACTTGGAGTACTCGACGGTCATGTCGAGGCACTGCTCGGCCGCGCCGAGCTGCTCGGCAACCACTGCCGCCCAGGCGATTTCACGCAGCCGGGCGACACTCGGGTCGCCCAGCGGACGGGCCTCGACCGAGTCGAAATCGATGCGCGCCAGCTTGCGGGTCGGATCCTGGGTGACGACCGCGGTGCGGGTGACGCCCGCGGCCGTGCCGTCCACCTCGAACAGGCCCGCGGCGGTCAGCACCAGCAGGGTGTCGGCGTGCACGCCGTCCAGCACGTAATGCGCGGAGCCCGAGAGCTTTTCGCCCTCGGCGGTGACCCCGAACGAGTCCCAGCCGCGCGGCCCGGCCCAGCACAGCGCCAGCGTGCGGACACCCTCGGCGACCTCCGGCAGCAGCCGCTCATTGGCCTCGGCGTTCCCGGCCAGCAGCAGCGCCTGTACACCCAGCACGGCCGAGCCGAGCATGGGCGGCGCGGACAGCGTGCGCCCGAGCTCCTCGACCACCAGCAGCGACTCGACCAGACCGACCCCGACGCCGCCGAACTCCTCCGGAATCGCCAGCGCGGCGACACCGACCTGCTCGCACAACAGCTTCCACAGCTGCTCGTCGTAGCCGCGCTCGCTCTCCAGCCCGCGCCGCATGGCCGCGCTGTCCCCGTGCTTGGCCAGCACCGCGCGCACGGTGGTCGCGAGTTCCTGCTGTTCGGCGGTGAGGCTCATGCCTTCGCTCCCATGTCGTAGAAGTGATTCGAGTGTGTCGCCCGGCGGCCGGGCGTGGTCGGCGCCCCGGCCGCCGGGGTGCTCATGCGACGTTTCCGGCGCGGAGAGCGGCGGCGATGCGGGCGCGGTGTTCGGCCGGGGTGCCCCAGGCCGAGCGCAGCGCGGTGACCTTGGTCAGCCACAGTGACAGATCGCATTCGGCGGTGTAGCCGATGGCGCCGTGCACCTGCAGCGCGATGCGGGCGGCCTGGTAGGCGGCCTCGCCGCAGGCCAGCTTGGCCGCGGAGATGTCGCGGCCGCGGGTCTGCGGGTCCGCGCCGGACTCCAGGGTCAGGGCCGCCCGGTAGAGCAGCGGCTGCGCCATGTCCAGCCCGATGTGGGCATTGGCCACGTGGTGCTTGATGGCCTGGTAGCGCCCGATCGGGGTGCCGAACTGCTGCCGCTGCTTGACGTACTCGACGCTGGTGTCCAGCAGCGCCCGGCCCGCGCCGAGCAGCTGCGCGGCGGCGGCCAGGGCGGCGGTGTCGAAGGCGAGATCGATGGCGGCGCCGACGCCTTCGCCTTCGGCCAGGGTCTCGCCGGCGGCCACGGTGAACAGGCGGCGGGCGGCGTCCACCGACCTCACCAGCGCTCCGGCGGTCGCCAGCGCGATGCGGTCGCCCTCGGCGATCAGCACCAGATCGGCGATGTCGGCATCCAGCGCGGTGGCCGCACCCTCGGCCCGGCCCGCATTCGCGCCGGCCGTAGCCGTCACCGCGAGGGTGCCCAGCTTCGCGCCCTCGGCCAGCTCGGGCAGCCGCTCGGCGGCGAGCGCCGAGTCCGGAAGCGCCTGCAGCAGTGCGGGAATCGCGGCGGCGGTCTCCACCAGCGGGCCCGGCACCGCGGCCCGGCCGAGCTCGGTGAAGGCCACGATCATCTCGACCGGTCCCGCGCCGAAGCCGCCGTTCTCCTCGGTGACGGTCAGGCCCAGCGCGCCCGCCTCGGCCAGCTGGCCGATGAGTGCGCGCCCGGCGGCGGAATCGCCTGCGCCCCACGCCCGGACGACGCCGGGAGTCTTGGCGGCCTCGCCCATCTTGCGCAGGCTGGCGGCGAAATCGTTCTGTTCTGCGGTCAATGCGAATCGCATGTCGTCGTCCTCCGGGTGGCTATCGCGGCAGGCCGAGCAGGCGTTCGGCGATGATATTGCGCTGGATCTCGTTGGTACCGGCGTAGATCGGGCCCGCCAGCGAGAACAGGTAGCCGTCCGTCCAGGCTGATTCCTGTTCCGCGGCCGCGCCGTGCAGATCGAGCGCGGTCTCGTGCATGGCGATGTCCAGATCCGACCAGAACACCTTGTTCACCGAGGATTCCGCGCCGAGCTGACCGCCCTCGGCCAGCCGGGTCACGGTGGCCCAGGTGTTGAGGCGGTACGCCTCCGCGCCCACCCAGGCGTCGACCACACGGTCGGCGAGGGCGGTGCCGGACTCGGCGGCCGCGCCTGTTCCGGAACCTGTTGTGCCCCGCCACAGCTCGATGAGCTTGTTGGCGGTGGCATTGAATCGGCCCGGCGAACGCAGCGACAGGCCGCGCTCGTTGCTGGAGGTGGCCATGGCGACCTTCCAGCCGTTGTTCGGCTCGCCGATCACGTCCGCATCCGGCACGAACACGTTGTCCAGGAAGATCTCCGCGAAGCCCGGTTCGCCGTCCAGCTGCGGAATCGGCCGCACCGTAATGCCTTCCGCGGTGAGCGGGAACATCAGGTAGGTCAGGCCGCGGTGGCGCTCGGCCTCCGGGTCGCTGCGGAACAGGCCGAAACCCCAGTCCGCGAACGAGGCTCGCGAACTCCAGGTCTTCTGGCCGTTGAGCAGCCAGCCGCCCTCGGTGCGCTTGGCGGTGGAGCGGATGCCCGCCAGGTCGGAGCCGGCCTCCGGCTCGGACCACGCCTGCGCCCAGATGTCGTCGGCGCGCGCCATTCTCGGCAGGATGCGGGCCAGCTGCTCCGGCGAGCCGTGCTCGAACAGGGTCGGCGCGAGCAGGAAGATGCCGTTCTGCGAGACGCGGCCCGGCGCGCCCGCGGCGTAGTACTCCTCCTCGAAGATGACCCACTCGGTCAGCGAGGCGTCGCGGCCGCCGTACTCGGCGGGCCAGGCCACACACGACAGGCGGGCCTCGGCGAGCTTGGCCTCCCACGCGCGGTGCGCCTCGAAGCCCTCCTTGGTGTCCATGGAGGGCAGGGGAGTGGCGGGCACATTGGCCGCCAGGAACTCGCGCACCTCGGCGCGGAACTCCTCTGTCTTGGCGTCGAATTCGAGATCCACTTATTTCGCCCCGTCGTTGTTGGCGGATTCTGTTTCGCGGCCGGCGGCGGCGTCGGTCGCGGCGGCCTTCATGGACTTGGCGTTCATCCCGCCCAGCGAGTCCGCGCCGACCTCGGCATTGTGGGCGTGCGCGAAGTGGTGCAGCCCGAACACCGAGTCCATGCCGGCCCGCATGCCCATGAGGTCCTCACACTGGTTGACGGCCTTCTTGGTCAGCGCCAGCCCGAACTGCGGCATCTCCGCGATCTTGTCGGCCAGCGCGAAGGTCTCGGTCTCCAGATCCGAGCGCGGGACGACACGATTGACCATGCCCCACTCGTAAGCCTGTGCGGCGGTGAAGCGTTCGCCGGTGAACAGGATCTCCTTGGCGCGGCGCGGCCCCAGCACCCACGGGTGCGCGAAGTACTCGACGCCCGGAATGCCCATGCGGACAACCGGATCCGAGAAGAACGCGTCCTCGGAGGCCACGATCATGTCGCAGGACCAGGCCAGCATGAGCGCACCGGCGATGCACGCGCCCTGCACCATGGCGATGGTCGGCTTGGGGATCTCCCGCCAGCGGCGGCACATGCCCAGGTAGACCTCGGACTCACGGGCGAAGCGCTGATCGCCGCCCGGGCGATCGGTGTGGTCCCACCACAGCGCGGCCTTGTTCTCGTACTTGATGTGGTGGTCGCGGCCCGGCGTGCCGATGTCGTGGCCCGCGCTGAAATGCTTTCCGGCGCCGCCCAGCACGATCACCTTGACCTCCGGATCCTCGACGGCCCGCACGAAGGCGGCGTCGAGTGCGTAGGTCATGACCGAGTTCTGCGCATTGCGGTAGTCCGGCCGGTTCAGCGTGACGACCGCGATCGGCCCCCGCTTCTCGTAGAGGACGACCTCGCCCTCGTCCGGGATGGCACCCAGTTCCTGGCTCACACTGTCTCCTTTACGCGTGATCGAGCGCCCTGCGTGGTTACGCTCCGCAAGCGCTGAGTGGAGGAGCGGCGCCTCCGGGCTTGACTCGCTCACGCGGTCTCCGCACGTAATTGCCGCTTGAGAACCTTCCCCGCGGCGTTGTAGGGCAGCTCGTCGCGGAATTCCACGTACTTGGGCACCTTGAAGTTGGCCAGCTGCGCCTTGGCGTAGGCCTGCACGTCGTCGGCGGTCAGCTCCGAGCCGGACCGGCGCACCACGAACACCTTGCCGACCTCGCCCATGCGCTCGTCCGGCACGCCGATGACCGCGGTCTCGGCGACACCCTCGAGCCGGGCCATGGTCTGTTCCACCTCGGCGGGATACACATTGAAGCCGCCGGAGATGTACATGTCCTTGAGCCGGTCGGTGACCTTCATGTAGCCGCGGTCGTCGATGACGGCGACGTCACCGGTGTGCAGCCAGCCGTCGGCGTCGATGGTCGCTGCCGTGGCCTGCGGATCGTCGAGGTAGCCGCGCATCACCTGGTCGCTGCGCAGCAGCAGTTCGCCGTTGTCGGCGAGCTTCATCTCGAAGCCGTCGATGGTGCGCCCGCAGGTATTGGCGATGGTCTCGCTGGAGTCCTCGGGCCGGCACATGGTGCCGAACCCGCCGGATTCGGTCTGCCCGTACGCGGTCAGCACCACCTCGAAATCGAGCTCGCTGCGCATTCTTTCGATGAGCACGACCGGCACGGTGGCCGCGCCGGTGACCGCGACGCGCAGGCTGGACAGGTCCGCCCCGTCGCGCTCCGGGTGGTCGAGGATGGTCTGGTGGATGGTCGGCGGACCGGTCAGCACGGTGATGCGCTCGCCCTGGATGAGCCGCATGGTCTCCCGCACGTCGAACACGGCCTGCGGAATCATGGTCGCCCCGGTGACCAGGCTGGTGATGATGCCCGCCTTGTATCCGAAGCTGTGGAAGAACGGCGGCACGATCAGATAGCGGTCGGTGTTGTTCAGCGTCGCGCAATCGGCCCAGGCCCGGGCGCTGCTCAGCACCTGATGGTGCGCGATGAGCACGCCCTTGCTGCGCCCGGTGGTGCCGGAGGTGAACAGGATGTCCGAAAGATCGTTCGGCGATACCGATTCCGCGCGGGCGATGACCTGCTCGAGGCTCACCGCCTCGGCCACCTTGCCCAGTTCCGACCAGACGATGGCGTCCTCGACGGGGGCCTCGCCCTCGACGGGGATCACGATGGTGGTCTCGATGCCCAGTTCCGGTGCGGCGGTCCGCAGTTCGGTCAGCCGGTCGCGCCCCAGGAATTCGCCCGTGATGAACAGCGCCTTGGCATGCACCCGCGACAGCACATCCGCCGCCTCGGCGGCCACGTACCGGGTATTGAGCGGAACGATCGCCGCACCCACATAGTGGCTCGCCAGCACCGCGGTCACCCAGTGATGCGTGTTGGGCGCCCAGATGCCGATGCGGTCGCCGCGCTCAATGCCGCGCGCCATCAGCGCACGCGCGGTCTCACGCGCCGAGTCCAGCAGTTGCGACCAGCTCAGTCGCACGGCACCGTCGCCGACAGCGGGCGCGTCACCATAGGCGTGCGCGGCCGCGTGCAGGGCGAGCGGTGTGGTCTGCGGAGGAGATGTCACAGGGCTTCCTCGCTGTCCGGGAATGGGTCTAACAAAGCAAGTGCTTGGTAGGTTACTCTACCGACGTGAGCATGATCCAGACCCCCGAACCGGCCAGCGGGATTGAGCCCCCCGAGGACGCCGAATTCCGTGCTGAGGTGCGCGAATGGCTGGCCGAGAACCTGAACGGCCAGTTCCGCGAGCTGCGCGGTCTGGGTGGTCCCGGGCGCGAGCACGAGGCCTTCGAGGAGCGGCTCGAATGGGATCGTGCCCTCGCCGCCGCCGGCCTGACCTGCCTGGGCTGGCCCAAGGAGTGGGGCGGCCGCGACGCCACCCTGCGCCAGCAGGTCATCTTCCACGAGGAATACGCCAAAGCCGATGCCCCGAGCCGGGTTTCGCACCTCGGCGAGGAGCTGCTCGGACCCACGGTCATCGCCTTCGGCACCGAGGCGCAGAAGAAACGCTTCCTGCCGGGCATCCGCAATGTCACCGAGCTGTGGTGCCAGGGCTATTCGGAGCCGGGCGCGGGCTCGGACCTGGCCGCCGTCACCACCTCCGCCCAGCTCGAGGGCGACGAATGGGTGATCAACGGCCAGAAGATCTGGACCTCGCTGGCGCACCTGTCCGACTGGTGCTTCGTGGTCGCCCGCACCGAGAAGGGCTCGACCCGCCACCACGGCCTGTCCTACCTGCTCGTCCCGATGAAGCAGCCGGGTGTCGAGGTGCGGCCCATCATCCAGCTCACCGGGACCGCGGAATTCAACGAGGTCTTCTTCGACAATGCCCGCACCGCCGCCGATCTGGTGGTCGGGCAGCCCGGCGACGGCTGGAAGGTCGCCATGGGCACGCTCACCTTCGAGCGCGGCATCTCCACCGTCGGCCAGCAGATCCGCTACGCGCGCGAACTCGCCGACCTCGAGGCCGTGGCCCGGGAGAACGGGGCACTCGAGAACCCGGTCCTCGCAGACCGTTTCGACAAGGCGTGGGTCGGCCTGCGGGTGCTGCGCGCGCACGTGCTGCGCACCCTGGAGTCCGGCCACGACGGAGCCTCCGTGGATGCCCGCACCGCCGCCGGGCAGGCCTCGGTGACCAAGCTGCTGTGGGCCAATTGGCATCGTGGCCTGGGCGAACTGGCCATGGACGTGCTCGGCGCGCCCGGCCTGATCGCCGACGGCCCGGGCGATGACCTCAATGCCTGGCAGCGCATGTTCCTCTTCACCCGTGCGGACACCATCTACGGCGGTTCGAACGAAGTGCAGCGCAATATCATCTCCGAGCGCGTGCTCGGACTTCCCCGAGAGGCTCGACCGTGAGTGACCTGTCCACCGCCCCCGAAATCACCCCCGGCCACAACCTGCTCGCGGGCAAGATCGCGGTGGTGACCGCCGCCGCGGGCACCGGCATCGGTTCGGCCACCGCGCGCCGCCTGCTCTCCGAGGGCGCGGACGTGGTGATCTCCGACTGGCACGAGCGTCGCCTGAAGGAGACCGAGCAGGCGCTGCAGGCCGAATTCCCGGACCGCCGAATCGCTTCCGTGCCCTGTGACGTCAGCTCGACCGAGCAGGTGGACGCGCTGGTCGCCGGTGCCGTCGCGGCGCTGGGCCGGATCGACATCATGGTCAACAATGCGGGCCTCGGTGGTGAGGTGCCGGTCGTGGACATGACCGATGAGCAGTGGGACAAGGTCCTCGACATCACGCTGAACGGGACTTTCCGCGCAACTCGGGCGGTGCTCAAGTACTTCCGCGAGGCCGGCCACGGCGGCGTCATCGTCAACAATGCCTCGGTCCTGGGCTGGCGCGCCCAGCACGGCCAGGCCCACTACGCCGCCGCCAAGGCCGGCGTCATGGCGCTGACCCGCTGCAGCGCGGTCGAGGCCGCCGAGTTCGGCGTGCGTATCAACGCGGTGGCCCCCTCCATCGCCCGCCACGCCTTCCTGGACAAGGTCACCTCGGCCGACCTGCTCGACCGCCTGGCCGCGGGCGAGGCCTTCGGCCGCGCCGCCGAGCCGTGGGAGGTGGCCGCGACCATCGCCATGCTCGCCAGCGACTACACCACCTACCTGACCGGCGAGGTGGTCTCCATTTCCAGCCAGCGCGCGTAATTCGAATTACGCGCCGGCGCGGCCGAATTAGTGCGTTCGGCCGACGCGAAATGCTGTGCCGTGTGGTCGCAGCTTTTCTGACTGCCGTGTCCCCTTCCGGGGCGCGGCAGTGCGCGTTTTATCGGCGGCCGAAAATGGCTGGCGCGTCGGGGGTGCGGTTGTGCAATCCTGGTTTAGGCCGGTACCGCTAGTCGAAGGGCACGACCCATGGGTCCGGATCGCCGACAACAAGCAGCCCCAGCACAGGCCCACGAGGAATTGGAACTCGAGCTGGTGCGTGAGGTCGTTCTAGCGCGCCGAAGGCTCGACAATGTCGTTCTGGCCGCACTGACTTTGGGTGCGGAATTACTGGATCACGACTCCGAGTGCGCCACCGCCATGCGGGCGGCGCAGATCCTGGAACAACACGCCGTGGACGAAACCGACGTGACACGCGACCCGCGTGGCGCGTTGCGCCGGGACATGGTTCGTGATCGTGAGCGCGCCCGCCGCATCGGCCTGTCCCGGATCGGGTTTTCGGACAGCGAGGCGGATCGGCGCCGCCGGAAAAGGACGGCCCTGCTCTGCGAGGTCCGGGCCGATCTGCTGGAGGTGGTACGCAACTGCCGCCGCCTGCGCTACGACCATGCCGCCTTCACCGACGGTATCGCACAGGGATTATGCGCTGCCACAGACAAATTGGTGGTGGGCGCCGATATGGAGACCTATCGGGCCTGGCAGCGGGGGATGGTCCTCAAGCTCATCGAGGAACCCGGTCGCGACGGCATACCGCCGCGGGTCATGGCCACCGTGGACGCCGGGCCGGGCCGGGAGCCGCTGACCGTCGAGTGGGACAGTCCCGAACGGCGGTTGGCGCTGGTGGCGCGGATGGCGCGGGCGGGGGTGTCACCCGTGGTCATCTGCGATCGCCTGCTGGCCGACCTGTCGGTCTCGTCGCCGCTGCGGTACTCGATGCGCTGAACGGGAGGCAGGTGGACCAAGCAAATGCTTGGTTGTATATTGACGGGGTGACCCAACCTGACCCCTCCAAATCAGCACGTCGCACCGAGCTGCTCGGCCTGGCCGCGAATCTGTTCGCGGAACGGGGCCTGCGCGCCACCACGGTTCGCGACATTGCCGACGCGGCGGGGATTCTATCCGGGAGTCTGTACCACCACTTCGATTCCAAAGAAGCCATGGTGGACGAAATCCTGCGCGGGTTCCTCGACGACCTCTTCGGTCGCTACCGTGAAATCGTGGCGGCCGGCCTCCCCGCCCGCGACACGCTGGAAGCCCTGGTCATCGCTTCCTACGAATCCTTCGACCGGTTCCACGCGGCCGTCGCCATCTACCAGGCCGAGGCCAAACGACTCAGCGGCACACCGCGATTCGACTACATCGCGAAATACAACAGCGAGTTCCGTGAGCTCTGGCACCAGGTGCTGACCAATGGCGTCGCCGACGGCAGCTTCCGGCCCGAGATGGACATCGAGCTGGCCTACCGGTTCCTGCGCGACACCGTCTGGGTGTCGGTGCGCTGGTACCAGCCCGGCGGCCGGATCACCGTCGACAACCTCGCCAAGCAGTACCTGACCATCGTGCTCGACGGGCTCACCAGCCCCGAAAAGCGCACATGACCAACCCTCCAGAGCCACAACTTCACCAGCAGCAGTCAGTAGGAGTTCCCATGTCAGCACCGTCCCGCCGTCAGTATTCGCCGATGCGTGAGGCGTATGTGATCGACGCCGTGCGCACGCCGGTCGGCAAGCGGGGCGGCTCACTGGCCGCCGTGCATCCGGCCGATCTGGGCGCCGCCGCCATCAAGGGGCTCATCGAGCGCACCAACCTGGACCCGGCCGCGGTGGACGACGTGGTGTTCGGCTGCTGCGACACCATCGGCCCGCAGGCCGGAAACATCGCGCGCACCTCGTGGCTGGCCGCGGGCTACCCCGAGTCGGTGCCGGGCGTGACGGTGGACCGGCAGTGCGGTTCCTCGCAGCAGGCCATCACCTTCGGCGCCCAGGCCATCATGTCCGGCACCGCCGAGGTGATCGTGGCCGGCGGCGTGCAGAACATGAGCGCCATCCCGATCTCCGCGGCCATGCTGGCCGGGCAGGCCTACGGCTTCGACTCGCCGTTCGTCGGCGCGCAGGGCTGGGACCACCGCTACGGCACCGGTGAAGTGTCGCAGTTCAATTCGGCCACCATGATCGCCGAGAAGTGGGACATCTCCCGCCGCGACATGGAGGAGTGGGCGCTGCGCAGCAACGAGCGCGCCCGCAAGGCCATCGTGGACGGCAAGTTCGATCGCGAGATCGTGCCGGTGGGCGACTTCTGGATCGACGAGTGCCCGCGCGAGACCACCCTGGAGAAGATGGCCGGGCTGCAGCCGCTCGCCGAGGGCAGCCGCATCACCGCGGCCCTGGCCAGCCAGATCTCCGACGGCTCCAGCGCCACCCTGCTGGCCTCGGACTGGGCGGTCCAGGAGTACGGGCTCACCCCGCGGGCGCGCATTCACCACGTGAGCGCGCGCGGCGCGGACCCGATCTACATGCTGACCGCGCCCATCCCGGCCACCAGGTGGGCCCTGGAGAAGACCGGTCTGACCATCGACGACATGGACGTCATCGAGATCAACGAGGCCTTCGCCTCGGTGGTGCTGGCCTGGATCAAGGAGACCGGCGCCAACCCCGACAAGGTCAATGTCAACGGCGGCGCCATCGCGCTGGGCCACCCGCTGGGCGCGACCGGCGCCAAGCTGTTCGCCTCCCTGCTCAATGAGCTGGAGCGGGTGAACGGCCGCTACGGTCTGCTCACCATCTGTGAGGGTGGCGGCACCGCCAACGTCACCATCATCGAGCGCCTGAGCTAGTCCGGTACGGCTTTTGGGAAGCGGCACACCGAGTTTCGCGGCGCGGAGAGGCGGAGTCGCGCCGCTTTCGCGTCCGGGGCCTGGCAATGTCCGCTATCGTCGAACGGCAGACCGGTTGAAGGCGTAGTTGTCCGGGGTGGGGACCGTGATGGAGGAGTACCTGCCGAGAAGGGGTTTCCTGCTGGGGGCCTTCGGTTTAGCGGGCATGGGCTACATGGCTGCTGCGGCCGCCGATCCGGTCCCCCTGCCCCCGCCGCCCGTGCCGCTGCCCCCGCTGCCCCCGCCGACGTTCACGCCGTTCAACTACCATTCGCCCGCACTGCAGCCGTTCGTCGACGACCTGCCCATTCTCGAAACACGGCGGGCGGCAGGGGAATTGGCGGCCATCTCGGGAACCCATCGCTATCACCGGGAACTGCCGGAGACCCGCAGCTGGGGCTTCGGGCAGCCGGTGCTCGGGCCGAACCTGGAGGCGCATCGGGATCAGGTGGCGCGTATCGGCTTTCGCAATGAGCTGGGCACCCATGTGCTGGCCCAGCATGTGGACCTGACCATGCACGGCGTCACCGAGCTGGATCGCACCGATCCGCGCTTCACCGTGCACCTGCACGGCGGCGCGAATTCCCCCGACTCCGACGGACATCCGCTCATCGGCTGGCGCAATGGCGGCGGGCCCAGCTTCGCGTACGGCAACCGCCAGGAGGCCGCCACCCTCTGGTACCACGACCACGCCATGGGGATCACCAGGTTGAACATCCAGGCCGGGCTGGCCGGAATGTATTACCTGCGGGACGAATTCGACACCGGGGGCGACGACAACCCGATCGGCCTGCCCAGCGGCGAGTTCGAGATCCCGCTCATCGTGCAGGACCGGACCTTCAATGCCGACGGCAGCCTGCAACCCATGGTGGCCACCTATATTCCCCAGGGCTACAACCAATCCGGGCAGCTGGGGGACGTGTGCTGCGTGAACGGGGTGGTGTGGCCGCGGCTCGAGGTGCGGCGCACCGTCTACCGGTTCCGGCTGCTCAACGGCTCCAACTCGCGGCCCTACATCTTCGAGTTCTCCAACGGCATGCCGTTCTTCGCGATCGGCGGGGACCTGGGCCTGCTGGACCGGCCGGTGCCGACACCGTCGATCCGGGTGAGCCCCGGTGAACGGGTGGACCTGCTCGTCGATTTCAGTAGCCTCGGGGACGACGAGACCGTCGACCTGATCAATACCGCCGAAAACGATTTCGGCAATGCCGTGTTCATGGCCCCCGAGCTGCGTCCCATCATGCGCTTCGCCGGCGCGGGCGACGGTCCGGCCCACGACATCCCGCGACTGCTCCGGGGCGGCCCCGGCCTGCCGGACCCACTGGAACCCACCTACCGGCCGGGCTCGGTGCGCACGGTGACGCTACTCGGCCTCAATGACGATTCCCGGGCCGCGGCGGTCTTCCCGACCATGATGTCGCTGAACAATCTGCCCTTCCTGAGCGCGGACATCGATACCGCGCGGGCCGGGGCGGTGGAACAGTGGGACATCGTCAACACCACCCCGTTCGATCACCCCATCCACCTGCACCTGGCCCGGATGCGGGTGATCGGCCGCCAGCCCATGCTCACCTCGGCCTACTTCCTCGCCAACTACCCGCCGGCGTTCGGTACCCGCTGGGCGCCCTCGGCCGACGGGTTCGCCATCGGGCCCCAGCAGGGGCCGCCGCCCTGGGAGGCCGGGTGGAAGGACACCATCGAGTGCCCGACCGACACCATCACCCGGATCCTGGTGAGGTGGCCATCGGTCGAGGAGCTCGGCTTCGATCCCGATGCGGTGGTCCCGGTGCCGCCCGGCGCGGAGGCCATGGCGCCCACCGGTGCCGGCATGGCGGGCGGGATGGCGGACACCCCGGAGATCCACGGCTATGTGTGGCACTGCCACAACCTCGACCATGCCGACCACGACATGATGCAGCAGATCCGCGTCCAGCCCTGACTCCGCAGGGTGCGCGAAGTTACCGGGATGCCACGGCATTTCGGCCGGGATTCCTACACTGCGTGCATGTCGAGATCGGTGGAGGGCCGGTTCGAGGAGATAGCCCGCAAGGCCCGGCGGGTACAGGACGCCGTCGACGGGGTGCGGGCTCGCGCCGACGTGGACGGAGTGCGGATCGTGGTCGCACCGGACGGCCGCATCACCGCCCTGGAGCTACCGGATTCGCGGATGGCACAGGCGATTTCGCATGCCCACGAACAGGCGCTCGCGCACGCGCTCGAATGCGCCGATCGCCTGCGAGGTGAACTCACCGCCGATCCCGCGGTGGCGACCGCTTGGCGTCTGTTGATGCGACCGGCCCCGGAGTCGTCGAAAACTGCGGCACCGCACGATAATTCGGCCGCGTCGCAAGTGGATGCCCCGAACCCGTACGCCCTGCCCACCGCCGTCCGGCACCGATACGGCCTGCCCTGAACCGGTCGGCGTCCCCGCGCGCCGGGAGGGGTTGCGGGACATTGCCCAGCGGTGTGAAGACGGCCCACCGGACCGGCCCGGGTGGGCTCGTACCGCACCGGCCGGGCTCTACGGGCACGGTGGGGAGCGCGCCGCGAGCTGGGGATTTGCTCGGATTAGGATGGCCGCGGACTTGTTTCGGGCCTCAGGGAGAAAGCGGGCGGTTCATGGATCTGGGTGTCCGCTGGAAGGTGCACGGCGACGGGCGCTCGCCCGCGCCGGGGGCGGTGGTGCGGCCGGACGAGCGGCTGTCGTGGCCGCGCACCTTCGGGCTGGGCGCGCAACACGTGGTGGCCATGTTCGGTGCGAGTTTCGTTGCGCCCGTGCTGATGGGGCTCGATCCCAACCTCGCTGTCATGATGTCGGGCGTCGCGACCGTGCTGTTCCTGCTCGCGACGCGCGGCCGGGTACCCAGCTATCTGGGCTGCTCGCTCTCGTTCGTGGGTGTGGCCGCGGTGATCCGGGCACAGGGCGGTAGTAGCGCGACGGTTACCGGCGCCTGCTTGGTGGTGGGCGCCGCGCTCTTCCTGATCGGCCTGGCCGTACAGCGGTTCGGGGCGCGCATCATTCACGCCGCCATGCCACCGGTGGTGACCGGCGCGGTGGTCATGCTCATCGGCTTCAACCTGGCCCCGGTCACCGCCTCGACCTACTGGCCGCAGGATCAGTGGACCGCGCTGCTGGTCATGCTGTTCACCGGGCTGGCCGTGGTGGGCCTGCGCGGATTCTTCGCACGCATCGCGATCTTCCTGGGCCTGGTGTTCGGGTACGGGCTCTCGTGGGTGCTGGACCGGGTGTTCGGGCAGATCCATTCCGCCGACGGCAGCGGCAAGGTCACCGATCACTGGCGGCTGGATCTGTCCGGTGTGGCCAAGGCGGATTGGCTCGGCCTGCCCAGCTTCCACGCCCCGTCCTTCCAGTGGTCGGCGGTGCTGGTGGCGCTGCCGGTGGTGATCGCGCTGGTCGCCGAGAACGCCGGGCACGTGAAGGCGGTCGGCGAGATGACCGGCGCCAACCTGGACGACAGGCTCGGCACCGCCATCGCCGCCGACGGCGCGGCCTCCATGCTGTCCACCGCGGTCGGCGGCCCGCCCAATACCACCTACTCGGAGAACATCGGCGTCATGGCCGCCACCCGGGTGTACTCCACGGCCGCCTACTGGGCCGCCGCGTTCTTCGCGCTGCTGTTCGGCCTGTGCCCCAAGTTCGGGGCCATCGTCGCGGCCATTCCGGGCGGGGTGCTGGGCGGGATCACCGTCATCCTGTACGGCATGATCGGCCTGCTGGGCGCGCAGATCTGGACCAATGCCCGGGTCGATCTCCGCAATCCGCTGAACCTGGTGCCCGCCGCCGCGGGCCTGATCATCGGCATCGGCAATGTGAGCATGAAGTTCACCAGCAACTTCACCCTGAGTGGCATCGCCCTGGGCACCCTGGTCGTCATCACCGGCTACCACGTGCTGCGCGTCTTCGCGCCCGCGCACTTCAAGGGGGAGGAGCCGCTGCTCGACGAGGGCACCTCCTCCTACGACGAATCAGGCAGGTAGCGAACGGGGTTCGGCCGCGGCCGGTCCGTCCGCCTGCTCTCCGGCGTAGGGCAGCTGCAGCACGTACCAGGAGTGTTCGGACGAATACTCGAGGTACCGCGCGGCTTCCGGGTCGCAGGCCAGCCCTTCGATCCGGGTCCACTGCCCGTCATCGGCGGCGATGGTGTCGGTGTAGCGGACGTGCAGGTGGCCGTGGAACAGCACGCTGGGCCGCAGCGTCCGCACCACCCGCTGGATGCGGTCCTGGTTGGGATAGCACTCGTCCGTGTCCTTGCGATTCCACTTCGGCTGCGAGGCTCGCGGTTTGTCGTGTGTGAGCAGCACGTCCACCGGTGAGTTGTCGGCATCGAGCAGGCCGGTCAGCTCGGCGTCGGTCATCTCCTCCTCCGGAAACCACAGCATGCCCGCGGTCTCGGGCCGTTTCGAGGAGCCGTAGCCGCGTCGCTTGGCGATCTGCTCGGCCTTGCGGGCCTCCCGGGCCAGCCGCCAGCCCTTGTCGGTGGAGCGGGCCCCGCCGAAGGCGGCGAAGCTGGTGCCCTCCCAGGTCCAGCGGTGCCCGCGTGGGGCGTACCTGAGGTGCTTGCGGCACACCAGGAATCCCTCGTCGTCCGGATGCTCGTCGTAGAGCTCGTGCAGCAGCGAGCTCTTGTCGTGATTCCCGTCCAGGAAGTACACGGTGACCCCGGCGCGCTTGGCCGCCCTGTTCACCACGTCGAAGTACCGCCGTCCCGAGTGCATGTGCTCCCACGCCCCGAAGTCCCCCACCGCGAACACCCGCTCGCAGTCATTCCGCGCCGCGACCCGTATCAATGCCAGCGCATGCGCGGTGTTCCCGTGCAGGTCTCCGACGATCAGGACATTCCCCATCGCCACATGGTGGCACCCCCGTCCCCGGACGGCATCCGCAATGCCCGGACGCCGCTTTCGGCCGGCCCGAATTAGGCTGACCTCCATGAACTCTGTGTTGGTTACCGGCGCGGCGCGCGGCATCGGCAAGGCCGTCTGCCTGCGTCTGGCGCAGCAGAACTGGCAGGTCTACGCCGGCGTCCGCAAGCTCTCCGATGGTGAGGCGCTGGCCGCGGCGGACTCCCGCATCACTCCGGTCGTCCTCGATGTCACGAATCCGGACCACATCGCCGCCCTCGACGAGGTGCTGCCCGCGGACCTGACGGCCGTGGTCAACAATGCGGGCATCGTCGCCGACGGTCCGGTCGAGCTCCTCGATCTGGACACCCTCCGAAACCAGTTCGAGGTCAATGTCTTCGGTGCGGTCGCGGTCACCCAGGCCGTTCTCCCGCGCCTGCGCGCCACCCGGGGCCGCGTGGTCTTCATCTCCTCGCTGTCCGGCCGCATCTCCACCCCCGGGACCGGCGCCTACAACTCCTCCAAGTTCGCCCTCGAGGGCCTGGTCGACGCCCTCAGGGTGGAGCTGCGCCCGTGGGGAATCCACACGTCCCTGATCGAGCCGGGCCCGATCGCCACCGACCTCTGGTTCGGTGCGACCGACATGGTCGACACCACCACCGCCCACCTCACCGATGCCCAGCGCGAGCTCTACAGCGCCCACCTCGCGGGCCTGCGCAAGATGTCCCAGCAGGTCCCGAGGATCGCCGCCCCCGTCGACTCGGTCGTCAACGAGGTGGAAAAGGCTCTCACCGCGAAGCGCCCCAGGGCTCGCTACATCCCGGGCCTCGCCGGAAAGATCCAGGTGGTGGCCACCTCGCTCACCCCGACCCCGATCCTGGACGCCCTCTTCGCCCTGGTCTCCGGCATTCGCAAGAAGTAGCGGGCACAGCGCAGGGTCGGAGCAGATCGGTAATCGGATACGGGACAACCGATTTCGCGAGATCGGGTTACTCGCCGGGTACGTCCGGAACTGTCGGGCACCCTACCGCCGGCACGGAATGCCAACGGTAGGGGCTCTCTGCCCGTCCGCTGAAGGCCCGGAGAGGCGGGGGAGATTACGCGCCGTAGACCGGCTCCGGGGTGGTGGCCTTGGACAGCAGGTCGCGCACGACCGGGCCCAGCTCGGCCGGCTCCCAGCGGGCGCCGCGGTCGATGGAGACGCCGTGGCGCCAGCCGTCGGCGACGGTCACCTTGCCGCCCTCGACCTCGAACATGCGGCCGGTGACACCGGCGGAATCGGCGCTGCCCAGCCAGACCACCAGCGGCGAGACGTTTTCCGGGGCCATGGCGTCGAAGCCGTCCTCGGGGGCGGCCATCATGTCGGCGAAGACCGTCTCGGTCATGCGGGTGCGGGCCGCCGGGGCGATGGCGTTGACGGTGATGCCATAGCGCGCGAATTCGGCCGACGCGGTGAGGGTCAGGCCCGCGATGCCGGACTTGGCGGCGGAGTAGTTGCCCTGGCCGACCGAGCCGAGCAGGCCCGCGCCGGAGCTGGTGTTGATGATGCGGGCCTCGGGGGTGCGCCCGGCCTTGGCCTCGTTGCGCCAGTACTCGGCGGCGTGCCGCATGGGCGCGAAGTGGCCCTTGAGGTGCACCTTGATGACCGCGTCCCACTCGTCCTCGCCGAGGTTGACCAGCATCCGGTCGCGCACGATGCCGGCATTGTTGACCAGCACGTCCAGGCGGCCGAAGGTGTCGACGGCGGTCTGGATCAGCCGGCGCGCGCCCTCCCAGTCGGAGATGTCGTCGCCGTTCACGATGGCCTCGCCGCCGAGGGCCTTGATCTCCTCGACGACCTGCGCGGCCGGGGAGTCCGGGCTGGGCGCGCCGTCGAGCTCGGCGCCGAGGTCGTTCACGACCACCTTCGCGCCGGCGGCGGCGAAGGCGAGGGCGTGAGCACGGCCGATGCCACGACCGGCGCCGGTCACGATGACGACGCGGCCGTCGCAGATCTTGTTGTCGGTCATATCGATTACCTCTTCGTGTTCGATCGGTCTAGTGGCCCGAGACGGCGGGGACGTCTGCGGTGGATGCTTCGAGGAAGGCGGGCTTCTCGCCGCCGCCGTGCACCAGCAGCGCGCTGCCGGTGACGTACGCGGCCAGGGGCGAGGCCAGGAACGCGGCGGTGCGACCGATGTCCTCGGGCGTCGCCATGCGCTGCATGGGAACCGTTCGGCTCACCGAGGCGATGCCCTCCTCGTCGCCGTAGTGCAGGTGCGAGGACTCGGTGTTGACCAGGCCGCAGATGACGGAGTTCATCCGCACCTTCGGAGCCCACTCCACGGCGAGCGACGAAACCAGGCTGTCCACACCGGCTTTGGCCGCGCCGTAGGCCGCGGTGCCCGGGGAGGGCCGATGCCCGGAGACGCTGGAGATCATCACGATCGATCCGCCCGTCTCCTGCTTCTGCATGACCTCGTTGGCCACCTGCGAAACCAGCAGCGGCGCCAGCAGATTCAGCTGCACGATCTTGGCGTGGAAGTTGGCGCTGGCGTCGGCGGCCAGGGCGAAGGGCGCGCCACCGGCATTGTTCACCACGGTGTCGAGCCGCCCGTACTTCGCGACGATGGCCTCGATCAGCCCGCGCACCGAGTCCGGATCGCGCACATCGCACGGCAGGAAGTCGATGCCGCGGCCATTGCTCTCGACGGGGGTGTCGCCGGGCCGTCGCGCGCAGGCCACCACGGTCGCGCCCGCGTCCAGGAAGACCCGGCTGATGCCGGCGCCGACGCCGCGCACGCCGCCGGTGACCAAGACGACCGAGCCGGACAGGTTTACTTCGATTCCCACCGTGATAACCTACCAAGCACTTGCTTGTTTTGCCAACGATGGGACATTCGATGGGGATCAACCGTCACACCGAAACCGAGGGCGTCGAAGTCGTCACTGTCGACTACCCGCCGGTCAACGCGCTGCCTTCCGACGGCTGGTTCGCCCTGGCCGACGCCGTCACCCAGGCCGGCCGCAACCCGGAGACCCGGGTCGTCGTGCTGCGCGCCGAGGGCCGCGGCTTCAACGCGGGCGTGGATATCAAGGAGATGAACGCGGACACCGGGCACACCGCCCTGATTCGCGCCAACCACGGCTGCTTCGCCGCCTTCGCCGCGATCTACGACTGCGAGGTTCCGGTCGTCACCGCCGTGAACGGCTTCTGCCTCGGCGGCGGCATCGGCCTGGTCGGCAACTCCGACGTCATCGTCGCCTCCGACGACGCGACCTTCGGCCTCCCCGAGGTCGACCGCGGCGCGCTCGGTGCGGCCACCCACTTGGCGCGACTGGTCCCCCAGCACCTGATGCGGACCATGTTCTACACCGCGGGCACCCTCACCGCGCAGCAGCTGCACCACTACGGCTCGGTCTTCAAGGTGGTGCCGCGCGCCGAACTCGACGCCGCCGCCATGGAGGTCGCCAAGAACATCGCCAACAAGGACGGCCGCGTCATCCGCGCCGCCAAGAAGGCGCTCAACGGCATCGATGTGCAGGACGTGCACCGCTCCTACCGCTTCGAGCAGGGCTTCACCATGGAGCTGAATCTCGCGGGCGTGGCCGACGAGATCCGGGCGCGCTTCGACGACGACCTGGCCGCTCAGAAAAAAGCAAAGTAGAAGGGGCGAAACACTATGCGCGACAAGCGAATGAGCCTCGACGAGGTCGTCGGCGAGCTCCGCAGCGGCATGACCATCGGCATCGGCGGCTGGGGTTCCCGGCGCAAGCCGATGGCGTTCGTGCGCGCCCTGCTGCGTTCGGACATCACCGATCTGACCGTCGTCACCTACGGCGGCCCGGATCTGGGCCTGCTGTGCTCGGCGGGCAAGGTGCGCAAGGCCTACTACGGCTTCGTGTCCCTGGACTCCGCGCCGTTCTATGACCCGTGGTTCGCGAAGGCCCGCACCGAGGGTGCGATCACCGTGCGCGAGATGGACGAGGGCATGGTCAAGTGCGGTCTGCAGGCCGCCGCGGCCCGCCTGCCGTTCCTGCCCATCCGTGCCGGATTGGGTTCTGCCGTCATCGATTTCTGGGAGGGCGAGCTCGAGACCGTCCAGTCCCCGTACGCCGATGCCGACGGCCGCCGCGAAACCCTCGTCGCCATGCCCGCTCTGAACCTGGATGCCGCCTTCGTGCACCTGGACCTGGGTGACAAGCACGGCAATGCCGCCTACACCGGCGTCGATCCGTACATGGACGACCTGTACCTGCTCTCCGCCGAGAAGCGCTACCTGTCGGTGGACCGTCTCATCGAGACCGAGGAACTGGTGAAAGCCGTTCCGACGCAGGCCCTCATCCTCAACCGCATGATGGTCGACGGGGTGGTCGAGGCCCCCGGCGGCGCGCACTTCACCTTCTCCGGCAGCTACGGCCGCGACGAGAAGTTCCAGCGCCACTATGTCGAGGCCGCCAAGACGCCCGAGTCGTGGGCCGAGTTCAAGGCTCGCTACCTGGACGTGTCCGAGGCCGAATACCAGGCCGCCGTCAAGGCTTTCGCCGAGGAGCAGAAGTAATGACAGACACCACCACGATCACTCGGGCCGAGATCTGCGTCGTCGCCGCCGCCGAGATCTTCCGGGGCGCGGGCGAGATCATGGCCTCGCCCATGTCCACCGTCACCACCATCGGCGCGCGGCTGGCGCGGCTCACCTTCGAGCCGGACCTGCTGCTGTCCGACGGTGAGGCGCTGTTCTTCGCCGAGATCCCGCCGATCGGCGGCAAGGCGCCCATCGAGGGCTGGATTCCGTTCTCGAAGGTCTTCGATGTGGTGAATTCCGGTCGCCGCCATGTGGTCATGGGCGCCAATCAGATCGACAGGTACGGCAACCAGAACTTGTCCGCGTTCGGTCCGCTGCAGCAGCCGACCCGGCAGATGTTCGGTGTGCGCGGCGCGCCGGGCAACACCATCAATCACGCCACCAGCTACTTCGTGCCCAAGCACAACAAGCGGGTGTTCGTCGACCAGGTCGACATCGTGTCCGGAATCGGTTACGACAAGGTCGATTCCGAGAATCCGGCCTACCGCTTCCACCACCTGCACCGGGTGGTCTCGAACCTGGGCGTGTTCGACTTCAACGGCCCGGACCACACCCTGCGCGCGCTGTCGCTGCACCCGGGTGTGACCGCCGACGAGGTCGCGGAGAACACCTCCTTCGAGATCGCGGGGCTGACCGAGGCGGGCGAGACCCGTTTGCCCACCGAGGAAGAGCTCACCATCATCCGGACCGTGCTGGATCCCAAGGGCTTCCGTGAGAAGGAAGTGACGGCATGACCGCGCAACGGCTCGAGACGCCGCTGACCGAACTGGTCGGCATCGAGCACCCGATCGTGCAGACCGGCATGGGCTGGGTCGCCGGTCCGGGCCTGGTCGCGGCCACCGCGAACGCGGGCGGCCTCGGCATCCTCGCCTCGGCGACCATGACCCTCGACGAACTCGAGGTGGCCATCGCCAAGACGAAGGCCAAGACCGACAAGCCCTTCGGCGTGAACATCCGCGCCGACCTGTCCGACGCGCCCGACCGCATCGACATGATGATCCGCGACGGCGTGAAGGTGGCCTCCTTCGCGCTGGCTCCCAAGAAGGAGCTCATCGCCAAGCTCAAGGACAACGGCGTGGTCGTCATGCCGTCCATCGGCGCGGCCAAGCACGCGGTCAAGGTCGCCTCCTGGGGTGCGGACGCGGTGATCGTGCAGGGCGGTGAGGGCGGTGGCCACACCGGTTCCGTCGCGACCACGCTGCTGCTGCCGTCCGTGCTCGACGCGGTCGACATCCCGGTGGTCGCCGGCGGTGGTTTCTTCGACGGCCGCGGTCTGGCCGCCGCGCTGTCCTACGGCGCGGCCGGTGTCGCCATGGGCACCCGCTTCCTGCTCACCCAGGACTCGAGCGTCCCGGACTCGGTCAAGCAGGAGTACCTCAAGCGCGGACTGCAGGACACCGTCGTCTCCAAGAAGGTCGACGGCATGCCGCACCGCGTGCTGAACACCGAACTGGTGGACAAGCTGGAGCATTCCAGCGGCCTGCGCGGACTCACCGCCGCCGTCTCGAACGCCGTCAAGTTCAAGAGCATGACCGGCATGAAGTGGTCGACCATGATCAAGGACGGCATCGGCATGCGGAAGCAGAAGGGCCTCACCTGGTCCCAGGTCATCATGGCCGCCAACACCCCGATGCTGCTGAAAGCCGGTCTGGTGGAGGGCAACACCCACGCGGGCGTGCTCGCCTCCGGCCAGGTCGCGGGCATCATCGACGACCTGCCCACGGTGCAGGACCTCATCGACCGCATCATCACCGAGGCCATCGAGCGCATCGACAGCCTCAACACCTACCGCGTCACCACCACCGCCTGACGCGTCCCCGAACGTGCGCGGCCACCACAGCCCGACCGCGCACCCGGATCCGGCCAACCCTCGGATCCTTGCGCGCGCCCATCCGGCGCGCGCCGAGCCGTCCCCGGAACCTCTCGCCCGGGGGCGGCTTCGCGCGTTTATCGACTCATGACGCAACGTTGGGGCGCCTTTGTGCGGAATCCATGTCGGGTCGTCGGGGCACCTGCGAGTTAGCTGCCTTTTGCCTGATTTGTCAGCTTTCGTACGAGGTTTCAGACCTCACAGTTGTTCTGTTCCGACGGTGAGGACTGGCCCAAAGCGCCTGGCCCAGGCCAATTGGCCTGGGCCGCTGGTGATATTGGGTACATGGGGTGTCGCGCAGGCGTACGGTTTGTGAGCCCCCCTAATGCAATCGGGGACTTGCGCGGATTGCCGTTGTGACCGGTACGATGGCCGCGTTCCGCAACGGTCCGGCAATCGGGGCGACAGTGTGAGCTCGAGACCTGTCCCGATCTGCCTGGTGCGGATCGGGATTCCGTACCCCTGGTGCGGAGCAAGCCAAGCGCGCGGTATCTGATGAGGGGATGGCTGTCGCATGATCGTCGATCGTGCAATGCGCCTGGTGGCAGTGATCGCAGCTGTCACCGGTTCGGCGCTGCTCGCGCCCGCGGTTGCCGATGCACAGCCCGGGGGCATCCCGCTCGATCCCGTACCCGCGGGCCAGGATCCGACCCTGCCCGCGCCCGTCGGTTCGCAACCGCAGGCGCCCGCCGTCACGCAGCCTCAGGCAATCGGTGCCACTCGTCCGCAGCCCGTCACCCCGGTGGCCGGGCCGCAGGATCTGCTGTCCATGCTGCTCGCGCTCGGAACCGGCTCGGCCGGTGTCGGTTCCGCCGGTGTCGGCTCGGCCGCGGTCGGTTCGGCCGGACTGGGCACCGTGCTGGGCGGTACCGGCTCCGCGGCCCTGGGCGCCGGGTCTGCCGTAACGGGTTCCGCCGGTGCGGGATTGGGTTCGGCCGTCGGCGGTACCGGCTCGGCCGGGGCGGCCACCGGTTCGGCCGCGCTCGGAACCGGTTCCGCCGCAGTCGGTTCCGCCGGTCTCGGGACCGCGGGCGTGCTCGGCCTGGGTTCGGCGGGCGTCGGCTCGGCGGGCGTGGGCACCGGTTCCGCACTGCTGAGTGTGCTGCTCGGCACGGGTTCGGTGGCAACCGGTTCGGCCGCGGTGGGCTCGGCCGCAACGGGTTCGGCCGGGCTGGCCGCGTTGTGCACCGGTTCGGCCGCGGTCGGTTCCGCCGGAATCGGTTCCGCCGGTGTGGGTTCCGCGGTCGGTGCACTCACCGCGACGGGCTCGGGTGTCGGTTCGGCCGGGGCGGGTTCCGCCGCGGGTTCGGCCGATCTCGGATCGGCCGTGGTGGGTTCGGCGGGGCTCGGTTCGGCGGGGCTCGGTTCCGCCGCGGTCTGCGCCTCGCCACTGCTGCTGTTGCTGATCCCGCCGCCCGCCGCACCTGCGGTGCCGCCGGTGCCGCTGGAGATTCCGCAGCCCCCGGCCGTGCCGCAGTTGCCCGCCGTCGTGGCGCCGGCGGCCGCGCTGCCCGAGCCGGAGGTCGCACCTGCCGCGCCTCCGCCTCCGCCGCCCCCCGCGCCGGCACCCGCTCCCGTTCCCGTTCCGGCCCAGCCGAATCCGGATGTGAAGCCGACCTCGAACACCAGCCCGCTGCCGCCGTGGAAGCCACTGTCGGTGCTCGGCGGGCTGATCGCCATGGCGCTGGTGGGCACCGGCTCGGGCGCGGTGAGCTTCCAGAGCGCGTCCGCGGCCCAGGCGCGCGTCGATGCCGCGCGCGCTGCTTTCTTCGGACCGAGGGTATGAGAGGACCGCGATGACCGGGAGCAAGGCTCATAGCATCGGGTCCTACCGCCGGGTGGCCGCCGCGGTGGACGCGGTGTGCGCGGTGGCCGCCGATTTCGACGCCACCGACCTGGACGAGGTGGTGCTCGCCATCTCGGCGGAGCGGCGGCGGATCATCGAGATCGCCAGTGCCCAACTGGGTCCGGGCGTGTGCGGCCAGCGCCGCAGCTATCCGGACCGGGATGTGATCGTGCTGGCGCAGTCGCTGCCCAGTCGTGAGCACACCCTGGCGCACGAGCTGGGGCACATCGTCTTCGACCATCCGGGCGAGGCGGCGACCGAGGTGGTGCTGGAGGCCAGCGACGATCTCATCGCCTACATGCTCAGCCAGCGCGCGCATCAGAAGGCCATCGATCTGGGCGACGACGAGCAATGCGAGTGGGAGGCGGAGACTTTCGCGAGCATGCTCATGACTCGCCTGCGCGTTTTCAACAGCCGGGGCGCGGGCGTCTCGGTCCTTCGATTCGATGAGGCGTTGGGATGACCGAGTCAGGGGATGCGGCATGACCTTCTGGGTGACGGCCATGCTGGTGTGGATGGCCTCGGGTGCACGCGTCGGGCGCGTGCTGGTGAAACCGGCGACCACCGCGCGGGTCGCGATCGTGATCGCGGTGGCCGCGGTGGCGCTGGCGGTGACCGTCGGCGTGCCGGAAATCGCTCTGGCCGTTGATCATTCGGCGCCGGGTGGCGTGCACGGCCAGTGGCTGGGCGACCGGGTGGTCACCGCGGCGTGGATCATGTTCGCGACCGCTACCTCGGTGGTGGCGGCCGCGGCGTGGCCGGTGGTGTCGCGTCGCAATCTGCGACAGATCGGCATGATGATCTACACCGGCGGCGCGGTCGCGATGATGCTCACGCTGCTCTGGTCGCTGACCCTCGGCTGGGTGATCGTGCTGCTGGAGTGTGTGTTCATCGTGATTACCGGTGTGCGCAACCTGGATTGGACCACGCTGGGCCGCGGCATCGCGCTCTACACCAGCGGTACCGCGGTGGTCGGCGTGCTGGCGGCGATGTCGATTCGCCGCGAGATGCGCGACGAGCCGCTGCCGAAGCCCGGCGACGAGGGCTGGTTCTGGCCGATGTGGCAGATCGCGGCCATGCTCATCGCCGTCGGCGCGGTGTGGATCGTGATCGAGCTGTGGTGGCGAGCCCGGGTGCTGCTCAAGCAGATTCACACCCTGCACCGGGTGTTGATCGCGCGCTTCCCGGAGGTGGTGGCGCATGAACAGACCGGATCGGGCACGCAGCTCAAGGCTTCCGATCAGGTCGCGCAGATCATGGACGCGCTCTATCTGCAGTCCGGTGGCGGAGTGGAGCTGGCCGCGGCGGCGGCGCCACCGGTCTCGGTGGCCGAGCGCGCGCAGCGGGTGGCCGAGTGGTCGCGGAATCCGTTCGGCGAGGTGGTGATCGACGGTCGCTGGATCTCGCCGCCGGCGGGGGTCAGTCCGCGTGGCTGGGTGCAGGCCATCGCCCGCGCCTACGACGCGATGACGGCCGCGTCGCCGAGCACGATTCAGGGCTCTGCGCAACGGTAGTCATTACTTTTCCATTACTATTCGGCCGGATCTGCGCATTACCCCTCGGTGGCCTCCGAACTTGATCACGCGGAGATCACCGACTCAATTGCGATCTTGTCGCAAATGCGCAAGTCCCGTACCGCGCGCGATTGCCAAGGGCGTGGCATTCCGGCGGGCCCTGCGCGATGAGACTTCGTATCCGAGGTTTCGTCTCATCGAACCCGTCGTGCGCAGTACGGGACTTTGCTTGTCAGTAGATGTTGTCACTCTTGCTTGTCGCAGATGATGCATTGGGGGCCGAAACATCCACAGTGCACAAAACGACATAGTGCACAAAACAACTCATTAGACCGACCGGACTCGCCCAGTTGGTGTTATGCCAGGTTTGTGCATACTGCACCAGCGCAGGGGTCTACGCCACATGGACTCAGCACGCTGAGACCGGTGCAACATCCTTCACTCGAACCGAATGGTCCGGCGGGTCACCGGCACTGCCCTGCAAGCAGTGCCGGTGACCCGTTCATGTCCAGTCCGGAGCAAGCCCTGTAACAAACCAACACAGTGCGGCCTCCGAGCTAGCCGCACTGTGTTGCTCTGTGGCAGTGCCTATTCCGTGCCGTCCGGAGGAATTTCGGGCAGTCCTTCGCTTGCCCGCAACTTCTCCGCCATGGAGGTGAGGAGGTTCTGAGATTCTTCGGACAGGTCGAACGCCCTACTCGACAGACGACGGAGTCCGTAGCCCTGCAGCTGGGACAGCAGCTCGAGATCGTGATCGATCTTCGCCGCGTAGATGTCGTTGAAGAAGTAGTCCGGCTTGACCTTGAAGAACTTTGCCAACGCTGCCACCGTCTCATCCGACGGGTTCGTGCGCTGTCCCGACCGCAACTGCGACAGATACGGTTTCGAGATCGGATGGCCGGATGCCGTCAAGGCGGCCGCCACCTCTGCGTTCGTGTGCGGCTTACGCCCCGGGGGATGCACGGTTTCGAACAGCTTGTTCAGCCGCGCCGCGAAATCAGCCATTGTGAGCCGCCCAATTCCCTTCGCTGTACTAACAGTCGTTATCTCGGATACGTATCATTGATATTAGCGGCTCAGTAACTGAAAACCTACGCCTGATTCGCGATTTCCTTGAAGCTTCTAGGCGGTCATCCGCTTGACCCGCTGTGGCTTGGGCGTTTGCGGGCTAACCCTACGGTTCTTGCCGAGCGCTTAAGAGCCCCGGTTCTGGCCCGTCGCGAGGCTCTTCCCGGACGGGCCACGGGTAGCCACAAGATAGCTGACGTCTCATCTTCCTGTCGCTGCCGCTGAGCATGTGGCGTACGCCACGTTTTGCGGCCAGCAGGATGAACGTTCAACCTGGCCGAAAATCATTGAGGGACTAGATCCGTTCGATGATCGTGCCCGTCGCGAGGGCGCCGCCACAGCACATCAGGACCATGGCGGTGGTCTTGTCCGTGCGCTCCAGCTCGTGCAAAGCCGTTGTGATCAAGCGGGATCCGGTGCTGCCGACCGGGTGGCCGAGCGCGATGGCGCCGCCATTGACGTTGACGCGATCGAAATCCGGCTTGTGCACCGAGGCCCACGACAGCACCACGGACGCGAAAGCCTCGTTGATCTCGAACAAGTCGATGTCGGAGATGCTCATGCCGCTGCGCTCGAGCAGTCGCTCGCACGCCTGCACCGGACCATCCAGGTGGAATTCGGGCTCGCCGCCCACCAGGCACTGCGCCACGATGCGGGCGCGCGGGCGCAATCCCTCACGCTGCGCGGCCTTTTCGTCCATGAGCAGCACCGCGGCCGCGCCATCGGAGATCTGCGAGGAGGTGCCGGCGGTGTGAATTCCGCCCTCCAGCACCGGCTTCAGCTTCGCCAGGCCCTCGCGGGTGGTCTCGCGCAGACCCTGGTCGCGGCTGATGTCGGCGAACTCGCCGGTGAGGTTGCCCTCCTTGTCGACCTGCGGCGCGTTCTTGATGGTCAGCACCTCGCGGTCGAAACGGCCCTCCGCCCACGCCTGCGCGGCCAGTCGCTGTGAGCGCTCACCCAGCTCCTCGACATCGTCGCGAGTGATGCCGCGCCGCTTGGCGATTCGCTCGGCGGCCTCGAACTGGTTGGGCATGTCGATGTTCCAGGACGCGGGCCGGCGCGGGCCGGCATGCGTTCCGACGTTGGCGCCCAACGGAACATGGCTCATGGACTCGATGCCGCAGGCCATGCCGACCTCGATGGCGCCGGTGGAGATGAGCCCGGCCACCAGGCCCGCGGCCTGCTGCGCCGAACCGCACTGGTTGTCGATGGTGACCGCGCCGGTCTGCCACGGCAGCCCGGCGTGCAGCCAGGCGGTGCGGGTGACGTTGTTGCCCTGCTCGCCGACCTGCATGACGCAGCCGCCGATGACCTGTTCGACCAGCGCCGGATTCAGTTCCGCGCGCTCGAGCACGCCCTGCTGTGCCGCGCCCAGCAGCTCGGCGGCGTGCAGGCCGGCCAGCCAGCCATTGCGCTTGCCGATGGGCGTGCGGGCGGCCTCGACGATGACGGGAGTACCCATGTCTTTCCTTCCGGATTAGAACTGCAACGAGTTCACAACCAGTAACGTAAGCCTGTTCCGGACCAATACCTAGTCCCTTCTCTTGTTTTACCTCCTGTGCTTCAATAGCGGTAGAACGTGTTTCAGTTGGTCAAAGGAGACTGCTGGTGGTCGACACTGCAGCCCGGCCCGATGTGCCGGATGGATTCGATGTCACCGACCCGGAAATGTGGGCGCACCGGGTCCCGGTCGAAGAACTCGCCGAACTGCGCCGCACCGCCCCCATCTGGTGGAACCCCAAGTCGCCGGAGGTCGGTGGCTTCACCGACGACGGCTTCTGGGTGCTCAGCAAGCACGCCGACGTCAAGACCGTCTCGCGGCGCGACGACGTGTTCTCCACCTATGAGAACACCGCCATCCCGCGGTTCCAGGACGACATCACGCGCGAGCAGATCGATCTGCAGCGCTTCGTCCTGCTGAACAAGGACGCCCCGGAGCACACCAAGCTCCGCAAGATCATCTCCAAGGGTTTCACCCCGCGGGTCATCAACGGCCTGCGGGCCGAGCTGACCGCCCGGGCCGAGGCCATCGTGAAGGCCGCCGCCGACTCCGGCACCGGTGACTTCGTGGAGCAGGTGGCCGCCGAGCTGCCGCTGCAGGCCATCGCCGAACTGATCGGCGTGCCGCAGGAAGACCGCATGAAGTTGTTCAAGTGGTCCAACGACATGACCAGCTACGACGATCCGGACAGCGACGCCGACCCGGTGACCGCCTCCACCGAGATCCTCGGCTACTCGTACCAAATGGCCGAGGCCCGCCGGGCCTGCCCGGCCGACGACATCGTCACCCAGCTCATCAATGCCGACATGGACGGCGAGGCGCTGCTGCCGGAGGAATTCGGCTTCTTCGTGATGATGCTGGCCGTCGCGGGCAACGAGACCACCCGCAATGCCACCACGCACGGCATGATCGCGTTCATGGAGAACCCGGACCAGTGGGAGCTCTTCAAGAAGGAGCGGCCCAAGACCGCCGCCGACGAGATCATCCGCTGGGCCACCCCGGTCAGCTCGTTCCAGCGCACCGCGCTCGAGGACGTTGAAGTCAATGGCGTGCAGATCAAGAAGGGTCAGCGGGTCGTGCTGTCCTACCGCTCGGCCAACTTCGACGAGGAGGTGTTCGAGGATCCGTACACCTTCAATATCCTGCGTGATCCGAACCCGCACCTGTCCTTCGGCGGCACCGGCGCGCACTTCTGCATCGGCGCGAACCTGGCCCGGCTCGAGATCGAGATCATCTTCAATGCCATCGCCGACCACATGCCCGACATCTCCAAGCTCGGGGATCCGCGACGGCTGCAGTCCGGCTGGCTCAACGGCATCAAGGAATTCCAGGTCGACTACAAGACCTGCCCCGTGAAGCACTGAGCCGCAGATGATTTGATCCGCTCCGTTCCCCTCTCACTCCTCGGGGCGGAGAAAAAGGAAGCGGGCGACTGGTTGAATCCAGTCGCCCGCTTCGTCTTTCGTATGCCGGACCGAGGGCCTAGGCCTTCTTCATCGTCGACATGGCGCGCTCGGTCTCCCAAAAGGCGCGCAGGGCAAGAATTTTCCCGTCCTCGTCGACCTTGTAGGTGAAGACCCCTTCCGCGTCGACGATATGACCGCCCATGGTGGTGCGGATGCGGCCCGTGTAGGCCACCTCACGACCGCAGGCGAAGGAGTCGTCGAAGAGGAACTCGATGGACTCGGTGGGGGCAATCGCCGTGTCCCAGAAGGCCGCGATGGCCTCCGCGCCGCGATGCCCGACGCCCTCGGGATCGAAGAAGGACGGCCCGATGGGGTCCTCCACGATCCCGTCGGCGGCGAACAGCGCCACCCAGGCCTCCTTGTTCTTCGCCCGCACCGCGGCCTGCGACGCCGTGCCCGCTACCCGGGCCGGGTGTTCGGTCGTGGTGGTCACGGCTGCTCACTCCCGACCACCCACATCGAGAAGTACTGCGAGCCACCGCCGTACGCGTGGCCGTAGGCCTTGCGGGCGTTCTCCACCTGGTAGTCGCCGGCCCGGCCCATGACCTGCTTGGCGGCCTCGGCGAAGCGGATCATGCCGGAGGCGCCGATCGGGTTGGAGGAGAGCACGCCGCCGGAGGGGTTGACCGGCAGCTTCCCGCCGATGGCGGTCTCCCCGGCGTCCGTGAGCTTCCAGCCCTCGCCCTCGGGCATGAAGCCCAGGTTCTCCAGCCACATGGGCTCGAACCACGAGAACGGGACATAGATCTCGGCCGCGTCGATCTCCTCGAGCGGGTTGGTGATCCCGGCCTGCTTCCACAGCGCCTTGGCGGCTTCCTGACCGGCCTTGGGGTTGACCTGGTCGCGGCCGGCGTAGGCGAGCGGCTCGGTGCGCATGGCGGTGCCGTGCACCCAGGCCACCTTCTTGCCCTGCGCCTCCACGGCCTTGCCGGACGCCTCGTCACCGATCACGATGGCGCAGGCGCCGTCCGAGGACGGGCAGGTCTCGTCGAAACGAATAGGGTCCCACAGCATTTGGGAGGACATCACCGATTCCAGGGTGATGTCGGGCTGGTGCAGGTGCGCGAACGGATTGCGCGCGCCGTTGCGGCGGTCCTTCACCGCGACCATGGCGCCCACGTGCAGCGGGGCGTTGGAGCGGCGGATGTAGGCGCGCACATGCGGGGCGAAGTAGCCGCCCGCGCCCGCGCCGACCGGCATGGTGAACGGCACCGGATTCGACAGCGCCCACATGGCGTTGGACTCCGACTGCTTCTCCCACGCGATGGCCAGCACCTTGCCGTACACGCCGGCCTGCACCTGGTTGGCCGCGACGATCGCGGTCGAGCCGCCCACCGAACCGGCGGTGTGCACCCGGAGCAGCGGTTTTCCGGTGGCGCCCAGGGCATCCGCGAGGAACAGCTCCGGCATCATGGAGCCCTCGAAGAAGTCGGGGGCCTTGCCGACCACCACGGCGTCGATATCGGCCATGGTCAGGCCGGAGTCCACCAGGGCGCGGTCGATGGCCTCGCGGACCATACCCCCCATGGATACGTCCGACCGTTTGGTCACGTGATGGGTCTGTCCGGTGCCGAGCACCGCGGCGGGGAAAGTCATCGTGCCTCCAGGGTGGCAACCAGGTTCTGCTGCAGCGCGGGGCCCGAACTGGCGTGGGCCAGTGCGCGATTCGCGGTGCCGTTGATGATTTCGGTGGCGGCGAAGCCGATGCGCTCCAGGCCCGCGGCGAACATCGGATTGCCCGACAGCGGACCGCCGGACGGATTGATCCGGGTGGTGCCGTTCAGGCCGATGGCCTGCTTCAGGATCAGCTCCTCGTGGCTGAACTGCGCGTGCAGCTCGGCGATGTCGAAGCCGCTCGCGTCGCCGCCGGTGACGGCGTCGGCCGCCTTCTTGGCCGAGGCCGAGACCGTCAGGTCGCGCGCACCCAGCACCGGCGTGTCGATGTAGTGGGCCATTCCGGTCAGCCAGGCCGGACGCTCGCACAGCTCGCGGGCGCGATCGCCCACGGCCAGCACGATGGCGGCCGCGCCGTCGGTGATGGGCGCGATGTCATGGGCGCGGAAAGGATCGGCGACCTTCGGTGCGGCCAGCAGCTTTTCGGCGTCGGATCCGGTGCTGCGCGCGGCCACCGCGGCCATGTCCGACTCGGTCCAGCGGCCCGCGTCCAGGCCCGCGCGGGCCTGCAGGCCGGCGATGGACACCGAGTCCGGCCACAGCGGCGCGACCAGGTACGGGTCGGTCTGCAGGGTGAGGATCTGGCGCAGGGTACCGGCCGAGGCCTTGCCGAAGCCGTACACCAGGGCCGTCTCGGCCTGTCCGGAGCGCAGTTTCACCCACGCCTCGTACAGCGCCCAGGCCGCGTCCATCTCCACGTGCGACTCGTTGATCGGCGGCACCGCGCCGATGGAGTCGATGGCCGAGATGAACGAGAAGGCGCGTCCGGCAAGGTAATCCGAGGAACCGGAGCACCAGAAGCCGATGTCGGAGACCCCGATGCCGAGCTTGGCGTAGAGCTCCTGGAAGCAGGGCGCGAGCATCTCGACGCCATTGGTGGTGCCGAAGGTCTCCGGCACGTGCGGCGCGTGCGCGAAGCCCACGACCGCGATGTCAGTTGCCTTGTGGTTCAAGGTGGTTCAGCGCCTCTCTACAGGTGGTGCGCGAAGCTGTCGTAGTCGGCGTCGGGTTCGCCGGTGGGCCGGAAGTGGTCGATATTGGCCATGGACAGGCCCCACTCCTCGCGCGGCTTCCACACCGCCTCCACCCGCATACCCATCCGGACCTCGGTTGCCTCGACGCCGAGCACCAGGTGCAGGAAGGGGATGTCGGCGCCGTCGAGCAGCACGTAGGCTGCCACGTACGGGGGCTTGAGGCGCTGGCCCATGAACGGCACGTTCACGATGCAGAAGGTCGTCACGATGCCCTTGTCGGACACCTCGACGTAGTCGTCGGTCGGCGAGCCGTCGCGCGGGTCGGCGCCGCGCGGCGGGAAGTACACCTTGCCGTCCATCCGGGCGCGGGCGCCCAGCAGGCGGCCCTCCATGAGCGCCTTCAGGAAGACGGCCTCCTGCGGGGCGGCGGTGTGCTTGATGGAGAAGTCGACCGGGGTCACGATGCCGGTCACCGGTTCGAGGTCACTCGCGGAATCCGCCGGGGCCGTGGAGGTCTCACCCGGTTCGAAGGCCGCGATGTCGTGAATGTCGCCGGTGCGCTCGGCGGCCCAGCGCGCCCGCACCCGCATCCCGGTGGCGATGTCGGCCGGGGAGGCCACATCCACCGCGTGCAGGATGGCGGTGTCCGCGCCGTCCAGCTTGATCAGCGCGTAGGCGAAGGGCCGGTCGAAGGGCTGGCCGCGCACCGGCTCGGCCACCCACGACCAGGTCTGGACGGTGCCGACGTCGGACACGCCGACGAACTCCGACAGCGCCTCGCCGGTGGCCGGATCGAATTCCGCGGGCGGCACGATCACGCGCCCATCGGAACCCCGCACCCCGACGACCTTGCCGGATCGCAGTTCCGTCAGGAAGCGACCGATGATCGGACCGGTGGAGCGGGTGTAGTCGAATTGCATCCGCAGCGGTGCGGACAGTATTTCGGTGTTCCCCAGAGTCACGAGATCGAGTAGAACAGGTTCTAGTGACGGTGGCAAGAGTACGGGCTGCGGCCCTGACGACCGGCCCCGGATGTTCTAGGAAGGACATGGAAATGCGCTTTGGTTTGCAACTGGGATATTGGGGCGCGCAGCCGCCCGCCAATCACCGGGAACTGGTGCTGGCCGCGGAGCAGACCGGCTTCGACGCCATCTTCACCGCGGAGTCCTGGGGATCGGACGCCTTCACGCCCCTGGCGTGGTACGGCTCGGACACCAGCCGGGTCCGGCTGGGCACCTCCGTCGTGCAGATGTCGGCGCGCACCCCGACCGCCACCGCCATGGCCGCGCTGACCCTCGACCACCTCAGCGGTGGCCGGCACATCCTCGGGCTCGGCGTCTCCGGTCCGCAGGTGGTGGAGGGCTGGTACGGGCAGCCGTTCGCCAAGCCGCTGGCCCGCACCCGCGAGTACGTCTCGATCGTGCGGCAGGTGCTGGCCCGCGAGGGCAAGGTGACCAGTGCGGGCCCGCACTACCCGCTGCCTTACTCCGGATCGGGCGCAACGGGATTCGGCAAGCCGCTCAAGCCCATCACCCACCCGCTGCGCGCGGACCTGCCGATCTGGCTCGGCGCGGAGGGCCCCAAGAACGTCGCGCTGACCGCGGAGATCGCGGACGGCTGGCTGGCCATCTACTACACGCCGCGGCTGGCCGACATGTACAACGAGTGGCTCGACGAGGGCTTCTCGCGCCCGGGCGCGCGGCGCTCGCGCGAGGACTTCGAGATCGCCGCCACCGCGCAGGTGATCCTGACCGATGACCCCAAGGCCGAACTGGATCGGCTGCGCCCGTTCATGGCGCTCTACATAGGCGGCATGGGCGCCGAGGAACTCAACTTCCACGCCGAGGTGTACCGGCGCATGGGCTATGGCGAGCAGGTGGACGAGATCACCCGGCTGTTCCGCACCGGCCGCAAGGAGGAGGCCGCGGCGGTCGTGCCCGACGAGCTGATTCTCGACACCACCATCATCGGCAACGAGGCGCAGGTGCGTGAGCAGCTGAAGGTGTGGGAGCAGGCCGGCGTCACGATGATGCTCGTGGGTGTCCGTGACGTGGCGCAGTTCGAGGCACTGCGCCCGCTGATCGAGTCGCAGGGGCACTGAGTCGCTCGCAGGGGCACTGAGTTGGTCGCAGGGGCACTGAGTTGGTCGCAGGGGTACTGATTCAGCCGTGGAACTAGTTCCAGAAATCCGGCCTCGAAGAAGCGCTTCGCGGCCGGTTGGAAAGGGCGCGCCCCGGTGAGTGGGTCGCGCCCTTTCGCATCTGTTCCAATTCAGCGTAAGTCGCCGTAGGGTGTGACGGGGGGCACATCCGGTCACTGGACCAAAGCCGAATCTGTGGCTTGTCACACACAAGAACACGTTCTATTTTGAAGCAGTGAGCTACAACATTGCGGACCTTGTCGAGCACACCATCGACCTCATGCCGGAACGTGTCGCGCTGGTTGACGACGCTCGTTCGGTGACCTACGCCGAACTCGAGGACCGAGCCAACCGGCTGGCGCACTACCTGCAGGATCAGGGTGTGCAGCCGGGTGACAAGGTCGGCGTGTACTCGCGCAACACCATTGAGGCCGTGGAGGCCATGGTCGCCATCTTCAAGGCGCGGGCAGTCATGATCAACGTGAACTACCGCTACGTCGAGAACGAGTTGCAGTACATCTTCGAGAACTCGGATATGGTCGCGCTTATCCACGAGCGGCGATACAGCGACAAGGTGGCCAATGTGCTGCCGAACGTGCCGAAGATCAAGGCGGTCGTCACCGTCGAGGACGGCACCGACCTGCCGCTGCCCCCGACCGCGGTGGAATACGAAGCGGCGCTGGCCGGCTCGCGCGGCGAGCGCGATTTCGGCGAGCGTTCCGCCGACGACATCATGATGATCTACACCGGCGGCACCACCGGCATGCCCAAGGGCGTCATGTGGCGGCAGGAGGACTGGTGGCGCGTCCTCGGCGGCGGCATCAACTTCTACACCGGTGAATTCATCCAGGACGAGTGGGAGCAGTCCAAGGGCGGCGCGAGCGGCAACTCGCCGATGGTGCGCTACCCGATTCCGCCGCTGATCCACGGCGGCGCGTTCACCGCGACCCTGCACAGCCTGTTCGACGGCGGCAAGGCCGTCATGCTGCCGGAGTTCAGCGGACACGGTGTGTGGCAGGCGATTCAGCGGCACGGCGTCAACATGATCTTCATTACCGGCGATGCCATGGCCCGTCCGATGCTGGACGCACTGGCCGAGGGCAATGCGGAAACCGGTGAGGCGTACCAGCATTCGAGCCTGTGGGTGCTGGCCAGCAGCGCGGCGCTGTTCTCGCCCGCGCTGAAGGACCAGTTCATCGAGAACTTCCCGAACGCGCTCATCACCGACTCCATCGGCTCCTCGGAGACCGGCTTCGGCGGTCTGGCCGTGGCGGCCAAGGGCGCCACGCACACCGGCGGCCCGCGGGTGAAGATCGACGGCTCCACCAAGGTGATCGACGAGGAGGGCAACGAGGTCGCGCCCGGCTCCGGCCAGGTCGGCATGCTGGCGCGCACCGGCAACATCCCGCTCGGCTATTACAACGACCCGGTCAAGACCGCCGAAACCTTCAAGGTGTTCAACGGCGTTCGCTACTCCATCCCCGGCGACTTCGCCCGCGTGGAGGAGGACGGCACCGTCACCATGCTGGGCCGCGGCTCGGTGTCGATCAACTCCGGTGGCGAGAAGATCTACCCCGAAGAGGTCGAGGGCGCGCTCAAGGCGCACCCGGAGATCTTCGACGCGCTGGTGGTCGGCGTGCCGGACGAGCGCTGGGGCCAGCGGGTGGTCGCGGTCGTGCAGTGCCGCGGCGGCGCCCGCCCGACGCTGGAGGAGCTGCGCCCGACCCTGGTCAAGGAGATCTCCTCCTACAAGATGCCGCGCAGCCTGTGGTTCGTGGACGAGATCAAGCGCTCGCCCGCGGGTAAGCCGGACTACAAGTGGGCCAAGGCGCAGACCGAGGCCCGCGAGGCCGACCACCACGCCCAGGCCTCGAATACCAAGTAACGCGGCTCAGCTCGTGGTGTGTGCCGGTGCCCGTCTGCGATCGGAGACGGGCACCAGCCTTTTCGCGGGTGTTTCTTGTCGGTGGGCTGTGCGACGCTGTCTGGCATGAGCGAGAAGGTGGGCGGCACCGTTTCCGACGATGTACTGCGGTCTTTCGAGGGGCATCGGCGGGAGCTGTGCGCCTACGCGTATCGAATGCTCGGGTCCTCGTTCGAAGCCGAGGACGCGGTGCAGGAGACCTTCACGCGGGCGTGGAAGTCCTACGACTCCTTCGAGGGCCGGTCCAGTCTGCGGTCCTGGCTGTACAAGATCACCACCAATGTCTGTCTGGACATGCTGGACGGTCCGCAGCGCCGCGCCAGACCCATGGATCTCAGTGGTCCCTCGACCCCTGATTCGCAGCTGCCCCCGCCGGAGCCGGATTACGTGTGGGTGGAACCGATTCCGAACGCCCTCGCCTTCGGCGCCGATCCGGCCGAGGCCGCCAGCGCGAAGGACACGCTGCGCCTGGCCTTCGTGGCGGCGGTCCAGCATCTGCCTGCCAGTCAGCGCGCCATCCTGATCATGCGCGAAGTGCTGCGCTTCTCGGCGGGCGAGACCGCCGACATGCTCAATGTCTCCCCGGCCTCGGTGAACAGCGCCCTGCAGCGGGCCCGCGCCACCATGTCGAAGGTGCAGGAGACGGCCACGGTGTCGGACCCCTTCGACGAGAGCAACGAGCAGCAGCGCAAACTCGTCGACGATTTCGTCAAGGCCTTCGAGGCCTACGACATGGACGCCCTCACCGACCTGCTGAAAGCCGATGTGGCCCTGTCCATGCCGCCGTTCTCGCTGTGGATCTCCGGTCCCGAGAACGTGGCCGCCTTCATGCTCGGCACCGGCCACGCGTGCCGCGACTCCCGCCTGGTCCCGCTGGCCGGCGCCAACGGGCTACCCGCCTTCGGCCACTACAAGCCGAGTGACGAGCCCGGCCGCTGGATCCCGTGGTCCATCACCACTCTCGAACTCGACGGTGACCGCATCTCCGGTCTCACCTTCTTCCTCGACACCGAGAAGCTCTTCCCGCTGTTCGGCCTGCCCATGGAGCTGGGCTCGAACTAGGGCGGGCTCGTCACGGCCGTCGCCGCGCTCCGGTGGTATTCCGCGGGCCGGTCACCCTCCGTCCACATCTCGGACGGCGGTGGACTCCGGCCCGCGGACCGGCTTGGCGCGCAACCTCCGTCGAAAGACGGAGGACATCGGTGGCCGTCGCTGATCGCCGTTGATCGGAGGCTCCGCACGAACTAGCCGGTTCCCCTACCCTCACGGTCGGCGCCACCACCGGTCAAGATCGGCGACTCACCCGTTTTGGGTGACACCCAGCGCATGCAGTCCATCCGGAACACTGATATCTCGCCGGTGCCCGGGGCGCGGACCACGGCGGTGTGTTCGCTGAACCCGCCGGCCGGGAATCGAAATATGCTCTCCCACAGGTGCTCACGAGAGGTGCGTGATGACGGTAGAGCTGCACGCGGACGAGCTGTGGGCGGAGAATCTGCGCCGCATGCTGGTGGGGGTGCGTCACGAGGCCGTCATGGCCATCGCCCGCCCCGTCCGCCCGGAGACCGAATACGGTTCGGAGGATACGGTTTTCCGGCAGCTGCACGCCGCCGGCAAGCAGGTCCGACTGCTGTTGTCGGCCGCCTATGTGGGCGCGCGCGGGCGGCAGTCGGTGCTACGGCAGTTCGCGGTCGGCTCGCGGATCCGGGTCACCGACACCGACTTCTGCAATGTGCTGATCGTCGATCGCGAGCGGGCGGCGCTGTGGTCGGCCGCGCCCGGGCAGCAACCGCGCGGCCTGCTGGTGGCCGAACCGGCGCTGCTGGGCGTGGTGCACCAATTCGCCGTCCGCACCTGGCATTCCGCGCGTCAGCTCCGTGATCATCTGGATCTGGGGGAGCGCGGGCTGGACGCGGTGGCACTCGCGGTGGTCGAGCAGCTATACGCCGGAGCGAAGGACGAGACGGCGGCGCGGGCGCTGGGGGTGTCCCTGCGCACCTACCGCCGCTATGTCGCGCAGCTGATGGCCCGCTTCGAGGTCAGCACCCGATTCCAGCTCGGGGTACGGGTGCGTGACCTCGGGCTGTTGAGCAGCTGACCGCACACCCGGTCAGCGGGGACTGCGCATCCCTTCGGCGTGCTCGGCCGCATACCGCTTGGCGGCGGGATAATTCGCCTTGCCGCTGGGCTGCCGCATGACCTCGTCGACCAGCCAATACCCCCGGGGCGCTTTGTATCCCGCGATCCTGGTGCGCAGGTGCGCGTCGAGCTCACCGAGCGCGAGCGCGGCTCCCGGCCGCGGCTGCACCACCGCTGCCACGGCCTGTCCGAAGCGATCGTGCGGAATGCCGATCACCAGGGCGTCGAAGACCTCCGGATGGGATTTGAGAGCGGTCTCGACCTCTTCCGGGAACACCTTCTCGCCGCCGGTGTTGATGCACTCCGAGCCGCGCCCGAGCAGGGTGACGGTGCCGTCGGCCTCATAGCGCGCGTAATCGCCCGGCGCCACATAGCGTTTGCCGTCCACCTCGGCGAAGATCGACCGCGTCTTCTCGGGATCCTTGTAATACCCGAGCGGCACATGCCCGGTCCGCGCCATCCGGCCCACCGCGCCCGGCCGGGGTTCGACCAGGTTGCCGTCGTCGTCGAGCAGGACGGCCTGCGCACTGAACTTCACCCGCGGGCCCTGCGTGTGGTCGACGCACACCGACACCGCCCGCAGTTTGTAGGTCGCGAGCATCGTTTCCAGGGCCTCGGCCGAACTGCGTGCGTACACGCCGACATGATCGCCCGCGCCGATGCCGCAGGCGGCCAGGTGGTGCGCGAGCCGGTTGGCCCGCTCGTCCAGTTCGCGGTAGGTGAAGTGCCGGTCGGCGCAGATCAGGGCGATCCGGTCCGGAACCGCGTCGACGGCGTGCTCGAACAGGTCTGCAACGTTGAAAGCCATGGGTTCACCCTGGTTGGCACCCGGGTGAACCGACACTTCATCGGATGGCAGGAAGCTGCCGATCGGCGGTCAGGCGGGGTAGGTCATGTGGAAGGGCTCCCACTGGTGGCCGTCGAGGTCGAGGAAGGTGCGGCTGTACATGCCCACCTGGGCTTCCTGGGCGCGGCGGTCGGGGTTGAGTTCTTCGGTGCCGCCGGCCTGGAGGGCCGCTTCGACGAGGCTGTCCACTTCGTGGGGGCTGGACAGGGCCAGGGCGTAGACGCCGTTGACGGTGCCGCGGGGGTCGCCGAGGGGGCGGGTGCCGAAGGTGGTGAAGAAGTCGCGGGTCAGCAGCATGACGCAGATGTTGTCGTCGACCACGATGCAGGCGGCATTGCCGTCGGTGAAGTCCTGGTTCACCTTCCAGCCCACGGCCTCGTAGAAGCGCTTGGACCGGTCCAGGTCGGCGACGGGCAGATTGATGAAGATCATCTTGCTCGGCATGGCGGGTCGATCCCTCTCATTCGATGTACTGATGGGGACGAAGCGGGTGCGGAAAACTCATCGGTCGTGCAAGAGTGACTGGGGGAGGTGCCCGATGACTCACAGCTACCTGGTCGCCCTCACCGGGAGCGGCGGAACGGTTCCACCGGAGCTGGGTGTGGTGCGGCGTCTGGTGCGGCGTGGCCATCGGGTGACCGTGCTGGCGGAGGAATCGCTCACCGGCCCGGTGACGGCCACGGGCGCGCGGCTGCGCCCGCGCGCGGGGGCCGGATTCGCCCGTGACACCGCCGACGAAATCGATGCCGAGCGACCCGATCTGGTGCTGGCCTCCTTCTTCGCCTTCGGGGCCATGGTCGCGGCGCAGGCCTGTGAGGTGCCCTTCTCGGTGCTCATTCCCGGCATCTACCCGCTGCCGGTGGAGGGTGGCCCGCCGCCGGGTTCCGGCTTCGGCAAGGCGCACGGGCCACTGGGCCGGTTGCGCGACCGGGTGGTGGGCTCGCTGGTGCAGCGGCGCTGGGACGAGGAACTGCTCCCGAAGCTCAATGTCCTGCGCGCGGATTTCGGGCTGGAGCGGCTGGCCCACTATCAGGATCAGGCGCAGCTGGCGCGCCGGCAGCTGGTGCTGTCCAGTGCGGCGTTCGACTTCCCGGGGCAGGGGCCCGACAGGGTGCGCTGGGTCGGCCCGATCCTCGACGAGCCGGATTGGGTCGAGGGCGCCACATGGACGCAGACCGACGGCGGCGACCCGCTGGTCCTGGTCGCGCTGTCCACCACCTTTCAACGCCAAACCGATTGCCTGCAGCGCATTTCCGAGGCCCTGGGCCAGCTCCCGGTGCGCGGCGTCATCACCACCGGCCCCGCCGTCGACCCGGACGAGCTGCGCGTCCCGCCGAACGTGACGGTCCTGCGCGCCGCCGGGCACCGGGAAATCATGCGGCATGCCAGCCTGGTCGTCACCCACGGCGGCCACGGCACCCTGATGAAGTCCTTCGCCGCCGACCTACCGGTCGTGGTCCTGCCGCACGGCCGCGACAATGCCGACAATGCCGCGCGCGTCCGCGCCCACCATGCCGGAATCACGGTGCCGCGCACCGCGACCCCGCAGCGCATCGCCCGCGCGATCCGCCACGTCCTGCGCACCCCGGCCCACTACCGGGCCGCGGCCGAACTGGGCCGCGCCATCCGCCACGACGCGCGCGGCGAGGCCCTGCTGTACGAACTGGAACCGTCGACGGATCATCACGACCCGGTGGGTGAGCGCATCTCCTCCGTCCGTGAATTCGAATCCTGATGTTTGGCCGGATTTCGCGTTCGACCGGCCGCATATGGCTGGCAGGCCGGGTTTTCGCTGGTTAGCGTGGGCCGCATGGATTTCGTGGCCATTTTGCGCGACAAATTGAGCGAGCTCGGACAGCTGATCACGCCGGGGGTCGATCTGGCCGCACCGGTTCCCAGCTGCGGGGATTGGACCTTCTACGACCTGGTCGACCATGTCGGCCAGGGCAATCTGTGGGTGGTCACCGGTATCCGGGAGGGCCGCGGCGACTATCAGGGCGCACCCGCTCCGAAGGATCCCGTCGAGCTGCGGGCCTGGTACGACGAGACCGTGCAGGCCCTGCTCGAGGCGGTGGCGGTCGCCCCGGAGACCCCGGCCTGGACCTTCACCAAGCTGCTGTCGCGCACGGTCGGGTTCTGGCAGCGCCGCCGCGCCCAGGAGACCCTCATGCACGTGTGGGACGGCAAGAACGCGCTCGGCATCGCGGAGGAATTCGATCCGGCGCAGGCCGCCGACGGCATCGCGGAGGTCTTCGAACTGTTCGCGCCGCGCATGATTCAGCGTGGGCTGGCGAGCGAGCCCGAGGTGGCGATCAGGGTCCGCGCCACTGATACCGGTGCGAGCTGGACCTACGGCCCGGGCACCCCGGTCGCCGAAATCTCCGGCACCGCTTCGGATCTGCTGCTGGCGCTGTGGCAGCGCAAGCCCGCCGAGGACGCGGCGCTGACCTGGCAGGGCAACCGGTCGGCGGGGGAGCGGGTGCTCGCCGGTCCGCTGGTGCCGTAAATCGTTCCCGGACAAAGAAAAACGGCGAGGTGGTGGCCGGTATGGGAGCCACCGCCTCGCCGTCGGCCGCAGTGCAGGGTTCGGCCGAGTCTCCGGGAGTTGGTACCGAGTCTCCGAGAGTTGTTACTGCGCAGCGTCGGTCAGCAGCGACCCGAGTGCGCGCAGGTGGTCGGTGGCGCCGCCGAGGGCGAACTCGTTGTGCTTGGCGGCGGTGAAGTACTGGTTCACGATGTGGTCGCGGTCGATGCCGACACCACCGTGTACGTGCACCACGGTGTGTGCGACGCGGTGGCCCGCTTCGGCGGCCCAGAATTTGGCGGTGTGGACCTCGGCCGCGGCGGGCAGGCCCTCGGCGAGCCGCCAGGCCGCCTGCTGTACGGCCAGGCGCACGCCTTGGACGTCGATGTAGGCGTCGGCCAGGCGCTGGGCCACGGCCTGGAAGCTGCCGATCTTGCGATTGAACTGCTCGCGCTCGCGGGCGTAGTCGGCGACGAGTTCCAGGCCCTTCTCGACCACGCCGAGCTGGGTGGCGGCCAGGCCGAGCCAGGCGCGCTCCAGCAGCCAGGTCAGGATCTCGGCGCCCTGGTCGACGGTGCCGACCAGGGCGGCGGGGGTGCCGGCGAATTCGACCTCGGCCTCGGGGGAGCGGTCGGTGACGATCTGGTCCTCGACGCGCACGGAGGCGTGCGACGGGTCGACCAGGAAGACGGCGGGGGAGCCGTCGACGCTGGCGGACACCAGGATTCGCGCGGCCTGGCGGGCGAAGGGGACCGTGGTCTTGAGACCGGTCAGCTGCCAGCCGTCGCCCGCCATCGCGGTGGTGACCGGGCTGGTGGGCTCCCAGTTGCGCTCCTCGCTCAGCGCGGCGGTGAGGATGACCTCGCCGCGCGCGGCCTGGGCGGCCAGCTCGCGCTGGGACGCGGAGCCGAACTGCGCGAGCGCGCCGGCGCCGAGCACGATCGACCACAGGTACGGCACGGGCGCGACGGACTTGCCGATCTCGCGCAGGATGGCGGTCTGCTCCAGGACGCCGAAGTCGCTGCCGCCCACCGTCTCCGGCAGGGCCGCGGCCAGCACGCCGGTCTCGGCGAGCGAACTCCACAGCGACTCGTCGAAGCGCACGGTCGGGTTGCCCGACGCGTCGGTGTTGCGGTCGAGCTCACGCAGCCGGTCGGCGGTGACCAGCTTGCCGGTGACCTCGGCGGTGAGGCGGGCGAGATCCTGCTGCGCCTCGGTGAGGGTGAAATCCATGATGGTTACCTCGGTTTCGATTAGCGCGCGGCGGCGGGCTGCTTGAGGGCGGTCATGGCGATGATGTCGCGCTGCACCTCGTTGGTGCCGCCACCGAAGGTGAGGATCAGGCAGGCGCGGTGCATGCGCTCCAGGCGACCCCGCAGCTGCGAGCCCGCCGAGTCCTGGCGCAGGTAGGCCTGCGGGCCGAGGATCTCCATCAGCGCGCGGTAGGACTCGGTGGCCAGCTCGGTGCCGTACACCTTGGTGGCGGAGGCGTCCCACGGGCGCGGGGCGGCATCGCCGCCGGCGTCGGCGCGCGAGGCGATCTCCCAGTTGGTCAGCTTCAGATACTCGACCTTGGCGTGGATGCGGGCCAGGCTGATCTGCACCCATTCCTGGTCGATGACCCGGGCGCCATTGGCGGTCTTGGTGTTGCGCGCCCACTCGGTCACCTGCGCGACGGCCAGGGCAAGCGGCGCGGACGAGGTCAGCGCGACCCGCTCATGGTTGAGCTGGTTGGTGACCAGCGCCCAGCCGCCGTTCTCCGGGCCCACCATGTCGGAGTGCTTGACCCGCACGTCCTGGTAGTAGGTGGCGCTGGTGTCGGGCCCGGCCATGGTGTGCACCGGCGTCCAGGAGAAGCCCTCTGCCGTGGTCGGCATGATGAACATCGAGATGCCCTTGTGTTTCTTGGCGTTCGGGTCGGTGCGGGCGGCGAGCCACACGTAGTCGGCGTAGGCGATGAGGGAGGTCCACATCTTCTGGCCGTTGATGATCCAGTCGTCGCCGTCGCGGACCGCGGAGGTGCGCAGCGAGGCCAGGTCGGTGCCGGCGCCCGGCTCGGAGTAGCCGATGGCGAAGTGCAGCTGGCCGGCGGCGATCTTGGGCAGGAAGAACTTCTTCTGCTCCTCGGTGCCGTAGTGCATGATCGTCGGCGCCACCGAGTTGATGGTCAGGAACGGCACCGGGGCGCCGGCGATGGCGGCCTCGTCGGTGAAGATCAGCTGATCCATGGTGGAACGGTCCTGGCCGCCGTACTCCTTCGGCCAGCCGAGGGCGAGCCAGCCGTCGCGGCCCATCTCCTCGACCACCTCGCGGTAGACATTGCCCTCGCCGTACTCTCCGGTCTGCGCCGAAAGCGCTTGCCGCCGTTCGGGAGTGATGAGGCGGGTGAAATAGTCACGCAGCTCGGCACGCAGCTGTTCCTGTTGCGGCGTGTAGGCGATACGCATAGCAGTACCTCTAGCCTTCGTTTCTCGGTTCAGCCGATCATCGCACGCAAGTGAAACATGTTCCAGTATTCGTTCCGGTTAGGGCTACTTTGCTGTTCTGACCACGGGTCCGCTTGTTAGGCTCGGGAAGAACCTGTGGTTAAGGAGAGAACTATGAAGGTGATCGTCGATTTCGATCAGTGCGAAGCCAACGGAATCTGTGTCGGAATCGCCCCTGACGTCTTCGATCTCGATGACGACGACAACCTGCACGTCAACGAGGCCGAGGTCACCGAGGCCAACCGTCGCGATATCGAGTCCGCCGTGGCCCAGTGCCCCAAGGCGGCATTGAAGCTGGTCTGAGCGCACGCTTGCCCGGCGGGTGGAACACGTTCTAGAGTCGGCCCGGTGAGCGATTCTGATGTAAGTCTTTCGGGCCGGGTTGCCATCGTCACCGGCGCGGGCGCCGGGCTGGGCCGGGCCGAAGCCCTCGAGCTGGCCCGGGCCGGCGCGTCGGTCATCGTCAACGACCTTGCCGAGAACGACGCGGTGAGCGCAACCCTCGCCGACATCCGGGCGCTGGGCGTCAAGGCGGAGTTCGTGGGCGGCAGTATCGCCGAGCGCGCGACGGCCGACGCATTGATCCGCACCGCCGAAGAGACCTTCGGCGGGCTGGACATCGTGGTGAACAATGCCGGGATCACCCGGGACAAGATGTTGTTCAACATGTCCGATGAGGATTTCGACGCGGTCGTCGCGGTCCATCTGCGCGGGCATTTCCTTTTGACCCGTAATGCGGCCGCCTTCTGGCGTGGCAAGTACAAGGAGACGGGTGCTCCCGTTTATGGGCGCATCATCAACACCTCCTCGGAGGCCGGTCTGCTCGGCCCGGCCGGGCAGGCGAATTACGGTGCGGCCAAGGCCGGCATCACCGCGCTGACGCTATCGGCCGCGCGGGCGCTGGAGTCGGTCGGCGTGCGCGCCAACGCCATCGCGCCGCGAGCGCGGACGGCCATGACCGAGAAGGTCTTCTCCGCGGCTCCCGACCAGGGTCCGGACCCGCTCTCGCCCGATCACGTCGCGCGGCTGGTGGCCTACCTGGCCTCGCCGGCGGCCGAGACGATCAGCGGTCAGCTGTTCGTCGTCTACGGCCCGATGGTGGCCCTGATGGCGGCTCCGGTGGTGGAGCAGCGCTTCGACGCCGAGGGCGAGTGGACCCGCGAGGGCCTGGCCGCGACCCTGGGCGGCTATTTCTCCGAACGCGGTTCGGACGCTACGTTTTCCGCCTCCTCGCTGAAGGATCTGGGCTGAGACTGGCCTCGGTGTCCCGTCCGGGGGTCGTGGGTTCCTGAAGACACGGCCCGGCCCCCGGCGTCTGCGGTTGATCACGAGATCGATCGTTGGTAAGAAAAGGGACAACTATGTGTGTCGCCTCACAATGCGGCATACCTGTGATGGTTAGGCTGACGTGAACCTGTTCTCAAAACTGGACGCCAGTTCAGAAAGATGACCTGTTCAAAACCGTCGAAACCTTCCCGAACCGTATGAGAACGTGTTCTAATCTTCGAGCGGGACCGAGATCACATTCAGATCTCGGTTGCTATAGCTAGGCAGGGGCAGGAGGAATAGCGGGAATGAATGAAGTCCTTGCCGTACCGCTGCGGGCGGTCGGAGGGTTCTTCGAACTCGCCGGTGCGGTCGCTCGCGCCGCGGTACGGCCCCCGTTCCAGCGACGGGAATTCATCGATCAGTCCTGGTTCATAGCCCGGGTATCCATCTTCCCCACCCTGATGGTGGCAATTCCGTTCACCGTGCTGGTGAGCTTCACCCTCAACATCCTGCTGCGGGAGATCGGCGCGGCCGACCTTTCCGGCGCGGGCGCCGCCTTCGGTACCATCACCCAGATCGGCCCCATGGTCACGGTGCTCATCGTGGCCGGCGCGGGCGCGACCGCCATCTGCGCGGACCTGGGCGCGCGCACCATCCGCGAAGAGATCGACGCCATGAAGGTGCTCGGCATCGATCCGATTCAGCGACTGGTGGTTCCGCGCGTGCTCGCCTCGATGTTCGTGGCCTTCCTGCTCAATGGCCTGGTGTCCACCATCGGCATCCTGGGCGGCTTCCTGTTCTCGGTCTACCTGCAGGGTGTGAACCCCGGCGCCTTCGTCAACGGCCTCACCCTGCTGACCCACCTGCCGGAGCTCGTCATCTCCGAGGTGAAGGCCATGCTGTTCGGACTCGTCGCCGGACTGGTCGCCTGTTATCTGGGCCTGAACGTGAAGGGCGGTCCCAAGAGCGTCGGCGACGCCGTCAACCAGACCGTCGTCTTCGCCTTCATGGCGCTGTTCGTCATCAACGTCGTGGTCACCGCCGTTGGCATCAAGTTCACGGCGCGGTGATCAGATGGCGTTCGTGATCCAGTCTCGTTTTCCCAAGGTGACCAAGCGTTTTCAGCGCTTCACCGAGGCCCTCGATTCGGTCGGCAAGCACGCCGTGTTCTATGCGCGGTCGATCGGCTCGGTGCCCAAGGCACTGGTGCACTACCGCACCGAGACCATCCGGCTGATCGCCGAGATCTCGATGGGCACAGGCGCTTTGGCCGTCATCGGCGGCACCGTCGTGATCGTCGGGTTCTTGACCCTGGCCGCCGGTGGCACCATCGCCGTGCAGGGTTACAGCTCGCTCGGCAATATCGGTGTCGAAGCTCTGACCGGCTTCTTCGCCGCGTTCATCAACGTTCGCATTGCGGCCCCGGTCATTTCGGGTATCGGCCTGGCGGCGACGCTGGGCGCCGGCACCACGGCACAATTGGGCGCCATGCGCGTCTCCGAAGAGATCGACGCCCTCGAGGTGATGGCCATCCGGCCGGTCCCCTTCCTGGTGGGCACTCGCATGCTGGCGGGCATCATCGCCATCATTCCGTTGTACTCACTGGCGGTCATCGCCTCGTTCATCGCCTCGCGCTTCGCGACCGTGGTGATCTACGGCCAGTCGGCCGGTGTGTACGACCACTACTTCTCGACGTTCCTGATCCCCAGCGACATCCTCTGGTCCTTCGCGCAGGCGATCTTCATGGCCATGGCGGTCATGCTGATCCACACCTACTACGGCTACAACGCCGCAGGCGGACCGGTCGGCGTTGGCGTGGCGGTAGGTAATGCGGTGCGGGCCTCGCTGATCGCGGTCGTCATGGTGACGCTGCTGATGTCGCTGGCCATCTACGGCACCTCCGGCAATTTCCATCTCTCCGGGTAGGGGCGGGACGACACACATGGTCCAACAACAGCACGGAATGGCGAGCCCGATCGGCTCGCCGTTCGTCGAGAAACCCAAGCCGAAACGCTATCTCGAACAGGGGTGGGTCATTCGGCTGGCCGGCGTGGGCATGGTGCTCGGCCTGGCCGCGGCCGTCGCGATCTGCCTGGTGATGTTCGCGGGCGGGTTCGAAGACAAGGTCAAGGTCACGGTCACCGCACCGCGGGCCGGACTGGTCATGGACAAGGACGCCAAGGTCAAGATCCGCGGGGTCGAGATCGGGCGGGTCACCAACATCACCGACAGCGCCGACGGGGCGCGCATCGAACTGGCGATGGACCCGGACAAGCTGAAGATGGTGCCCGCCAACGCCACCGTCGACATCAACTCGACCACGGTGTTCGGCGCGAAGTACGTCAACTTCATCGAACCGCAGCACCCCTCCTCCGACTCGCTGAAGGCGGGCTCGGTGGTGCAGGCGGGGGCGGTGACGGTCGAATTCAACACGCTCTTCCAGCATTTGAACGATCTGCTGGCGAAGGTGCAGCCGGAGAAGCTCAATGCGACGCTGACCGCACTGGGCACCGCCCTGCAGGGCCGCGGCGACAAGCTGGGCCAGCTCATGGTCGACAGCGATCAGCTCCTCAGGGACATCAACCCGAGCCTGCCCGACCTGCAGCGTGATCTGCAGACCTCGGTCGGCGTGACCAACCTCTACGCCGACACCGCGCCGGATCTGTTGCGCACCACCGGGAATATGACGGTCACCGGCGGCACCATCGTCGATGAGAAGGGCAACTTCGACAAGGTGCTGCTGAACCTGGTCGGCCTGGCCAACGACACCGGCGGCGTGCTCTCGGACAACCAGAAGGCGCTGGTCGACACCCTCGGTGTGCTGCGCCCGACCACCGAACTGCTCAATGAGTACAACCCGGCCCTGTACTGCCTGGTCGTCGGCGCGGCCAATGCGCTGCCGGACGGCAACCGCATCTTCGGTGGCGACGGGCCGTGGGTGACCCTGAACGCCGGCTTCATGGCCGGTGGCACTCCCTACTCGTACCCGAAGGATCTGCCGAAGGTGAACGCCACCGGTGGCCCGCACTGCGAGAACATCCTCGACCGGGTGCCGGGCAGCAACTCGAACTATCTCGTCACCGACACCTCCGAGGGGGAGGTGTGGACGCCGTCGACGTCCACGCACCTCAACGGCCCCAGGGTGTTCCAGTTGCTGTTCTCGGACATGCCGGGGGTGCCGCACCCATGAGACTCAAAGTGCATTCGAGCAGCGTGAAATTGGGAATCTTCACGCTGATCATGGTGCTGGTCCTGGCCGCGCTGGGCATCGTCTTCAGTCAGATGCGCTTCGCTCGCTCGACCGGTTACCACGCGATCTTCACCAGTGCGACCGGGATGCTGCCCGGTTCGAAGGTACGCATCGCGGGGGTTCCGGTGGGCTCGGTGAGCCGGGTCTATGTCGGCAAGGACCATCTGGCCCATGTCGACTTCGACATCGACAACCAGTACCACGTGTACTCCGGCACCCAGGCGGCTGTCCGCTACGAAAACCTGGTCGGCGACCGCTATCTGGAGCTGATGGACGGTCCGGGCACTGCCCAGCCGTTGCGCAAGGGCTCCACCATCGGTACCGACAAGACCAAACCCGCCCTCGATCTCGACCTGCTGCTCGGCGGGTTCAAGCCGCTGCTGCGCGGCCTCAACCCGCAGCAGGTGAACGATCTGACCGGTGCGCTGCTGCAGGTGTTCCAGGGACAGGGCGGCACGCTGGTCGCGCTGCTGAACAGCGGCGGCTCGTTCAGCAAGACCCTCGCCGACCGGGACGCCCTGATCGGGAGCGTGATCGAGAATCTCAAGACCGTGCTGGGCACCATCGACGAGCGCAATGCGGATTTCACAACCACGCTGAACGAATTGCAGCGCCTGGTCAGTGGTCTGGCGGCCGACAAGGATCCGATCGGCGACGCACTGCCCCGATTGGCCGGGGCCACCGGCGATCTCACCAGTCTGCTGCAGCAGGTCCGCCCGGACCTGAAGGCGAACGTGGAACAGCTCGGCAAGCTGTCCCAGAACTTGGACGACCGCAAGAACGACGTGCAGTACGTGTTGAACCTGCTGCCCGAGACCTACAAGAAGCTGATCCGTATCGGCTCCTACGGCTCGTTCATGAACATGTACGTCTGCGGTACGGCCGTCATCGTCGACGGACCTGACGGCCAGCATCAGACGCGTCTCGTCACGCCCGGCGGTCAGTCCACCGGAAGGTGCTCGGACAAATGAATCAACAGCGCTCACCCCTGATCGATATCGGGGTCACGGGCATCGTGCTGGCGGTGACGATCTGTCTCACCGCCCTGCAGTTCGACCGGTTGCCCTTCATCCGCTCGGGCGCGGAGTTCACCGCCTACTTCGCCGACGCCGGCGGGCTGCTGCCCGGCGACCAGGTGCAGGTGGCCGGCGTGAAGTCCGGCCGCGTGGAGAAGGTCGCGCTGGACGGCGCAAAGGTCAAGGTCAAGTTCACCCTCGATGAGGCGATCGTGCTGGGTACCAAGACCACCGCGGCCATCAAGACCAATACGGTGCTGGGCCGCAAGTCGCTCGAGGTGGTGCCGACCGGTGACGGCGCGCTGCGTCAGGATCAGCCGATCCCGTTGGAGCGCACCACGTCTCCGTACTCGCTCACCGACGCGCTGGGCGATCTGGCGACCACGGTCAAGGGCCTCGACACCGACCAGGTGAACAAGACCCTGGACACCCTGTCGGAAGCGTTCACCGATACGCCGGGACCGCTGCGGTCGGCGCTCGACGGCGTCACCCAGCTCTCCCGCAGCCTGAACAACCGCGACAAGGCGCTGACCGAACTGCTCTCGCACGCCCAGAACGTCACCAAGGTGCTGGGTGATCGTGCGGCGCAGATCAATTCGCTGCTGGTCGACGGCAACAGCCTGCTCGGCGAGCTGGATGCCCGCCGCGCGGCGCTGAGCCAGCTGATCGTGTACATCAACGGGCTCGCCCAGCAGCTCACGGGCTTCGTCAACGACAACGAGGCGCAGCTGAAGCCGACGCTGGACAAGCTGAATTCGGTGCTGAAGCTGTTGCAGGACAACCGGGACAACCTGGGTAAGGCGGTCGACGAACTCGGGCCGTTCGAGGCCGCACTCGGCGAGCAGGTCGGCAGCGGGCCGTACTTCCAGGCGTACCTGGCCAACGGAACGAGTCCGGGCCTACAGGTCCTGGTCGACGCCATGGTCTGGCCGCAGCATCTGCCCGACACGTTCCAGCACTTCCTCACCGACAACGGGGCCCTCACGATCCAGACCGTGCCAAAGGAGCCGGAGCGTTGAACGCAATTCGCAAGCTGCCCCGGTGGACCCGGATCGCCGCAGCGGCCCTGGTGGTCGCGCTGGCCGGGTGGCTGGTCTACGGGCTGGTCTCCGACATCGGCAGGAAGCACATCACCGCCTACTTTCCCTCGACCAACGGCCTGTACGCCGGTGACGAGATCCGCGTGCTCGGCGTGAAGGTCGGCAAGATCGACTCCATCGATCCGGGCAAGGACCGGGTGACGGTGAAGATGACCGTCGACCGCGGCATCGATCTGCCTGCCGACGCCAAGGCCGTGATCATCTCGCCGTCGCTGGTGTCGGCGCGCTTCATCCAGCTCGCGCCCGCCTACACGACCGGGCCGAAGATGGGCGACGGCGCCTCGATTCCGGTGGAGCACACCGCAGTTCCGGTGGAATGGGACGACATCAAGGCCGAACTGACCAAGCTGTCCACCGCGCTCGGCCCGATCGGCGAGGACAAGCAGGGCTCCTTCGGCCGGGTCATCAACACCGCCGCCGACAACCTCGGCAACGGCAATGCCCAGGCCTTCCGCGACACCTTGAAAGAGCTGTCAGCGACGCTGAATACGCTCTCCGACGGCCGCACCGACCTGTTCGGCACCATCCGCAACCTGCAGCAGTTCGTCGATGTGCTGTCGAAGTCCAATGATCAGATCGTGCAATTCGGCGGACGGCTGGCCTCGGTCTCCTCGGTGCTCGCCGGGGTATCCACCGATCTCGGTTCGGGCCTGGACAATCTGGATTCCGCTGTGGCCGATGTGAAGCGCTTCCTCGATGCACGCGGCGGGGCGCTGACCGAGAGCGTGCAGCGGCTGGCCGATGCCACCCAGGTGCTCGCCGACAAGAAGCCCGAACTGGAGCGGATCATGCACTCCGCGCCGACCGCGCTGGTGAACTTCTACCAGCTCTACAAGCCGGCGCAGGGCACGATCGCGGGGTCCCTCGCGGCACCGAACTTCGCTAATCCGTTCGCCTTCCTGTGTGGTGCGGTCGAAGCCACCGCCACCAACGACTCTCAGCACAGTGCTGATCTGTGCAAGCAGTATCTGGCGCCTGTCGTTCAATCGCTCATGATGAATTACCCTCCGCTGCTGGTGAATCCGGCGACTCAGCAGTCGGCGTTCCCGAACCAGCTCACCTACAGCACGCCCGATCTGGCCAACCAGGTACCCGCGCCGGACGCCGCACCGGTGGCGTCACCGAAGTCCCTGACCGATCTGCTCGTTCCTGGAGGTGGACGATGATGAGCCGCCGACGGATTCGCCTCGCGGGCGCGGCGATCAGCCTGGTCGCGGTGCTCGGTGTGAGCGGCTGCGAATGGGACGGGCTGAACTCGGTGCCCATGCCCGGTGCGGTCGGCACCGGGGAGGGCTCCTGGCAGGTCGATATCCAGATGCCGAATGTGACTACCCTGACCCGTAATTCGCCGGTCATGGTGAACGACGTGCCCGTGGGCACCGTCACCGGCATCAAGGTCGAGAACTGGCACGCGCTGGTCACCGTTTCCCTGGAGAAGGGAATCGCGTTGCCGGCCAACGCCATCGCGCGCATCGGGCAGACCAGTCTGCTGGGCAGCAACCATGTCGAGCTGTCGGCACCGACGAACGAGCCGGCGCAGGGCCGATTGAAGGCCGGGGACGTGATCCCGCTCGAGCGCGCCGGGGCCTATCCGACGACCGAGCAGACGCTGTCCTCACTCTCGGTGGTGCTCAACGGCGGTGGTATCTCCCAGGTGGAGACCATCACCAAGGAACTCGACGCGACCTTCAAGGGCCGCACCGACGCCATCCGCGACCTGCTACCGCAGCTGAATCAGCTGACCGGCACACTGGACAAGCAGACGAACGACATCATCGCGGCCATGAGCGGTCTGGACCGGTTCGCCGGGGTGCTGTCGCAGCAGAAGGACGACGTCGCCGACGCCGTGACCAAGATCCACCCGGCGTTGACGGTGCTGGCCGATCGCCGCGAGAACATCACCAGAACCTTGACGGCACTGGGCGGTCTGAGCGATACCGTGCAACAGATCATCGACCAGGGCGGTGGCAACCTCAAGGCCGACCTGGCCAACCTGGAGCCGGCATTGCAGTCGCTGGCCGCCACCGGTGGCAAGCTCGCGGATTCGCTGCAGTGGCTGCTGACCTTCCCGTTCCCGATCAAGAACATCGACAAGGTCATCAAGGGCGACTACATGAACCTGTTCATGACGGTCGATCTCACTGCCGCCCGGCTGGATTCGAACTTCCTGACCGGTACTCCGCTGGGCGGTACCTTCGGCGGCGCGCAGGCCACCCTCGGCGAGGGAACGCATCCCGCTCCGCCGCAGGGTAAGGGCGATCCGCTGACCGATCCGCTGAAGCCGTCGGCCCAGAACCCCACGCCGGCTCCGACGCCGAGTATCGCTGGGCTGCCGCCGATTCCGGGCCTGCCGGCCATTCCGGGACTCACCGTGCCCGCGCAGCAAGGGGCTGACGGAAAGTGAAACTGACCAAGTTCGTCAAGGTTCAGCTGGCCATCTTCACGGTGCTGACCGTGATCGGTCTGTCCGTCATGGGCGGCAACTATGTGAAACTGCCGGCCATGTTCGGCATCGGAAGATACGGCGTCACAGTGCAATTGGACGCCACCGGCGGCCTGTACCAGACCGCCAACGTGGCCTACCGCGGCACCAATGTCGGGAAGGTGGAGGAGGTCCGGCTCACTCCGGCCGGGGTGGACGCCAAGCTGTCCATCGACAGCGACTACAAGATCCCCGCCGATGTGCAGGCCTACGTGAAGAGCGTCTCGGCGGTCGGTGAGCAGTATGTCGACCTGGTCCCGCCGGATGCCCCCACGAGTGGGAATCTGCACGACGGCTCGGTGATCCCGGTGGAGCGCACCAAGCTGCCGCAGGACGTCGGCGCCATGCTCGACCAGGCCGACCGGCTGTTGTCCACGGTCGCCGACACCAAGCTGCAGGAGGTCATCAACGACGCCTTCGTCGCCTTCAACGGCGCCGGGCCGGATCTGCAGCGGTTCATCGACTCCGCGTCCCTGCTGGTGCAGGAGGCCAAGAACAACACCGATCAGACCAAGGATCTGCTGGACAAGATCGGTCCGCTGCTGGACACCCAGAACCAGTCCGCGGACTCCATCCGCGGCTGGACCAAGGACCTCGCCACGGTCACCGACCAACTGCGCCAACATGATCCGTCGCTGCGTGCGGTGCTGCAGCAGACACCGTCCACGGTGCAGAAGGTGAACAAGACCTTCCAGGACCTGAAACCGACCCTGCCGATCGTGCTCGCCAACCTGCTCAGCGTCGGACAGGTGGGGCTCAAGTATCACGCCGGGCTCGAACAGATTCTGGTGATCTACCCGCCGCTGCTCGGCTCGCTGCTCACCGCCATCCGCGGGCCGGTCCAGAACGGCGCCATGGTGGACTTCATGCTCGGCCTGAACGATCCGCCGGGCTGCACCACCGGCTTCCTGCCGCCCAGCGAGCGGCGTTCGCCCGCCGATCTGAGCGCGATCGACACGCCCGACAACCTGTACTGCAAGGTGCCTCAGGGTGCGAAGGAAGCCGTGCGCGGCATCCGCAACACACCCTGTGTCGATGTGCCGGGCAAGCGGGCCCCGACTCCGGATCTGTGCCACGACCCGAACGGCTATGTGCCCGAAGGCGACAATCCGCCGTTCGGTGATCCTCAGCCGGTGGACAACAACGGTCAGCCGCTCGATAAGCTGCTCGGTAACCAGAACGCACCATTCATTGGGCATTCGGACCCGGCTACCGGCACCTTCGTCGGACCTGACGGTCACGTGTACCGTCAGGGGGACGTCAATGCAGATGGTTCCACTAAAGTCCCGTCGAGTTGGCAACAGTTGCTTCAGGAGCCACCACGATGAGCGATAATCCAGCAAATCGAAACCGCACTCGGCGGCGTGTTGTCCGGCAGGCGGGTCCGCCCGTCGAGGACGACCGCGCCGGCATCGAGGTCCAGGAGACCATCGTCGAGGCCGTGAGCCCGGAAGCGACCGCCGTTGAGGCTGCCGCGCCGAGCCCGGTCGCCGACGCCGCGACGCCGGAAGCTGCCGAGCCGAAGCCAGTGGCGGACAAGCCGGCTGGAGACGCGGAAGCGAAGCAGACCGGAAACATGGAAGGGAATCCGGTCGAGGACGAATCCTCTGATCCGGAACCGGAAATCGTGATCGCGCCCCCGGCTGCCGGGGACGCGACCGACGAATCCGCCGAGGACGCGGACGAATCCGAGGACGGCGCGCAGCCTTCCCGGTTGCGCCGGATCACCGCTTCGCTCGGTCGGCTGGGTACGGTTGCCGCGGTAGTCGCCCTGGTGTCGGCGCTCGTGCTGATCGGCTCGGGCGGCCTGTTCTTCTACCACCAGAATCGGGCCGACGCGTTGCGCGATCGACGCGCGGAATACGTCCAGGTCGCCAAGCAGGCCTATCTGGACATGGTCACCGTCAAGAGCGACACCGCCGATCAGGACATCGATCGGCTGCTCCAGGTGGCGGGCGGCAGTATCAAGGACGAGTTCGCCACCAACCGGGACGAGTACAAGAAGCTCTTCGAGCAATTGAAGGTGCAGTCCTCCGGCAAGGTCATCTCCGCGGCGATCGAGCGTGACGACTCCGACTCGGCCACCGTGCTGTTGCTGGCGCAGCAGACGGTCTCGAATGTCGCATCCAACGGTCCCATGCAGAAGGACTACCGCTTCCGGGTGACTGTGACCCGCAAGGGCGACTCCGTGACCGCGTCGTCGATGGAGCTGGTGCCGTGAAACTCAACGCACGTTCGATTGTCATCACCGTCGCCGGCGCCCTGCTCGTCGCGGCCGTCGTAGTCGGCTCGATCGTCGGGGACCGATTCTGGTCCGAGCGGCAGGCCGAGCAGAATCGTTCCTCCGCAACCGCTTTCGCGGCGGACACGGTGGAGTCGCTGTTCACCTACAACTACGATTCCGCCGAGAAGGACCTGCCGGCCGTCGCCGACAAACTGACCAGCGACTACCGGGACTCCTACCTGAAGGTGATCCACGAGCAGGCCATTCCGGCGGCCAAGGAGAAGAAGCTCTCCGTCCAGACCACGGTTCAGGCGACGGGCGTGATCACGACCACCCGGGACCGTGCCACCGTCCTCGTCATCGCGGATCAGCGCTTCTCGAGCGCTGATACGCCGCAGGACACGCTCATGAGCGATCGGCTGCAGGTGGAGCTCACCAAGCAGAGCGGGCACTGGCTCATTTCGGACGTCAAGCCGATCTAGGTCACCGGCTCGAACCGAGCCGAGTCGATATCGGGCGCGCAACCCCGGGCACTGCCCGGGGTTGCGCGCTTTTTCGGCGTATGTACGCGGGCGACTTCTCGAAGTGCGTTGAGTGACAGCAACTTTCGGAATTCTTCGCCTTGACACCTTCTGGAACCGGTTCTAGATTTGGAAGTGCGTCCCACACGGGCGGGGCGCGGCACAGCGCTGATGCGCAATGGGGGTATCGGGGGTTTCACGGTAGGAATCACGAAAGATATTTCTTTCGTGTTCTTTTCGATGCTGCTTCCTTCGAGAGGCTCGCGCGCATAGGCGGGAACTGTTACGCAACCGAATTTCTACGGTTGGCAAAGGGGGGATTTCGCGACCCTTCGTCGACTGGAAAGGGTCCGCGGTGTGACTACTTCTTATCTGCTCGGGGGGCATATCCCACTGACCGATTCCTCGGTCCAGGAATTCTATGACCGGTACCCGGAAATTCGCCGCTCGTACGAGGAGACCGCCGAGTGGACCGGCGTTTCCGTCCCGGAACTGCTGGAGGGCGGCCGGCACACCGAACGCGAATTGCTGCACGCCTTCGATGGATTGCGTCAGGCGGCGCTGGTCCTGGGGCTGCACGATGTGCTGGCGGCGCGCGGCGTCCATCCGGACGCGGTCGGCGGGATCAGTCTGGGCGGACTGCTCAGTGCCTGCCTGGCGGGCGCTGTCGATCGGCGTGAGCTCTTCGAGATGCTGCACTATCACCGGCTGGTCCCGCCGCAGCCGGCCGGCACCCGGGCGCAGGGAATGGCCGTGGCCGCCTTGCGATTCGGCGACGACCCCGAGGACTACTACGGCGAGCGGCGGCCCGGGGTGTACCTGGCCGCGGACTACGACGCTGCCTACGGCGGGGATGTGCACGTCATCGTGCTGTCGGGGTATGTCGACGCGCTCGAGGAGCTGGTGGCCCAGCACCCGCGCCGGATGCAGATGCTGGACGAGTATCCCGGCGCCTTCCACAGTCCGCTCGCACAGTATGCGACCGACTTCATGGCGCCGCACATCGCTGGGATGACCTTCCGGGATCCCAAGATCACCCTGTTCTCGCCGCACGTCGCCGGCGCGGTGACCACGGCCGACGAGGTTCGAGACTTCTTCCTGTACAACCATGTCCGGCCGGTGGGCGTCAAACCGCTGATGACCGAGGTCGAGCGGATCGGCACCACCGCGGTGGTCGGACTCGGGCCGGGGCTGCCGCAGAGTCTCGTGGTGGAGCCGCTGACGATGACATTGATACTCACGCCCGGTGAACTGGATGAGGCCGCGGAAGCGCTGAGGTGACCGGTGAAGAAGTCGCTGTACGAGCTCGGCGAGCTGCCACCGGTCGGGTACGTCCCGCGGAAGATGCTGGCCTCGGTCATCCGCCCCGATCGCTACGGCGAACCGATCGACGCGTTTCGCGAGGAAATCGTCGACGTCCCGGGGATCGGGCCGAACGAGGTGCTCGTCTACGTCATGGCCGCCGGGATCAATTTCAACAATGTCTGGGCGGCCCGGGGTAAACCGCTCGATGTGATCGCGGCACGGCGCAAGCGCGGTGCGGCCGAGGACTTCCACATCGGCGGTTCGGAAGGCTCCGGAATCGTCTGGGCGGTCGGCGATCGGGTGGACCATGTCGCCGTCGGTGATTCGGTCGTCCTGTCCTCGTGCCTCTGGGATGAATCGGCACACGATATCCGGATGGGCGCGGACCCGATGACATCGTCGAGTCAAAGTGTCTGGGGATACGAGGAGAATTTCGGTTCCTTCGCCCAATTCACGGTGGTGCAGGACTATCAGTGCCATCCCAAACCGGCGCGGTTGTCCTGGGCCGAAGCCGCGGCCTTCATATTGACGGGCGCGACCGCGTATCGCCAGTTGCTGGGATGGCATCCGAATGTGGTGCGGCCCGGCGATCCGGTGCTGATCTGGGGCGGCGCGGGCGGGCTGGGATCCATGGCCATCCAGATCGCCCGGGCCTACGGCGGGCGGCCGGTCGCGGTCGTCTCCAACGCGGAGCGTGCGAAGTACTGCGCGAAACTGGGGGCCGTCGGTGCGGTCGACCGGCGCGAATTCTCCCATTGGGGAAGGCTTCCCGACATCGGCGACGAGGCCGCGATGGCGGCCTGGTTCGCGGAAGTGCGGCGCTTCGGTGCCAGGTATCGGGAAGCGCTCGGTGCGAAGCGCGCGCCGCGGATAGTTCTCGAGCATTCCGGGCAGGACACCATCCCGACGTCGATCTACCTGTGCGACAACGCCGGCATGGTCGCCATCTGCGGCGGGACCACCGGATACAACGCGGATATCGACCTGAGATACCTGTGGATGCGCCAGAAACGTTTGCAGGGATCGCATTTCGCGAACCTGCAGCAGTGCCGAGCCATCACCGAGCTGGTGTCGACCGGCGATATCGATCCGTGTCTGTCGCAGGTCGGCGCGTTCGCCGACATCGGAAAGATGCATCAGTTGATGTGTGACAACGAGCAGCCGCCCGGAAACATGGCGGTGCTGGTCAACGGGGGGCCGTCGTGACAGATCATGTTCTTGTCGAAGACTCGATCGCCGTGGTCGGAATGGCGTGCCGACTGCCCGGTGGCATCGATTCGCCGGAATCGTTGTGGCGCAGTCTGATCGAAACAAGAGATGCCGCCGCGGGGGTCGTCGTCGGCGAACCGGATGGATTCGATCCGGAGTTCTTCGGCATCAGCCTGCCCGACGCCGAAGCCATGGACCCGCGTCTGCGGCTGGCACTCGAAACAGGCTGGCAGGCACTGGAGTACGCCGGGATCGACCCGGCAACGCTGCGGGACAGCGACACCGGCGTCTACCTCGGCGCCCCGGGCGGCGACTACGCCCGCGTCGCTACCATCCTGGGCTTCCGTGGCCCCGCGCTGAGCATCGACACGGCGGGCTCGGCCGCACTGGTCGCCGTGCATCTCGCGGCGCGGGCGATCGCGGCCGGCGACTGTTCGCTCGCCCTGATCGGCGGGGCCGACGGGCCGCACGAGGGTGTGGCGGTCCTGGTCCTGGCGCGACTGTCCGAGGCCCACCGCCGTGGTTACCAGGTGCTCGCCGTGCTGCGCGGCTCCGCGGTCAAGCACGAGGGTGCCGCCGGGCCCGGTGCGCAGGAGGGCCCGATCCGGGCCGCCCTGGCCAATGCTGAACTCGCGGCCGCCGGCATCGATGTCGTCGCGGGGCCCGAAACCGGGTCTGCGGCAGCAGGACTCGCGGGCGTCCTCACGACGATTCAGGCTATCCGGCACGGGCTCGTGCCACCCACCGTCGCCGCCGCCCCGGCCGTCCCGTGGCCGGAACACGACCGCCCGCGCCGGGCCGCGGTGGCGGTATTCGGTGTAAGCGGCACCAATGCCCATGTCATCCTCGAGCAGGCCCCGCCCGGGCCCCCGCTCACGCCGGTCGATCCCACCCGGCGGGTGCCCCTGACCGTGTGGCCGTTTTCCGCCCGGACTCCGGAGGCGCTGGCCGAGCAGGCCGCGCGTCTGGCCGACCATGTCCGGGCGCATCCGGAATTCACTGCCCGCGAGGTCGGTCACGCCCTGACCACGACCCGCACCGTGTTCGACCATCGCGCGGCGGTATTGGGCCGCAACCGTATCGACCTGCTGGCCGGGCTGGCGGCCGTCGCGGAGGGTAAGCCGGTCGGGCCGATTCGCGGGCTGGCCGCCGATCGCCGGGTGGTCTTCGTCTTCCCCGGGCAGGGCCAGCAGTACCAGGGCATGGCGGCCCAGTTGCTGGCCGAGTCCCCGGTTTTCGCCGCCGAGATCGCCGCGTGCGAGGCGGCGCTGTCGGAGTTCGTCGACTGGTCGCTGACCGATGTACTCACCGAGGCCGAGGGCGCGCCGTCGCTCGAGCACGTCGACGTCGTGCAGCCCGCCCTGTTCGCGACGATGGTTTCGCTTGCGGCACTGTGGCGTTCGTTCGGTATCGAGCCCGCCGCGGTGCTCGGTCACTCGCAGGGCGAGGTGGCGGCCGCGTATGTCGCGGGCGCGTTGACGCTGTCCGACGCCGCCCGGATCGTGGCACTGCGCAGCAGACTGCTGCGCGAATTGGACGGCACCGGCGGAATGGCGTCGGTCAATGCCCCGGTGGCGCGGGTGCGCGAATTCATGGCGGGCATCGACGATCTGCACGTCGCCGCCGTCAACTCCCCGACCGCCACCGTCGTGGCGGGCGGGGTGGACGGCGTGGCCCGCATGCTCGAGGTCTGTGAGCGGGCGGCCGTGCGGGCGCGGCGGATTCCTGCCGACTGCGCCGGGCACACCGCTCATGTCGATGTCCTGCGGGAGCGGCTCGACGCCGCCGTGGCACCGATCACCGCGCGGGCCACCGGCATCACCTTCTTCTCCACCGTCACCGGCGGGGTGCTGGGCGGCGAACAGCTGGGCCCGGACTACTGGTTCCGCAACCTGCGCGCGGCGGTGAGTTTCGAGGCAGGCTTCCAGGCCGCGGCCGAGTCCGGATACAACGCCTTCCTCGAGATGAGCGCGAACCCGGTGCTGACCGCCGCCATGCACGAATCCCTCGGCGCCGCAGCCGATTCCTGTCTCGTCACCGGCTCGCTCCGGCGCGACGACGCCGGTATCCGGCGCCTGCTGGCCTCCGTGTCCGAGGCCCATGTCGGAGGGGTGTCGCCACAGTGGTCGACCATCTACCCGGTCGGCTCCGCACGACCGATTCAGTTGCCCACCTATGCCTTCCAACACCGGACGTACTCGACAGCCGGCGTGGCGGAGACGGGCGGCGAGGAGCCCGGCGACCTCGGTCTGGCCGCGGCCGGGCATCCGCTGCTCGGCGCGGTGGCCGAGGTTCCCGGCGCGGACCGCTTCCAATTCGTCACCCGCACCTCCCGGGCGACCCGGGGCTGGATCGCCGATCACGCCCTCCGCGGCACCGCGGCGCTGCCCGCTGCGGCGCTGGTGGAGCTGGCTTTTCACGTGGGCGGCCGGCTCGGCGTCCCGCGGGTCCGGAAGCTGACCATGCACGAACCGGTCACACTGCCCACCGCGGGCGCAGTGGACCTGCAGGTCGTGGTGGGCGAACTGGGGGAATCCGGTCAGCGCACGGTGGCCGTCTTCTCGAGCCCGGAGGACGCGGATGCCCCACTCGGGCAGCGCCATTGGACCCGGCACGCGGACGGCGTGCTCACTTCCGGCTCCAGGACCGCGGATACCGACACCCACGGGCTGACCGTCTGGCCCCCGGTCGGCGCGACGCCAGGGTTGGAGCCCGGTCCGGTATATGAGACCCTCGCCGCGCTCGGGTACCGGTACGGCCCGGCTTTCCAAGGCGTGCGGCGTATCTGGCACCGGGGCGACGAAATATTCGCCGAGGTCGCCCTGCCCGATTCCGTGGCCGACGCGGATAACTACGGACTGCATCCGGCACTATTGGACGCTGCCCTGCAACCGGTCTTCGCGGCCGCTACGCCCTTGCAGGCAGACGGGATCCGGCTCCCCGTGATGTGGGAAGACGTGGAACTGCGTGCGGTGGGCGCGAAGACGCTCCGGGTGCGGCTGACCTCAGCGGGGACGGACCGTTTCCGCTGGGCGCTCGGCGACGGCACCGGCCGGATCATTGCCGAGGGCACCGTGGGAATGGGTGTCGTCGCACCGACCGAGCGCGCCGCCGGCGGATCTGCGCGGCGGAATGCGCTCTACAGCGTCGACTGGCTGACTGTGCAGGCGTGGCGGGGGCGTTACGCCACCCGTCAGGGCGAGTGGGCCATCGTCGGAAAGACGCCTTTCGGAGCGCGCGGCGAGGCCGGTCCGGCTCGCTATACCGATCTCGAAGCTCTCTACACCGCAGTGGATTCCGGAGCCGAGACGCCGTCGGTCGTGGTGTGGTCGCGGGTGGCCTCCGCCACCGTCGTCGAACCGGGGACGAATCAGCCCCGGGCTCTGCGCGACGAACTCGCGCTGATGCTGCGTCAGCTCCAAACCTGGCTGGCCGCACCACCATTCGCCGACACCAAGCTGCTCATCCTCACCCGCGGCGTGCAGGCGGCCGAGGCCGACGAGGACGTCTCGGATCTGGTGGGCGCGAGCGTGTGGGCGCTGGTGCGTACGGCGCAGTGGGAGCATCCGCACCGCATCGTGCAGGTCGATCTCGACGAGGCCGGCGTCAGCCTGGATCAGATAGCGACGGTGCTGCGCCTCGACGAGCCCGAACTGGCACTGCGGCGCGGCGAATTCCTCGCCCGGCGACTGCGCTCCGGCATCGACCCGGTGGCCACCCAAGATCCCGGGTTCACCGGATCCGGTCCGTCCGCCTTCGATCCCGACCGCACCGTGCTGATCACCGGTGGCACCGGCAAGATCGGCGGCATCATCGCCCGGCACCTGGTCTCCGCCTACGGCGCCCGGCACCTGCTGCTCACCAGTCGCAGCGGCGGCAATGCCGACGGAATCGCCGAACTGACAGCGGAATTGGGTGCGCAGGGCGCCGAGGTGACGGTCGCGGTCTGCGACGCGGGCGACCACGACGCGCTGGCCGAGGCGATCGACGGCGTCCCGGCCGCACATCCGGTCGGAGCGGTCGTCCATCTGGCGGCCACGCTGGCCGACGCGACCTTCGCCGCCCTCACCGAGGCACAGCTCGACGCCGTGCTGCCCGCCAAGGCCAATGGCGCCTGGCACCTGCACGAGCTCACCCAGCATCTCGATCTGTCGATGTTCGTGCTGTTCTCGTCGTCCGCGGGCGCTTTCGGCTGGGCCGGCCAGGCCAACTACACGGCGGCCAATGTCTTCCTCGACAGCCTCGCCCGATACCGGCATCGCCGCGGGCTGCCCGCCACCGCCATGGCGTGGGGCTGGTGGGCCGAGGACACCTCCAATACCGGTGGGCTCGACGACAAGGGCCGGGCGCGGCTCGGCCGCATGGGTCTGACCCCGATGCCGACCGCCGCGGCCATGGAGCTCTTCGATGCCGCCCTGGGTACCGGACAGCCGTACGTGCTGCCGATCGGGCTCGACCTGACGCGGCTGACCGCGGCCGAGCCGACCGGCGAACCCGCCCCGCTGTTCCGGGCGCTGGCGCCCGCCCGGCCGCAGGCCGCCCAGCAGGCGGGTGATTCGACGGAACTGGCTGCGCGCATGGCGGGGCTCGGCCCCGCGGAGCGGCACCAGGCGATGACCGACCTGCTCAAGACGCCGGTGTCCATCGTGCTCGGTTACGCCACACCCGATGCGGTGCAACCGGATCGGCCGTTCGCCGAGATGGGCCTGGACTCGCTCAGCTCCATCGAACTCGGGGCCCGGCTGCGGGCGATGACCGGGGTGAAGCTGGGCAATGCGGTGATCTATCAGCACCCGACGGTCAGGCTGCTGGCCAAGCACGTGCTGGACCAGGTCACCCCGCGAGCCGCTGAACTCGCCGCCCCGATCGTCGCCGAGGTCGAGCTGCTGCTCGAGCGCCTGTCCGAGATCTACGAGGGCGGTCCGATACCCGACGCGCTCCTGGCCCGCCTGACCGGCGTGATCGACGCCCAGTCGATGAGGACACCCGCATGACCATCGCTTCCGGCGAGCCCGTCGCCATCATCGGCATGGCGGGCCGCTTTCCCGGCGCCGCGGACATCGACGCACTGTGGGAGCTGCTCGACGCGGGTGGCGACGCCATTCGCCCGGTACCCGCACAGCGCTGGGACGCGAGCGCACCGCTGGACCGCGAGAAGCGGATCCAGGCCGTCGGCGGATTCGTCGATGGTGTCGACGGTTTCGACGCGGCGTTCTTCGGCGTCTCCCCGCGCGAGGCCGCCGACATCGACCCACAGCAGCGTCTCATGCTCGAAATGGCCTGGCGCGCTGTGGAAGACAGCCGCGTTCCACCGGAAGCGCTGCGCGGCACGCGCACCGGGGTCTATGTCGGGGCGTCCTGGCACGACTATGAGATCCTGCGCAGGCAGCGAGGTGTCGGGGCGAGCCAGCACAGTTCGGTCGGCAATGCCCTGGATGTGATCGCCTCGCGGGTCTCCTACGCCCTGGGCCTGACCGGGCCCAGCATGACCGTCGAGACCGGGTGCTCGTCCGCGCTCGTCGGACTCGACCTGGCGGTCCGGGCGATCCGCTCGGGAGACATCGACGCGGCGCTGGTCGGCGGCGTGAATCTGATGCTCGCACCGGACGTCTCGATCGGGCTCACCCACTTCGGCGGGCTGTCCGAGGACGGGCGGTGCGCGGCCTTCGGCGCCGGCGCGGACGGATTCGTCCGCGGTGAGGGCGTGGCCGCGCTCTACCTCAAACCGCTGCGGGACGCGGTGCGGGACGGCGACCGGGTGCGGGCCGTCATCGTGGCGTCCGTCGTGAACAACGACGGTGGCGGCGAGAGTTTGGTGACGCCCAGTGGCGCGGGCCAGCGCGACCTGTTGCGGCGCGTGTACCTGGACCATGACCTGGACATCGATCGGCTCGCCTATGTGGAGGCGCACGGAACCGGAACGCGGCGCGGCGATCCCATCGAAGCGGAGGCGCTCGGGGAGATCCTGGGAACCGCGCGCAGTGCCGGCAGCGGACCGCTGCTGATCGGGTCGGTCAAGACCAATATCGGTCACCTGGAGGCGGCTGCGGGCATCGCTGGACTGGTCAAGGCCGTGCTGTGTCTCGAACACGGCACGGTGCCACCGAGTCTGCACTCCGAGGTGCCGAATCCGGATATCGCCTTCGACAAGCTGAACCTGCGAATAGTGCGGGAGCGCACGGTGCTTCCGGCGCACGACGATGTCCACATCGGCGTGAACTCGTTCGGGTGGGGCGGCACCAATGCGCATGTGGTGCTGCGTGGCACGGCATCGGCCGCGCGGGTGATCAGCGAGGTTGCGCGCGAAACCGAATCCGAGCCAATGGGTTTCGTGCCGGTGTCCGCGCACACCAGCGCCGCGCTGCAGCAGCGTTGCCGCGATATCGCGGATCTGGTCGACGCCGAACCCGACCGGCTGGACGCGATCACCGCGGCGCTGGCCGGGCGGGCACCGGCCCTGCCGCTGCGGAGCGCGGTGTTGGGCGCATCGCCACCGGAAGTGGCGGCGGCCCTGCGCCAGCACGCCGATGACCCGGCCGCTGAGCTCCCGTCCGTGCTTACCGGCCGGGCTCACGAGGTCGGCCGCACCGCCTTCGTCTTCCCCGGCCAGGGCAGCCAATGGCACGGGCTGAGTGCCGCACTCTACGGACAGGATCCGGCCTTCACCGAGACGATCGACGCATGCGCCGCGGCACTGCGGCCGTATGTCGACTGGGATCCGGCCGCGGTGCTGTCCGGCGCCGCCGGACCGGGCTGGCTCGACCATGTCGATCAGGTGCAGCCGGTGCTGTGGGCGCTGTCGCTGGGTATCGCGGCCGGGTGGCGGCGCGCGGGCATCGTGCCCGATGTCGTCATCGGCCACAGCCAGGGCGAAATCGCGGCGGCCACCGTTGCGGGGCTGCTCAGCCTCGATGACGCTGCGCTCATCGTGTCCCGGCGCAGCGCGCTGCTGCGCTCGGTCGCGGGCACCGGCCGCATGCTGGCCGTCGAGCTGCCCGTGGCCGAGATTCCCGCTGCCATCGCCGGATTCGAGGATCTGGTGGCGCTGGCCGTGCACAACGGGCCGACCTCGTGCGTGCTCTCCGGCGATACCGACGCCATCGAGGCGCTCGATGAGATCCTGGCGGCCGACGGCGTGTTCTGCCGGATGGTGAATGTCGACTACGCCTCGCACAGCCCGCGGATGGCCGGGGTACGGGTACCGCTGCAGGCCGCGCTCGCCGGGGTCGTATCGCTACCGGGCGGCACGGAGTCACCGCTCGACGGCACGGCGGCGCTGCCGGATGCCGTGGAGATGATGTCGACGGTCCGGCTGAAGGCCGTGACCGCCACCGATCTCGTCGGCGACTATTGGGTGGAAAACCTGTGCAGCCCGGTATTTTTCGCCGAGGCGATGACCGCGGCGTTCGACGACGGTGTCACGCACGTGATCGAGATCAGCCCGCACCCGGTGCTGCTGCCCGCCGTGGAGCAGCTGGCCGCCGAGCGCACCGACCCGCCGATGGTGCTGCCGTCGTTCTACCGGGACTGCGACCCCCGCAGCGAGCTGCGCCGCAGCCGCGCCCGCGCCTTCGTCGCCGGACTGCGGCCCTTCGCGACGGCCGCCGTGCCGGCGATCGCGCTGCCACCGTATCCGCTGCGGCCGCAATCGCATTGGCTGCCGGACGCCGGTCCGGGTGCTCCGAGTGACACGGCAGCCGGCACGCTGCAAGCTCCGGTGTACCCCAGCCGGCTCGAGCCGGGGGCCTGGCAGGCGACCGTGCCGATCGATCTGGAAACGCTGCCGTGGCTGGCCGATCACGTGGTCGGCGACGCGGTGGTGGTGCCGGGAGCCATGCTGGCGGTGCTGGCCATGGCGGTCACTCGCACCCACCTGGGCACCGGCCCGGCGGGCCTGTCGGGATTGCGGTTCGTCGAAATGCTCACCGTCGGTGACGCTCCGGTCCGGGTCGAGGTCACCCTGCGTGAGGACGTTCCGGCCGGGATCAGCTTCGAGATCGCGGCGCTGAACGCCGGCACGCACAGCTGGACGGTACACGCGCGGGGCTGTGCCCTGCACACGCTCGAGTCCGCGGCCGCGCCGCCGCCGTTCCCCTTCGGTCCCGGTGAGCCGACAATCGGCGAGCCGATCCCGGTCGCCGACTTCTACGCGGCCTGCGCCCGCCGCGGGGTGGAGCTCGGCCCGGACTTTCAAGGCGTGCGGGAACTCCGGCGCTGGCGGGACGGCACGACCTTGTTCGCACTGGCCAGGATCGCTCTGAGCGAACACGCCCGGGCGATGTCGCACCCCGGTGAGCTGCACGCCACGCTCGTGGACTGCGCCATGCAGGCCGGACTGGCCCTGTTCGACGGCGAGAACACGATCCTGCCCGGCGGCATCGAAGAACTGATCCTGGACGCCGAACCGGCCGGACATGTCGACGCCGCCTGGGCGTATGCCATCCGGCGCTCGGACACCACCGCCGACATCCATCTCTACGACGAGCAGCGCGCGCCACTGGCCCGCATCCTGGGCCTCGAGCTCCTCTCGATCGACGACGACCGTGCCGACGCCAGGTCCTACGACCGGGAGCTTGCCTTCACCTGGCACGCGCTCGCGCGCGGCGAAACGACCAGCGCCCCGGACTCATTCGCCATCACCGGGTCCGCCGGAACAGCCGGCGAGCTGACGGAGGCTCTGCGGCGGAGGGACGCCGAGGTCGGCGCCGCTGCCGATCGGGCCAGCACGGTGGTCTTCGCCGCGCCCACGGCCCGGGACGGCCTGGACGCACAGCGCCGGGGCCTGCTCGAGCTCGCCGAACTCGTCGGCTCGTGTGTCCGATCGACTTCGGCGACACCGCGTCTGGTCGTGGTGACCACGGCCGCCCAGGCGGTCGGGAACGGTGAGCGTCCTGATCCGGGCGGCGCGCTGTACTGGGGATTCGTCCGGGTCCTGCGTCGCGAGCACCCCGAATTGTCCGCCGAGATCATCGATCTCGCCGCGCCGCCCGACACCGAGCGCGGGGAGCTGTTCGACGACTGCGCCGCCGAACTCCTGGCCCGCACCGGTGAGGACCAGCTCGCCCTGCGCCCCCGTCGGCGCTACGCCGGACGCATCGAACAGGGCGAGCAAGCGGAAAGCACTGCGGCAGCGCGGCCCTGGCGAACCACGGCACAGCCCTTCCGGCTCGCGGTGACTCCCGGCCGCTCCTGGCAGGGTCTGTGTTACCGGCCCCTGGAAACCCGCCCACCCGGGCCGGGTAAGGTGCTGATCGAAATCGAAGCTGCCGCACTCGATTTCATCGATGCCCTGAAGGCGGCGGGCGCCTATCCCGACGACTCGGCGGGCCACGACCCGCTCGGCCTCGAATGCGCGGGCGTGGTTCGCGCGGTCGGCCCCGAGGTGACCGGACGCGCTGTGGGCGATCGCGTGGTGGGCTGTGGATTCGGTGCGCTGGCCTCGCATCTGACGGTGCGCGCCGATCACACGCAACCGATACCGGATGCCCTGCCCGCCACCATCGCGGCGGCCCTGCCCATGGTGTCCACCACGGCCTGGTACGCGCTCGTCACACTGGCCCGGCTCGCACCGGGGGAGACCGTGCTGATCCACTCCGCCGCAGGCGGACTGGGACTGGCCGCCATCGGCGTCGCCCGTGGTCTCGGGGCGCGGATCATCGCCACCGCGGGCAGCGCGGAGCGGCGGGAATACCTGCGCCGCGCACACGGGCTCGAGCACGTCTTCGATTCCCGGACGCTGGGCTGGGCGGACGAGGTGCGGGCGGTGACCGGCGGGCACGGCGTCGACGTGGTGCTCAACTCGCTCTCCGGCCGCGCGATCGATTTCGGCATCGACGTGCTCGCCGAGGACGGCCGGTTCATCGAGGTCGGCAAGCGGGACATTCACGCCGATCGCCGGGTCGGCCTGCGGCCGTTCGCGAAGGGAATCAGCTTCGCGGCCGTCGATCTCACCGGATTGATGGCACGCCGTCCCGAGCGCTTCGCCGCCGCGCTGGCCGAGACGTGGGAGCAGATCGGCACGGGCCGGGTCGTTCCGGGACCCGTCACCGTGCACGACTTCGCCGATGCCGCCACCGTGCTGCGGGACCTGGCCCGGGATGAGCACATCGGCAAGCTGGTGCTCGCGAGCCCGGACACGGTGACCGACATCGTGCCGGAGCCGTTGCCGGAGGGGCGTTTCCGCGCGAACGGCACCTATCTCGTCACCGGTGGCCACGGCGCCCTGGGGCGCAGCCTGGCCGACCATCTGCTCGCGAACGGTGCCGGCGCGGTGGCACTGGTCGGCCGCAGTGCGCCGGACACCATGGACACGGCGTCGGTGCGCAGCTATCGGGCCGATGTCGCGGACGCGGAAGCCCTCGCCGCCGTGCTGGATTCGATCCGGGCGGAGCTGCCGCCGCTGCGCGGGGTCTTCCACGCCGCGGGCGTCCTCGACGACGCCACCATCCTCGGTGTCGACGCGGACCGGATGGAGCGGGTGCTGCGGCCGAAGATCGACGGCGCCCGGCACCTGGACGCGCTCACCGCCGATGACCCCCTGGATCTGTTCGTGCTGTTCTCCTCGGCCGCCGCGCTGATCGGCAACCCCGGGCAGTGCGCGTACGCGGCGGCCAATGCCTATCTCGACGCGCTGGCCGCGGCCCGCCGGTATGCGGGGCGGCCCGGACTGAGCATCGAGTGGGGATACTTCGCGGAGGTCGGTCTCGCCGCGGCAGAACACAATCGCCACGCCCGGCTCACCGAACACGGCATCAGCAGCTACCCCACCGATGAGGCGTGGACCGCCATGGCCGCCTTCCTCACCGAGGAACGCACTGTCGTGGGCTACATGACCTTCGATCAACGGCAGTGGTTCGACGCGTACCCCGATGCCGCCGCCCAGCCCAGCTGGCAACTGCTGCGGCAGCGCGCCGCCGTCGAGTCGGCGGGGCGGGCTGCCGGTGAATTCCACACCGCGCTGGCGGATTCGGCTCCCGCGGACCGGCACGTGTTGGTGCGGGACAAGATCACCGAGGTGGCCGCGCGCGTGCTCCGCATGCAACCGGCCGACCTCGACGCCCGGACACCCTTCAAGGCGCTCGGACTCGACTCGCTCATGAGCCTGGAAATGCGGAACCGGCTGGAATCCGCATTCGCGCTGCGGCTTTCACCCACGCTGCTGTGGACCTACGGCACCGCCGAGACCCTGGCGGGCGCGATCGGCGAACGGCTCGCCGCCTCGCTGTCCACGGCCGACGTGACCATCGGCTGACCCCTCAGGAGGCACTCCCATGGACAATCCGAATTCGAGCGAGGCACTGACCGCGGCCCTGCGCCGTGCCACCCGGACCATCAAGCAGCTGCGCGAGCAATCGGCGGGGCAGAGCCCCGGCGGGCCCATCGCGGTCGTCGGCGTGGGCCTGCGGCTGGCCGGCGGCATCACCGATCTCGACCGCTACTGGGCGGCACTGCGGGAAGGGCGCAGCCTGATCACCGAGATGCCCGCGCATCGGCGCTGGCCCTTCGAGGACGAATGGGACTTCCTGCCCACGCGAGGCAGTTTCATCGACGACGCCCTCGACTTCGATCCCGACTTCTTCGGGCTCAGCCCGCGCGCGGCCCAAGCGATGGACCCGCAGCACCGCATACTGCTGGAGGTGACCTGGGAAGCGCTGGCGCACGCCGGACTGCGGCCCGACCGGGAGCTGCCGGAGTCGGTGGGCACCTTCGTGGGCATCGCCGGCCGCCAGGACTACGCCGCCTGGGAGCCGCCGCAGGTCGATCCGCACTGGGCGCTGGGCATCGGCAACGCCTTCGCGGCGGGACGTATCGCCTACCACTTCGGATTCACGGGTGCCGCAACAGCTTTCGACAGCGCGTGCTCTTCTTCGCTGGTCGCCGTCCATCACGCGGTCGCCGCTCTGCGGCGCGGCGAATCCGAGATCGCGCTGGCGGGCGGGGTGAGCCTGATGCTGGCCCCCGGGTCCACCGCGGTCATCCAGCAGACCGGAGCCCTCGCACCAGACGGGTTGTGCAAGACCTTCGACGCCCGTGCCAACGGCTATGTGCGAGGCGAAGGCTGCGCCATGCTCGTGCTGAAGCGCCTGGCCGCCGCGGAACGCGACAATGACCGGGTGCTCGGGGTCATCCACGGCACCGCCGTCAACCAGGACGGCCGCTCCTCCGGTTTCACCGCACCCAACGCGGTCGCCCAGCGCCGCGTGATCGAGGCGGCCCTGGCCGACGCCGGGTGCAAACCCGAGGAGATCGGGATGGTCGAAGCGCACGGCACCGGCACCTCACTCGGCGATCCCATCGAGGTCAGTGCCATTGTCGCCGCGCTGGGCTCCCGCAATGGCGGCAGACCGCTGCACGTGGGCGCGGCGAAGACCAATGTCGGTCACCTGGAGGCCGCCGCCGGTGTGGTCGGGCTCGTCAAGGCGCTGCTGTGTATTCGTGAGCGCACGGTGCCGCCGCTGGCCCACTTCCAGACCTTGAATCCGCGAATCGACCTGGAGGGCACCGACGTTCGGATCTCGGGCCACAGCACCGACTGGGCGCTCGCGGAGTCCGGCCCGCTCGCCGGGGTGAGTTCGTTCGGTGCGATCGGCACCAATGCGCACGCGATCGTCGGACCCGCGCCGGAGACCACCGCCGCGTTCCCGCCGGGCGGCGACATCCCCCGGCCAGCATGGAACCGCGGACCCTGCGTCCCGGCATTCCTCGGTGCGGCCCCTCCGGCACGGAGCTGAAACACGGTTCTACTCACCATAATTCGAGACTCTTTGGGGGTAATGCACAGTGGTGGCATTCTTCGACATGGTCGGCGGTCGCTACGCCCCGACCGAGATCGCGGTCAGCCCGTGGGCGCCGAACCAGGTGAGCGGGACCGCGGTGTCCGGACTCCTCGCGCGCGAGGCCGAAACACACAGTCCCGGCGGCGCATTCCTGCCCGGGCGGTTCACCGTGGATCTGTTCCGGCCCGTCCTCGCCGAACCGATCGAACTGCGCAGCGAGGTGGTCCGCGACGGCCGCCGCGTGCGGGTGGTCGACGTCTCGGCCGTGCAGCAGGACCAGGTGCGGGTGCGCGCGACGCTCATGTATCTGGCCGCCGGAGCATCGGCGCCGGGGGAGGTCTGGCAGCCGGTGCGGCAGTTACCGGTACCCGAGCCGAGCGCCGAGTGGCACCCGCTGCGGTTCAAGTCGGGTGCGCTCGACTGGACCGGCGACTTCCTCACCGGCCAGAACAGCGAGCGCAAATGCATGTGGCACGACATGGCGCCGCTGGTCGAGGGCGAACCCAATTCGCCGTTCCAGCTGGCCGCCTATGTCGCCGACACCACCAATATGGTGTGCAACTGGGGTACCGCGGGCATCGGCTACATCAATTGCGATGTGACCCTGGCACTCTCGCGCCTGCCCGTGGGGCCGGAGGTGGGATTGCAGGCGCAGGACCAGGTCACCGGCGACGGCGTCGCGATCGCCGCGGCCACCCTCTACGACCGGACCGGCCCGCTGGGCGTCTCCGTCGCCACCACCATCTCGAATGTGCGCCGGGCGGTGGATCCGGCCGCCTTCGCGGCCGAGACATTCTCGGCGCCGCACCCACAGTGAACCCCGGGGAGGAACCGTCATGCGGATTGCGTACACGCCGCAACAAGAGGAACTACGTGCCGAGCTGCGGGACTACTTCGCCCGCCTGATGACCGACGAGCGGCGCACCGCGCTGGCCGCGCCGACCGGCGAATACGGCGAGGGCGACGTCTATCGTGAGGTCATCGCGGAGATGGGCCGCGACGGGTGGCTCGCGCTGGGCTGGCCGGAGGAGTACGGCGGCCGGGGCGGCTCGGTCATGGATCAGCTGATCTTCACCGACGAGGCCGCCGTGGCCACCGTCCCGGTGCCGTTCCTGACCATCAATACGGTCGCGCCGACCATCATGTACTACGGCACCGACGAGCAGAAGCAGTTCTTCCTGCCCCGGATCGCCGCCGGTGAATTGCACTTCTCCATCGGCTATTCCGAGCCCGGCGCGGGCACCGACCTGGCCTCGCTGCGCACCTCCGCGGTCCGCGACGGCGACGACTGGGTGATCAACGGCCAGAAGATGTGGACCTCCCTGATCAGCTACGCCGACTACGTCTGGCTGGCGGCGCGCACCGACCCGGATGCCGAGAAGCACAGCGGCATGTCGATGTTCATCGTGCCGACCACCGCCGAGGGCTTCTCGTGGACGCCGGTGCACACCATGGCCGGGCCCGACACCAGCGCCACCTACTACCAGGACGTCCGAGTCGGGCAGTCGGCGATGGTGGGCCCGGAGAACGGCGGCTGGGGGCTGATCACCAACCAGCTCAACCATGAGCGCGTCGCGCTGAGCGGGGCCGGGCACCTGACGATGGCGCTCCGCGAAACCATCGAATGGGCGAAGAACACCAAGGCGGCCAATGGTATTCGTGTCATCGACCACGAATGGGTGCAGCTGAATCTGGCGCGGGTGCACGCCAAGGTCGAGTACATGAAGCTGCTGAACCTGGAGATCGCCTCGCGCGCCGACGCCGGCGGTGACGCAGCGCCGCGCCCGTGGGACGCCTCCGGCCTGAAGGTGTACGGCACCGAGTTCGCCACCGAGGCCTACCGGCTGCTCATGGAGGTGCTCGGCCCCAACGCGCACCTCTGCCAGGACTCGGCGGGCGTGGAGCTGTTCGGCGTGCTCGAACGGCTGCATCGCGCCGGCCTCATCATGACCTTCGGCGGCGGCACCAATGAGATCCAGCGCGACATCATCGCCATGTTCGCCCTGCGCCTGCCGCCCGCCACCCGCTGACCACGCCCGAAAGGCCGGTAATCATCATGGATTTCACTCCGACCGAGGCCCAGCGGGATCTCGCCCGCCTGACCGGTGAGGTGTGCGCGAAGCTGGTCACCCCGGACCGGCTGCGCGAACTCGACAAGCACCTCGACGCCGCCGGTGACCGCACGGTGCGTTTCGACCGGCAGCTGTGGAACGCACTCGCCGAGACCGGCGTGCTGGCCGCCGCGCTGCCGGAGTCCGTGGGCGGCAGCGACTTCGGCGTCCTGGAACAGACCGCCGTCCTGCGCGAGCTGGGCAAGGCCCTGGCCCCCGTGCCCTACCTGTGGTCCATCGTGCTGAGCGCGGCCGCCCTCGCCGAATTCGGTACCGCGAACCAGCGGGACCTCGCCGTGCGGGCGGCCACCGGCGAGATCATCCTGACCGTGGCCCTCAGCGAAGCCCGGAACTGGGAGCCCACCGCACCGGTCACCACGGCGGCCGAGGATGCGGGCTGGACGCTGAACGGCGCCAAGACCACCGTGCCGTTCGCGCGCCAGGCCGATCGTATCCTGGTGCCCGCCAGCGTATCCGGGACGGTCGCCCTGTTCCTGGTCGATCCGTCGGCGGCCGGCGTCACGGTCACCGAGCAGATCACCACCGATCGCAGTCCCGAATACGCGGTCGAATTCGATTCCGCACCGGCGGAACCGGTGGGCACGGTGGCTGGCGGAGCCGAGATGCTGAACCGGCTGCTGGACCGGGCCTGGCTGGGGCTGGCCGCGCAGCAGCTGGGCACCCTCGAACAGGGGCTGGAGCTGGTGGCGGCGTACGCCCGGGAGCGCGAGCAGTTCAATCGCAAGATCGGGAGCTTCCAGGCCGTGGCCCAGCGCCTGGCCGACGCCTACATCGACGTCCAGGGCGTCCGGCTCGTGGTGACGCAGGCGGCGTGGCGGCTGGCCGAGGGCCTGCCCGCCGGGGCCGAGGTGCACACCGCCAAGTTCTGGGCCGCCGAGGCGGGTCACCGCGTCGCACACACCGTGGTGCACGTGCACGGTGGTGTCGGTATCGACCGCGACCACATCGTGAACCAGTACTTCACCGCCGCCAAGCACAACGAGTTCGCCCTCGGCGGCGCGACGGACCACCTGCGCGCACTGGGTGCGGCGATGGCGGCCGCCCTCTAGCGGGGGAGACCGGCGTGATCCCGGAACTCCGCGATCACGCCGGTCCGTTCGCCGCCGATGTCACTGTCGCACAGCCGGAGTGCCGGTTCGCGCGATGATGCTCGCACCGTAGCGCCGGGTCTCGTTCTCGATCTGGCGGGGAGTCCCCGAGCGGGCCAGCGCGATTCGGGCCCCGCTCACCAGCGCCGCGCCCGTCGCGGCGAATACCTGCGGATCCGACAGTGCACCAACACAATACAGTGTGTCGCGGTAGTCGATGCCGATGGCGGGCACCATGCCGTACGCGCTGAGGGCCCACTGACGATTGGTGATCCGCTCGACCGTCGGCGTGGGGGTCGCGAAGTCGACCGCGAGGAAGGCGAGGTCGTCGGCGGTCCCGGGATTCGGGGTGTACCAATCGGGTAGGCGCACGGTCCGGAGGTCGATGGCGTCCAGATCGGTGTACTTGTCCGCCACAGCTTTCCGGCCGGCGCGCACGCCGTCATCGCCGACCACCAGTAGTCGATGGTCGTGCTCTCCGCCGCGGTCGATGTCCGACTGGCCGGCGATGACGGTGCCGATGCCGGTGGCCGCTACGGCCGCGGCCAGTTTCTCGTCCGCGGGAAGCAGCACCGCCACCGCGCCGAGCCGCGACAGGGCCGCCGTCGCGATCAGAGCCCCCGGTCGCATCCCCATTACCACGCCCACCTGATCGGCGGGCTCCACACCCACCGCGATGAGGGCCCGCGCCACCGTGTCGATACGGGCGTTCACCGCGGCCTCGGTGCGCATCCGGCCCGCATAGAGCAGGCAGTCGCGCGAGGAGGTGCGCGCACCCCAGGCCGATCCCGGCGAAATCCTGATGCCCGGCAGCAGCTTTCCGGGGCGCGCGGGCCGGGGCGGGGCGAACAGCGCCCGCTGGGCCCGGCTCCGCGGCCGGGGCGGCGGCGATGTGACCTCGGGCATGTCGACGATCTGCTCGGGGCGCGGCCCGTCGCCACCGTGCCAGTGCAGCCAGTCCGCGATGGCCGGCCAGGTCGTCCGTACCGCGACACCGCCCGCGACCATCTTGTAGTGCCCGGCATCGACACCGAACTCGTACACGGGCGCACTGCGCGCCGCGTGCCGGATGCCGCGCACCGAGGCGGCGGGCGCGAGCTGATCCTTCGACCCGACGATCCCGAGAATCGGGCAGGTCAGCTCGCCCAGGCTGTGCACCCGCTCGCCGACCACGAACCCGCCGGAGTGCAGGCGATTCCCGATCGCGAACTGCCGCAGCAGATCCGAGGCCGCCGGACCCGGGTAGCCGATGCGGCCCTCGCCCGCCATGAACCGGCGGCGGCGTTCCTCGGCGGGGGACAGGCGCGGTGCGGAGCGGTGGCGCAGGGTGTGCACGCGATTGCGCACCGCGTTCACCGGATCGACCAGATCCCACCAGGTCTTCAGGATGGAGTCGGTGATATTGCTGCCCTCGCGCACCGTTTCGGCGAGGAAGTTCGCGATGCGCGGGCCGAACGGGAGCCCGGCGGCCGTCCAGTCCACCATGCTGCCGATCCCGACCATGCTCGCGATCCCCTCACCGCGCCGGTGTGCCGCGGCCAGGTAGCCGAACATGCCGCCCTGGCAGTAGCCGACCAGGTGCACCGCGTCGCCGGTGTGGTCACGCATGGTGTCGACGGCGGCGGCCACCGCAAGGACGTGATCGTCCAGGGTCCGTTCCCAGCCGTTCTCTTCCGTTGCCGGAGAGCCGAAGTCGAGGACCCACGGATCGATTCCGGCCCGATGCAGCAGCGTCACCGCCCCGGTCTCGGTGTCCAGGTCGAAGACCTCGGCGGTCATCATGAGCGGCGGTACCAGCAGGGCGGCCGGGCCCGCCGCCGGTTGCTCCGGAAAGTAGCGCCGCAACCGGTACATGGGCCGGCCTTCGACCACGGCGAACGGGCTGGTGACGGGATCGGGTGTACTCCCGATGAATTCCATTGCACTCCCCAGAAATGAAACGTGCTCTAGTCAAAGGTCCACCGCGAGTCCATATGCGTTTGGTCACAGCAGATTTGCCGACCGAAGCCCTGCATCGAGTTCTAGAACAAGTTACAGTGCGAAGGAGTCGATGGGGTGGGTTCATGGACGTTGAAAGTCACTGAGACGCAATAGATCTGCGCATGGTCGCGCGGCAATCGGAAACAGCCGGCCGTGAAACGGATTGGCGGAGAAGCGCAGTCGTGCCATCCGCCGATGGGAGGGGTTCTATGGATATGCTGCGGTGTCCCGTACACAGATACCCGTCGGAGACAACGAGATCACTGGGCCTGGACCCGGTCATGGACGAGGTCCGCGGATCCGGCGGCATCGCGCGGGTGCAGTACCCGTACGGCGATGCGGCCTGGCTGGTCACCGGCTACGAGGATGTGCGAACCGTCTATTCGCAGAAGGCGTTCAGCCGCACCGGAATGTCCCAGGACACCGCGCCGCGGCTCACCGCCGGACTGCTGCTGCAGGGCGGCATCGGCAGTCTCGACGACAGTATCCACACCAAACTGCGCCGCGTCATCGGGCGGGAACTGACCGCTGGGCGGATGACCGCGCTGCGCGCCACCGCCGAGGCCCTCATGACCCGGCGGCTGGCCGAGCTCGAGCGGTCGGCGGCCACCGACTACGTATCCGCTGTCGCCAAACCGTTTTCGCTGAATGTGCTCGGTGAGCTGGTCGGCATTCCCGAAGCCGAGCAACCCGAGGTGGCCGACTGGGTGAGTGCGCTGCTCACCGACGCCTCCGTGGCCGACGCCGGCGCACGCGGCGCCGACGCCGCGCTGCAGGATCTCGGCAAATACGTGCTGCGGCTCATCGCCGACCGGAAGGCCGCTCCCACCGGGGATTTCGTCTCCGATCTGGTCCGCCACGGCGACGATCTGGCGAAATGGGAGCTGGTGACCGTCGTCTTCGCCCTCATCGTGGGCGGTTATGAATCCTCGGCCCACATGCTGAGCAAGCTCGTGCTGCGCCTGCTGCTCAGCCCGGACCTGTGTTCCGAGCTGCGGGCGCATCCGGACCGGATCCCGGGTGCGGTCGACGAGCTGCTACGCACCATCGCCCTGGCCGGTGGTGAGGGACTGCCCTGGCGGGTCCGCGAGCCCATCCGGCTCGGCGGGGTGGACCTGGTGCCCGGCGACTACGTCGTCCCGGCCATCGGCGCCGCCAATCTGGACCCGGCCGTCTACACCGATCCCGAACGCATCGACCCGGCACGATCGGCCAAGCCCCACCTGGCCTTCGGTTACGGGACCCGCTACTGCCTGGGCTCCCAGATCGCCCGCATGGAACTCGAGGTCGGCATCGGCACGCTACTGCGGGACTACCCCGGCGTCCGGCTCGCGGTCGCACCCGAGCAGGTGCGCTGGCACAGCGGGTCGGCGGTCTGGCAGCTGGCCGAACTGCCGGTGTGCCTGTGATGGCGGTCGGAATCCTGCGCACCGGCGCCTACGTGCCGCCCACCGAGATCGGCAATGCCACCATCGCGGCCTGGGCGGACACCACACCGGAGTGGGTGGGCGAGCGCACCGGCATCGACAGCCGCCGCTACGCCGGCCCGGACACGGCCACCTCCGATCTGGCCCACCGAGCCGCCCTCGATCTGCTCGGGCCGCGGGAGACATGGCCGCGGATCGGCAGCGTCATCGTCGCCACCTCGACAGGGGATCAGCCGCAGCCCGCGACAGCCGCTGCGCTGCAACACAAATTGGGGCTCAGCGGCATACCCGCCTTCGACCTGAACTCGGTGTGCGTCGGCTACCTCTTCGCCCTGACCGTCGCCGCCGGACTGCTGGAACGCGAGGGGGAACGGGCGGACCCGGCGCTGGTGGTCGGGGCCGACATCTACTCCCGGATCATGAACCGCGCCGACCGCAAGACCGTGAGCCTGTTCGGTGACGGTGCGGGCGCGACCCTGGTCGGACCGGTGCCGCCGGGCTACGGGTTGCACGCGAGCCGTCTGGTCACCAATGGTGAATTACGTTCTCTCGTCGAGGTTCCCGCGGGGGAGCGGCTGTTCCGGATGGACGGCCGCGCGGTCCGCGACTACGTGCTGACCATGCTGCCCAAACTCATCGCGGAGGCGCTGGCGGAATCCGGCTTCACGCTCGCCGACATGGACCGGATCATCCTGCACCAGGCCAACACCCGGCTGCTGGAGACCTGTATCCGGGAACTCGGCATGGATCCCGCCCGGGTGCCGCTGACCGCTCCCCGCTACGGGAACACCGGCGCGGCCTCCATTCCCATCACCCTGCACAGCACCCATCTCGAACGCCCGCTGCAACGCGGTGAGCGCATTCTGCTGGCCGGCGTCGGCGGCGGCATGAGCGCCGGAGCGGCGGTGCTGACGTGGTATTGACCCGAACGAAATCGGAGGACTCCTGATGCGGCTCGAAGGAAAGGCCGCCGTCGTCACCGGCGGCACCCGGGGGCTCGGCTTCGCGATCGCGAAAGCGTTTCTCGCGGAAGGCGCGTCGGTCATGTGCTCGGCGCGCACGGCCGGGGACTACCAGCTCCTCAAGGAGGAATATCCGGACCGCTGCCTGTTCCATCCGGCCGATGTCGCCGATCCGGCGGCCGTCGAGCAGCTGATGGCCGCGGCCGCGGAATCGCTGTCCGGGCTGGACGTGGTGGTGGCCAATGCCGGGGTGAGCCGGGACGGGCGGATCGAACAGCTCGCCCCGCACGACTGGGACGCCATGGTCGCCACCAACCTGACCGGCACCTTCCTGTGCACCCGTGCGGCCGTGCCGCACCTGCGGGAACGCGGCGGCGTGATCATCAATATGTCCTCGTCCATGGCGAGCCGGATAGCGGTCGGCGCGGCCGGCTACAGCGCCACCAAGGCCGCCATCGAGATGTTCACCCGGACCAGCGCAATCGAACTGGGGCAGTACGGAATCCGGGTCAACGCCCTCTCGCCCGGCATTCTCGACGCCGGCATGGGCGGCCGGCTGGCCGACAACGACCGGGTCTGGGCCGCCTACCGCAAGCGGTTCGCCCTGGGCCGGGCCGGGCGGGTCGAGGAGGCCGCGCAGGCGGCCGTCTTCCTCGCCTCCGACGACGCCTCCTACGTCAACGGGGCGATTCTCGATGTCAACGGAGGTTTGATGTGGGCCTGACCGACCAGCGCAACAATCCGTTCAGCGAACCCGAGCAGGCCAAGCTGGTGGAGCTCGGGCGCAAGCACGTGATGGGCATGGAATACACCGATGCCGAGGAGGTCTGGATCAGCTCGGGCATGGAGCATCTGCTGCTGCAGACCGTCGGACGGCGGAGCGGGAAGACCCACAAGGTGGCGCTGCCGTTCTGGGTCGACGCGGCGGGGCACCGCATCGTCGTCGCCTCCTTCATCGGGGCGCCGCAGCATCCGGCCTGGTACTGGAACCTCACCGATACCGCGGCCAATGCCGAGGTGCGGGTGAAGCTGCGCGCGGCTGACCTCCGGGCGCGTCCCCAGATCCTCGAAGATCCCGAGTACCAGGAGGTTTGGGACGCCTTGACGACCGACCGCGAGTTCTACCGCGACTATCAGTCCCGGACCGAACGCCGGATACCGCTGGTCCGATTGCGCGAACTGTGAGCGAGGCGAATGCGGCGGCGCTGCAGGGTGTTCCGGTGACCGCGCTGTGGACACTGTGGAGCCGGGCGTCCGAATCCGCCCGGACCGATTCGGACTTCCGCGATTTCCGTGCCGAGGAGCTGTGCCGGTCGATCTACTTCGATTACCGGAGCTTCGGCAGGCCCGCCCAGACCCAGGTGCTGCGCGCCCGCACCATCGACGCGGAAATCGAACGCTTCCACCGGAACTCGCCCGGCGGCACCGTGGTCGCCCTCGGCGAGGGACTACAGACGACCTACTGGCGGCTCGGCACGCCGGACCTGAACTGGATCTCGGTGGACCTGCCGGAGATGATCGCCCTGCGTGAGCAGCTGCTGCCGGAGGAGTCACGGGTCCGCACGGTCGCCGCGTCGGCGCTGGACCGGTCCTGGTTCGACCTGGTCGGCGCCGGGGACGTGCTCATCACGGCCGAGGGCCTGTTCATGTACCTGCAGCCGGACGAGGTCTATGCGCTGATCGGCGATATGGCACAGCGGTTTCCGGGCGCGAGCGTCATCTTCGACGTCCTGCCGCCCGGCCTGACCGAGCGCACGCTGAACGGGACCAAGCTGGCCCGCGGATCGGACTATGTATTGCCGCCCATGCCCTTCGGCCTGACCGCCGCCCAGACCCGGGCGCTGCCGCAGCGGATCCCGGGCGTCTCCGGCTACCTGGAGCTTCCGATGGTGCCCGGACGCGGCTGGTGTGCACCGGTGATGCTCGGCCTGCAGCGCAGGCTGCCGCTGGTCCGGAACCACCGCCATCTGATCGCGCGGCTCACCTTCGCGTAGGGGCCGCGGCCCGGCGCGGCTGCGGCCCACCGGTGACCGGGTTAAGGTCACAGAGTTGAGCGAAACCCGACCGGTCAGGATGCAGCACGTGGAGAACAAGAAGGCGCCGTGGACCGCCGCCGACATCCCGAATCTGCAGGGGCGCACCGCCATTGTGACGGGGGCCAGTGCCGGGCTGGGGTTGGAGACCGCGCTGCGGCTCGCCGAACACGGCGCCCGGGTGATCCTGGCATGCCGCAATGCCGACAAGGCCGCTGCCGCGGCGGAAACCATCCGCCGGATCGTGCCGGACGCCGACCTGCCGCTCGTGGAACTGGATCTGACGTCGCTGAAATCGGTCCACCGGGCCGCGGCACGGCTGCACGACGACTTCGGGCAGATCGACCTGCTGGTGAACAATGCGGGCACGCTGAGCCGGGAGCGGACCGTCACCGAGGACGGGTTCGAAACCACCTTCGGCACAAACCATCTGGGCCCGTTCGCATTCACCGGACTCCTGCTCGATCTGCTGCACGCGGCGCCGCAGGCCCGCGTCGTCACGGTGACCAGCGGGGTCCCCGCGCAGAAGGGCACCTGGCTCGACCTCGACGACCTCGCCTACGAGCGGCGCACCTACAAGGCCTACCCCGCCTACGCGCAGTCCAAGCAGGCCAACGCCAGCTTCGCATTCGAACTGCAGCGGCAGCTCAACGGCACCGGCAGCCGGCTGATCTCGGTGCTGGCCCACCCGGGCGCCGCCGAATCCGACTTCGCCCAGAACTTCGGTCCCGCAGTCGCCTTCCTGTCCCGGCCCTCGCTGCGCTGGGTGTTCCGGATCGTCATGCAGACCGTCGAGATGGGTGCGCTGCCGAGCCTGCGCGCCGCCACCGACCCCGGCGTGCGCGGCGGTGACTTCTACGGCCCCACCGGCTCGACCAAGGGCTACCCGGTGCCGAACGCGGCCGGGGAACGCACCCGCGATCCCGAGCTGGCGGCCCAGCTGTGGACCGAATCCGAACGGCTCACCGGAGTAACCTACCGGTTCGACCAACTCGACGGCGAGGCGGACTAGGCCCGATACGCCGAACGCCCCCTGAAATCCTCAGGGGGCGTTCACCTTACGACCGGGTCAGCGGCTCAGGTCCGGATCCACGTCGTCGTCGGTCAGCAGGGCGCTGCCGGCGACGCGATCGGTGGCCAGGGCGTCGAGGAAGGCGCGCGCCCACCGGTCGACGTCATGGGTGAGGACCTGGCGCCGCATCGAGCGCATCCGGCGGCGACGGGTGTCGCGGTCGTCGTCGATCGCGCCGATCAGGGCGTCCTTGACACTGTCGAGATCGTGCGGATTGCACAGGTAGGCCTGTCGCAATTCCGCTGCCGCACCGGTGAATTCGCTCAGTACCAGCGCACCGTTGAGGCTGCCCTGACACGCCACGTACTCCTTGGCGACCAGGTTCATGCCATCGCGCAGCGGCGTCACCACCATGACATCGGCGGCCACGAAGAACGCGATCAGCTCGTCGCGCGGGATCGGGCGGTGCAGGTAGTGCACCACCGGATAACCCACCCGGGAGAACTCGCCGTTGATCCGGCCCACCTGGCGCTCGATATCGCCCCGCATCTGCTTGTAGGACTCGACCCGCTCCCGGCTCGGCGTGGCCAGCTGCACCATCACCGTGTCCGCCGGATCGATCCGGCCGTCGTGTAGCAACTCCTCCAGCGCGGCCAGCCGGATGTCGATGCCCTTGGTGTAGTCCAGGCGGTCCACACCCAGCAGGATCGTCTTCGGATTGCCCAGCTCCGCACGGATTTTCGCGGCCCGCTCCCGCACTCCGCGGCGGCGCGAATACTCGTCCAGCTCGGTGGAGGTGATGGAGATCGGGAACGCGCCCACCCGCACGGTGCGGAAACCGACCTGCACCACACCGAGTTTCGAGCGCACGCCCACATTGCCGCGCGACGTGGGCTGCCCGGCCAGCCTTCTGGCCAGATACAGGAAGTTCTGCGCGCCGCCCGGCAGATGGAATCCGATCAGGTCGGCGCCCAGCAGGCCCTCGACGATCTCGGTGCGCCACGGCATCTGCATGAACAGTTCCACCGGTGGGAACGGAATGTGCAGGAAGAAGCCGATGGTCAGATCGGGCCGCAGCATGCGCAGCATCTTCGGCACCAGCTGCAACTGGTAGTCCTGCACCCACACCGTCGCGCCCTCGGCGGCCACCTTGGCGGTGTACTCGGCGAAACGGCGGTTCACCTGGACGTACGCCTGCCACCATTGGCGGTCGTAGACCGGCCGCACGATCACGTCGTGATACAGCGGCCACAGCGTCGCGTTGGAGAAACCCTCGTAGTAATCGGCGACCTCGTCGCCCGACAGTGGCACCGGATGCAGTTCCAGACCGTCCTCGACGATCGGATCCAGATCCACATCCGGGACGCCGGCCCAGCCGACCCAGGCGCCCTTGTTGTTGCGCAGTACCGGTTCCAGCGCGGTCACCAGGCCGCCGGGGCTGCGCTTCCAGCGAGCGGTTCCATCGGGTAGTCGCTCCAGGTCGACCGGAAGCCGGTTGGCGACGACGACGAAACCGGAGCCGGAGCTATCCGGGTGCACGGGTCATTCGCCTCGCGTCGGACCGATGCCCAGCATGGACAGCAGCATGCGGCACTCGTCGGCATCGGTGGCGTAGGCGGCCACCACGCGCTGGGCCTGTCGAGCGGTTTCGTCGGCGAGCGGTTCCAGATCGTCGTCCGCGATGTCGTTTGCGCCGGTCTTCGCGGCCATCTCATGTCCTCTCGGGGAAGTCTGCTCGGTGCGAGGAGTCCATCGTATCTGCCAGGAAAGTCGGGACCGTGCGCTGCGTACATTGCGAGCCCTAACCGCAATGGTCGTGGTCGCGAGACCTGCCGGCCAGACCGCACGGTCGGCGGCACCGGGCGAAACGTTCCAGGCCCCGATGCCTATACGGTCTACGGAACGTGGAAATCGGAAACATGGCGAAGGGGTCGGAAGTATGCCGTTGGCGACGGTGAACGGAATCTCGCTGAACTACCAGGTCAAGGGAGACCGGTCCAAGGGCACCGACGTCAAGGGGTCCGCGCCGCTGGTCGTCATGATCATGGGCACCGGCAGCGGCGGCCGGGTGTGGGAACTGCACCAGGTGCCCGCGCTGGTCGCCGCCGGATTCCGGGTCTGCACCTTCGACAACCGCGGCATCGCACCGTCCTTCGAATCGCCCGCCGGGATCACCATCGAGGACCTGGTGCGCGATACCGCCGCCCTCATCGAATTCCTCGACGAGGGACCGGTCCTCGTGGTCGGTCAGTCCATGGGCGCACGGGTCGCGCAGGAACTCGCGCTGGCCCGGCCCGACCTGGTCCGCAAGGCCATCTTCATGGCCGGACACGCCCGGCTCGACCAGTTCCAGAAGACGCTCTCGTTCGGCGAGCACGAACTGGACGCCTCCGGCTTGCGGCTGCCCGCCAAATACGAGGCCGCCATGACCGCCATCATGAACCTCTCGCCGGCCACCATGGCCGACCCGCACGCCGCTCGCGACTGGCTCGACCTGTTCGAATTCACCGGCGGCCCGGCCGCGCCGGGCGTGCGCGCCCAGCGGCGCATGGACCACGACTTCGACCGCACCCAGGCCTATCGGGCCATCACCGTGCCCTGCCTGTCCATGGGCTTCGCGGACGATCGGATGATCCCGCCCTACCTTTCCCGCGAAGTCGCCGATATCATTCCGGGAGCCCGTTACCAGGAGGTTCCCGACGCCGGACACTTCGGCTACCTGGAACAACCAGATGCCGTCAACAAGATCCTGCTCGAATTCTTCGCGGCCTGAACGAAGTGCAGGTAACCGCCCAGCGGTAACGCCTGCCTTGCTAGGGTCGAATCAACGTCGGGGGCTCGTTCCATCACTGCGGTGACTGGACGATCCGTCTACGTTCCCGTACACAGCGCCAGTATCCAGTGAGGTGAAATGAGCACCAATCCCTTCGATGACGAAGACGGCCGGTTCTTCGTCCTGGTCAACGATGAGGAACAGCACTCCCTGTGGCCCGCCTTCGCCGAGGTTCCGGCGGGTTGGCGAGTCGTTTTCGGCGAGGACAGCCGCGCCGCGTGCGTCGAGTACGTCGAGAAGAACTGGACGGATATGCGTCCGAAGAGCCTGCGTGACGCCATGGCGGCGGACGACGCGGCTCGTCAGGCGGCTCAGTCCTGACACCCTGCGGTTAGTCCGATACTGCGCGAACGGCTTCCGAACGCGGCCGGTCGATGCCACGAGCGTCGCCCGGCTGCGCTCCGGTCTTCCACGCAGCATCGTTCCGACTGGGACGCCGGCTTTTCCGCGCAGCCGGCCGCCCCGGTTATGATGGCACCGCTTTCCGCCTCCTTAGCTCAGTGGTAGAGCACCGCTCTTGTAAAGCGAAGGTCGTCAGTTCAATCCTGACAGGGGGCTCAAAGAGGCTCTGACCTGCGAAAGCAGGTCAGAGCCTGCTTTTTTTTGAGTGAGAACAACCCTTGGATAGCGCTGAACTCTGCTGCCGTCGTTGCATGACCGCATCGCGGGGCCGCATCTGCGGTGTGAGACCAATCACACCGATTGGTCCCAGGTAGGGACCGACGATGTGAAGTCGTGGATGGTGTGGCTCTGGCTAGACGCTTCGTTGCCGTAGCTGGCCAGGAGAAGCGTGGTATCTGTCCCGGCAGGCCTTGTTGAAGACCGACAGAGCCGAAAAACCGCTGTCGTAGGCGATATCGGCGATGGTTCGGCGTTGATTCCGTGGATCGGAGAGGCGTGCCACCGCCCGTTCGAGACGGGCGGTGAGCAGGTAGCGATGGGGAGTAGTGCCCGCCAGTCGCATGGCGCGTTCGAGCTGGCGGCGCGTGATGCCGAGATCTTCGGCGACGGTTTCCACCGTGACCCGCGGATCATCGGAGCATCTGCGGATGTGCAGGCGCGCATCTCGGGATATCGCGGCCAGTTTCGTGTTCTCCGGGGCCCAGCGTTCGTCCAGAGCAGCAGCCAGCAGCCCGGTCCAGTGCGTGCTGATCTTCAAGAATTGGGCCGCCGTCATCGTGTCGCCGTGGCGGTCGAGCTGTTCGGTGAGTGCGACCACGGACCCGAGCAGCGGGTCGTGGGTGTCCAATGCCAGATGCGGCGGCCCATCGGGAGACAAGCGCAGGATGTCGGCAGGAACGTTCAGGATCCAGCTCCGCACATGGTCGCCGTGGGAGAGCACCATGCGCCGGCCCCAATCGACGACGCCCATCTGGCCCGGCCGCAGCAGCACTCGCGTGCCGTGTTGCTCGATGCCGACGGTTCCGCTGCGCGGGATCAGCAATCGGGCGCTGCGGTCGCCGTCCGCCTCGACCTCGGCCGGCGTGCGTTCGTAGGAAATCTCGGTGGATTCGAACTGCACATTCTGGAAGTCGCCCAACCTGTAGCCCGCCAGGCGCTGAACCCGCAGCGCGCCATCGAAGTTCGGCCAATCGCTGAAGTCGATCCGTGCTCCGCCCTGATTGATGGAAACCTGCTCGCGCCAGTACGCCGGTCTGTCGTCCTCCGGCACCTCGGAGGTGGTGTCGCTTGACAATTCCAGCTCAGACACCTGCGTACCTCGTCAGCGTTGTCGCAATCCCGGAAAAGGTTCGTCGCAAATCCGGTCGACCCGAATCTATACGCGCACTTAGCCTTTGACTAAGTGAGTCGCTCGCAACGCTGCTCGACGAAATCGAACGCGAACAGGGCTGACCCGCACCGCTGTCGATGTTGCTGATCTACGAAGGGGGTAGATCAGCAACACCTCACCGTCGCTCGCTCACGCGGCCGCACCCACCGGCCGCGCCTTCACTCCTCGCAGGAAACTCCCAGGGAAGGGTCAGGTTCTTCGCGGGGGAAGCGCAGAATATGGCCTTATGACAGGTGTGCCCGTTCAGCCGCGCGAACCCGAGGCGAGGGTGCTCGTCGTTGACGACGAGCCCATGATCGTCGAGCTACTGTCGGTGAGCCTGCGATATCAAGGGTTCGAGGTCGCGAGTGCCGCGAGCGGCACCGAGGGGCTGGACAAGGCCAAGACCTTCCGGCCGGATGCACTGATCATCGATGTGATGATGCCCGGGATGGACGGGTTCGGGCTGTTGCGGCGGCTCCGGGCCGACGGGATCGACGCACCGGTGCTGTTCCTGACCGCGCGCGACGACGTGGATGACAAGATCACCGGACTGACGCTCGGGGCCGACGACTACGTCACCAAGCCGTTCAGCCTCGAAGAGGTGGTCGCGCGGTTGCGGGTGATTCTGCGGCGGTCCGGGCGCTCGGCGCCGGAGACCAAGACGTCGCGGCTGCGGTTCGCCGATATCGAACTCGACGACGACACCCACGAGGTATGGAAGGCCGGCGAACCGGTCGCCCTGTCGCCCACCGAGTTCACGCTGCTGCGGTACTTCCTGGTCAATGCCGGCACGGTGCTCAGCAAGCCGCGGATCCTGGACCACGTGTGGCGCTACGACTTCGGCGGCGAGGTCGGCGTGGTCGAAACCTATGTGTCCTACCTGCGCAAGAAGGTCGACACCGGACCGGACCGGCTCATCCACACCCTGCGCGGGGTCGGCTACGTCATGCGGGAGCCGCGCGGTAAGACGGCCAACGCGTGAACGCTGCCCCGGTCGATGGCAAAGGCACGGCTCGCAGTCTCCGGGGCAAGCTCGCCGACCGGCTCGCCGCGGTGCCGCTGCGCACCACCCTGGTGCTCGCGCTGGTGTCCCTGGTCGGGTTCGGGCTGCTGGTCTCGGGTATCGCGGTCACCTCGCTGATGCGCAATGTGCTGGTCGAACGTATCGACCGGCAGCTCTACGACGCCGCTCACAGCTGGGCCGCGCCCGGCGCGCAACGCCCGGAACCGCTGCCCACCGTGCGCGGGCGGGAACGGCCGCCGCACCTGTACTGGGTGCAGGTGCAGGATGCGAAGGGCCAGATCACGCTGAGCCTGTCGGCGGGCGTGCAGCAGCCCGAAGTGCCCGCGGACCTGGGTAATCGGCCGGAGACCGTCGGCTCGGTGGGCGCGTCCACCGAGGAGTGGCGGGTGCTGCGGACCGTCAACGAGTACGGCACCAGCACCATCGCGCTGCGCATGGACGAGACGAACTCGCTGCTGGACAAGCTGATCGTGCTGCAACTGGTGATCGGCGCACTGGTGCTGGCGGCGCTGGCGGCGGTGGCACGCATCGTGATCCGGCGCAGTCTGCGGCCGCTGCGGGAGGTCGAGCGCACCGCTGCCGCCATTGCGGGCGGTGACCTGCATCAGCGAGTTCCGGTGCGCGGCACCGACACCGAGGTCGACCACCTCTCACAGTCGCTGAACACCATGCTGACCCAGATCCAGCAGGCCTTCGCCGCCACCGAGGCCTCCGAGGAGGCGGCGCGGCGCTCCGAGGCCAAGATGCGGCGCTTCGTCGCCGACGCTAGCCACGAACTGCGCACCCCGCTCACCACCATCAAGGGCTTCTCCGAGCTGTACCGGCAGGGCGCGATCACCGATCCGGACATGCTGATGGACCGCATAGAACGCGAGTCCAAGCGGATGGGGCTGCTGGTCGAGGACCTGCTCATGCTGGCCCGGCTGGACGCGCAGCGACCGATCGAACGGCGGCCGATGGACCTGCTCATGATGGCCAGCGATGCCGTGCACAGTGCGCGCGCCCTGGCGGCGGCCCAGCACCCGGAGGGTCCGGAACGCAAGATCGACCTCGAAATCCGGCCCGGGCCCGGCACTCTGGAGATGCTCGGCGACGAGCCGCGACTGCGGCAGGTGCTGGCCAACCTGATCAACAACGCGCTGGTGCACACCCCGCCCGAGGCGGAGGTGACGGTGCGGCTCACCCCGGCCGCCGACGAGGTGCTCATCGAGGTCGCCGACACCGGGCCGGGACTGGATACCGAACAGGCCGAGCGGGTCTTCGAACGCTTCTATCGCACCGATGCGTCCCGCAGCCGGGACAGCGGCGGTACGGGACTGGGACTGTCGATCGTGCATGCGCTGGTCGACGCGCACGGCGGCAAGGTGTCGGTGACCAGCGAGCCGGGGGAGGGCACCACGTTCACCGTCCGGCTGCCGCGCGAACCGCGCTGAGCGGGGTGCCCGCGCGGGACGCGGGCACCCGGGTTCACTACGCGGGGACGTTCGCGCCGTAGCCGAGGTCGCGCAGGGCCTGCTTGATCATGGCCTGCGCCTCGTCGAGGGATTCCTTGCTGGGTTCCGGGTCCGCCCCGCTGATGTCGAAGTCACCCAGGTGGAAGGCCGGGAAGACGTGCATGTGCAGGTGCGGCACCTCGAGACCCGCGATGAGCAGGCCCGCCCGCGGGGCGTCCCAGGCGGCCCGCACGGCCTGGCCGATCTTCTGGGCGACCGCGGTCAGGCGCGCGAAGGTGCCCGGATCGACGTCCTGCCACTGGTCGATCTCCTTGCGCGGCACGACAAGCGTGTGCCCCTGCGTCACCGGGGCGATCGTGAGGAAGCCGACGAATTCGTCGTCCTCCCAGACGAACCGGCCCGGCAGCTGACCGTCGATGATTGCGGAGAAAACAGAAGCCATGCCCCGGACCTTACGCGGGGAAGGACACCCCCGCGCGAACGCACAACAGACCGCTACCGGTTGCGTCTGCCCAGCCCTTTAAGCTGTCTGCCGTGCGCGTACTCGTCATCGGTTCCGGAGCCCGTGAACATGCCCTCGTCCTGGCGCTGCGCAAGGACCCGGCGGTGTCCGCCGTGTATGCGGCGCCCGGCAATGCCGGCATCGCCCAGCACGCCGAGGTGCGTGCGGTGGACGCCACCTCCGGGGCGGAGGTGACCGAGCTCGCCCAGGAGCTGGGCGTCGATCTGGTCGTGGTCGGACCCGAGGTGCCGCTGGTGCTCGGCGTGGCCGACGCGGTGCGGGCAGCCGGGATCCCGGCATTCGGCCCGTCCGCCGCCGCCGCGCGGATCGAGGGCTCGAAGGCCTTCGCCAAGGACGTCATGAACGCGGCCGGGGTGCGCACCGCGCACAGCGAGATCGTCGACCATCCGGGCGAATTGGATGCGGCGCTGGATCGTTTCGGGCCGACCTGGGTGGTCAAGGACGACGGCCTGGCCGCAGGCAAGGGCGTCGTGGTGACCCCGGACCGGTCGGTGGCCCGCGAGCACGGCGCCGAGCTGCTCGAGCAGGGCCACCCGGTGCTGCTGGAGTCGTTCCTCGATGGCCCCGAGGTGTCGCTGTTCTGCCTGGTCGACGGCGAGACCGTGGTGCCGCTGCTCCCCGCCCAGGACCACAAGCGGGTCGGCGACGGCGACACCGGGCCGAACACCGGCGGCATGGGCGCGTACACGCCGCTGCCGTGGCTGCCGGAGCAGACGCTGCAGGCCATTGTCGACGATGTGGTGAAACCCGTTGCGGCCGAGATGGTTCGCCGCGGCGTGCCGTTCAGCGGCCTGCTGTACGCCGGTCTCGCCGTCGGGCAGGCCGGGCCGGCCGTGGTCGAATTCAACTGCCGCTTCGGCGATCCCGAGACCCAGGCCGTGCTGGCCATGCTGGACAGCCCGCTGGGCGAGCTGCTGTACGCCACCGCGACCGGCACCCTGGACCAGGTGCCCGCGCCGCGCTGGAAGGACGGCGCCGCCGTCACCGTGGTGCTGGCCGCCGAGAACTACCCGGCCCGCCCGCGCAGCGGCGACGTCATCACCGGAGCCGAATCCACCGGCACCGGAACCGAATCCGAGGTGCTGCACGCCGGCACCGCGCAGCGTGAGGACGGCGCGCTGGTCTCCGCGGGCGGCCGCGTGCTCGCCATCGTCGGCCAGGGCGCGGATCTCGCCGAGGCCCGCAAGAACGCCTACGACCGCCTCGCCGGAATCAAGCTGCCGGGCGGCCACTTCCGCACCGACATCGCCCTGGCCGCCACCGAGGGCCGCATCACCGTCCCGGCCTCCGCCTGAAGGCCGACGACCCGAAGTCCGAATGCGGCGCCTGAACTTCGAATGCCAGCGCGACAACTGATTTCGCGCCGATCGGGGTAACTCGCCGGGCACCCCCGAAATTGTTTCGGCCCTGAACCGCCGGCACGCGTCGCCAGCGGTCAACGGCTCCCGAGCGGTGCGCTGAAGTTCCGGGGAGGCGGGGGAGCGGAGGCGGGGGAGCGGAGGCGGGTCAGACGATGATGCCGTGCTGGGCGAGCCAGGGCTGTGGGTCGACGTGCTGGCCGTTGATGATGATCTCGAAGTGCAGGTGCGGACCTGTCGAGTCGCCGCGGTTGCCGATGCGCGCGATCTGCAGGCCCGCCGGGACGCGCTCGCCGACCGACACCGAGAAGTCGTACATGTGCCCGTAGACGGAGATGGTGCCGTCGTCGTGGCGGATGCGCACCCACAGCCCGAAGCCCTGGGCCGGGCCCGCGTCGATGACGGTGCCCGCCGCCACCGCGTAGATCGGTGAGCCGAGCGGCGCGGCGATGTCGATGCCCGCGTGGAAGGTGCCCCAGCGCGCCCCGAATCCGGAGGTGAACACGCCCTTCGCGGGCAGCGCGAACCCGCCGGCGCCGGGAATCACGAAGCCGGGCGGCAGCGAACTGTCCGGTGACGGCGTCATCCACGGCTGCGGCTGCCCGGCGACGGCCGCCGCGGCCTCGGCCTTGGCCCGCTCCAGCGTGGCCGCCGCGGCCGCCGAGACCACCGCCTGCTCGCGCAGATGCTCACCGTTGCTGATGGCGTCCAGATACCGCTTCGACGTCTCCGGGGCGGCCTGCACCTGCAGCGGATACTGCACCGGAACCCGCAGCGCCACACCGGGACCCACCTCGGCGTCGGTGGGCAGCAGGCCCAGCGCGCCGTCCGCGCTCGCGAACACCAGCACCGCGACCACACCGCCGATCAGTACCCGGTGCCGAATGCCCCACGCGCGCACCACCGGCCACTGCCGCCGCGCTTCGGCCCGGCTCCGCCGCACCAGCTCGACGGTCTCGGCCCACGAGCGCGGCCGCCGGCCCCACAGCTCGATCGCACGGGCTCGCGCGATCGGCGCGTACCACCGCAGCCAGGCGATCGCCCGCCCCGCGAACCGGACGACCGACCGCCGGACCCGTTCCAGCGCCTCCTGACCCCGCGACGGCTCGTCCTGGAATGCCAGCTGCGACCGCACACCCGGCGTATAGCTGTCCGTCGCGCCGGCTGTCCGCGGTGGTGCGGATTCGGGTGGGCTCGGGTCGGCCTCCGGGGTGGTCCCGGTGGTTGCTGGTCCCCCCTGCACAACCGCCTCCTCAGGCATTCGGGTGGCAGTTCCCGGACAGGCGGGGGAGTCGGTGCTCTACCGTCTGTCGAGTGCGTATCGAATCTCGCCGGTCGACCATCCCACCTTTTTACGTGATGGACGTCTGGAAAGCAGCAGCTGAACGGGCCCGGACACACGGAGATGTGCTGGTGCTGGCCGCGGGGCAGCCGTCCACGCCCGCTCCGGCGGCGGTTTTGCGCGCCACCAAGGCGGCCATGGATTCCGAATTGCTGGGCTATACCGAGACATTCGGGACGCTGGCGCTGCGGGAGGCCATCGCGGAGCATCATCGCAGCACCTACGGGGTGCGCGTGGACGCGGACGATGTCGTGGTGACCACCGGTTCCTCCGGCGCGTTCACCCTCATCTTCCTGGCGGCCTTCGATCCCGGCGACACCGTGGTGGTGGCCCGGCCGGGCTATCCGGCCTACCGGAACACGCTGACCGCGCTGGGCTGCGACGTGGTCGAACTGGACTGCGGGCCGGAGACCCGGTTCCAGCCGACGGTGGCCATGCTGGAGGCGCTGCCGGAGCCGCCCGCGGGGCTGATCGTGGCGAGCCCGGCCAATCCGACCGGGACCATGATCGCGCCGGAGGAGCTGGCGGCGCTGGCCCGCTGGTGCGACGAGCACGGGACGCTGCTCATCTCCGACGAGATCTACCACGGCATCGTCTACGCCGGCACCGAGCCGACCTCCTCGGCCTGGGAGACCTCCCGGGAGTCGGTGGTCATCGGCTCGGTGTCCAAGTACTTCTCCATGACCGGTTGGCGGCTGGGCTGGATGCTGGTGCCGGAATCGCTGCGCCCGGCGCTGCAGCGACTGGCGTCCAATATGACCGTGTGCCCCCCGGCTATTTCTCAGTTCGCGGCGGTGCACGCGTTCGGCGCGGAGGCCAAAGCCGAACTGGACGGTCATGTGCGGCGCTATGCGGCGAATCGCCAGCTGCTGCTGTCGGGGCTGCCCAAGCTCGGCATCACCGACCTAGCCCCCGCCGACGGCGCGTTCTATGCCTACGCGGATATCGCTCACCTGACCGATGATTCGATGCGCTGGTGCACCGAGGTGCTCGACGCCACCGGTGTGGCGCTGGCGCCCGGCATCGACTTCGACACCCGCAACGGCCACCACACGGTTCGCTTCTCGTTCGCCGGAGCCGGCGCCGACATCGAAGCGGCACTGGACCGGTTGGAACGGTATTTGGCCTGATCTGCCAAGGAGATTGAGCGCAGTGGGCAAAATGAACACAGCGCCGGTGATGACTGGCACGATTGCATCGTGACCACTGCGACGACTCCGAAAGGCGAACGGCGTCGCCAAGCGCTGGTTTGTGCCGCCGCCGAGCTCCTGCTCGAAGGTGGCTTCGAAGCGGTCCGGCACCGCTCGGTGGCAACCCGGGCGGAGCTGCCGCTCGCGTCGACCACCTACTACTTCGAATCGCTCGAGGATCTGATCGCGCGCGCGGTCGAGTTCTCCGGCAATGCCGAACTGGAGGCCATGCGCCGCCGCGTCGGCGAGGTGACGCACCGCCGGCGCGGGGCGGAGGCCACCGTGGAATTGGTGCTGGACCTGTTGGTGGGCCCGGAGATTCAGGACCTGGACGCGCGGGGCCAGCTGATCGCCCGCTACGAGCGCTCGGTCGCGTCCGCCCGGCACCCGGAACTACGAGAGGTCCAGCTGCGACTACGCGCCCAGTTGGACGAGCTGCTGACCGACGTGCTGCGCCGCTCCGACCGCGTGGTGCGCACCGAACAGACCCGCCGCCTGGTGGCGGTCGTCGATGGGGCGGTGGTGACCGCGCTCGGTGAACTCGACCCGCAGCCCCGGCGCATGGCGCGGGGCGCGCTGCTCGAGATCATCGACATCGTCGCCCCACCGGCATAACTCGGCCCGACTCCCGGGAACTCTCGGGAAGCTCCGGCCGGAGCGAATTTCCGCCGCGATGATGGCGGGGCAAACCGGTGGGAAACCCACCGGTAAACTGGGACAACGTGAGTCTTGTGCCGAACGTCCTTGCCACCCGCTACGCCAGCCCCGAGCTGGTTCATCTGTGGTCGCCCGAGAACAAGATCGTGCTCGAGCGGCGGTTGTGGCTGGAGGTGTTGCGGGCCCAGGCCGAGTTGGGGGTGAATGTTCCGGCGGGGGTCGTCGAGGACTACGAGCGGGTCATCGATCGGGTGGATCTGCGGTCGATCGCGGAACGCGAGCGGGTCACCCGGCACGACGTGAAGGCCCGGATCGAGGAGTTCAACGCGCTCGCGGGGCACGAGCACGTGCACAAGGGCATGACCTCGCGGGATCTCACCGAGAACGTGGAGCAGCTGCAGATCCGGCTGTCGCTCGAGCACGTGTACGGCCACGGCGTGGCCATCGCGGCCCGGCTGGCGGAGCGGGCCGCCCAGTATCAGACGCTGGTGATGGCGGGCCGCTCGCACAATGTGGCGGCGCAGGCCACCACCCTCGGCAAGCGATTCGCTTCCGCCGCAGACGAATTGCTCATCGCGCTGACCCGGCTGCGGGAGCTGATCGACCGATACCCGTTGCGCGGCATCAAGGGTCCGATGGGCACCGCGCAGGACATGCTGGATCTGCTCGGCGGCGACGCGGCCAAGCTGGCGCAGCTGGAGCAGAAGGTGGCCGGCCACCTGGGTTTCGCGAACGTGTTCACCAGCGTGGGCCAGATCTACCCGCGTTCGCTGGACCACGATGTGCTCTCCGCGCTGGTGCAGGTGGGCGCGGGCCCGTCCTCGTTCGCGCACACCATTCGCCTGATGGCGGGCCACGAGCTGGTCACCGAGGGCTTCCAGCCCGGCCAGGTGGGCTCCTCGGCCATGCCGCACAAGATGAACACCCGCTCGTGTGAGCGCGTCAACGGCCTGCAGGTGGTGCTGCGCGGCTACGGCTCGATGGCGGCCGAGCTGGCGGGCGCGCAATGGAACGAGGGCGACGTGTTCTGCTCGGTGGTGCGCCGGGTCGCGCTGCCGGACGCCTTCTTCGCCATCGACGGCATGATGGAGACCTTCCTGACCGTGCTGGCCGAATTCGGCGCGTACCCGGCCGTGGTCGACCGCGAGCTCAACCGCTACCTGCCGTTCCTGGCCACCACCCGCATCCTGATGGCGGCGGTGCGCGCGGGTGTGGGCCGCGAGACCGCCCACGAGGTCATCAAGGAGCACGCGGTCGCGGTGGCGCTGGCCATGCGTGAGCAGGGCCGCGAACCCGATCTGCTGGACCGCCTGGCCGCCGATGACCGCATGCCGCTGGACCGGGCCGCCCTGGATGTGGCCCTGGCGGACCGTTCCGCCTTCATCGGCGCGGCCGAGGCGCAGACCGCCGATGTGATCGCGCAGGTCCAGAAGCTGGTCGACGCGAATCCGGAGGCCGCCCGCTACACGCCGTCGCCGATCCTCTAGGGATACAACGACTCTCGAATCTCGCCCCCGGCTCCGGAACGGAGCCGGGGGCGAACGAGTTGCAGGCGAAGTATTGCTGGGACGCTCGCCCGGCCACTGGGCCGAGTCGGGCGGGTGTGGGGTAGGGGGCTCTAGGCTCTGCGGGCATGAACCCTTACACGATCTTCTCCGACATCGTTGCCGGGCGGGCACCGTCGTCCAAGGTGTACGAGGACGAGGATTGCCTGGCGTTCATGGATATTCGGCCGGTGACGCCCGGGCATGTGCTGGTGATTCCGAAGACGCCTGTCCCGAGCCTGGCGGAGCTGGATCCGGCGTTGGGCGGCAAGCTGTTTCAGGTGGGGCAGCGCATCGCGGCGGGCCTGCGGGAGTCCGAGGTGCACTGTGACGGAGTGAATTTCTTCCTGGCCGACGGGGTCACGGCGGGCCAGGAGGTTTTCCACGTGCATCTGCACGTGATTCCCCGCACTCCGGGCGACGGATTCGGGCTGCGGGCGCGGCCGACCAGTCCGGCGCGCGCGGACCTGGATTACCTGGCGGGATCCATTAGGGGCGCATTGTCCCGAATTGCCGCCGACTGATAGCCGATTCGCATTACCATATCCGGACCGCGTGGTTAGCCAACGACACGCCATAACCTCATTCCCGCGCGTCGCAATAGCCACTCGAGTTACGTTTGATGGTGATTGTGGTGGGCTGATGAAGGTGGGGACATGCGTCGAAGAGTCGTTGCCGCAGCTGTTTTGGCGATCGCTGCAGGTTTGCTTTATCCGGTGGCCGCCCCGCCGGCAATCGCGCACGCGGGCCAGGTCGTCCGCGTCGACCAGCTGAGCGCCACCCGCTCGGCGATCGTCATCGACTCCGCGGCCATGGGCCGCACCATCCAGGTTCAGGTGCTGCATCCGGCCGGCGGCGGCGACCGCCCCACCTACTACCTCCTCGACGGCCTGGATCCCGGTGCGACGCAGAGCACCTGGACCAATGCCACCGACGCCGAACCCTTCTTCCAGGGCAAGGACGTGAACGTGGTGCTGCCCATGGGCGGCCAGGCCAGCTACTACACCGACTGGGTGTCCGACGACCCGCGCTTCGGCCGCTACAGGTGGGAAACCTTTCTGACACAGGAGCTTCCGCCCATCATCGACGGATACTTCGCCGGTAGCGGGGTGAACGCCATCGGTGGTCTGTCGATGGGCGGCATCGCGGCCTTCGTGCTGGCGGTGCGGCATCCGGAGCTGTACCGGGCGGTGGCGGGCTACAGCGCCTGCCCGGACACCACGATCGCGCAGGGCGCCATGATGTTCTCGGTGGCCAATCGCGGTGGCAACCCGCTCAATATGTGGGGCGCGCCGGGCAGTCCGGCCTGGGCCGAGCACAATCCGGCGGTGCTGGCCGAGGCGCTGCGCGGCAAGACCATCTTCCTGTCCACCGGTACCGGCCTGCCCGGCCCGCACGAGCTCGAGATCAAGCCGCAGCTGCCGGAGAACATCTTCTTCGGCGGCCCCATCGAATTCGGGGTGGACGCCTGTGTCACCGCCTTCGAGCAGCGGCTGCGTGCCATGAACATTCCGGCGCGGGTGGAGCACTCGCCGGTGGGCACGCACTCGTGGTCGTACTGGCAGGACACCCTGCACGAGTCGTGGTCGACCATCGGCGCGGCGATAGGGGCCTGAACAGTGTTGTGCCCGGCTCGTTTCGAGCCGGGCACGCCCGAATCAGGCTCCGGGCCGGTTGAATTCGCCGTCCTTGGCCCCGGCCACGAAGGCTTCCCATTCGCCGGGGGTGAAGATCAATACTGGCCCGTCCGGATTGCGGGAGTCCCGTAATCCGATGTTTCCACTGGCCAGAAAGGCGATCTCGACGCCGTCGGCGGTGTCGTCTCCGCGCCGCCACACTGCATCGGCCTCGATGACGCGGTTCTTCGCTTCCACTGTCGGCCTCCCCTGTGCGCACCAGCAGTACTGGTCGGTGATGTAGATCGCACTCATGATGCCAGGGTTTGTGAGTGCTTCGGATCGGATATTCCATCTTCTGTCAGTGGAAGGAGGTATGTGGTGCGCACGCCATGGTCCCCGCAACGAGCCGCCCCGGTCTCCGACAGCTGTGCGGTGGTTCCGGAGCGCTTCACAGCGGAATTGGCCCACAGCATTCTTCGGATCCACCGGAGTTGCCCGACCGACCAATGCGCTCGTCGCAAGGCCGCCGTCTTCTACCTCTACGAGCAGCATCAGCACGCCAACGGGACGCGGCAGCGACGGATACGGTGACGGCTACCGTGCGACTCCCGCGCTCGACCGGCGCGGGAGCCGCACCACGCCCGGTACCGCCGGGTCGAGGGCCCGCGGTGGGGGATCGCTACTAACGTGGTGCCCATGGCTTTGGACAGTGGTAGCGCGATCTCAGTAGACGGCGCGGTGGTGGCGCCGATCGCCAAGCGGGCTCCGATGGAGCGCGTGCACCACGGGGATGTCTTCATCGACGAGTACGAGTGGCTGCGGGAGAAGACGGATCCCGAGGTCATCGCGTATCTGGAGGCGGAGAACGCCTATACCGACGCGCAGACCGCGAAGCTGGGCCCGCTGCGGGAAAAGATCTTCGAGGAGATCAAGTCGCGGATCCAGGAGACCGATCTGTCGCTCCCGACCCGGATGGGCGAGTTCTGGTACTACTCGCGCACGTTCGAGGGCAAACAGCACGGCGTGCACTGCCGCTGCCCGATCGCCGGTCCGGACGACTGGACCCCGCCCAAGCTGGAGGCGTCGGCCACCATGCCCGGCGAGGTGGTCCTGCTGGACTCCAATGAGCTGGCCGAGGGCCACGACTATTTCGCGCTCGGCGCGTTCTCCATCAGCCACGCCGGTGACATGCTGGCCTACTCGGAGGACACCTCCGGTGACGAGCGCTATGTCCTGCGCTTCAAGAATCTGACCACCGGTGAGCTGCTGCCCGACGAGATCACCGGCGTCACCCAGGGCGCGACCTGGTCGCTCGACGGCGCGTACGTCTTCTACTCGACCTACGACGACGCGTGGCGGTCCGACACCGTGTGGCGGCACAAGCTGGGCACGCCGATGTCGGCCGATGTCCAGGTTCTCCATGAGCCGGATGCCCACTACTCGGTGGGCGTGACGGCGACCAATTCGGAGAAGTACCTGCTGCTCTACGTCGAATCCAAGATCACCACCGAGAACTGGATCCTGGAGGCCGACAACCCCGAGGGCGAATTCCGGCTCATCATGCCCCGGCGCGAGGGCGTCGAGTACTCGGTCGATCATGCGGTGGTGGGCGGCGAGGACAAACTGCTCATCCTGCACAACGACGTGGTCGACGGGGTCAAGGCCGAGAACTTCGTGCTCGCCGAGGCGCCGCTGCACGATCCGACCAACCAGACCATCCTGATTCCGCACCGCGACGATGTCCGCCTCAACGGCCTGGAGTCCTTCTCCGACAAGCTGGCGGTCAGCTATCGGCGCGACGCGATGCAGCGGGCCGCGGTCTGGCCGCTGACCGACACCGGGTACGGCGAACTGCAGGAGATCGATTTCGGTCTCGAGCTGTTCGACTCCGGGTTCGGCGCCAACCCGGAGTGGGAGCAGCCGATGCTGCGGGTCGGGGTCACCTCCTACATCACCCCGATGAGGATCTTCGACTACGTGCCCGACACCGACGAGCTGCTGCTGCGCAAAGAGCAGGTGGTGCTCGGCGACTACAACCCCGACGACTATGTGCAGCACCGGGATTGGGCGGTGGCCGCGGACGGTACCCGGGTGCCGATCTCGGTGGTCATGCGCAAGGATGTCCCGGCCGGTCCGAAGCCGTTGCTGCTCTACGGCTATGGCTCCTACGAGGCGCCGATGGATCCGTACTTCTCGGTGGGGCGGTTGTCGCTGCTGGATCGCGGCATGGTCTACGCGGTCGCGCATGTCCGCGGTGGCGGCGAGATGGGCCGGCGCTGGTACGAGGAGGGCAAGAAGCTCGAGAAGAAGAACACCTTCACCGACTTCGTCGCCTGTGCACGGCATCTGGTGGATTCCGGTGTCACCGCGCCGGACCGCATGCTCGCCGAGGGCGGCAGCGCGGGCGGGCTGCTGATGGGGGCGGTGGCGAACCTCGCGCCCGAGCTGTTCGCGGGCATCCTGACCAATGTGCCATTCGTGGACCCGCTGACGTCCATCCTGGACGAGTCGCTGCCGCTGACCGTCACCGAGTGGGACGAGTGGGGTAATCCCCTGGCGGACAAGGAAGTCTACGAGTACATGAAGTCCTACGCGCCCTACGAGAACGTCGAGGCGAAGGACTATCCGGCGATCCTGGCCATCACCGGGCTCAACGACACCCGCGTGCTGTACGTGGAGCCGGCCAAGTGGGTGGCCAGACTCCGCGCGACCAAGACCGGCGATGCGCAGCTGCTGCTGAAGACGGAGATGAGCGCGGGCCACGGCGGAGTGAGCGGCCGCTACGAGAAGTGGAAGGAGGCGGCCTTCGAGCTCGCCTGGCTCCTCGACACCGTGGGCCTGGCCGGCGCTTAGGCTCCGAGTCCGGAACATGAAGCGGCGGCGGGATTCCCGCCGCCGCTTCGCGGTATTCGCTTGCCGCCGTGGTTATCCGGTGGCGGACGGACTCTCGGCCGCGCTCACTTCTTGCCGGCCTTGGACTTGGCGTGCTTGGTTTTGGCGGGCTTGGTTTCGGCGGGGGTCTCGGCGGTCTTCTTGCCGTTGATCGTGGCCTTGCCCTCGGCCTTGGACCGCACCGGTTTCGCCTTGGGGGTGGGGACGACCGCGCGCGCGTTGTGCGGGAAGCCGCCCGCCTCCTCGCGGGTGAGCGAGGTCGTCATCGGATGCTTGCCGAGCACCTGCAGGCTGCGGTGCAGGTCGGCGAGCAGCAGGTCGGCCATGTCGATGGTGAAGCCGTGGCGCAGCACCGCGCGCATGATGATCTCGTCCCCGCGGTCGGCGGGCAGCGGGTAGGCGGCGATGAGCCAGCCGCGGGTGCGCAGCCGATCGGACAGGTCGTAGAGGTTGTAGTCCGCGCCGCCGGCCAGTTTCCACGAGACGGCGGTGATGCCGCGGCGCGGGTCGGCATCGTGGATGAGCTCGAACGGCCCGGCCTCGGCAATGCCCTTGGCCAGGTGCTGGCTTGCGGTGTAGATGGCGGTCTGCACATTGCGGTAACCGGTGCGGCCCAGCCGGATGAACTCGTAGTACTGGGTGACGGCCTGCCCGCCGGGCCGGGAGAAGTTCAGGTTGAAGGTGGGCATGTTGCCGCCGAGATAGTCGACATTGAAGATGAGCTCTTCGGGCAGATCCTCCTTGGTCCGCCAGATGGCCCAGCCCGCGCCCAGCGGTGCGAGACCGGTCTTGTGGCCGGAGGCGTTGATGGACTTGACCCGCGGAAGCCGGAAATCCCAACAGATTTCGGGTGCGCAGAACGGGGCGAGGAAGCCGCCGCTGGCCGCGTCGACGTGGATGGGAATGTCGAGTCCGGTCGCGGCCTGCAGCGCGTCGAGCGCCTTGCTGATGCCCTCGACATCCTCGAACAGACCGGTGAAGGTCTGGCCGAAGGTGGGCACCACCATGATGGTGTTCTCGTCGCAGTAGGCCGCGATGTCGTCGGGATGCATGGTGTAGCGCTCGCCGCGCAGCGGGATCTGGCGGATCTCCACGTCGAAGTAGCGCGCGAACTTCTCCCAGCACACCTGGACCGGGCCGCACACGAAGTTGGGGGTGCCGGTGCCACCGCGCTTGCGCCAGCGGAATTTGGCGGCCAGGCCGCCCAGCATGGCGGCCTCGCTGGACCCGGTGGTGGAGGTGCCCAGCGTGCCCCGCGGATCGGGGGAGTTCCACAGGTCGGCGAGCATGTGCACGCCGCGCTGCTCGAGTTCGGCGGTCTGCGGGTACTCGTCCTTGTCGACGATGTTCTTGTCGAGGCATTCGTTCATCAGCCGCCGGGCCTGGTCGTCGACCCAGGTGGTGCAGAAGGTGGCCAGGTTCATCCGGGAGACGCCGTCGAGCATCAGTTCGTCGTGGACGATCTGGTAGGCGACCTGCGGGAAGATCTCGTGCTCCGGGAAGCCGCGGTGCGGAGCCGCGCGTCTGATGCCGGGCATCGCGTAGACGTCGTCGGGTTCCGTGGTGCCGGTCATATGGCCTCCGATCGAGATTCGGCATGGGTTTGCCGAGATCATGGTAGCCAGCCGGCCATGATCGAAACTGGTTCGGCCAGCTACCGTTTCGTAATCAAGAGAAAGTTGCTGAACGGTTACTATTCAGCACTATGGACTATCAGCATGTCATAGCGCAGGCGATGTCCGCCACGCAGCCGCACCTCGGGGCGGGTGCGGTAGCCGATCAGCTGCTGACCGACACCGTCGACCGCAATCGCGCCCTCTCCTATCCGATGTCGAGCTTCGGAAACCTGCGCACCCTGGAAACAATCGGTCACCTGAAGAAGGGTGAGACCGTGAAACCCGATACCGCCAAGTGATCAGGAGGATGTGATGACCACGACCGCAGGGGTGCAGGAGGATTCGAAGGTGGCCGCGTTGCGCGCGGCCGTCAAGGAACTCATGCCGCGTGCGAAAAGCGATCTCGCGCAGCTCGTCTCGTTCAAATCGGTGTACGACGCCCGGCAGTTCCCGATCGAGGAGTGCGAGAAGGCCGCGCAGTGGGTGGCGGATGCGTTCGAGGCGGAGGGGCTCACCGAGGTGGGGCTGCACGAGACCCCGGACGGCAGCAATGCCGTCGTGGCCCGGAGCCGGGGGCCGCAGGGCGCGCCGACCGTCATGCTCTACTGCCACTACGACGTGCAGCCGCCGCTCGACGACGCCGCGTGGCAGACGCCGGTCTGGCAGCTCACCGAAAAGGATGGCCGCTGGTACGGGCGCGGTGCGGCCGACTGCAAGGGCAATATCGTCATGCATCTGACCGCGTTGCGGGCGCTGCGCAAGGTGTACGGCGACGAGTATCCGGTCGGGCTGGTACTGGTCTCGGAGGGCTCCGAGGAGCAGGGCACCGGCGGACTGGAGGAGTTCGTGCCCGGCAATGCCGACCTGCTGCGCGCCGACACTCTGATCATCGGCGACTGCGGCAATTTCGCGGTCGGCGTGCCCACCTTCACCCAGACTCTGCGCGGCACTGTGAATGTGGTCGTCACCGTCGAAACCCTCTCCGGCCCCTTGCATTCCGGCATGTTCGGCGGTCCCGCGCCGGATGCGCTGGCCGCCATGATCCACCTGCTCGGCACCCTGCGCGACGTCGACGGCAACACCACCATCGACGGGCTGCGCAATGACCAGGTCTGGCAGGGTCATGAGTATCCGGTGGGCCGATTCCGTTCCGACGCGGGCGTTCTCGACGGCGTCCATCTGCTGGGCACTGGCGAGGTCGCCGATATGCTCTGGGTCCGTCCGGCGCTCACGGTGCTCGGTATGGACGTCCCGCCGGTGGTCGGCTCCTCGGCGGCCATCCAGCCCAGGACCCGGGCCCGCCTCAACCTGCGCATCCCGCCGGGCACCAATCCGGAGGACGCGCTGAAAGCCCTGACCGCGCACCTGAAGTCGCACGCGCCGTGGCACGCGAAGGTGACGGTCGAGACCGAGGCCACCGGCTCGCCGTTCGTCGGCAGCACGGACGGCCCGGCGCGGCGGGCCATGTCCGCGGCCATGCAGGCGGCCTACGGGCGTCCCGCCACCACCGAGGGGCAGGGCGGGTCGATCCCGCTGTGCAATGTCTTCGCCGACACCTATCCGCAGGCGGAGATCATGCTCATGGGCGTGGAGGAACCGAAGTGCCTGATCCACGCGCCCAATGAGAGCGTCGATCCGACGGAGATCGAGCACATGGCCCTGGCCGAGGCGCTGTTCCTGGCCTCCTACCGCTGACCCGGGGCGAGGCAGATTCGCCACGAATCCGCCTCGGCCGCAGTGGGTTACACAGCTCGCGCCGCCGGGCGGTGGCCGCTCCCGCCCGGCGGTGCGACATCAGAATTCCGCGTGATCCTCGGGTTCGATGATCTTGAATTCGGTATTGGCCGGACTCATTTCATTCAGCCGACCGAAATAGATGCCCTGTGCTTCGGGGGCGATGATGCCGTAGTGGATGGGGAACGCGATCCGCGGATTTACCGCACGCAGGTAATCCACGGCCTCACTGATGCGCATCCACGGGGCGACCGCGGGAATGGCGAGAACACCGACCGGAGTCGGCGGAACCCAGAGTGAATCACCGGGATGGACGAGTTGTGCGGGATCGTCCGGAGTACCGAGTTGGAAGACGGTGTTGTCGATAACGGGGATCTCCGGATGGATGACCGCGTGCCGGCCACCGCCGCCGGTAATTTGGACATCACCGACCTCGAGAATATTTCCGGCATGCACCGGCTCCCACGGCTCGCCCCGCAGCAGTGCGGTCTGCGGATCGGACAGCAGCCTGGCCTGCGGATTCGCCTCGATCAGCGCCTCGATCCGGTGCGGGCAGATGTGATCGGGATGCTGATGCGTCACCGCAATGGCATCCAATCCGGTGAGACCTTCGAATCCGTGCGAGAAATTGCCCGGATCGAACAGGATCTTGCTGCCGTTGAGCTCCACGAGAATGCAGGAATGTCCGAAATGGGCTATGTGCATGATTCAACGGTAGCCCGCGGGGGTGTGGTGTGGACCACGGACGGCACGACCCGGCGGTATGTCCGCCGCCCCCGCCAACTACGCTGATCAGCGATACCCCCCGCCCGGCAGGCATGCATGCCGGGCGCCGCCCCACCAGCTGAGGAGCAACGCGTGGCACGTGTCGTGGTCGAGGTGATGCCGAAGGCCGAGATCCTGGATCCGCAGGGACAAGCCATTGTCGGCGCGCTGGGGCGTCTCGGGCACCCCGGCATCTCGGATGTGCGGCAGGGCAAGCGATTCGAACTCGATGTCGATGACAATGTCACCGACGCCGACCTGGAGCAGATCGCCGAATCGCTGCTGGCCAATGTCGTGATCGAGGACTGGAAGGTCGTCCGGCTGTGAGCGCCCGCATCGGTGTCATCACCTTCCCGGGCACGCTCGACGACGTCGACGCCGCCCGGGCGGTGAAACTGGCCGGTTCCGAGCCCGTTTCGCTGTGGCACGCCGATGCCGACCTCAAGCAGGTCGACGCGGTCGTCGTCCCCGGCGGCTTCTCCTACGGCGACTACCTGCGCGCCGGCGCCATCGCCTCCATGGCCCCGGTCATGGGCGAGGTCATCAAGGCCGCCGAGCAGGGCATGCCGATCCTGGGCATCTGCAACGGCTTCCAGATCCTCTGTGAGGCGGGCCTGCTGCCGGGTGCGCTGACCCGCAACGACGGCCTGCACTTCGTCTGCCGCGACCAGTGGCTGACCGTCGAGCAGACCGACACCGCCTGGACCACCCGCTACGAGCCGGGCGCCCAGATCCTCATCCCGGTCAAGAACGCCGAGGGCCGCTACCAGGCGTCCACCGCCGTGCTCGACCAGCTGGAGGGCGAGGGCCGCGTGGTGTTCCGCTACGCGGGCGGCAACCCCAACGGCTCGCAGCGCGACATCGCCGGCATCACCTCGGCCAATCGCCGGGTCGTCGGCCTGATGCCGCACCCCGAGCACGCCACCGAGCCGCTCACCGGCCCCAGCGACGACGGCCTGGGCCTGTTCCTCTCGGTGCTGGACAGCCTCGTCAAGGCGTAGCCCCACATGCGGCGGGACTAGATCCCGTCCAGAATCTCGAAGTCGACTCCGCCCGCCCTGGCCAGCCAGGTCGGGCGGACTGCTTGTATCCCCTCGAAACCGACTTCGCCCCACGGGGTTTCGACGACCCGCCGGTCCGCCACCGCGGCCTGGATGCGCCGCACCTCGAGCGATCCGGCCAGCTCGGCCATGCCGCGCAGGGTGTGGATGGCCTCATAGCTGGTATTGCTGAAATTGGTGAGCGTGGGCGCGAACCAGCCGTGCAGCCGGTGATAGCGGTCCAGCCGCTCCCGATCGCGCGGTCCGTTCACGAAGAAGCCCGACGGCACGAACAGATTGTGGTTCGCGCCGCCGCCCGCGGCCAGCAGCACGTTCTCGTCCACGGCCGGGCTCACCCGCACCTGCTGATCGGACCGCCCGGTCCGGGAGAACTGCAGGTTGAAGCGGGCGACATCGGCGCCCACCAGCAGCACGATGATCCCGTCGGCCAGGTCGAGCCGGGGATCGTCGAGGAACCGGCCGAAATCCCGGGTGCGCATGGGCACGAACAGCTCCAGCGGAATCAGCTCCGGATCCTGCAGTGCCGCGCGCACGGCCTGCGCGGTGCGCCGCGGCCACACGTAGTCGTTGCCGATGATCGCCCAGCGCCGGGCCTCGAAGGAGCGCCGCAGCCAGTCCAGCGCGGGCACGATCTGGTGCTCGGGATCCGCCCCGATCATGAACAGCCCGTCCGGAACCGACTGCACGCCCTCGTGATCGGTGGCGAACAGGTACGGCACCCGCCCGGCCGTCACCCGCTCCACCGCGCGGCGCACCGCCGAGGTGTGCCAGCCGGTGACCGCGTGCACCATGCCGGTGGCCAGCAGTGCCGTCACCTCTCCGGCCACCAGGTGGGGTTCGCGCCCGCCGTCAATGTGGGTGACGCGCAATTCCCGTCCCAGAATTCCGGAACCGGAGTTGATTTCTTCCAACGCGAGAGAAATAGCCGCCTCACAGGATGGCGCGAAGATACCGCCGGGTCCCTGCTGCGGAACTATGTTGATGATCTCGATGGCGTTCTCGGGATTCCCGCCGAACGGGGACATGGGCTACCCTTCCCCTCGTTCAAGCGGTTTTCTGACGGGCGGGAAATATGGCGACAATTCTAGGTGGATTTTCCACCTTGCATGGAGCCCTCCGAGCGGCCGAGCGGAGTTGGCTTCGTCACCTGGACGCCGCATTGTGTGCCAGGCGGCTCACCGCCGACCAGTGGTGCATGCTCACCAATCTGTCCGCTGATATCGGCATCACCATGAGTGAGCTGGCGTCGCGGGCACAGCTACCGCCGTCCTCGGCCACCCGGCACGCCGACCAGCTCGCCGAGCGCGGGCTCATCTTCCGGGTCGCGGCGGCCGACGACCGCCGGCGCATCCTGATCGGACTGAGCCGCCGCGGTGAGGAATTGGTCGAGGAGGTGCGCGCCGAGGAGGCGCGCGCCGAGGCCGAAATGCGCCGCAGTCTCGGAAGTGACGACTATCTGGAGCTGGTGCGGTTGCTGGGCCGCGTCGCCGAAGCCCCGCTGCCCGGGTAGCCGACGCCTGGCGCAGTCCGAATGGGACAACTGATCTCGCAAGGATCGGGGTAACTCCCCGGGTACCCCCAAGATCGGTTCGGCACTCGACGCAGGCACGGAATGCATCCCGTCAACGGCTCTCAGCTGCCCGCTGAAGTCTCGGGGAGGCGGATAAGCTCGAGCCCATGCCAGTTGCCGAGACCACCGCGACCGCCGCAGGCCTGTGCGCATTCATCGATGCCTCCCCGTCGCCGTTCCACGTCTGCCGAACTGTCGCAGCTGAACTCGACGAGCACGGCTTCACCCGGCTGTCCGAATCGGCGCCCTGGCCCGCGGGTGGCGCGGGCCGCTACTACGTGGTGCGCGCCGGTTCCCTGGTGGCCTGGGCCGACGGTGGCCCGGACGCGGCCCCCGGCTCCGGGCAGGCCGGCCCCTTCCGGGTGGTCGGCGCCCACACCGACAGCCCCAATCTGCGGGTCAAGCAGCATCCGGACACCGCCGTGGCGGGCTGGCAGATGGCCGGGCTGGAGCCCTACGGCGGCGCCTGGCTGAACTCGTGGCTGGACCGCGATCTCGGCATCTCCGGGCGATTGTCGATACGTGACGGAAATGCGGTGCGGGAGCAGCTGATTCGCATCGACGAGCCGATTCTGCGGGTGCCGCAGCTGGCCATCCACCTCTCCGACGACCGGCGCGGCGTGCAGTTGGATCCGCAACGGCACGTGAACGCGGTGTGGGGGATCGGCGGCGAGCCGCGCTCGTTCCTGGCGTTCGTCGCCGAACGCTCCGGCATCGACCCGGGCGCGGTGCTGGGCTGGGAGCTGATGACCCATGATCTGGTGCCCTCCAGGCTGATCGGGCGCGACCTGGATCTGATCAGCGCGCCCCGGCTGGACAATCAGGGCACCTGCTACGCCGGGCTGCGGGCCTTCCTGGCCGCCGTCGCCGAACCCGGCGCGGCGACGCCGGTGCTGGCCATGTTCGACCACGAGGAGGTCGGCAGCCAGTCCGACCGCGGCGCCCAATCCGGGCTGCTGCCCACGGTGCTGGAGCGCATCGTGCTCGCCCGCGGCGGCGGACGCGCGGAATACCTGGCAGCCCTGGCCGATTCGGTGTGCGCCTCCGGCGACATGGCGCACGCGACACACCCCAACTATCCGGACCGGCACGAGCCCTCGCACCGCATCGAGGTGAACGGCGGGCCGGTGCTCAAGGTCAATCAGAACCTGCGCTACGCCACCGACGCCACCGGCGCGGGCGCCTTCGCCCTGGCCTGCGCGCAGGCGAACGTCCCGTTGCAGCGCTACGTGCACCGGGCGGATCTGCCCTGCGGCTCCACCATCGGGCCGATGACCGCGGCCCGCACCGGCATGTCCACCGTGGATGTCGGCGCGGCCCAGCTGGCCATGCACTCGGCGCGCGAAATGATGGGCGCCGCAGACGTTCCCGCCTACGCGGCGGCCCTCGCGGCCTTCTTGACCCCTACGCCGTGAGCAGCGCGGCCTTTTCCGGGTCCGGGGTCGGGCGATAGCTCAGCGCCGCCACGACGAAGACGGCGAAGGTGACGATGACGTAGCTGTTGCCGACGATCTGCTGCCACCAGTTCCAGGTGAGTTCGCGGTCGTGGTTGTGGGGGAGCAGCCACATCGGCCCGATGGCGAACATGACCACCGCCAGGCCGGCCGCGCCGAGGAACCACCGGTTGCGGCGGCCGCGGGCGACGGCATCGGCGGCCACGATCAGCGCGGGCGCGATCCACACCCAGTGGTGCGACCAGGAGACCGGGGAAACCAGCAGCACCGCAGCGGCATTCACCATCAGGGCCGCGACCGTCGCGCCGGCGTCGAGCAGGCGCTTCATCCACAGGGCGGCCAGCGCCACCGCGGCCACCGACAGCACCAGCCAGATCAGCGTCGAGATCGAGGTCGAGTAGCCGAGCCGGAACACGAAGCCCTTGATCGACTGGTTGCCCGCGTACCAGGGCGGGCCGATGCGGCCGGTGTCGGACAGGGTGTGGAACCAGTACTGCGGCGAATCCTTCGGGAACAGCACGAATCCCACCGCAATCGCGCCGATGGCGGACAGCACCAGGGTGATCGCGCCCTTCCAGTCCTTGCGCAGCAGGAAGTAGAGGAGATAGCCGCCCGGGGTCAGCTTCACCGACACCGCGATGCCGATCAGCATGCCGCGCGGCCAGAAGGGCTTGCGCACCAGGCAATCCAGCGTCACCGCGGCCATCAGTACCAGGTTGATCTGACCGAACCCGTAGGTCTCGCGGATCGGCTCCAGCAGCTGCAGCAACCCGACCGCGCCGATGACGACGGCCAGCCGGGTCTGCCACGCCAGGCTCGGCCGGATCCGGTCCAGCACCACCCACAGCGTTACACCCAGCGAGGCGATGGAGACCGCGAGCACCGCCCACTCCGCGACGGCCAGCGGCATGATGGCCAGCGGCGCGAAGAACAGCGCGGCGAGCGGGGGATAGGTGAACGGCAACCCGATCCCGTACACCGCCGGCATCGGTCCGTACAGATCCTTGCCGTCGAGCCAGGCCCGCGCGCCGTTCCGATACACCTGCAGGTCGATGAACCCGTGCCACAGAGTCACGAAACTGATCACCGCGGATATCGCGAACAGCGCGACCGCGATCGCCAGCAGTTGCCCCTGGCGCCCTGTCAGCCCTCCGGGCGTGGTCACGGGCTTCTCGGTCGGATCCGCGACCCCGGATCGATCGTTCACCCGGACAGAGTAGCGGGCAACGGTCACTCCCCGGCCTCCCCGGGCCTTCGGCGCCCGGCTCGCGTGCCGCCACCTGACCTGCGTGCGTGCCGGCGGTTGGGAGCCGAAACCATGGTGGGCGTACCCGGGGAGTTGCCCCGGTCGGCGACAAATCAGTTGTCGCCCCGGCATTACGAAGACAGTGGCCGCTGCCACACTGGCGGGCGGGGTAAAGGGCTGGAATGCAGGCAATTAGACTCGCGATCGTATCTCGCCGACATCCAGCAACGCCGGCTTTCGCTTCCGACCTGCCCGGCCGAAAGGACTCTGGTATTCCCGTGACCAGCCACGTCGATACCGTCAGCAACGCCGCGGCCACCTCGGACCACCCGCAGCCCTACAAGGAACTCGGCCTCAAGGACGACGAGTACGCCCGGATCAAGGAGATCCTGGGCCGGCGTCCCACCGACGCCGAGCTCGCCATGTACTCGGTGATGTGGTCGGAGCACTGCTCCTACAAGTCTTCCAAGGTGCACCTGCGCTACTTCGGTGAGACCACCACCGAAGAGATGAAGAAGTCGATGCTCGCGGGCATCGGCGAGAACGCGGGTGTGGTGGACATCGGCGGCGGCTGGGCGGTGACCTTCAAGGTCGAGTCGCACAACCACCCCTCGTATGTGGAGCCCTACCAGGGCGCGGCCACCGGCGTCGGCGGTATCGTGCGCGACATCATGGCCATGGGCGCCCGCCCGATCGCGGTGATGGACCAGCTGCGCTTCGGTGCGGCCGATCACCCGGACACCCGGCGCGTGGTCGACGGCGTGGTGCGTGGCGTCGGCGGCTACGGCAACTCGCTGGGCCTGCCGAATGTGGGCGGCGAGACCGTGTTCGACTCGTCCTACCAGGGCAATCCGCTGGTGAACGCGCTGTGCGCGGGCGTCATGCGGGTCGAGGACCTGCACCTGGCCTTCGCCTCCGGCCAGGGCAACAAGATCATCCTGTTCGGCGCGCGGACCGGTCTGGACGGCATCGGCGGCGTGTCCGTGCTGGCCTCGGACACCTTCTCCGGCGACGAATCCGGTTCCGGCCGTAAGAAGCTCCCGAGCGTCCAGGTCGGCGACCCGTTCGCCGAGAAGGTCCTCATCGAGTGCTGCCTCGAGCTGTACCACGCCGGACTGGTGGTCGGCATCCAGGACCTCGGCGGCGCCGGACTGTCCTGTGCCACCTCGGAACTCGCGGCGGCCGGTGACGGCGGCATGCACATCGAACTGGACCAGGTGCCGCTGCGCGCCGCCAATATGACTCCCGCCGAGATCCTTTCGAGCGAGTCGCAGGAGCGCATGTGCGCGGTCGTCACCCCCGAGAATGTGGACGCCTTCATGGCCGTCTGCAAGAAGTGGGACGTCACCGCCACCGTCATCGGTGAGGTCACCGACGGCGAGCGCCTGATCATCACCTGGCACGGCGAGACCGTGGTGGACGTGCCGCCGCGTACCGTCGCCCACCAGGGCCCGGTCTACGAGCGCCCGGTCGAGCGTCCCGCGGATCAGGATGCGCTGAACGCGGATACGGTCGCGCGCCTGAACCGGCCCGAGACCGGTGACGAGCTGCGCGCCACCCTGCTGAAGATGCTGGCCAGCCCGCAACTGTGCTCGCGCAAGTGGATCACCGAGCAGTACGACCGCTACGTGCGCGGCAATACCGTGCTGGCCGAGCACGCCGACGCCGGTGTCATTCGCATCGACGAGGAGACCGGTCGCGGCATCGCGCTGGCCACCGACGCCTCGGGCCGCTACACCAAGCTGGACCCGTACGCCGGCGCGCAGCTGGCGCTGGCCGAGGCCTTCCGCAATGTCGCCGTCACCGGCGCCACCCCCAAGGCCGTCACCAACTGCCTCAACTTCGGCTCCCCGGAGGACCCGGGTGTCATGTGGCAGTTCCAGCAGGCCGTGCGCGGCCTCGCGGACGGCTGTGCGGCCCTGGGCATTCCGGTCACCGGCGGCAATGTGTCCTTCTACAACCAGACCGGCCAGACCGCCATCCTGCCGACCCCGGTGGTGGGCGTGCTCGGCGTCATCGACGACGTGCACCGCCGCATCCCGACCGGCCTGGGCACCGAGCCGGGCGAGACCCTCATCCTGCTCGGCGAGACCCGCGACGAGCTGGACGGCTCCATCTGGGCGCAGGTCGAGCACGACCACCTCGGCGGTCTGCCGCCCCAGGTCGACCTGGCCCGCGAGCAGCTGATCTCCGAGATCCTGGTCTCGGGGTCCCGCGACGGCATGGTCTCCGCCGCCCACGATGTCTCCGAGGGCGGCCTGATCCAGACCGTGGTGGAGGCCGCGCTGGCCGGTGAAACCGCCTGCCGCATCATCATTCCCGAGGGCGCCGACCCGTTCGTGACCCTCTTCTCCGAGTCCGCGGGCCGGGTCCTGGTGGCCGTGCCGCGCTCGGAGGAGACCCGCTTCACCAAGATGTGCGACGCCCGCGGCCTGCCGTGGGCCCGCATCGGCGTGGTCGACGACGGCTCGGACTCGGTGGAGGTCCAGGGCCAGTTCAGTGTGAAGCTCGACGATCTGCGCGCCGCCCACGAGGGCACTCTCCCCGCGCTGTTCGGTACCTCCGACCACTGAACCGACCCGGCCCGAGGGCCGTGGACATTCCGAGAGCCCGCCGGTTCCCCCTCGATCCGGCGGGCTCTCGCCATTCCTGCGGTGCGGGACAAGCTCAATTGATCTTGAACGGGTCGTGCTCGGCCATCAGCTTCTCCATCCGGGCCTCGTCGATGCGGTGATGCACCTTCGAGGATTCGTGTTGATCGCGAATCACTTTCGCGAGGGTGAAACTGCTGCTCACCAGGAACAGCATTGCCATCAGCAAGAATCCGCGCTGCCAGATGTCCAGGGGGAGATAGACGATGCCGATGATCAAGGCGCAGAAGCTGATCCCGAAGGCGATCGTGGCCTGAGCCAGAAACGCCGTGGTGCTCTTGGTGTGTGCGCTCGGAGTGCTCATGGTTGGTGAGTCTGGCGGCCCCGCCGCCGAATCGACCGAGTACATCTACTCGAGTGCACCGAGTAGAGGCCGCGGGCGACACGCCGGTGGGATGGTCCCTCTCACATGCTGCGGTCCCCGGATTCCGGCCGGTTGCGTCCATACTTGACGGGTGCTGGACTCCGCCGACGCCCTGAACCGGCTGCGCACACGTGGCGCGATGGTGTATCGGCGTGGCACGGTGGCCGCGCGGAAGGTCGAGGACGTCATCGACCTCAACCACACCGGACTGGTGGTGGCGACCATCTTCTTCGCGTGGTCGGTGACGCCGTCGCTGGTGCCGCGCGACTGGCTGTTCCAGGGTTTGATCTCCGGCCTCAATGCCGCCATCGGTTACGGCGTGGGCTGTGTGCTGCAGTGGTTGTTCCGCAAGTGGATTCGGCCGCGGATCAAGATCGCGACTCCGCCCGAGTGGGCGCGCTACGTGATCAAGGTCGTCGTGGTGGTCGTCTGCATTCTGGTGGCGGGCTACATGCTGGTGCTGTCCGCCGACTGGCAGCGCGAGATCACCACCCTCATGGGCATGGAGGGCACCACCCGGGCCGCGTATCTGCGTACGGGCGGGCTGAGTTTCGCGGTCGGCGCGCTGGTGGTGGCGGCCTACCGCACGCTGCGCGAGATCGTGCGGTTCCTGGCGCGGCTGCTCAGCCGCTGGGTGCGGGTGCCGCCCGCGCTCGCGCCCGCGACCGGCGCGCTGCTGCTCACCGTACTCATCGTGACGCTGTTCAACGGCGTCGCCACCCGCGCCTTCTTCGCGGTCGCCAACTCGGCGTTCAGTGTCCGCAACGACAAGGTGACCGAATACGCGGTGCAGCCGGCCCAGCCCGAGCGTTCGGGCAGTCCGGCCTCGCTGGCCAAGTGGGAGACGCTGGGATCGGAGGGCCGCTGGTTCGTCTCGCACGGACCCGACCCCATGCTGATCAGCGCCGTCACGGGAAAGCCCGCGCGCGAACCGATCCGGGTGTACGTCGGGCTGCAGTCGGCGGGCAAGGACACCACCGAGGAAGACCTGGCGGTCGCCGAACTCGAGCGCACCGGGGCCTTCGACCGCAAGGTCCTGGTGCTGGCCACCACCACCGGCACCGGCTGGGTGAACGGGGAGGCCGCGGCCGCCATCGAGTACATGTGGGGCGGCGACACCGCCATCGTGGCCTCGCAGTACTCGTATCTGCCGAGCGTGCTGTCGTTCCTGGCGGACCGGCAGAAGGTCGCGATCAACGGGCGGAAGATTTTCGACGCGGTGTACCAGCGCTGGTCGCAGCGGCCGCCCGAGCATCGGCCCAAGCTGCTGGTGTACGGGGAGAGCCTCGGCTCGCAGGGCTCCGAATCCGCCTTCGACGGCCTGGCCGACCTGCGCTCCAAGGTGGACGGCGCGCTGTGGGTGGGCCCGCCCAACTCGAATCGCCTGTGGCAGCAGTTCGTTCAGCGCCGCGATCCGGGCACCCGCGAGGTGGAACCCATCTACGCCGACGGCCTGGTGGTCCGATTCGCCGCCACCGCAGCCGATCTGGGCAAACCCTCGGCGGACTGGCGCAAGCCGCGCATCGCCTATCTCCAGCACCCCTCCGACCCCATCGTCTGGTGGTCCTCGGATCTCATCTTCTCCCAACCGGATTGGCTCTCGGAGCCGCGCGGTGCGGATGTCTCGCCGCAGATGCGCTGGTGGCCTCTGGTCACCTTCTGGCAGGTCGTCGCCGACCTCACCAATGCCCAGGGCGTGAGCGACGGTCACGGCCACAACTACGGTTCCCTGGTGCTGGACGGCTGGGCCGCCGTCGCCGCCCCACCCGACTGGGACCAGGACCTCGGCGAACGCATCCGCACCCAGATCGAACTCGCGGAGGCGTACGAGCGGGCGGTGAAATAGCCGTGCTCGCCACGGTCCGCGCCCTGCTGCGCCCGAAACCACTTGCCGCGGTAGCGCTCCCGCTGCTGTGGAGCAACCGCATACTGCCCGCACTGGACCTGGACGTGCGCGGCCGCACCGCCGTCAGCACAGCCTTCGCCGCCGCGTACACCCTGTTCTTCCGAGGCACGCCGAACTGGTTGTCACCGCATGGGCTGCGCACCGGCGCGGCGGCGGCGGGGATGGTGCTCTCCGGTTACGCTGTCGCCCTGGCCCTGCCGCCCACCCGCCGTCACCTCGCCGGACTCGCCGATCGCGGCCCGGGCGTCTCCACCGTCGAATGGACTGCCCTGCACATCCCCGGCGGCACCGTCCTCACCGAAGAGCTCGTCTACCGCTCGACGCTGACGCCGCTGCTGGATCGGGCCGCCGGGCGTCCGGGAAACGCGCTGGGCGCGTTCGTCTTCGGTCTGTCCCACATCCAACCTGCCCGCGCCGCAGCCGATCCCGTCCGGGCAACGGTGGCCCTCACCACCGCCGCGGGTCTGCTCTTCGACGGGCTGCGCCGCCACACCGGCAGCGCCACCGCCCCGGCCCTGCTGCACCTGGCCCTCAATGCGGGCGGAGCCCTGGCCCCACGGATCGCCCGTCGCCTTGCCCGAGGTGAGCCTCAGCCCGCGAAAGCGGGACGCCGGGGCGCCGCAGTAGCCTCGGCGGCATGGCGCGACGAGGTGCGGTGGATCCGGCGGAGGTGCGGGCGGCGGTAGCGGCGGTGCGGGAGTGGCTGCGCGACGAGACCACGGTGCCGCCCTCGCGCACCGAGCTCGCGGCCGCCGTGCGCGGGACCGCGCGGGCATTGGCGGCGGATGCGCCCGGGCATTCGGTGGAGGTGCGAGTACCGCCCTTCGTGGCGGTGCAGTGCATCGAGGGCCCCAGACACACCCGGGGGACGCCGCCGAATGTGGTCGAAACCGACTCCCGCACCTGGCTGCTGCTGGCCACCGGGCTGCTCGGCTTCGACGCGGCGCGCGAATCCGGTGCACTGTCCGCCTCCGGCAGCCGGGCGGGCGAGGTCGCGAGGTGGCTGCCGGTGGTGCCGGTCTGACGCCGCGGCGCTAGGCGCCGGCGGGCTCGGCGTGCTTGCCGCCGCCGGTGCCCGGGGTCTCGACGGGCTTGCGCTCCAAGCCCTTTCGATCGTAGACGCGGGTGATGAACAGTCCGCCGACGACGCCGATGATCAGGCCGAGCACCGCCATCCACGCGCCGCGGGTGAGCCCGGCCCGGCCATTGCCGTAGAAGTACAGGATCGAGCGGGTGCCCAGGAAGACCTGGTGCATGGGCTCGAACTTGGCCAGCCAGCCGAAGTACTTGGGTGTCGCCTCGATCGGAATGGTGCCGCCGGAGGAGGGCAGGCCCAGGATGATGAAGATGATCAGGTTGATGATCAGGCCCGCGGTGCCGACCGCGGCCAGCATCGAGGTGCAGGTGACGCCGACCGCCACGATCACCAGGGTGCCGAAGATGAACAGCAGCAGCGGTCTGTCGATCGGCATACCGAGCGCGGCCGCGATGCCCATCAGTGCGCCCGAGACCGCCAGCGCCATCACCACCACCGCCGACCATTTGATGAGCAGCGTCTTCACCCGCGAGATCGATGCGCGCGGATAGTGCACGTACCACGGTCCCCACTCGGTCGGCAGGAACCCGAGGGCCGAATCGATGAGCTGATGGATGATCATCGCCCCGACCATGCCGACCAGCAGGAGCAGCAGGCTGTAGAAGAACGCGGTCAGGCCTTCGCCGGAACCGCCGGGCAGCGGCCAGAATTGGTCGACGACGATATTCAGGGGTTGCGCCAGCACCAGCCGGGTGGCCGCGGTGAGTTCCGTCGGAGGTGCGCCCGGGGCCGGCGCCAGCTGCGCCTTCACCTGGTCGGTCAGCTGCTGCCCGACCTGAGCGTTCACCTGGGTGAGAGCTCGCTCACCGAATTTCTGCACCACGGCGGTGGCGAACGCGCCGGCCCGCGGATTGGTCTGCAGCGTGATGATCGGCTTGGTGATGTCGCCGGGCACCACGCTGCCGACACCCAGAATGCCGAGCCGCTTGGAGAAGTCGGACGGGATGATGATCGTGCCGTACACCCGAGCGGACTGCATCTGCAGCTGCGCCTCGTTGATGCCGAGCACCCGCAGATCGATCTGGTCCGACGGCACCGCCTGCTGTAGACCGTCGGAGATCTGATCGCCGAAGTTGACGTGCTTGCCGCCGATATCGTCGCCGACATCCTGATTCACCAGGGCGATCGGAAAGTCGTGCAGATTCTTCTCCGGATCGACCACGTAATCGAGGTACATGACGCCCAGCAGCGAGGCGAGCAGGGTGACCACCACAATCGGAAACACCCACCTGAACGGGCTCAGATGCCTGGGTCGTGGAGCGGTTTCCGTACTGCCGGTGCTTTCGGTGCTCGCCACGGTCGAACGCTAACAGGAAACCGCCTGCCATCCCGGTTATCCCAACGGTGGGTTGCCTTGGGGTTACCCGTAGAATGGCGAACGCCCCCAGCCCGCCGAACAGGGAGCAAACGGTGACTCTCCCCTCCGCCGCCACCACCTCCGACCAGGACGAGAACGAACCGCGCGAAGAGTGCGGTGTTTTCGGTGTCTGGGCACCGGGCGAAGATGTGGCAAAGCTCACGTATTACGGACTTTACGCATTGCAGCACCGCGGTCAGGAGGCGGCGGGCATTGCCGTCGCCGACGGCTCGCAGGTGCTGGTCTTCAAGGATCTCGGCCTGGTCAGCCAGGTCTTCGACGAACAGACCCTGGCCGCCATGCCCGGCCACGTGGCCGTCGGCCACTGCCGCTACTCCACCACGGGTTCCACCACCTGGGAGAACGCGCAGCCCATCTTCCGCACTACCGCGGTCGGTACCGGAATCGCGCTGGGCCACAATGGAAATCTGGTCAACACCGCCGAATTGAGTACGCGGGCACGGGAACTCGGGCTGGTCACCGGCCGGCTGGCGGGCACCGTGGCCGCCACCTCCGACTCCGATGTGATGACCGCGCTGCTGGCGCACGCGGCCGCCGACAAGAGCATCGAGCAGGCCGCCATGGAGTTGCTGCCGACCCTGCAGGGCGCCTTCTGTCTGACCTTCATGGACGAGCACACCCTCTACGCCGCCCGCGACCCGCACGGGGTCCGGCCGCTGTGCCTGGGCCGGCTGGACCGTGGCTGGGTCGTTGCCAGTGAGACCGCCGCCCTCGACATCGTCGGCGCGTCCTTCGTGCGCGAGATCGAGCCGGGCGAGCTGCTCGCCATCGACGCCGACGGCGTCCGCTCGCTGCGCTTCGCCAATCCGACGCCCAAGGGCTGCGTCTTCGAATTCGTCTACCTGGCCCGGCCCGACTCCACCATCTCCGGCCGTTCGGTGCACGCCACCCGGGTGGAGATCGGCCGCCGCCTGGCCGCCGAGCACCCGATCGAGGCCGACCTGGTCATCCCGGTGCCGGAGTCCGGCACCCCGGCCGCCGTCGGCTACGCACAGGGTTCCGGTGTGCCCTACGGCCAGGGCCTGATGAAGAACGCCTACGTGGGCCGCACCTTCATTCAGCCCAGCCAGACCATCCGACAGCTCGGCATCCGGTTGAAGCTCAATCCACTACGCGAGGTGATCCGCGGTAAGCGGCTCATCGTGGTGGACGACTCCATCGTGCGTGGCAACACCCAGCGGGCCCTGATCCGCATGCTCCGCGAGGCGGGCGCGTTGGAGATCCACGTGCGCATCGCCTCCCCGCCGGTCAAGTGGCCCTGCTTCTACGGCATCGACTTCGCCTCGCGCGCGGAGCTGATCGCCAATGGCGCGGGCCCCGACGGCATCGAGGGCGAGAGCCTCGACGACATGGTGGAGGGCGTGCGCCGCTCCATCGGCGCGGACAGTCTCGGCTACATCTCGCTGGAGGGCATGGTCGCCGCCACCGAGCAGCCGCGCTCGCGGCTGTGCTGCGCCTGCTTCGACGGCGACTACCCGATCGCGCTGCCGGCGGAGAACGCCATCGGCAAGAACGTGCTCGAGGGCATGCTGTCCGGCGCGACCGAGACCGAGCTGCTGGCGGACAATGTCAATGCCTCGGCGCTGAGTCGCCCCTAGGCACAAGCCCGAGTCGCCCATAAGCACAAGCACTCACGGTGCCCGTTCGCGTAATCGCGGACGGGCACCGTGCTTTTCCCGCTCCGAACAGGGAAATTCGGTGGCGCAGTTGCGACATGGGCGTCTCGGGGCGGATGGCTCGATTTGTGTACCGATTGTTCCGAAACGCAACACGCCGGTTATAACCGGTCGATACTGTGCCCAGCCAAAGGATGTCCACCGCGGCGCGGCGGGACCGTGACCCGGCCGCTGCGCTGCGCTTCGAGAGCAGGGCAGTATGCGCGCGAGAAGAGTTGCGGCAGTAGGTTTTGCGGGACTAGCGGTGCTGGCGGTCGCCGGCTGCGGTTCGGGAAAGACATCGGACAGTGGTGGGGGAGCGGGAATCCTGGTCGGCACCACCGACAAGGTCACCTCACTGGATCCGGCCCGGGCCTACGACAACGGCTCACTGCTGGCGGAAACCCAGGTCTACCAGTTCCTGATGAATTTCCCGGCGGGCGAGGCGGTGCCGAAACCCGACGCCGCCGACAAGTGCGAGTTCACCTCGCCGACCGTCTACACCTGCACGCTCAAACCCGGATTGAAATTCGCCAACGGTGATCCCCTCACCGCGCAGAGCGTGAAGTTCTCCTTCGACCGCATGGTGAAGATCGACGACCCGCAGGGCCCGAAGGCGCTGCTGGACAACCTCGATCACACCGATGCCCCCGACGACAAGACCGTCGCCTTCACCCTCAAGAAGGGCAACGACCAGACCTTCCCGGCCATCCTGCCCACCCAGGCGGCGGCCATCGTGGACGAGAAGGTCTTCCCGGCCGACAAGGTGCTCGCCGACGAGGACATCGTGAAGGCCAAGCCGTTCTCCGGTCCCTACACCATCACCAGCTACGACAAGAACAAGCTGGTCGAGTACAAGTCCAACCCGGACTACAACGGGCTGTTCGGCAAACCCAAGACCGACGCCGTCACGGTGAAGTACTACGCCGAGGCGGCCAACCTGAAACTCGATGTGCAGCAGGGCAATATCGACGTCGCCTGGCACACCCTCACCCCGACCGACCTGGACTCGCTGAAGACCAGCGACAAGGTGACCGTGCACCAGTCGCCCGGCGGCGACACCCGCTACATCGTGTTCAACCTCAACACCCAGCCCGGCGGCAATCCCGCCCAGAAGCTGGCCGTGCGCAAGGCCGTCGCCGTCGCCGTCGACCGCGAGGCGCTGGCCAACAGCGTCTTCAAGGGCACCTGGGCCCCGCTGTATTCGCCGGTGCCCAAGGGTGTTCCGGGCGGCACCGAGGCCCTGAAGGACATCTACGGCGCACTGCCGAACAAGGACGCGGCCGCCAAGTTCCTCGCCGACGCGGGCGTGGCCACGCCGGTCGAACTGAACCTGCAGTACACCACCGAGCACTACGGGACCGTCAGCTCCGAGGAGTACGCCGCCGTCAAGAGCCAGCTCGAGGCCACCGGGCTGTTCAAGGTGAATCTGCAGTCCACCGAATGGGTCGCCTACCAGAAGGCCCGCTCCACCGACGGCTACCCGGTGTTCCAGTTCGGCTGGTTCCCGGACTACCCGGACGCCGACGACTACCTGCGCCCCTTCTTCACCGAGGACAACTTCCTGCGCAACCACTTCGGCGATCCGAAGATCACCGCGGAGCTGAACGCCGAACTGACCGAACCGGATCCGGCCAAGCGGACCGCCGCGCTCGCCACCGTGCAGCACGACCTGATGGCCGACTTCCTGCCCATCGTGCCGCTGCTCACCGGCAACCAGATCGCGGTGGCGGGCAAGAACATCCAGGGCGTGGAGAACACCCTGGACCCGTCGTCCAAGTTCCGCTTCGGCGTACTGAGCAAGTAGTCGGATGGTGACGACCACCGAACCCGAGGGCGGGCCGGCGATCCCGGCCCGCCCGGCGGGTACACGAACGCACCGCAGGTTCTTCCCGGCCCGCCGCGGCGACACCCGCTACGGCGCGCTGGCACGGTACCTCGGGGTGCGAGCCCTGCTCATCATCCCCACCACCTGGATCCTGGTGACCCTGGTCTTCTTCCTGATGCGGGTGATCGGCGATCCCATCACCGCCGCGCAGGGCGGGCGGCTCACCCCCGAGGAGTTGCAGCGGCGCAAGGAGGCCGCCGGACTCACCCGGCCCATCCTCACCCAGTACCGCGACTACCTGTCCGGCCTGCTGCGCGGGGATTTCGGCCGCTCCCAGGACAATCGGGCCATCAGCGACGTCATCGTCACCTACGGCGCGGCCACGCTGGAACTGGTGTTCTGGGCGCTCCTCGTGGCCTTCGCGGTGGGTGTGCCGCTGGGCAGATACGCCGCCACCAAACGGGATTCGGCCGCCGACGTGAGCCTGCGATTGTTCGCGATCCTGGTGTACGCGGCCCCGGTGTTCTTCGTGGGGCTGCTACTGAAGCTGATCTTCGCGGTCAAGCTGGGCTGGCTGCCCGTGGCCGGGCGGGCCGGCACGACCGTGGAGCTGCAACTGCAGCACGTGTCGCCGAAAACCAACATCATGATCGTCGACGCGATCCTCTACGGCGACACCGGGAACATCGTCGACGTGCTGAAACACGCTGTGCTGCCGGCGATCGCGCTGGGCCTGCTCACCGCGGGCGTGTTCCTGCGACTGGTGCGGATCAATGTGATCCAGACCCTGCGCTCGGGCTACGTGGAGGCCGCCCGGGCCCGCGGCCTGTCCGACCGCGTCGTCACCGGACGGCACGCCTTCCGCAATGCCCTCATCCCGGTGGTCACCGTCATGGGCATGCAGATCGCCATGCTGCTCGGCGGTGCGGTGCTCACCGAAACCACCTTCGAATGGAAGGGATTGGGCTACCAGCTCGCCACCTACCTGCAGGCGCGCGACTTCGTGGCGGTGCAGGGCATCGTCGCGTTCATCGCCATCGTGGTGGCCGTCATGAGCTTCCTGGTGGACCTGATCGTGGCGCTGATCGACCCGAGGGTGAGGTTCTGATGACCGTCATCGAAACCGGCGTGCGAGCGCCGGTCCCGCCGACCCGCTCCCGGCTGCGGATCCCCGGAACGGCCCTGGTGCGCATGACCTCCGGGCTGCAGCGGGCCACGCTGCTGCTCGGGCTCGCCCTGGTCGCGGGGTTCATCCTGGTGGCCGTCTTCGCGCCCCTGCTGGCGCCCTACGGATTCGCGCAGAACGCCTCCGGCGGCGTCGATTTCGCGCGGCAGCAGGCGCCGTCGGCCGCACACTGGTTCGGCACCTCGGTGCGCGGGGAGGACGTGCTCTCCCGTGTCCTCTTCGGCGCGCGCACCGCGCTGTCGGTGATCGCGGTGTCGCTGGTGCTGTCGCTCATCGTCGGCGTGCCGCTCGGCCTGGTGTCCGGCTACCTCGGGCGCTGGGTGGACCGCGTGCTGGTGCTGTTCATGGACGCCATGTACGCGTTCCCGTCGCTGCTGCTGGCCATCGTGGTGTCGATCGTGGTGTCCGGCGGGCAGTCCAGCAGCTTCGGCGGCATCCTGTCGGCGGCCATCGCCATCACCGTCATCTTCGTGCCGCAGTACTTCCGGGTGGTGCGCAACGCCACCATCTCGGTGAAACAGGAACCGTACGTGGACGCCGCGCGCGTCACCGGCGCGTCCACGCTGCGAATCCTGTTCCGGCACATCCTCGCCAACGTCACCCAGTCGCTGCCGGTACTCGTCACCCTCAATGGCGCGGAGGCCATCCTCACGCTGGCCGGGCTGGGCTTCCTCGGCTTCGGCATCGAACCCACCCAGGCCGCGGAATGGGGCTACGACCTCAACAAGGCGCTGGCCGACGTCTCCAACGGCATCTGGTGGACCGGCGTCTTCCCCGGCGCCGCCATCGTGATCGTGGTGCTCGGCATGACCTTGGTCGGCGAGAGCCTCAACGAGGTGCTCAACCCGCTGCTGCGCACCCGCCGCGCCGCCACCGCGGCCGCCACCGAGGCCGAGCCCGCGGCCACCGAATCCGAACCCGCGCAGGAGGCGGCCGATGCCTGAACCCGTCCTGTCCTTCGACTCCCTCACCGTCACCTTCGCCACCGACGCCGGGGCCGTCGCCGCCGTGAAAAACGTGTCCTACCAGGTGTATCCGGGCGAGGTGCTGGCCGTGGTCGGCGAATCCGGCTCCGGCAAATCGGTCAGCTCGCGCACCGCCATGGGACTGCTCCCGCCGACCGCCGACGTCCGCGGGCACGTCCTGCTGGGTGCGAAAGCGATCACCAGGATGAGCGAGAAGGAACTCACCGCGGTGCGCGGCGGAGCCGTCTCCATGATCTTCCAGGAGCCCGGCGCGGCCCTGGACCCGCTGTTCACCGTCGGCTTCCAGATCGGCGAGGCATTGCGGGCGCACTCGGGCATGAAACGGAAACCGGCCCGCGCCAAAGCCATCGAACTGCTGCGCGCCGTCGGGCTGCCCGACCCCGAGGCGAGAGTGGACTACTACCCGCACCAGCTCTCCGGCGGCCAGAAACAGCGTGTGGTGATCGCCATCGCCATCGCCTGCGAACCCAGGGTGATCATCGCCGACGAACCCACCACCGCCCTCGACGTCACCGTGCAGGCCGAAATCCTGGCACTACTCCGGGATCTGCGCGACCGCATCGGCGCGGCCATCGTGCTCATCACCCACAATATGGGCGTCGTGGCGGACCTCGCCGACCGCGTCGTGGTGATGCGTGAGGGGCGCATCGTCGAAGAGGCGCCGGTGGAAAAGCTTTTCGCCGAACCCGAGCACGAATACACCCGTGCCCTCCTGGCCGCGGTGCCGAAACTACATGTGCTGCCGGATAACTGGGAAGCCGCGGAGCATCCCGGTGACAGTGCACCGGCCGCTGGGGTCGAGGCCCGAACCGACTCCGCGCCCGTGGCCGGGGCGGCACTCGCGAGAACGATTGTCCGCGAACCCATCCCGGCCGACGCCGCCACCGTGCTGGAGGTCTCCGGCCTGGTGGTGGAGTTCCCGGCCCCGCTCGGCCGCCCGTCCTTCCGGGCCGTGAACGAGGTCGGACTCACCCTGCGCCGCGGCGAAACCCTCGGCCTGGTCGGCGAATCCGGCTCCGGCAAGTCCACCATCGGCCGCTGCGTGGCCGGTCTGCAGCGGCCCACCGCGGGCAGCGTCCGGGTACTCGGCACCGATATCGCGGGCCTCTCCGAACGCCGGCTGCGGCCCATCCGCCGCCGCTTCGGCTTCGTCTTCCAGGACCCCGCCACCTCCCTCAACCCGCGCCTCACCATCGGCGACTGCGTGGCCGAACCCCTGCTGGTGCACAAACAGGCCAAGGGCGCGGCCGCCCGCGACCGCGTCCGCCGCCTCCTCGACGACGTGCAACTCCCGGCCGGGGTGGAAAAGCGCTACCCGCACGAACTTTCCGGCGGCCAGCGCCAGCGGGTCAGCCTGGCCCGGGCCCTGGTACTCAATCCCGACCTGCTGGTCGCCGACGAACCCACCAGCGCCCTGGACGTCTCGGTGCAGGCCCGGGTGCTCGAGCTGTTCGCGGGCCTCCAGCGCGAGTTCGGCTGGGCCTGCCTGTTCATCAGCCACGACCTCGCCGTGGTGGATCAGCTGGCCGACCGGATCGTGGTGCTGCGCGGCGGGACCGTCATCGAACAAGGCAGCAACGACGACATCCTGCGCAACCCGCGCGAGGAGTACACCCGCCGACTGGTCGCCGCCGTCCCAGTCCCCGACCCGGTGGAGCAACGGCGTCGGCATCGTTACGAAACCTGACAACAGATTTCGTAGCGCTTGGGGTAACTCACCGGGTACGTCCAAAATAGATGTGGCACCCCGCCGTCGGCACCGGTGCCGGAGTCCGGCGGCTCTGTGCCATCCGCTGAATTCTCGGGGAGACGGGCGAGCCCGCTGAGTTCTCGGGGAGCCGCGTGAGCTAGCGTGAGCAGGCATCTATCCATCGATTCGGCTTGGAGCTCTCTCCGACAATGACTGAACAGATCCCCAGCGGTGCCGGTGCCTCGTACGCGGCGGCCGGCGTCGACATCGAAGCCGGTGACCGTGCAGTCGAGCTGTTCGCTCCCCTGGCCAAGAAGGCCAGCCGCCCCGAAGTGCAGGGCGGACTCGGCGGCTTCGCAGGACTGTTCGCACTGAAGGGCGGCTACAAGGAGCCCCTGCTCGCCGCCTCCACCGACGGCGTCGGCACCAAGATCGCGGTCGCCCAGGCCCTCGACAAGCACGACACCGTCGGCCTGGACCTGGTCGCCATGGTCGTCGACGACCTGGTGGTCTGCGGCGCCGAACCGCTGTTCCTGCAGGACTACATCGCCGTCGGCAAGGTGGTCCCGGAACGCGTCGCGCAGATCGTCTCCGGCATCGCCGAGGGCTGCGTCATCGCCGGCTGCGCCCTGCTGGGCGGCGAGACCGCCGAGCACCCGGGTCTGATGGGTGTCGACGACTACGACCTGTCGGCCACCGGCGTCGGCGTGGTCGAGGCCGACGCCGTGCTCGGCCCGGACCGCGTCCGCCCCGGCGACGTGGTGATCGGCATGGGCTCCTCCGGCCTGCACTCCAACGGCTACTCGCTGGCCCGCAAGGTGCTGCTCGACATCGACCGCATGTCCCTCACCGGGCACGTGGAGGAATTCGGCCGCACCCTCGGCGAGGAACTGCTCGAGCCGACCAAGATCTACGCCAAGGACTGCCTGGCCCTGATCGCCGAGACCGACGTCCGCACCTTCTGCCACGTGACGGGTGGCGGCCTGGCTGCCAACCTGGCCCGCGTGCTCCCCGCCGGCCTGGTCGCCGAGCTGGATCGCGGCACCTGGAACCCGGCCCCGGTCTTCAAGATGATCGCCCAGCGCGGCCGCGTCGAGCGGGCCGAGATGGAGAAGACCTTCAACATGGGCGTCGGCATGGTCGCCGTCGTCGCCCCCGAGGACGCCGACCGCGCCCTCGCCGTCCTCACCGCCCGCCACATCGACTGCTGGACCCTCGGCACGGTGAAGAAGGCCAAGGACGCCGACGCCGCCCGCGCCGTCCTGGTGGGAGACCACCCGCGCTTCTGAGCGCCGGACAGCAACGAACGAAGGCCCCGGCCACTCTCGAGAGTGGCCGGGGCCTTCGCCATATCCGGGGCGAGCCAAATCGCCCGTCTCCCAACGCGACAACTGATTTCGTTCCGGCGAGGGCAACTCGCCGGGTACATCGAGAATCGGGTCGGCACACAACCGGCGGCACGCGTGCGGAATCAGCGACGGCTCCCCATCCATGCGCCAGGGGCGCGGAGAGGCGGGGGAGCCGTTGGTGCTGCTGGCAAACCCTCAGCGCGACGTGCTTCTCGGCTCAAAACGACGTGCTAAAGGGGGAAGCCCATCGGCCTCCCCCTGCAGTACGTCGAAATATCCGAGTCAGCGACGCCAGTCGTCGTAGCTGTCTTCTTCTTCCCAGCTCGACCGCGATTCGCTCGCGTCATGCTCGTCGGAAAGCACACCACTCCGCTGTGTGTCGGAGGCACTCCCCGACAGCTCGCGCTGAAGGCTCGTGAAGTCGGTCGACGGCGAGCTGTACTTGAGCTCCCGTGCAACCTTGGTCTGCTTTGCCTTAGCCCGGCCACGGCCCATGGCTGACCCCCTCGCGTCACTGCGGGGCGGCCTGGGGTGGGTTTGGCGGCCCCGTTCGAATTAATACTCTTCCTGACGAACACTTTAGCGTGTGTCCGGCGGTCGCGCTTCCAGGAGTGGGGGATAAACGTCCCGGGGCCGGGCCGGGCGCTCTCCGGGCCCGTGCGAAAAGGTTGCCGACCGGGGGCTACAGCACCCCGGGAATCGCTCGGACGATGCCCACCCGGGTTCCGCCGCCGAGCACCGCGGGGGCCGCCAGCTCAGCATGCTCGCCGGTCCACGGCACCCCCATACGCTGGAGAATGGCCAGCGTCAGGGGAAGTCGCGCGCGATCGGCGCCGTCATCGATCTTGTAGGCGAAGGCCGAACCATCCGGCAGCGCGCCGGCGTGCACCCCGTCCGCGCCGATCTTGCACACCAGGCCGGGGGTCGCGGTCATCACCCGGAAATCGGGACCGTCCGTGCCGGAAATCACTCGCGGATGCGTGCGAATCGCGTCCGCGACACGGCGTTCCGCGCTGTCCTCGGGCGCGGTGGCGAAGGTCGCGTAGGCGCGCGCCAGATTCACCAGCGACACCGGCACGATCGGCAGGCCGCAGCCGTCGATGCCCAGATCGGTCTCCGGTTCACCGGTCAGCTCGGCGACCGTCTCCAGGACGGCCCGCTGCAGCGGGTGCCCGACCTCGAGATAGCCGCGGGTGGGCCAGTCGTTGATCCGGCAGGTCGCGAGCATGGCGGCATGTTTGCCGGAGCAGTTCATGTAGACGCGGCGGGACGCCTCGGCGCGGTCGCGCCCGGCCAGCGCCTGGGCCCGGGCGTGCTCCTCGAACGGCAGATCGGGCGGGCACTCGAGATCGTCCTCGGTGAAGCCGAAGCGGTCCAGCAGACGCTGGACGAGCTCCACATGATCGGCCTCGCCGAAGTGCGAGGCGGTGGCGATGGCCAGCTCGGCGTCGTCCACCGGTTCGAAACCGTTGCGCAGCAGGGTGAGTGCCTGCATCGGCTTGTTGGTGGAGCGCGGGAAGATCGGGCCGTGCACCGCGCCGACGGCGACCAGCGGCTCGCCGTCCGGGCGCAGCACCACCGCCGAGCCGCGGTGCACGCACTCCCGGAACCCGGACCGCACCACCTCGACCAGATCGACGCTCATGGTGGGGCTCCCCTCGGAAGTCGGTGTCATCGGGTCGGAAGTCGGTGTCATCGGGCGGCCGCCCCGGCGTGACGGCGGCGGTGACGATCGATCTGCATGCGGACGTCGCCGGAGATGGTGGGTTCGGCCTCGGCCAGCAGGTCCAGGCGGGCCGGGTCGGCGCCCGTGAACAGGTCGCGGACGGTGATCCGGTGCTCGGGTACGTACACCACCCGCACCTCGTCGCCCGCGCCGATCGTGCCCTCGGTGAGCACGCGCAGATAGGCGCCCGTATTCGCCTGTGCGGTGAAGCGTTTCACCCACTGCGGTTCGCCGGAGTGCCACTGGAAGGTGGAGCACGGGACGCGCGGGGCGGATACCTCGAGCAGGGTATCGCCGATGGCCCAGCGTTCGCCGATGACCGCGTCGCTCACGGGCAGGCCGGTCAGGCGCAGGTTCTCGCCGAACCAGCCCGCGCCGAGGTCCCGGCCGAGCTCGGTGGCCCAGCGCCGTGCGTCCTCCTCGGCATAGGCGTAGACGGCCTGATCCACGCCGCCGTGATGTTTGGTGTCGCACACGTGGTCGCCGTCCAGCCCCAGCGCCCGGACCGGAACCCGGTGCGGCATCGGGCGTTTGTCGATGGCGGTGCGACCCACCTTGGAGGACCGGGCGGGCACCTCCAGCTCGGCGTGCACGACGCAGACGGCCAGCACCCGGCCGGCCGGAACGACGGCGTTCACCGGCCGCGCAGCTTCTCGACGGCGAGCCGGCCGGCCTGCGGCTCGTCGTGGGCGGGGATCGAATCCGGGTCGATGGCCGCCGCACACGGGCCCGCCACCAGCGCGGTGTCGGCCGGGATGGTGCGTTTGATCAGGGCGAGAGCGATCGGGCCGAGTTCGTAGTGGTCGATCACGGTGCCCAGGACGCCGACGGCCCGGCCGCCCGCGGTCACCGGGTCACCGGTCGCGGGGCGGGAATCCGCGGAACCGTCCAGGTGCAGCAGCACCAGGTGCCGGGGCGGCTTGCCGAGGTTGTGCACCCGGGCCACCGTCTCCTGGCCGCGGTAGCAGCCCTTGTTCAGATGCACCGCACCATGTTCGGCAGGGCCGCCGATCCAGTTCACCTCGTGCGGGATGGTGCGGTCGTCGGTGTCGACGCCCAGGCGCGGGCGCAGCGCGGCCACCCGCAGCGCCTCGAACGCCCACAGGCCCGCGGCCGCCGCACCCGCGTCGCGCAGCCGTGTCCACCAGGTGACCAGCTGGTCGCGCGGGACGATCAGGTCGAAGGAGTCGGCGGTGGGCCAGGGCATGCGGCGCAGAAAACCGCCGCCGGGCAGGGGAACCGCGCGATAGGTGCCGGGAAGGGCTGGGACGCCGAGGGTTTCGGTGAGCTCGGCCACACCCGGGCCCAGCAGGCTCAGCACCGCACGGTCGTTCGCGTCGACAGGTTTCGCGTCGGCCCAGAACACCATCTTCTGCAGGAAGCTCAGCAGCTCGGGGCCGCGCGCGCCCTCGGTGTCGATCCACACCGTGCCGTCCAGGTCGGTGAGCACGAAGTGGTTGAGCACCCGGCCGTTCAGATCCAGGTCCAGATTCTCGGCGGATTCCCCGTCGCCCAGATCGGCGACCGCCTGACTGGAGATGGTGTGCAGCCAGCTCAGCCGTTCCTTGCCCGTGATCGACAGCACGAATCGGTGGGAGCGATCGACCACCGCGACCCTCTGTACCGCCGCACGCTGCTCGCCGAAGGGATCGCCGTAATGCCACGCGACCGCGGCATCCGGTGACTCCGGCAGCCCCGCGACAGCCCCTGGAACCTGCAGAATCGGACTGGGTGCAACCAAGGAGGACACACACATACCCTATGCCAACCCGCCCGCGGGCCTCGCCGGGCTCTACGCGACCCTTGCGGGGGCCCTGGGGATAGCCGCAGCGTGCGGGCCTGTTGTCGCCGCCGGGCCGGGTGGCGTGATGGTGCCACCGGGCTGGGTGCCGCACCCTCGGCGATTGTCGCCAATGGGCCGCGGGCAGAGGTTTACGGCGTGGCGGCAGGCGGGTTGACCGGCCGGGCGGCGCGGTATGGCCGCCGGGGTCCGTCATCTGTCATAGGGTCGAGTCCATGGTGGAACGGGTTTTGGTGACACTCGACGGCGCGATCCGGGATCCGGACGCGCCGTTGTTGTATGCGGACGACATCGGGGTGCTGCGGGGGGACGGCATCTTCGAGACGGTGCTGGTGCGCGGGGGCGTGCCCGGTGCGCTGGAGTTGCATCTGGCCCGGCTACGCCGCTCGGCGGAGGCGCTCGATTTGCCCGCGCCGGATCTGGAGGCGTGGCGGTTCGCGGTGGAGCTGGCCACCGAGCAGTGGGGGAGCGAGCGTGAGGGGACGCTGCGCATGGTGCTCACCCGGGGGCGTGACAGCGATCACGGAGCCGCCGGCGAACGAATGGCGAACAAGGGCGGAGACCTGGCCGGCGCCGAACCGGCAACCACCGGTTACGTTTTCGTGGTGCCGGTGCCGGACCGCGTGGAAAAGGCTCGCGCCGAGGGTGTTTCGGTGATCACCCTCTCGAAGGGCATCTCCATCGACCTGGCGCAGAACGCGCCGTGGCTGCTGCTGGGTGCGAAAAGCCTGTCCTACGCCACCAATATGTCCGCGCTGCGGTTCGCCCAGCGGATGGGCGCCGACGACGTCATCTTCACCAGCACCGAGCATCGGGTGCTGGAGGGTCCGCGCTCGACAGTCGTTGTGCAGCGCGACAACAAGCTCATCACCCCGCCCGCGCGCAATGGCGTGCTGCCCGGCACCACCCAGCGCGCATTGTTCGCGCAGGCGGAGAAGGCGGGCTGGGAGTGCCTGTACGAGCCGCTGTTCACCGCCGACCTGATCACCGCCGACGCGATCTGGATGCTGTCCTCGATCACCCTGGCGGCGCGGGTCAATTCCCTGGACGGACTGCGCATGTCGGCGCCGGAGAACGCGGACGAGATCGTCGAGATGGTCAATCGCGGCATCGCACTGCCCGGGAGCCTCGCCGACTGGTGATCGGCCCGGGTTTCCCTGACGGTCACCAGGTTCCGGCGGTGATCGGTGGGATTCGCCGCGGTGTGTCCGTCACATTCCGGCAAATATCTGGCACGCTGTGGTGAGGCATACGTTGATCTGAGCTCCCATGGGCGTAATGTCTGGTACTACGTCATGTCGTAGATCGGCAGGGAGGTCGGATGAGCGTCGTAGATCTGGCGCGCTGGCAATTTGGAATTACCACCGTCTATCACTTCATCCTGGTGCCGCTCACCATCGGCCTCGCTCCGCTCGTCGCGGGCATGCAGACCGCCTGGGTGATCACCGGTAAGGAGCATTGGCTCAGGCTCACAAAGTTTTTCGGCAAGCTGTTCCTGATCAACTTCGCCCTCGGCGTCGCCACCGGCATCGTGCAGGAATTCCAGTTCGGCATGGGCTGGAGCGAATACTCCCGCTTCGTCGGCGACGTGTTCGGCGCCCCGCTGGCCATGGAGGCGCTGGTCGCCTTCTTCATGGAATCGACCTTCCTGGGCCTGTGGATCTTCGGCTGGACCCGGCTGCCGCAGAAAGTGCACCTGGCCTGCATCTGGCTGGTCGCCATCGGCACCAACGCCTCCGCGTACTTCATCATCGCGGCCAACTCGTTCATGCAGCACCCGGTCGGCGCGAAGTACAACCCGGAGACCGGCCGCGCCGAACTGCACAGCATCTGGGAGGTGCTGACCAACAACACCACCCTCGCCGCCTTCCCGCACGTGGTGGCCGGATCCTTCCTCACCGCAGGCACTTTCGTCGCGGGCATCGCCGGATGGTGGATGGTGCGCAGTGCGCGCAAGGGCAAGGCCGAGAGCAGCGACGCGCCGATCGAGGAGGCCCGCACCATGTGGCGGCCGAGCGCGCGCCTGGGCCTGTACGTGATCCTGGTCGCCTCGGTCGCCCTCATCTTCACCGGTGACATCCAGGGCAAGCTCATGTTCAAGCAGCAGCCCATGAAGATGGCCTCGGCCGAATCGCTGTGCCACACCGAGACCGACCCCGACTTCTCGGTCTTGACGGTCGGCACCCACAACAACTGCGACAGCGTCGACCACCTCATCGAGGTGCCCTACGTGCTGCCGTGGCTGGCCAGCGGCGACTTCACCGGCGTCACCCTCGGGGGCGTCAAGGACCTGCAGGTCGAGTACAACCAGAAGTACGGCGTCGGCGACTACCGGCCCAACCTGTTCGTGACCTACTGGTCCTTCCGCGCCATGATCGGCTTCATGGCCGGCCCGATCCTGTTGGCGCTGGCCGGATTCTGGGTCACCCGCCGCAGCCGGGTACCGGATCAGACCTGGTACAAGTGGCTTTCGCTGCTCGCCATCGCAACCCCCTACCTGGGCAATATCTCCGGCTGGGTGTTCACCGAGATGGGCCGTCAGCCCTGGGTGGTCGCACCCAACCCGACCGGCGACCAGCACATCCGGATGACGGTGCAGCAGGGCGTCTCCGGGGTATCGGCGGGCACGGTGCTCACCTCGCTGATCGTCTTCACGGCGCTCTACGGACTGCTGGCCATCGCGTGGTTCTACCTGATGCGCCGCTACGTGAAAGCCGGACCCGAGAAGGCGTCCACCGGTGCGGGCACCCCGAAGATGACCGGGGAGCCCGTCGAGAAGCTTTCCTTCGCCTACTAGGAGCCGAGGATGAGTCTCCCAGAATTCTGGTTTCTCCTGATCGCGGTGCTGTTCACCGGCTATTTCGTGCTGGAGGGCTTCGACTTCGGCGTCGGCATGCTGATGCCGATCATCGGTCGCGGCGACGAGCAGAAGAAACGGACCGTGCTCAACACCATCGGCCCGGTGTGGGACGGCAACGAGGTGTGGCTGCTCACCGGCGGCGGCGCCATGTTCGCCGCCTTCCCGGAGTGGTACGCCAGCCTGTTCTCCGGGTTCTACCTGGCGCTGCTGCTCATCCTGGTCGGGCTGATCGCGCGGGCCTGCGCCATCGAGTGGCGCGGCAAGATCAACGATCCGCGCTGGCGCACCTGGTGTGACGTGGGCATCGCGCTCGGGTCGTGGATTCCCGCGCTGGCCTGGGGTCTGGCCTTCGCGAACATCGTGCGCGGCGTGCAGCTCAACGAGCACAGGCACATCCAGGGCACGCTGCTCGACCTGCTCAACCCGTACGGCATTCTCGGCGGGCTGGCCACGCTGCTGCTGTTCCTGCTGCACGGCGCGGTGTTCATCGCCCTGAAGACCGGCAGCGAGGTGCGCGACGACGCCCACCGCATCATCCGGCTGATCTTCGCGCCCACCGCGGTGGTGGTGGCGTGCTTCGGCATCTGGACCCAGCTCGCCCACGGCAAGGGCTGGACCTGGATTCCGCTGGCGCTGGCCGTGGCCGGGCTGGTGATGGCGGGTCTCGCCGCCCTCCGGGGCCGGGACGGCTGGGCCTTCACCGGCACCGCGGTCACCATCGCGGCGGCCACCGTGCTGCTGTTCGGGTCGCTGTTCCCGAATGTGCTGCCGTCCACCATCAATGACGCGTACAGCCTCACCGTCGACGGCCGCGGCGGCACCGTGGCGGCGTCCTCGACCCACTACACGCTGGTGGTGATGAGCTGGGTCGCGGTGGCCCTGGTCCCGATCGTGCTGATCTACCAAGCTTGGACGTACTGGGTGTTCCGCAAGCGGCTCACCGTGGAGCAGATCCCGGCCTCGATCGGGCTGCCCATGGAACCCGCGAAGAGCTGAACGGAGCGGGCGCGCCGGACGTGATGTCCACAGGCCCGGCGCGCCCGTTCGCAGAGGAGATCGACCATGGCACGACCGGTGGACCCGCGACTGTGGCGGCACGCTCGCTCCGCCCGCAGGTATCTCGGGCTGAGCGTGGGGCTGTCGCTGGTCACCACGGGGTGCATCGTGGTCGCGGCGCTCGCGCTGGCGCGGGTGCTCGCGGGGGTCATCACCGAACCGGACCAGCGCCGTATCGGCTCCTGGACCGCCGAACTGGTGATCTTCGCGGTCGCGATCGGGTGCCGGGCGGCCGCCACCTGGTGGCAGTCACGGCTCGCGCACCGGGCCGGGGCGCAGGTGGTCGCCGAACTCGAGACCGCCGCACTGGCAGCCGGGGCCCAGCTCCCGCCGCGGGAATTGGAGCGCCGCCGCACCGAACTCGCGGTCGTGGTCGGCTCCGGATTGAGCGGGCTGCGCGCCTACCTCGCGGGCTACCTGCCCGCCCTGCTGCTGGCGCTGCTCGTCCCACCGGTGGTGCTGGCCGTGATCGCGATGCACGACTGGGTCTCCGGCCTGATCATCTTCGTCACCCTGCCGCTGATCCCGATCTTCATGATCCTCATCGGCCTGCTCACCCAGGGGAAATCCGCCGGCACCCTGGCCGCCACCACCCGGCTCTCCGACCAGCTCCTCGACCTCTTCGCGGGCATGCCGACCCTGCGCGCGCTCGGCCGCGAGACGGGACGCGCGGACAGCGGTGGGGGAGACGGCGATTCGCCGCGCGGCATGGCGGGCCGGGTCCGCGAGCTCGGCGATGTGCTGCACCGCCGGACCATGTCGGCGCTGCGCCTGGCGTTCCTGTCCTCGATGGTCCTGGAAATGCTCGCCACCCTGTGTGTGGCCCTGGTCGCGGTCTCCATCGGCATGCGCCTGGTGTTCGGCCACATGGGCCTGTACGCGGGCCTGCTGGCCCTCATCCTCGCCCCCGAGGTCTACCTCCCGCTGCGCGCCGTCGGCGAACGTTTCCACGCCGCCCAGGACGGAATGGCCGCCGCCGACAAGGCTTTCGCCATCCTCGAGCCGGACACCGCGCCGACCGCCGACGCGAACACCGATGCGGCATCCGCGGCGCCGACGCCCGTGCCGGCCGCACCCGAGCAACGGAACCTGCACGGCCACATCGACATCCGCGAACTCGCCGTGCGGTCCCGCGACGGATACGCACCCGAGGGGCTGTCCGCGGCCCTCCGGCCGGGCACGGTCACCGTCCTGACGGGCCCGAACGGGTGCGGCAAATCGACCGCGCTGCAAGCCGTCCTGGGCCTGCTCACCCCGGACGCCGGAAGCGTTCTCGTCGACGGCATACCCGTCTCCGACCTGGACCCCGACCAGTGGTGGTCTCACATCGCCTGGCTGCCCCAGCGCCCCGTCCTCGTCCCCGGCACCCTCCGCGCCAACCTCGAACTCCTGGGCCCCCCGTCCGGCCCCGACCAGGTCGACGCCGCCTGCGCCGCAACCGGTTTCGATGCCGTCCTGGCCACCCTCCCGTCCCGCTGGGACACCGTGCTCGGCGCCGGCGGCATCGGCCTCTCCCTGGGCCAGCGCCAGCGCCTCGCCCTCACCCGCACCCTCGCCGCCCCACGCTCGATCCTGCTCCTGGACGAACCCACCGCCCACCTCGACGACGCCTCCGAGACGACGGTTCTCGCGGCCCTGACCGCCCGCGCTCGCGCCGGAGCCACCGTCGTCGTGGTCGCCCACCGCCCCTCCGTTCTCGCCATCGCGGACCACGTGGTCGAAGTCCGGGCCACAACCACGGCGCGGTCCGAGCATGAACCACAGTCGGATACGACGGCCGCTGCTCCGCGGCAATCACAGGCGGCGACGAACTCGGCTGCCGAGCTCGGCGGCAACGCCGCGCCAGGGTCTTCCGGCGCATCCGCCGGAACAGGGATCGAAGGGTCAGCCCCCGCTCCGGATCCGGGCGCCGGCGGACCCGCGCCGGAAACCGCTGCCGCCGAGTCGATATCGGGTCCGCGAGCGGATCCCAGTCCCCGTCGAGCGGATGGGGGCGCACTCGGCCGAGCCGGGAGCGGCGCGACCGGGAGCGCGGGCGCGGTGAGCTCGATGGAGGTGTCGGCGCGATGAGGGCGGTACTGGCAGATTTTCGGCGGATTCGGGAGCTGCTCGAGCTGTCGCGGGGACGGATGGCGCTGTCGGTGGGGTGGGGGGTGCTGGCGCTCGGGAGCGGGCTCGGGCTGGCGGCGTTGGCGGCGTGGCTGATTGCGCGGGCGTGGCAGATGCCGCCGGTGCTGGATCTGAGCATTGCGGTGGTGACCGTTCGGGCGCTGGGTATTTCGCGCGGGCTGTGCCGGTATCTGGAGCGGCTGGCCACTCACGATGTGGCGCTGCGGTCCATGAGCACCGCGCGGACCACGACCTTTCGGACGCTGGCGGGTGCGGACATCTGGCGGTTGCGGCGAACCGGGTCGGTGGACGGCGATGCCGCCGGACCGGCGGACGCGGAAGACGAAGCCCGGCAGGGGGATCCGACGAATCTGCGGCGCGGTGAGCTGCTCGGCCGGGTCATCAGCGATATCGACGATCTCGGGGCCGTGGTGGTGCGCGCGTTCGTCCCGATCGCGGTGGCGCTGATCCTGTCGCTGCTGGCCGTCGGACTGCTGGCGAGTATCTCGGTGCTCGCGGCGGTGATTCTGGCCGTGGCGCTGGCCGTTTCGGGCATCATCGCGCCGTGGCTGTCGGCGCACGCGGCCCGGGAGGCGGAGCTCGCGGTGCGGACCGATCGCACCGAGTTCACCGCCGAGGCGCTGACCGTGCTGGACCACGCGCCCGAATTGCGGGTGGCGGGCCGGCTTTCCGAGGCGGTGGGCGCGGCCGCCGCGGCGGGGCAGCGGGCGGTCGCGGCGGAGGATCGGGCGGCGGCGCGCAGCGCGTGGGCCGCGGCGGTGCTGCCGCTGTCCATCGGGGCGAGCGTGCTGGGCGCGCTGCTCATCGGAATCGTGCTGTACGGCAGCGGTTCTCCGATCCCGACCGCCGGCTTCCAGACCGTGCCGCCGGGCGGCATCACTCCGATGGCGTTCACCGTGCTGGTCCTGGTGCCGCTGTCCGCCTTCGAGGCCGTGGCGGTGCTCCCGGCCGCCGCGCAGGCCCTCACCACCGGCCGCGCCGCCCTGCACCGCCTGGATCGGCTCGAGCACGGCGAATCCGAGGCGCCCGCACCGCATCTCCCCGCGCTGCCGCCGGGCCGCCGGATCGCCGTGGTCGGCCCCAGCGGCGTGGGCAAGACCACGCTGCTGATGTCCTGGGCCGGGCTCTTCGAGACGCCGCGCCCGGGCGTCACCTTCTTCGCCGAGGACGCGCACCTGTTCGGCACCACGGTGCTGGAGAACCTGCGCGTGGCCCGCGGCGACCTCACCCCGGGCGAGGCCGAATCCGCCCTGCGCGCGGTCGGAGCCGGCGACTGGCTGGACTCCCTCCCCGACGGTGTCGAGACCGATCTGGTCGGCGGCGCGGCCGCGGTCTCGGGCGGTCAGCGCCGGCGCCTGCTGCTGGCCCGCGCCCTGCTCGCCCCGGCCCGCGTACTGCTGCTCGACGAACCCACCGAGCACCTGGAGGCCGAAGCCGGCGCCGAGCTGCTGCGCCGCCTGCTCGACGAGTCCAGCGGCCTGGTGGAGCGCGACCGCACCGTGGTCGTCGTCACCCACCAGCTGCCGCCGGACACGAAGGCGGACACCATCGTTCGCGTCGAGCCGGGCGGAACCGTAGCCATCGCTCGATCTATTCCCACAACGCCGGCCTGACCTGCGATTTCGCAATCCGAGAAAATACGTTGCCGCCACTGGCCCATCCGACTAATTTCGTCGGTACACAGGAAGGAGGTGGTTCGAGAATGATTTCTAGGACGCGTGAGGTGGCTGCCAGCTAGGCGCTACCGCTGCAATCGGATTCCGATCGCGCGAGCCCTCGCGAATCCAAGGCAGTCACCCGGCCCCCGAGTTACGGTCCGTCCGACCGGACCCACGTGAACGTTGCATCCGTGGGTACAACTCGGGGGCCGTACTGTTCCGCCTCCCCCGCGACTTCAGCGGCCGGCTGAGAAGCCGTCCCGGTCGGCATTCCGTGCCTGCGTCGGGTGCCGAAACAATTTTGGGGGTACCTCAGGAGGTACCCCCATCGCTGCGAAATCGGTTGTCGCTTCGAGAATCGACCGCTAGCCGATGTACCGCTGCAAGCGCGCCGAGAGCCGCGGCTCCAGTGCGCCGTCGGCGGCGATGCGCTCCTCGACGTAGCCCAGGTCGCCGCCCTCGACAATGCCGTAGAGCCGCTTCGCGCCGCCCACCACGATGCCGGACTGGCTGCGGATCACCACGTCGGTGGCCAGCTCCCAGGAGGACTGGGTGAGCGCCTGGCCGTAGAACAGCTCGACAATGCCGGTGGAGTGGGTGAGCAGCAGCTCCAGCACCTCGTCGTCACCGTCGATGCCGACCCGCCAGAAACCGCTCTCCCGCAGATCCGGGCCCGCGTACTCGCCCTGGGCGTCCAGCTTCCAGGAGCGCGCCTCCCAGGTCAGGTAGTCGCCGCCGTCGTGCGAGACGACGATCTGCTGACCGAAGCGGTAGTCGCCGGTCTCGAAATCATTGCCCTCGCCCTCACCGCGCCACACGCCGACCAGCGGCAGCAGCGCGAGCATGGAGGAACTCAGATCCGGGCCCAGCCGCAGGTTCGCGGTATCGACGGGCAACGGCAGATCGGGGAGCGTCGGAACGTTCAGCGACCCGGTCGACTTGGCACGCTCGGCCGCGTCCGCGACCGCCTGGTCGCCGCTGCGCCGGGAGGCGGCAGCATCAGCGGGCTTCGCGCCCTCGTCGTCGCGAACGATCGGCGTCGACGACGACGAACCGTTGGCCACTCCGTTTTCGATGTTCTCGTGGGCCGGATCTGTCACGACTCGGTGAACAGGCGGTAGAGGACGTACAGACCGAACCAGGCGATCAGCACGGAGACGAGAACCAGCAGAATCTCGAAGGTAAGCACCACGTCTGGGAGTCTAATCGCACCGCCGGGATCACGTGAAAACGACCCCGGGAAAAACTCCGGCACGCACGAGAACGGCCCCGGGATCACGAATCCCGGGGCCGTTCTTGATGTTTCGCTTACTTGGCGACGCTGACGTCCACGTTGTGGATGCCGGCGCCCTCCGGCGACACCTCGACGGTGCCGTTGCCGGACGCGGACAGCGCGCGCAGGGTCCACGTGCCCGGCGCCGCGAAGAAGCGGAAGTCGCCGGTGCCCGAGGCCACGACCTCGGCGGTGAAGTCGCCGTTGCCGTCCAGCAGGCGGACGAACGCGCCACCGACGGTCTGGCCGTCAGCGGTCAGGACGCGGCCGGTGATGACCGTCTCCTTCTCGACGTCGACATTGGCGGGCAGGGCCTGGCCCTGGGTAGGTGCTGCACACATAGGTAATTACGCTCCCAACTCGATCGGTGCACCGACGAGGGACCCGTACTCGGTCCAGGACCCGTCGTAGTTCTTGACGTTCTGGTGGCCCAGCAGCTCCTGCAGCACGAACCAGGTGTGCGAGGAACGCTCACCGATGCGGCAGTAGGCGATGGTCAGCTTGTCGCCGTCCAGCCCGGCCTCCTTGTAGATCTCCGCCAGCTCGGCGTCGCTCTTGAAGGTGCCGTCCTCGTTCGCGGCCTTGGACCACGGCACGTTGATGGCGGTCGGGATGTGGCCCGGACGCTGCGACTGCTCCTGCGGCAGGTGCGCGGGGGCCAGGATCTTGCCCGAGAACTCGTCGGGGGAGCGCACGTCGACCAGGTTCTTGACGCCGATGGCCTCGATGACCTCGTCGCGGAAGGCGCGGATGGACAGGTCCTGCGCGGCGGCCTTGTACTCGGTGGCTGCGCGGTCCTTGATCTCCTTGGTCAGCTCACGGCCGTCCAGCTCCCACTTCTTGCGACCGCCGTCGAGCAGCTTGACGTCCTGGTGGCCGTACAGCTTGAAGTACCAGTAGGCGTAGGCCGCGAACCAGTTGTTGTTGCCGCCGTACAGCACCACGGTGTCGTCGTTGGCGATGCCACGCTCGGACAGCAGGGCAGAGAACTGCTCCTGGTTCACGAAGTCGCGGCGAACCTGGTCCTGCAGGTCCTTCTTCCAGTCGAGACGCACGGCGCCCTCGATGTGTCCCAGGTCGTAGGCCGAGGTGTCTTCGTCGACCTCGACGAGGACCACGCCCGGGGTGTTGAGGTTCTCTTCGACCCAGTCTGCGGAGACCAGGACATCGGAGCGAGCCATGTTGTTCCTTTCGATGCGGTGCCGGTACAGGCGTTGCGTTCGTGTGGTTGAGGGATGGACGGTCGGGGGTCAGACAGAGGAGTTCACGGAGCTGGTCGAGGTCGGGACGGTGCTGCCCGGGGCCGAGCGGAACCGCCCGACCAGCGGATAGATCTTGCAGCCCAGGCAGATTCCGAAGGCCGCGTTGAGGAAGGCCGCGAACAGCGCGAATCCGGTGAAGATCGCGCCCGCCACGGGGCTGCCGGCCGCGAAGCCCAGCACGCCCAGCACCGCGAAGGCCAGGCCGACCAGCTGCGCGAACCGCAGCGGCGCAACGGGTTCCAGCTCGGTCGGCGCACCGACGCGCGGGGCGACCACGGCGGCGTAGACCCGGCCGTACGGGCTCCGGCGCGGACCGTAGGCCGCACCCACGCCGAACACGATGGCCTGCAGCGCCAGCAGTACGGCGGCGGCGGGAACCGAGACGGCGGCGAGGATCAGAACGAGGGCGAGCACCGCGGTGGTGATCCAGGCGGCGAAGCGGGGGCCGCGAACATCCACCTGCCCTGCGGGTGATGTGCTCGGATGAGGGTTCGACATGGGAGTACTCCTGCGCTGAAGGTGTATTGGCCAGATCGCCGGAGGATCGAAACGATCTCTCGACAGCGGGACAAATCCGGTCGGCGACAGAGGAATACGAAAGGCCGACCGGCTAGCGGCACAGGCAGCAACAACCACCGAGCCGGCACAGGTCTACCGTGCGGCGTCGGGTGAGCATCAGCTCGCGGTTGGATTGCACGAGAGGGAGTTTACCCAATTTTCGGGGGAAATTGGACCCGGGGTCCGTAATGCTGATCACTCAGCGGAGCCGGCGACCGTTAAAGGGGCCAATGACGTGCGCAGATCCGCCGCTTTCGGAACGCCGGAGATACGGAAGCGTTCCAATCCTCGAGAATCCAATCCGAAAGTGGTGGGCAGCGAGAGCACGTTCAGCTCGCGTGCCAGCTCCGGATACGCGTCGATGTCGACCTCGAGATCCAGCGGCGGCAGCTCGGCCGACTCCAGCTCGCCGACCACAGAGGCGACCACCCGGCGCACCGCCGCGCACGGGCCGCACCAGTCGGCCGAGAAGTGCAGCACGGTGGGCCGTCCCGGGATCACGCCGGCCGCGGCCAGCAGCGCGGCCCGATTCGATTCGGGCTCAGGCGGATTCGCCGCGGCCGCGGCGCGCACGCGACCCTCGTTGCGGCGCACCAGGATTCCCACGCCGGTCGCCAGGACCAGCATGACCACCAGGATTTCGATCGCGATCATTGTTTCTGCAACCTGTCCAGGTCGACGATCGCATTGCGGCCGGCGCCCTCCACCACGATCTGCCCGCCGCTGGCCTGGACCCGGGTCGGGACGATGCCGAACGGCATGTTCTTGGTGTCGAGGGTACGGGTGAAGCGGGCCAGCACCGCGGGCCGGTCCTGCTCGGGGATGACGATCCGGTCCTGGTCGGGCAGCACCGAATCGGTGTCGGCCTGCAGATCCCGGCCCGCGATGGCGGTGGCGGTGATCCGCACCTCGTCGCCCACCAGCCGCAGATCGGCCAGCACGTGCACCTTCTTCTTCGTCACCTTCTCGCCGCCGTCGCCGCGCGGATCGGTGACCGCGACGGTGTCGGCGTCGGGGCCGACCGGCACGGTGCCCTCCAGGATGATGGTGCCCCCATTGGTCGTGGGGACACTGCCGGAACCACCGGAGCCGTCCGACTTGTCGGTGGGCGGGCCGAAGACCTGCAGGTCCGGAATCTTGAACAGCCGGCCCAGCTCGGTCGGCTCGATGCGCATGCGGGCCTGCACCTCGTCCACCGGAACCTGGCCCACATTGCCGTCGACGAGATTGCGCATCGACAGATGCACGCCGGTCAGATTGGCCTCGACCGTGATCCGGCCGGGAATGTCCGGGCGCATGGCGCGGGCGCGGACATCGATGTTTCCGTACTGGCCGTCCAGCGCCTGGGCGACGAACGGGTGCCGCAGCGACTCGTGGATGGTGATCTCCGGATCGGCGCTCAGGTCCGAACCGGTCCGCAGCAGTCGCGAGACCCGGTACTCGGAATACGCCGCTACCCCGAAATCGAGTAGGACGGCCAGCCCTGCCAGGCAGAGCAGTCCGATGAGCAGCCTCCGGAAACGCATAGCTGCACCCTAATAGGGAGGAGTGTCGTTACCACCCGCCGACGTCCGACTCGGGCCGGTCGCGGCCCGGTGAATGACAGGTGAATCGGAACCGGACCGGACCGAACGGTTGCGACGGCCGGGCGGAATACGAGGGTGTCGGCCGAGACACGCTAATGTAGGCAGCGATTACCTGTGATGACCTGCATGAGGTAGTGGCGGACAGTGCGGTAGCCACACACATGCCAGATGGGATGGAGGGCCCCCATGGAGCTGCTCCTGCTGACCTCCGACCCCAACCCCGAGTCGGTGTTGCCGTCGCTGGCGTTGCTGCCGCACCACGTGCGACCCGCGCCGACCGAGGTGGCATCGCTGCTCGAGGCGGGTTCCGCTGACGTGGCGCTGGTCGATGCCCGCACCGATCTGGCCGCCGCGCGCGGACTGTGCCGTTTGCTGGGCAGCACCGGATCGTCGGTGCCGGTGGTGGCCGTGCTGACCGAGGGCGGTCTGGTCGCGGTGAACGCGGACTGGGGACTCGACGACATCCTGCTCCCCGGCACCGGGCCCGCCGAACTCGACGCCCGGCTGCGCCTGCTGGTGGCCCGCAACGGCGGGGTCGCCAGCCCGGAGAACACCGGCAAGATCACCCTCGGCGAGCTGGTGATCGACGAGGGCACCTACACCGCCCGGCTGCGCGGCCGCCCGCTCGACCTGACCTACAAGGAGTTCGAACTCCTCAAGTACCTGGCGCAGCACGCCGGCCGGGTGTTCACCCGTGCCCAGCTGCTGCAGGAGGTCTGGGGCTACGACTTCTTCGGCGGCACCCGCACCGTGGACGTGCACGTGCGGCGCCTGCGCGCCAAGCTGGGCAGTGAATACGAGTCGCTGATCGGCACGGTCCGCAATGTCGGCTACAAGGCGGTGCGCCCGGCGCGCACGGCCGGCAAGGGCGACGCGGTCACCTTCCCGGACTCCGACGGTACCGACGACTCCGAATTGACCACGGCGAACGGCGCTCTCTGATGACCTCCTGGACCGACCGCCTGCCCGCCGAGACCGCCGCGCAGGTGCGGGCGGTCCTGGAGCGCGCCACCGCCGCCGACGGTGTGGCACCGGTATCCGAACAAGCGGTGCTCTCGCTCGGAAATGATTCGCCCGCACGACATCTGGTGGACATCCGAGATGGCGCGGTCGCCGGGTACGCGAATCTGGTTCCGGCCCATGACGAGCATCCGGCCATGGCGGAGGTCGCCGTGGATCCGGCGGCCCGCGGGAACGGGATCGGCGCAGGTCTGGTGGCCGCCGCACTGGCCGCGGGCGGACCGGGTGCGCGGGTCTGGGCGCACGGTGACCTGCCGCCCGCGCGGGCGGTGGCGGCCCGGTTGGGCTTGTCCGTTTCGCGTGAATTGTGGCAAATGCGAAGAGAATTGGCTAATTCGGAGCTACCGGAATTGACGGTGCCCGACGGACTCGAACTGCGCACCTACGCAGGGCCTTCCGACGATGCCGAACTGCTGCGTGTGAATAGCGCCGCCTTCTCCTGGCATCCCGAACAGGGTGGCTGGACCGAGCGCGATATCGACACCCGCCGCGCCGAATCCTGGTTCGATCCCAAGGGCCTGTTCATCGCCGTGGATCCGGCGCGGCCGGACCGTGTTCTCGGATTCCACTGGACCAAGGTGCATTCCGACGAGACCCCGCCGATCGGTGAGGTCTACGTGGTCGGCATCGACCCGGATGCGCAGGGGCGCGGCCTCGGCCGGCTGTTGACCCTGGCGGGTCTGCACTATCTGCGGGACCGCGGTCTCGGCGCGGTGCTGCTCTACACCGAGGGCGACAACACCGCGGCCGTCCACACCTACACCCGGCTCGGTTTCACCCGATTCCACAGCGACGTCGCCTACTCGAGCGCGACCTGAAATCCGTTCGGCAACAGTGCGGCTAATGTCACATCCGGTGTGCCGCAAAGAGGGTGGGTTGTTCATCTCTCGTTCACCTGTGCTGGTCCAACTGTCAACCAGGTGCCCTTACGTTGCAAGTGGGCCGCAGACCGCTGCCCGGTGCGCTAGTTCGCAGCGAACAGCCGCCAGATCGCGCCCGTCCGACCGTTGAGGGGTTGGACGTGCAATCGTGATTCCCGGAGGAATAGGTGAATCTCAAGCGCAGCAGCGCCCTGCTCGGTGTGTTGGCCGCGGCCGGTGCCCTGACTCTGTCCGCGTGTGGCAGTGACAACAACAGCACCACCAACGGCGCCGCCAAGATCGACGTCGCGTGTGGCGGCAAGTCGTCGCTGAAGGCCAGCGGCTCGACCGCTCAGAAGAACGCGATGGACCGCTTCGTCGCCGCCTACCAGGCGAACTGCAGCGGGGCCAAGCTGGACTACACCGGCTCGGGCTCCGGCGCCGGCGTGAACGAATTCATCGGCAACCAGACCGATTTCGCCGGTTCGGACTCGCCGCTGGACAGCGCCAAGGGTGAGACCGACAAGGCCGCCGCCCGCTGCGGCAGCCCGGCCTGGAACCTGCCGGCCGTCTTCGGCCCGATCGCCGTCGCGTACAACATCCCCGGCATGGACGACCTGGTCCTGGACCCGCCGACCCTCGCCAAGATCTTCTCCGGTGACATCACCACCTGGAACGACCCGCAGATCAAGGCCCTGAACACCAACAAGGCCGACAAGCTGCCCTCGGACAAGATCGGCGTGATCTTCCGCTCCGACGAGTCGGGCACCACCGACAACTTCCAGAAGTACCTGACCGCCGCCGGTGGCTACACCAAGGGCGCGGGCAAGGCCTTCAACGGTGGCGTCGGTGAGGGCGCCAAGGGTTCGGACGGCACCTCGGGCGCGGTCGCCAACACCAAGTTCACCATCACCTACACCGAGTGGTCCTTCGCCAAGGCGCAGAAGCTGTCCACCGTGCGCGTGCTGACCACCGCCACCTCCAACGACCCGAAGCCGGTCGAGCTGACCGCCGAGTCCGCGGGCAAGGCCGTCGACGCCGCCAAGGTCAAGGGTGAGGGCAACGACCTGGTGCTGGACAACAGCTCGATCTACAAGCCCACCGCCGCGGGCGCGTACCCGATCATGCTGGCCACCTACGAGATCGTCTGCTCGAAGTACAGTGACGCCGACACCGCCAAAGCCGTCAAGGCGTTCCTGACCTCGGCGGTCGGCAACGGCCAGACCGGTCTCGCCGACGCCGGCTACGTGCCGCTGCCGGACGCGTTCAAGACCAAGCTGACGACCGCGATCAACGCCATTCAGTGATCGCCTGATCGAAAAACCACGATGACCGTGCACGACGAAGCTGCATCCTCGGGTCTGTCCGTTTCGACGGACCCGAGGGATGACCGTGCCCAACTGCCGGGGGATACTGCGCTGATGCCGACCGAACCCAGCACCAAACCGGCCGCGGGGCGCGGCGCACCCACGAAGTTCGGCGCGGAGTTCGCGTTCCGCTCGGCGGCCACGGCCGCCGGCGGGATCATCGTCGCCGCCATCGCCCTGATCGCACTGTTCCTGCTGATCCGGGCGTGGCCTTCGATCATGGCGAACAAGGCGAACTTCTTCACCACCACCGAGTTCAACGTCAAGGACGAGAACAACCTGCGCTTCGGCATCAAGGACCTGTTCATGGTCACAGTGCTGAGCTCGGTGTTCGCGCTGGCGATCGCCGTGCCGATCGGTGTGGGCATCGCGCTGTTCCTGACGCAGTATTCGCCGAAGGCGCTCGCGCGGCCGTTCTCGATCATCGTGGATCTGCTGGCGGCCGTGCCGTCGATCGTGTTCGGTCTCTGGGGTCTGCTGGTCGTGGCCCCCAAGCTGGGGCCCTTCCAGGACTTCCTGAACAAGAATCTGAGCTGGTTGTTCCTGTTCTCCGACGGCAATGTCAGCATCGCCGGTGGCGGCACCATCTTCACCGCCGGCGTGGTGCTGGCGGTGATGATCCTGCCGATCATCACCTCCGTCAGCCGTGAGGTCTTCGGCCTCACCCCGCGCTCGCAGATCGAGGCCGCGCAGGCGCTGGGCGCCACCAAGTGGGAAGTGGTGCGCCTGACCGTGCTGCCGTTCGGCCGCTCGGGCGTGATCGCCGGTTCCATGCTCGGCCTGGGCCGCGCGCTCGGTGAGACCATCGCGGTCCTGATCGTGCTGCGCACCTCGACCAAGGCCGGCCACTGGTCGCTGTTCGACGGCGGCTACACCTTCGCCTCCAAGATCGCCTCGGCCGCTTCGGAATTCAGCTCGAAGCTGCCGACCGGCGCCTACATCGCCGCCGGTTTCGTGTTGTTCGCTCTGACGTTCGTCGTCAACGCACTGGCTCGGCTGGCGGCCGGCGGGAAGGTCAACGGATGACCACCACACTCGACAAGCCGATCAAGGCGCCGACCTTCCGGCATGTCAGCGTCGCCCGCCGGCTCAAGAACAATGTCGCCACCGGCCTGGTCTGGCTGTGCTTCGGCCTGGCCCTGGTGCCGCTGCTCTGGGTGCTGTATGTGGTGATCCAGAAGGGCGCGAAGGCCGTCGCCAATATCGACTGGTGGACCAAGTCGCAGAACGGTGTGCTGCCCGATCAGCACGCCGGCGGTGTCTACCACGCCATCTACGGCACCATCGTGCAGTCGGGCATCGCCGCGATCATCGCGGTGCCGCTCGGCATCATGGCCGCCGTCTTCCTGGTCGAGTACGGCCGGGGCTGGCTGGCCAAGACCACCACCTTCATGGTGGACATCCTGGCCGGTGTGCCCTCGATCGTGGCCGCGCTGTTCATCTTCGCGCTGTGGATCGCCACCTTCGGCAACCCGCAGAGCGCCTTCGCGGTGTCGCTGGCCCTGGTGCTGCTCATGCTGCCGGTGGTGGTGCGCAGCACCGAGGAGATGCTCAAGCTGGTTCCGGACGAATTGCGGGAAGCCTCTTACGCTCTCGGCATTCCGAAGTGGAAAACCATTGTGCGGATCGTGATTCCGACCGCCGCGCCGGGCATGATCTCGGGCATGCTGCTGGCCGTCGCCCGCGTCATGGGTGAGACCGCGCCGGTGCTGGTGCTGGTGGGTTACTCGAAGGCCATCAACTTCGATGTCTTCAACGGCAATATGGCCTCGCTTCCGCTGCTGATGTACCAGGAGCTGTCGAATCCGGAGCCCGCCGGCCGCGAGCGTATCTGGGGTGCGGCGCTGACCCTGATCCTGATCATCGCGCTGCTGTACCTCGCCGCCGCGGCGGTCAACAAGCTGCTGACGCGGAACCGATAGAAGGAAAGACTGATGGCCAAGCGAATTGACGTCAAAGACCTCAATATCTACTACGGCAAGTTCCATGCGGTCGCCAATGTCGGGCTGACGGTGCTGCCGCGCAGCGTGACCGCGTTCATCGGTCCGTCCGGTTGTGGCAAGTCGACCGTGCTGCGCGCGCTCAACCGCATGCACGAGGTGACCCCGGAGGCCCGCGTCGAGGGTGCGGTGCTGCTCGACGGCGAGGACATCTACGGCGCCCAGGTCGATCCGGTCGGCGTGCGCCGCACCATCGGCATGGTGTTCCAGCGGCCGAACCCGTTCCCCACCATGTCGATTCGCGACAATGTGGTGGCGGGCCTGAAGCTGCAGGGCATTCGCAACAAGTCCCAGCTGGACGAGGTGGCCGAGCAGTCGCTGCGCGGTGCGAACCTCTGGAACGAGGTCAAGGACCGCCTGGACAAGCCGGGCGGCGGTCTGTCCGGTGGTCAGCAGCAGCGTCTGTGCATCGCCCGCGCCATCGCGGTGTCGCCGGACGTGCTGCTCATGGACGAGCCGTGTTCGGCGCTGGACCCCATCTCCACGCTCGCGATCGAGGATCTGATCACCGAGCTGAAGAAGGAGTTCACCATCGTCATCGTCACCCACAACATGCAGCAGGCCGCGCGTGTGAGTGACCAGACCGCCTTCTTCAATCTGGAGGCGCAGGGCAAGCCGGGCAAGCTCATCGAGATCGACGAGACGGAGAAGATCTTCTCCAACCCGTCGCAGAAGCAGACCGAGGACTACATCTCGGGTCGCTTCGGGTAAGAACAGACTCGCCCGCCTCTCCGTGTCTTCAGTGCACGGCTGAGAGCCGTGGGCGATCGTGTACGCGTGCCGCCGGTTGGTAGCCGAACCAATTTCGGGGGTACCCGGGGAGTTACCCCGGTCGGCATGAAATCAGTTGTCACGAACCATTCGGCGTCAGGAAGCGGTCCGGCTCTCGCAGGCTGGGCCGCTTCTTCTTTTTGTCGTGGCTCAGGCCGGAACGTGTCGTAGGTCATATCTCCTGAGCGTGCCATTGTGTGCAACTGTCGGTAACAGTTAATCTGGCCTGGTTGGTAAACCGATTGGTTTAGTAAGGAGGTGTCGGATGACCGTCTCAACGGCGAGCCCGGGATCCGGACAGGCCGCGGCGGAACTGCCGCAGCGGGCCAAAGTGGCGGCCCTGATCGCCATCTGTCTCGCGGAATTGCTGGTGGTCCTGGACAACACGCTGGTCAATGTGGCCCTGCCGTCCATGGCCGTGCAGCTGCAGGCCGACATGAGCGGCCTGCAATGGATCGTGGACGCGTTCACCCTGGCCTTCTCCGGCCTGCTGCTCGCCATGGGACACCTCGGCGACCGGTTCGGGCGACGGCTGTTCATGATCATCGGACTGAGCGGCGTCGCGGTCATGTCCGCCGCCGGCGCACTCTCCTCCGGCCTCGGACAGGTCATCGCGGCCCGCGCCGGCATGGGCGTGTTCGCGGCCGTGGTCTTCCCGGCCACGCTGGCGCTCATCACCAATATCTTCACCGCGGCCCGCGAACGCGCCGCCGCCATCGCGCTGTGGACGGCCATGGCCGGCATCGCCGTCGCCATCGGCCCGACCGTCGGCGGCTGGCTGCTCGAGTACTTCTCCTGGCACTCGGTGTTCTGGATCAACGTCCCCGTGGCGCTGGTGGGCATCGGGGCGGTGCTGGCCACCGTGCCGGAATCCCGTGCCGACCAGGTGGATCGGCTCGACCGCATCGGCATCCTGCTGTCCCTGGCCGGGGTGACCGCGCTGGTGTGGTCCATCATCGAGGCCCCCAAGCACGGCTGGTTCGCGACCGAAAGCCTTGCGGGCTACCTGCTTTCGATCGCCCTGCTGGCCGCGTTCGTGGGCTGGGAGCTGCGGGTGCCCGCGCCGGTGCTGAACATGCGGCTGTTCCGCAATCGCCGCTTCGCACTGCCGTCGCTGGCCATCACGGCGTCCTACTTCTCGGCGTTCGGCTTCCTGTTCCTGATCACCCAGTACTTCCAGGGCGTGAAGGAGCTCTCACCGCTCGAATTCGGCATCCACTCACTGCCTTTCGCGGTGGCGGTGGGCTTCGGCGCACCCCTCGCGACCATGCTGGCGCAGCGGGTGGGCACCACGGCCATGCTGGTGTCCGGGCTGCTGATCCTGGCGGTGGCCATGTACATCGCGGGCCGGACCACCGTCGAAACCCCTTATCTGGGACCGGTTGTGGTGTCCATGATCCTGATGGGCCTGGGCTTCGCGGTGGTGCAGGGGCCGGCGACCGAATCCATCATGGGCGCGGTGCCGATCGAGGAGGCGGGGGCGGGCTCGGCGGTCAACGACACCACGCGTGAGGTGGGCGGCGCGCTCGGGGTGGCCCTGCTGGGCTCGATCATGACCTCGGTCTACGCCGGGAAGATCGGCGGCCGGATCGACGCGATTCCCGCGCAGATCATGAACGCCCAGCAGAAGGAACTGGCGGGCAATACGCCCATCAGCATCATCGGGATCGTGAAAGCGCCGGTGAATCCGCTACTGGCGCAGGCGAAGGCGGAGCTGATCCACGCCATGAAGGTCGCGGCCATGCAGGGCGCCGAGGCCGCGTCCTCTGTCGCGGTCGGCACCCTGGTGGTGTGCGCGGTCATCGTGGCCGCGACGCTCCCGTGGCGCCCCGAACGGGGTCGATCGATCCTGATGGGCTGGCGCGAGTCCGGCGAGGACTGACCCGCACCGAATCGAGGGAGTTCCGGGGTGCGCCCCGGAACTCCCTCGCTCGTCGTCCTAGATGCTTTCCTTCTCGGAATCCGGGTCGGGCGGCAGCACGCCGGTGACCAGGAACACCACGCGACGCCCGATCTCGACGGCGTGGTCGGCGAAGCGCTCGTAGTAGCGGCCCAGCAGCGCCACGTCCACGGCCGCCGCCACGCCGAACTGCCAGTCGCGGTCCATGATCAGCGTGAACAGGTGCTTGCGCAGGTCGTCCATCGCCTCGTCGTCATCGGTGAGCTTGGCGGCCCGCTCGGGATCGCGGGACTCCAGCACCTCCTTGGCGGTGGCGCCCATCTTGACCGCGACCCGGCCCATCTCCGCGAAGTAGCTGTTGACGGCCTCCGGCACGGCGTGCGCCGGGAAGCGCCGCCGGGTCATCTTGGCCACGTGCAGCGCCAGCACGCCCATCCGGTTCACATCGGCGACGATCTGAATCGCGCTGACCACCTGCCGCAGATCACCGGCGACGGGGGCCTGCAGGGCCAGCAGCGCGAAGGCCTTCTCCTCGGCCAGCTGGATCATCTCGGCGATGCGGTCGTATTCGGTGATCACCTGCTCCGCGAGCTCGAGATCGGCGGTGAGCAGGGACTGGGTGGCCCGCTCCATCGCCGATCCGGCGAGCCCGGCCATGCCGCCGAGCAGATCGGCGAGCTCGGCCATTTGTTCGTTGTAGATGACACGCATGATTCAAGACATTAGTGCGGACCGCTGACCAAGTCACCAACTGCGGGTTAACCGTCGGTGCCGGTCGGCTCCAGCGCCGATGCCGCAGTTCCGGCCAGTGGGACGCGCGGTCACTTACACAGGTCGTCGGCGGCGTTGACGTGCTCGAGATCGGACGGAAGTGTGACCGGAGCCGCACTGGGTCCGCCGGAGTCGGTCGGCGTGTCGGGCAGCGGCTGCCCGAAGGCGGTGGGCGCCTTCACGGTGCCGGTGAAATCGGAACCGGCGACCACTTCGACAATGCTGCCCAGCCCGCCCGCCGGTTCCAGGATGGCGCCCGGAATGGCGCTGGCCACCGTCCCGGCCTCGGCCTCGTGGCCACTGGAGTAGCGGACCTTGGTCCTGGGCGAGGTGCCGTCGGCGTAGTTGCCGGTGCTGTAGATCTGGAAGCCCTGCGCGGCCAGCTTGGTCGCCGTGGTGCTCGCGATGCCCGCCTGGCCGGAGCCGTTGGACACCTGCACCGAGAAGGTGCTCGGATCCACCGCAGCCAGCTTGGGCTTGGCCACGGGCGCGGCGCCGGCGCTGGGCGGGGGGTCGGTCTTCTTCTCGCCGGGCAGCGGCTGGTCGTCGATGACGGCGCGGAAGATGGCCTTGATATCCGATTCGCGCGGGATCTCGTTGCCGTAGGAGGTGGTGCCCGCGGTGGGGACGGTCAGGAAGGTGATGGCCCCGGCCTGCATCTTCTGCATCGAACGGCCCAGTGTCAGCAGGTCTTTGGTGCTGACGTTGTCCATGAAGGAGTGCTTGGCGAAGGCATCGATGAAGCCGTTGAGCTTGCCCGGATCGAAGAGCACCTTGCTCGACAGCGCACTGCGCAGCAGCGAGGACAGGAACCGCTGCTGCCGGTTGATGCGGTCGTAGTCGCTGCGCTCCTCGCCGTACACGTGCCGGGCGCGCACGTAGTCCAGTGCGGTGGAACCGTTCACGACCTGCCTGCCCGGCGTGGTGAGCACGGTGCCGAGGATCTCGTCGACCAGCGGCTTGGTGGTGCACACCTCGACGCCGCCGACCACGTTGACCATGGATTCGAAGCCGGAGAAGTCGATGCCGACGAAGTGGTTGATCTTCAGGCCGGACAGTTTGGTGATCACCTTGGTCAGGCACTTGGGCCCGCCGAGGGCGTAGGTGGCGTTGAGCTTGTCGCCGTCGGCGGCGGGGAACTTCTCGCTGCTGTAGGCGGCCTTGTCGTTGTCCCAGCCCTCGCAGACCGGGCGGGAGACGTCCAGGTCGCGGGGGAAGGAGACGGCGACCACGCGGGACCGGTTGGCCGGGATGTTGACCAGCATGACGGTGTCGGAGCGCGCGCCCTCGGCGTCGTCCACGCTGCCCGCGCCGAGGCTGCCGTTGGCGCCCGCGCGGGTGTCGGTGCCGACGATGAGGAAGTTCTCGTCACCGGTCTGGCCGTCGGCGTCGACCACGTCGGGTGAGTTGTCGTCGAGTGCGGAAACCTGCTGGAAATTGTTGTCCTTGGCACGCAGGTAGCTCCAGCCGGTGCCGGTCACGATGAGCGCGATGACGGCGACGACGGCGAGCGTGGCGCGGCCGGCCAGCCGCAGCCGCCGGTTGCGGCGGCGGCGCGTGCTCGAAATCCATTTGGCCGGTGCGGGTCCCACGGCCGCCGGGAGCGCGGTGGTCGGATAGTCGGCGGGCGACTTGACCTTTCGCGCGAGCAGCGCCCGGGTGCGGGCGGCCGCGCCGGTTGCGGCCGGGGGCGGCGCGGTATCGGTGACCGGGGGTAGTTCCACGGTGACCGGATCCGCGGTCGGGTCGGCCGGGCGCGCGCCGCGATTGCCGGGTGCGTTCGCGACCCGGCGGAGGTGGCTGGTGTCGCGCACGGTGCGCTGGGACCCGCTGTTCGCCGCGGGCTGCGCGCCGGTCGAGGCCGCCGGCTGTGATCCGGTGGCGGGCACGGGAGCCGGTGGTGCTGCCGGTTGCGGCGGCATGGGTGCCGAGCCGTTCGGCCCGGGGGTTTCGCGGCTCGCCTCGGCCGCGGGTTCGTTCGGGGTTTCCGTTTCGGCGCGGCGCCGGCGGCGGGTCTGGCGTTCGCTGTCCACGCGCTCGACCAGGTCCTGGACCGAAATGGATGCGGCGGCAGCGGGTTCGGCGTCGTCGTTGTGCCGGGAGCGGCGGCCGGTGCGCGCCGGATCGTCCCCGTCCGCGGGGTAGCGCTCCCAGGGGGCGCGACCTCCGGGTCGTGGCGTACGCCCGTACCGATCGTCACCCACCAACGAACCTCACTTTGCTTCTGATGCCGAGGGCCATGATAACGATTTCGCCACGACGGACCACTCGAACGTATGTCCACCGCAGGCGGGGACGGTTTTTCCGGTTTGTCGGGTATGTCGCACACCCGGTTGGGCACGCTTCGCAAAGTGTGCCAGGGCGTCGCCACAACGCCCGGGAGCTGCGCCGGGCGGTGATCGGATCGAACTCGAGACGGGGAGCGATCAGCCGGCGCTGTCGATGACGCAGCCGCCGCGGTGCGTGGCTCAGCCGCCGCTGTGCATGACGTCGGCCGCGGTGGGCACGGTCGCGTCCTCGGGATCGTCGAGCCAGCCGTCGGGGAGGGCCACCTTGGTCTGCGGGGAACCCTGGCGTCCGCGCGGGCCGAGCGCGTCGGCCGGGAACGGTACGTCCGGCTCCAGCTGCCCGACCAGATCCGCGATCTGCGCCAGGCTGGTCACGGTGGCGAACTGCCGGCGCAGCGCCGACCCCACCGGGAAGCCCATCAGGTACCAGGCCATGTGCTTGCGGATATCGCGCATGGCCTTGTCCTCGCCGTCGTGCTCGACGAGCAGCGCGGCGTGCCGGTAGAGGATCTCGCCGACCTTGCCGAGGGTGGGGCCCTCCGGAATGGGCTCGCCGCGCAGGGCGGCGCTCAGCTCCGCGAACAGCCAGGGCCGGCCCAGACAGCCGCGGCCCACGACCACGCCGTCGCAGCCGGTCTCGGCCATCATCCGCAGGGCGTCGTCGGCGGTGAAGATATCGCCATTGCCCAGCACCGGGATGCTGGTCACGGTCTCCTTGAGCCGGGCGATGGCGGACCAGTCCGCCTGCCCGGAGTACAGCTGCGCTGCCGTGCGGGCGTGCAGCGAAACCGCCGCGGCGCCTTCGGATTCGGCGATGCGGCCGGTGTCGAGGTAGGTGTGGTGCTCGTCGTCGATGCCGATCCGGAACTTGAAGGTGACCGGCACATCGCCTGCGGCCGCGACCATTTCGCGCACGATCTCGCGGAACAGCCGCCGCTTGTAGGGCAGCGCCGACCCGCCGCCGAGGCGGGTGACCTTGCGCACCGGGCAGCCCAGGTTCATGTCGATGTGGTCGGCCCAGCCTTCGCCGACGACGATGCGCACCGCCTCGCCGAGGGTCTTGGGGTCGACGCCGTAGAGCTGCATGGACCGCGGCGACTCGTCCGGCCCGAAGGCCATCATGTTCAGCGTCTTCTCGTTGCGCTCCACGATGGCGCGGGCGGTGATCATCTCGCACACGTACAGCGAAGTGGCGCTTCCGAATTCGCGGCACAAGGTGCGGAAGGCGACATTGGTGATGCCCGCCATCGGGGCCAGCACGACCGGCGGATCGAGCGGGTAGGGCCCGATCCGCAGCTCGGTCTTGGGGGCTTCGAGCGAGGCAGTCACATCGTCCAGTCTCTCATCCGCGTGCTCGCGGCCAGAGCCGCGTACCGCCCGCAGTGCCCGCGGTCACATGGGTCACCACATACGCAGGCCGCGGCGGCGCACCACGGCGACCGCGAGCACCGTGCCGGCCAGCCACACCGCGAGCCCGACCCCGAGGTGGATCGCACTGCGCAGTTCGCCCGGCATCGAGCGGCCCAGGTGGTAGCCGAGGATGGCACGTTGCTCGCCGTCGATCGGCGCGACGAAGTAGTAGAGCCCGTACGGCAGGACCAGGTGGGTCAGCCAGGGCAGCGTGCTGCGCCAGTCCCGGCGCGCCGCCCAGCGCTGCCCCAGCGCGCGGGGCGGCACCGCGAGCAGCGCCGACACGATATTGCCCACCCCGAGCCAGGCCAGGATCGGCAGCGCCACATCGGTGACCGAAACCCCGGCCTGCTGCATCGGATGCGCGCTGGTCTTGGCGGTGAGCACGGCCGTGGCCAGCAGCGTCGGCAGTCCCACGATGATCAGCAGCGCGAGGTTCTTGACCACCAGGATGCGCTGCACCGGCACCCCGGCGGCCAGGCTCAGCCGGGTCCGGTCGGCGTCCACGCCGAGCACATTCGTGGTGGTGACGTCGGCGAGCACGAAGGTCGCGAAGTAGACGCCGACCAGCACCACCCAGCCGTGCTTGTGCAGGGTGAGCGGCGAGATCAGCAGAAAGAGCCCCGACAGCACCACATTCGCGCCGACGCCCTCGAGCCACAGCGCGGGTGGGGTGAACGACCAGCGCACCTCGCCCGCGACCTGCCGCCACAGCGGCCGTCCGGGCTGGATCGGGCTGGGGGCGGGATGGCGGCGCTCGGTGTGGAACTGGGTGAGCGCGCGTTCCCGCACGGCCAGCAGGGTGCCGCGCATCGGTTCAGTCCAACGAGTCGGCAAAGTCGCCTATCCGGGCGGCCACGGCGCCGGGCAGCCGTCGTGGCAGATGGTGGCCACCCCCACTGATCAGATCGATTCGGGCACAGGGCAACTGCTCGCACAGTGCGTGGGAGGTGGAGATCGGCACGACCTTATCGGCGGGGTCGGCGAGGATCAAGGCCGGCACGCGGATGTCCGCGAGCCGCGCCGTCCACCGGTCCAGCGTGTCGAACATTTCGCGCTGTTCGGTCAGGAAACTGCGCCACACCGGACCGTGGCGGTGGTGCACTCCGGCGAGCAACGCGAGCGCGGTCCCGGCGGCGGTCCCGGCGGGGCTGTGGTCGAGGCCCTTGCGCGCCAGCCACGGCAGCACCGCCCATGCGGTCAATGCCAGCGCGGTGCCGGCGTACGGCGCGGCCAGCAGTTCGTCCCAGGCGGTCAGGCACCCCGGCCCCACACTGGAGACCAGTACCAGTCCGCGCACCCGGTGTGGCGCGAGCGTCGCGGCCGCCAGCGCGACCGCCCCGCCGTACGAATGTCCGGCCAGGACGGCACTGCCGATGCCCTCGTGGTCCAGCCGGTCGAGCAGCCAGCGGGCATTGTCCTCGATGGACCCAGCCGGTTCCGGATTGTCACCGTATCCGGGGCGGTCCAAGGCCAGCGCGGTGAGCGATCCGGGCAGCCGGGCGGTCACCGCGTCCCAGTCGGACCGATCGCCCGGTTGCCCGTGCAGCAGCACCACATTCGCCGTGCGGACCCGGGTGTCGAGGCTCATGCAGTCATGATCGGGCCCGCGGGCCCGGATCGGCTGCGGAATCCCGGTGAGCTTGCTGTGAGTCGCGCGCAGGGCGCGAAACGGCCCCTCCGGATCGAAATCCGGAGGGGCCGTGGCTTATTCGCAGCCCGCAGTCGCTAGCTGCCGGTGGCGGCCAGCTCCTTCTCGCGCTTGGCGGCCTCACGCGCCAGCATGCGATCGCGCTGCTCCTCGAACTTCACGACGTCCTTGCCCAGCTTCTCGAGGAAGGTGCCCAGGCGCTCCCGGATCTCCTCGCCGCGCGCGGTGAAGTCGTCGCGCTCGAAGATCCGCCACTTCTTGAGCACCGGGTTCACCACCTCTTCGAGGTGCTGGCGCAGGTCGTAGATGCCGTGCTTGGCCATCAGCACGCCGTTGCGGCGGAAGTTGGGCATACCGGCGCCGGGCATCTGGAAGTTCTCCAGGATGAGGGTGATGGCCTCGAGGGTCTGGTCGGGCGACAGGTCGAGGGCAGCACCGCACATGTTGCGGTAGAAGATCATGTGCAGGTTCTCGTCGGCGGCGATGCGCTGCAGCATGCGGTCGGCGATCGGGTCGTCGCAGACGCGGCCGGTGTTGCGGTGCGAGACGCGGGTGGCCAGCTCCTGGAAGGTCACGTACGCGACCGAGTAGAGGAATCCGGCATTGTTCGACAGCTGCTCGAGTTCCTCGGTGGGCGAGGCGAACCCGTTGGTCATGTGGATCATGCGGGCCTGCTCGAGGGCGACCGGGTCGACGCCGCGGGTCACGACCAGGTAGTCACGCATGACGATGCCGTGCCGGTTCTCCTCGGCGGTCCAGCGGCCGACCCAGGTGCCCCAGGCCCCGTCCTGCGAGAAGTTCTCGGCGATCTCACGGTGGTACGAGGGCAGATTGTCCTCGGTGAGCAGGTTGGTGATCATGGCCGCCTTGGCGACCTCGCTCAGTTTCGACTGTTCCGGATCCCAGTCGACACCACCCATGGCGGCGAAGTTTCGACCTTCGTCCCACGGCACGTAGTCGTGCGGGTGCCATTCCTTGGCCAGGGAGAGGTGGCGATTGACGTTCTCCTCGGCAACCGGCTCCAACTCCGTCAGCAGCTCGAGTTGAGTCAGATCCTTTGCCATACGTGTGCCCTTCGTGTCGTGCGTCGTGCTGTCGTACCCTCGCCGGCCTGCCGCCGCGCCCATACCTTACGTGACCGTAGGGTGATGTGAAACTCACATGTGCGCCATTGCGGCGTAGGTGAGAGATGTCATATGACAAGCGGCCCACAGCGACGGGTGTATCGCCATGGGCTGTGGTTCGTTAGCCCCGCATCCGGTCGAGATGCCCGATTACTTCTTACCCAGTAGCCCGCCCAGCACGTTGCCGAGCACACTGCCCGCGTTCTGGCCGACCGCCTTGCCGAGTATGTCGCCCAGACCGCCGCCACTGTTTCCACCGGTGGCGCCGCTGAGCAGACTGCCGAGCAGATCGCCGATCCCGCCACCGGACCGGCCGGCCGCGCCGTCGCCCCCGCCCAGGGCCTTCTTGCCGAGGTAGGCCAGCACGATCGGCGCGAGCATGGGGAGCAGCTTGCTCATCAGGTCCTGGCTGATGTTGTTGCCGCCGACATTACCGAGAGCGCTGAGCACCGTGTTCTTCTCGGCGCCGAAGGTCTGATCGACGATCTGGCTGCCGTTGGCGATGTCCACCTGACTCATGTCGACACCGCCGTCGAGCAGGCTGTGCGGCTGGCCGGCGACCTCGTGCTCCAGATTCAGTCCGACCTCGGGGTTGCCGGCCTGTGTCTGGAACCCGCCGAGTAGTACGGGGACGGCCGCATCGATCGCCGTCTTCGCGGTCGCCTCGTCGACGCCGAGCCGCTCGGCGATCTGGGCGACCGGGACATTGGAGAGCAGGTCATCGAAGGAAGTCATGAACTCCGCCTGTGCTGATGGTTCCCGGGAAAGGCTCTGCTCCGGCCACGGTAGGTGAAGTCGGGGCGGATTGCTACAGATTCGCGGATATGGCGAGGGGCCCGGAGGTATCGTTCCGGGCCCCTCCCATGGAGTGCCCCCACCAGGGCTCGAACCTGGGACCTGCGGATTAAAAGTCCGTAGCTCTACCAACTGAGCTATAGGGGCGTGCGGGACGTCAGTTTAATGGGCCGACCCCATAAGTGTTAAACGAGTATCCGATTGCGCTCTGGCAGACGATATTTGCGCAGGTCACGATGCGCCGTCGGGGGCCGGTGCGGTGCGGTGCGGGCGCGCGGCGGGGAACCGCGGGGACCGGTGGCGTCCGGGTGGGGAATGACGCGGTGTGCCGTTGGGGTGACGGGCTGTGCCGATCGGCGGGGCTCGGGGAGCCGAGGCGGTCGGTTGGGGGGACGATGTGGCCCTGTGAGGGTGCGGACCGGTCGGTGCGGCACCGCGAGAAGGTGGACCCGGGGGTGGGCCGGGGTCGGCGCGGAGTGTGGGCGGGGTGGGGTGGCGGTGTGGTTTCGCCGTGTCCATGGCCCGATGGGTTCCGGACGGCCCGGTAAGCGGGCGCTGATTGCCGGTGCCGAGGGGTCCGGCAATCGCCTTGCCACTCAGTTTGTTTCGTTGCGCTGGAGTGTGAATATCATCCAATGGTGATGTATGGCAAGCTATTTGGAGCGGGGGGTGGAAACCGGTCGGAGTCGGCGCGGGTGTGGGGGCGGCGGCTCGGCGGCGATGCGGTGTCGGTGTGGACAGCGCGCGCGGCGGCGATCGGCCGGCCGAACATCGGTGGGATATGGGCGAATTCGTCGATTCGAACCAATCATCCTTACGATTGCTGGGGAATTGCGGCATTCGATAGGGGGTGTGCTGGCTAACTGACTTTCCGGTACACCTCACGCTGGGTGCGCTTTCCGGGTACGGTGACCGACTGGTGAATTCCCGAGGGACCGGGATTGCCCCGGCGGCACGGGATTCGGCTTATCGTTGATGTGCCCGAACGTGTCGCGACCGGTCTGGCCGATCGCGGCTCCAATACGATGAAGCTGCGGGGAGGCGGACCAGGACGACGTGAACGCCCGGGTGCGCACCCGCGGTGGTGCACCCAGGCGGGAAAAACCTATACCTGTTGGTGTGTTTCAAGTTTCTCGCGCTTTTTCGTACCAAAAGTTTGGTAATTCCGGGCGAAGCCCGTTTTGAAGTATTTGAAAGACACGTAACTTTGCGTCGAGGCCGCGCGGCGGTCGGCGACGGTTAGCTAGCTTCGGAGGCGTTTCGAGCATGGCACGGCAGCAAGAGCGGGCCCGCCGGACACGCGCGGCGATCATCAGGTCCGCCGCCGTTGAGTTCGGGAAGAGCGGCTATGCCGCTGCTTCGCTCAACCGCATATTGGAAGGTTCCCGGGCGACCAAGGGGGCCATGTACTTTCACTTCGACTCCAAGGAGGACCTGGCTCGTGCGGTGCTCGAGGCGGCGGTCGACCGCTATCGGGCATCGACCGAAAGGTGGCTCGCCAGAACCGATCTCGGCCCGCTGGATGTGCTGCACGGCATGATCGACGAGATCGCGCTGCGGCTGGAGAACGACATCATCATCCAGGCGGAGTTCCGGCTCATCATCGAGCCGGAGTTCTACCGCGACATCCAGGCCGGCGGCGGCCGCATTCTCGGGCGCGCCATCCGGCAGCTCGCGGTGAAAGCGACCGAGCACAAACAACTGCGCCCGGATTCGGATCCGGACCGGTTCACCCGCACCTTGGCGGCGGCGCTGGCGGGCCAGCGCTATATCTCCGATGTGCTGGCGGGCCCGGTGGATCTGCGGGCCCGGTTCGCCGAGGCGCTCGAGGTGATCGTGGAAGCCACCGCGACGCCGGAGTGGACCGAGGAGTTCCGCCGCACCGGCTGGCGGGTGTCCGCCCGGCTCGAAGATCTCAACTTGGGACTCTGACCAGCTGATTTGGGAATCATGCGGAGCCTGTCATAAGCTATCTCCGCTCCCAACGGAAGCCGTTGAGCAAACGGTCCGGAGAGATCCGGCGGGCCCCCTTCGTCTAGCGGCCTAGGACGCCGCCCTTTCAAGGCGGTAGCGCGGGTTCGAATCCCGTAGGGGGTACAACGATGGCAACATCGTTGTCGGAGCAAGAGCAAGGCCCTGTGGCGCAGTTGGTTAGCGCGCCGCCCTGTCACGGCGGAGGTCGCGGGTTCGAGTCCCGTCAGGGTCGCAAGACTCCTTGCATGGCAAGAAGTGGTACAGCGTGGCATTCGAATCGGGTGCCTACGGCCAGGTAGCTCAGTTGGTACGAGCGTCCGCCTGAAAAGCGGAAGGTCGCCGGTTCGATCCCGGCCTTGGCCACCGGATCTGGAAGACCCCGTCCCTCGGACGGGGTCTTTCCGCGTTCCCGGGTTGTCCGCGTGTTTTTCGACCTGCGGGTCTGATCTTGGTGGAATGCTGGACCTCATGGCTGAGGACAACCAGTGGTATTACTGCATCTCCCATCAGAAGGCGGAGCAGGGGAAGACCTGCTGGGTCGGCGATCGGATCGGGCCCTATCCGGATAAGGCGACAGCGGAGCGGGCGTTGGATATTGTGCGGGAACGAAATCGGCGCGCGGACCAAGAGGACGACTGACGCCGGAGTGACGGGGGTGACGCGCTGTTCGGTGCGCTCACGAGGCACTCAGGTTGACCAGGTACGGTTTCGTAGCCAGAAAACGACCGAGCGGGAGGGTAAACCTTGAAGGTCACCGTGGTGGTGCCGACCTACAACGAGCGGGAGAACCTGCCGGTGGCGGTGGAGCGGCTGACCGCGCTACCGGTGGCCGACCTGCATGTGCTGGTGGTGGACGACAATTCGCCCGACGGTACGGGTGAGGTGGCCGACAAGCTGGCCGCCGACCTGCCGAACGTGGTGGGCGTGCTGCACCGCACCGAGAAGGACGGTCTGGGCCGGGCATACATCGCCGGCATCACCCGGGCGCTCGACGAGGGCGCCGACGTGGTCATTCAGATGGACGCCGACCTGTCGCACCCGGCCGAGGTCATCCCGGCCATGCTGGACAAGCTGGAGTCCACCGATGCCGGCGTGGTGCTCGGATCCCGTTATGTTCCCGGTGGTTCCACCGCGGCGGAGTGGAAGTGGTATCGCAAGGCGCTGTCGGCCTGGGCCAATTTCTACGTGAATATGATTCTGCGCCTGGGCGTGAAGGACGCGACCGCCGGTTTCAAGGCGTGGAAGGCGGACACGCTGCGCGCCATCGACGTGGCCTCGATCAAGTCCAACGGCTATTCGTTCCAGGTCGAGATGAACTACCGGACGGTCAAGAAGGGCATTTCGATCGCCGAGGTGCCGATCCGTTTCGAGGAGCGCACCAAGGGCGCGTCCAAGATGAGCCTGAAGGTGCAGCTGGAGTCCGCGGCCATGCCGTGGAAGCTGCTGTTCGGTCGCGCTGTCTGACTAACTGCCGGGGCGGCTTTCGGGCCAGTGGAGCAGCGTGTCCACGAACAGCTGCCGGACCTGCTCCACCTCGGCGTCCATATCGGCCGGATCCCAGCCGCTGACATCGATCGGCGGTAGGACGGCCACGTCCACGACGCCTTTGCGCACCACGGCCGAATTGCGCCACGCTATTTCGCCGGCATTCCGGATCACCACCGGAATCACCGGCACGCCCGCCTGCCGGGCAATGTGGAACGCGCCCTTCTTGAACGGCCCGATGCGCGGGGTCAGGGATCGGGTGCCCTCGGGCGCGATCACGACCGACAGTCCGCCGCGCAGGGTGTCGACGACGGGTTGCAGCGCGGCCTTGGCGGCCGCGGTGTCGGCGCGGTCGATGAAGGTCACCTCGACGAAGCGCATCAGGGGACCGAAGATCGGGTTCTTGGTGATCTCCCGCTTGGCGATGCCGGTGAATCCGGTGCCCAGTACCTCGGCCAGCACCACGATGTCGAACTGGCTCTGGTGGTTGAAGATGAACACGGCCGGGCGCGGGGCGCGGGCGTTCCCGGCGCCCACCACGCGGACCTTCACTCCGGTGCCGCGCAGGGTGGTGTCCGCGGCGTAGGTCATCATCGAATCCGCCATCTGGCGGCGCTGTTTCGTGTGCGCCTTGGCGGCCACGCCGAACAGGGCCCCGCCCAGCAGACCGGTGAATCCGGCCAGGGTGCGGGCGTAGTCGGTGGCCCCGGGCGCCTGCCGGGGCCGGAAATGCAGCACCGGCCAATCCTTTTCGGCCGCCTCCAGCACGACGCGCGGATCCGGGTTCACCGCCACCGGGTGCCCGGCGGTCTGCAGCAGCGGCAGGTCGGCGGCGCTGTCGGCGTAGGCCCAGCTGTGGGTGAGGTCGATGTCGTGGGTGATGGCGAAGCGGCGCACGGCGTCGGCTTTGCCGTTGCGCCACAGCGGCTTTCCCTCCACGTGCCCGGTGAGCACGCCGTCCTGGACGGCCATGGCGGTGCACAGCACGTGCGGGACGCCGAGTTCCTCGGCCACCGGCCGCACCTGGTAGCAGGTGACCGAGCTGATCAGCACCAGCGTGTGCCCGGCCGCCTCGTGTTCGCGCACCAGCCGCCAGGCCTCCGGGTAGATGTGCCCGTACACGCTGCGCGCGAACGCCTGTCGCCCGAGGCGGGCCAGCTCGTCCTCGGCTGTCCCGGCCCAGCTGTACATCACCGATTGCAGGAAGCGCTCGTACTCGCCCTCGCTGCGCGCCCCGCGAATACTGCCGAGCAGGGTGGCGGTGAGCGCGCCCTGGGTGCTGCTGCGCCGCAGCAGTCGCCGGGGCAGCGGCGGCGGGTTGAACCCGTGGACGACGGTGCCGCCGAAGTCGAAAATCGCTGCGACGCGCGGACCTTGCGGTCCGGTGCGCACGGCTTCGAGGGCCGCGCCGAGATCCTGTGCGCCGACCGGGCGCTGGGTGACGCCGACGCCGGGCCGGAGCGGCAGTGCGGGCCGGCCCGCGCCGATTCCCCGGACCCGGTGTGTCATAGCGCTTCCAGGCGGTTGGACGGGTCGAGGGTGGCGGCCCGGGAGATGCGCTGGCCGATGGCGCGCAGTTCGGCGGCGAAGCTGCTGCGGCGGGCGGCCAGATCGGCGGGATCGTCGGAGGGGGTGAGCAGGCCGTGGTTGTCGGCGAGTTTGATCGCGCTGCCGAACAATTCGGAGGACACCGATTCGGGGCTGTGCAGCCGCTGCTGCAGCAGCATCTGCTTGCCGACCTGCAGGCATTCGTCGATGAGGGCCTTCTTGTCGACCTCGGCGACCGGGTCGCGGGCGGCCAGCCGTTCGGCCACCACCAGTTGCGCGTCGAAGAAGGAGCGCAGCACCCGGTGCGCCATCATGAACCCGGATTCGGCCAGCCGGGCCAGGATGTCGGAGCCGACGGTGCCCGCGGCGGTGCGCTGATGCCAGTCGTGGTCCACCAGCAGCATTTCGGCGGTGAGCTGGCTGGTGAATTCGGCCCGCTCCGGGAAGAAGAATTCGAACTTGAGCAGGTCGCGCAGCCGGAAGGCGGCCTCCCAGCCGACCCGGAGCTGATCGCCATCGGGCGCCTCGACGGCGGTGAGGATGGACAGTTCGAGGATGGCGCGGTTGACGAACCAGTGCACGGCGCTGTTGCGATAGAACGCGGCCTCCAGGTGTGCCCCGGCATTGATGGCGTACACCGGTTCCAGCCCGCCGCGGTAGACGGTGACCACGGTGGCGACGGTCAGCTGTTCGAGCACCACGGCCAGCCCGTGATCGTCGCGCAGCGCGTCGAGTTCGCCGCTGGGCAGGTTCCGGCGCTGGATGTAGCCGAGCACGGGCGCGATGGCGGCGCGCAGTTCGCCGCGGGTGAGGGCGCGCTCGTGTACGCCCAGCAGTACCAGGGTGGTGAGGGCGTTGACGGTGATCGGGGTGACGTCGTTGATGCCGACGGCGACCTCGAAGGCCAGCCGCTGCACGGCCAGGTGCTCGAGTTCGAGGGTCCGCTCGGAAGGCGGATTCGGGTGGACCGTCAGCGGATCGCCGTTCACGGCCAGCCGGTCGCGGGCCGAGAGCGGGGTCCCGAAGCGCACGTACACGCGCCCGGCCGAGTGCTGCTGGTTGCGCACGTAGCGGGCCAGCCAGGTCAGGCCCTCGGGTTGTTTACGGCCGCCGGTCTGTTCGAGGGCGATGGCCCCGATCTCGTTGAGCCGTTCGTAGGTGATGGATACCGGCACCAGCATGACGTCGTCGATGCGTTTCGAACGCAGCGCGGCCGCGAGGTAATTCAGCAGTCCGTAGCGGGGCGGCCGGAGTTTGCCGGTGCGGGTGCGCCCGCCCTCGAAGTACCACTCCAGATTGAAGCGTTTGGTGAGCAGGTAGGCGATGTACTCCTCGACGACCGCCTTGTACACCTCGTCGTCGCCGAAACTGCGGCGGATGAACACGGTTCCGGTGCGTCGCGCGATGGGCCCGATCGGCCAGAACTTGAGGTTGGCTCCGCCGACCACGTGGTTGGGCGGAAAGTCGTTGCGCGCCAGGATGTCCCCGAGCACGAAGGCGTCCACGTAGGACCGGTGCGAGGGCAGGAAGACCAGCGGGTAGCGCCGGTTGAGCGAGCGCAGCCGGTCCAGCCCGGACTCGTCGGCGTCGACCTTCCAGGTGGAGGCGTGCACGGGCCGCATGGCCTGGGTGAACAGGTCCGACACCAGCCGGCTCTGTGCCGCGACGAGTTCGCGCAGGCCCTTCTCGGCCCGCCGGTACACCTCGCGCGGGGGCACACCGGTCTCCTCGGCGATGGCGTCGAGCCGCCGCAGGAATTCGGGCGAGTCCAGGATTTCCTCGACCACCAGCCGCGGCACCTTGTACCGGTCGCCGATGACAGCGCGTTCGGCGCGTTCCAGGGCGACGATGCCGGCCCGCACGATGGCCCGCCCGAAAGCGTCGGGCGCACCGGCGGATCCGGGATTGTTGGCGCGCAGCTCGCTGAGCCGGGCGGGCTGCCCGGTCAGCACCAGGTGCCGGTCGGGGGCCTTGCTGAGCAGCCGCCGCTGCATGAGCCGGTTGGGTTTGCGCGGGTTGGTCAGGGTGAGCAGATCGCTGAAGGTGGTGCGGCGCACGCCGTCTCGCTCGGGCGGCAGCCACAGCACCCGGACCGGCACCACCAGCGGATCGTCGCTGCGCCCGACCAGCCGGGCGGTGACGGCCGCGGGGTCGAGGTCGAGCTGGGTGACGGGGGCGGCGGTGCCGAACTCCTGGGTGATGCCGCCCTCGGCCAGCCAGTGTCCGACGAGGGCGCGCTCCACCGGGGAGGCGGCGTCGACCAGGGCGACCACGGACTGCGGAGCGGTGAGCGCGGCTTCGGGGAGCCGGCTGTCATGATCGAGCATTCTGGTTACCTCCGCATGAGCCGCTGCGATCCATTGAAGCCCAAACGCGCGGCGTCGGTCGGTAGGTCGGGCAATTCCCCGGTCGGAGCGTGGGTTTCGGGGCGGCGCGGGGTGCCGTGACGCAGGTCGCGATCGACCCTTCCCCACTCTGGGAAAGGCAATGCTAACCTCACTCATCAAGTTAGGTAAGCATAACCTTGGAGGTCTGGTGTCGGTCGCTGACGAACGGGTACGGCTCGAGGGGGAGCAGCGGTGGGGCGAACACGTCACCGATCCGGTCGCGGCGGTCACCGCGCTGGCGGCGGCGGATCGCTTCGGCGAATACGTGGTGTACGAGCGGCCCGGCGAATGGGTGTTCGCGGCCGACCCGCTGGGCGGCGTCGAGCTGGACGCGAACGAACTGCGGGTGAGCTGGGACGGGCGCACCACCGCCGGGCCGTGGACGGGGAATCCGGCGCAGGCTGTCGACGGCGCGCTGGCCGCACTGCCGCTGGACGGCCGGAATGCGTTCGGGTGGATCGGATTCGAGTTCTGCGCCTGGTCGCTGGGCGCGACCGCGCACGTGCACCCGCGAGCGACGCTGGCGCACCTGATGATTCCGCGCATCGAGGTGCGCATCGACAGCGCGGGGGTACGGGTGTCGGGCGCGACGCCGTCCGAGACCGGCGACATCCACGCGCTGATCGCGGCCGCGCAGGACACGCCGCTGCCGGTCGCGCACCCCATCGACGTCACCGTGGATCCCACGGGCTACCGGGACCGGGTGGCCACCGGCGTCGCCGAGATCCGGGACGGCAAGTACCAGAAGGTGATTCTGTCGCGGAAGGTGGAACTGCCCTTCGCGGTGAACATTCCGGACACCTACCGGCTGGGCCGCGTGCACAACACCCCGGCGCGCTCGTTCCTGCTGCGGCTGGGCGGGCTGGAGGCCGCGGGCTTCAGCCCGGAACTGGTCGCGGCCGTGGACGGGGACCGGGTGGTCACCACCGAGCCGCTGGCCGGGACCCGGGCCTTCGGGCGCGGCGACGCGGTCGATCTGGCCGCCCGCGCCGACCTGGTGCGGGATCCGAAGGAGATTGTCGAGCACGCCATTTCGGTGCAGACCTCGTTCGCCGAGATCGCGGCCGTGGCGGAGCCGGACACCACCGCGGTCTCGGACTTCATGGCCGTGCGTGAGCGCGGCAGCGTGCAGCACCTGGCCTCCACGGTGCGCGGGCGGCTGGCGGCCGGCCGCAGCCCGTGGGACGCGCTGGAGATGCTGTTCCCGTCGGTCACCGCCTCCGGGATTCCCAAGGCCGCGGGCGTCGATGCGGTGTTCCGCCTCGACCACGATCCACGTGGCCTGTATTCCGGTGCGGTGGTGACGGTTTCGCCCGACGGCGCGCTGGAGGCGACGCTGGTGCTGCGCGCGGTCTATCAGACCGGTGCGGGCGCGTGGCTGCGTGCGGGCGCGGGCGTGGTCGGGCAGTCCCGGCCGGAACGCGAATTCGAGGAGACCTGCGAGAAACTCGGCAGCGTCGCGCCGTACGTGGTGCGCGCCTGAGCGTCAGACGCCGAACTCGACCCCGGTCAACCGCTCGGACAGCTCCCAGAGCTCCCGGGCGGTCTTCTCGTCGTGGGAGGCGGCATTGGAGCCGACCTTGGCGGGGTGACCGCGCCAGTTGAACCGGTCCGGCCCGTAGTAGCCACCCGGTTCGACCGCGGCGGTGGCGGCGTACAGCGTTGGGAGAGCGCCCATCTCGGCGCTCTGCGCCACCAGCCGATTGCCGAGCCCGACGATCTGCTCCAGCAGGTTCTGGGTCTCCGAGCTGATCTCGGTGGCGGCATAGCCCGGGTGCGCGGCCACGGACAGCGTGGGCGAGCCGGTGAGCGTCAGCCGCCGCTGCAGCTCGTAGGTGAACAGCAGCAGCGCCAGCTTGGACTGCGCGTACGCGCCGAAGCGGGAGTAGGCGCGCCGCTCCCAGTTCAGGTCCTCCAGATCGATACGGCCGATGAAGTGGGTGATGCTGGAGGTGTTCACCACCCGCTCCGAAATCCGGTCCAGCAGTAGGCCGGTCAGCGCGAAGTGGCCCAGATAGTTGGTGCCGATCTGCAATTCGAAGCCGTCGGTGGTGCGCTGTTTCGGCACCGCCATCACCCCGGCGTTGTTGATGAGGACATCGGCGCGCTCGACGCTCGCGGCGAAGGCGCGCACCGAGGCCAGGTCGGCCAGGTCGAGCTGGCGGATCTGCACGGTCCCGGGCATGGTCCGGGCCACGGCCTGCGCCTTGATCTCATTGCGGCAGGCCATGATCACCTGGGCGCCGGCGGCGGCCAGGGCCCGCGTGGTGGCCTCGCCCAGGCCGCTGGTCGCGCCGGTGACGATCACGATGCGACCGGTCTGGTCAGGAATGTCCGATGTGTTCCACCCACCCATGGCTGAACCCTAGGGCGTGTGGCTCAGTAGCGCGCGGCGAGGGCCTTCTTGTCGATTTTGCCGACCGCGGTGACGGGCAGGACGTCGGCCTGCCGCAATACATCCGGGAGCTTGTAAGTGGCCAGGCCGCGCTCGGTCAGGAAGGCCTTGACGGCGGCCGACGACGGCAGGTCGCCCGCGGTCACCAGGACCACGCAGACCTTCTCGCCGAGCGCCGGATCGGGCAGGCCCACGGCGGCCGCGTGCCGGACGCCCGGATAGGCGAGCAGGTGTTCCTCGAGCTCGTCACAGGAGATGTTCTCGCCGCCGCGATTGATGACGTCCTTGATGCGGCCCGACACGATCAGGTGGCCGCTGGGCAGGCGGCGCACCAGATCGCCGCTGCGGTAGTAGCCATCCGGGGTGAAGGCGCGCGAATTGTGTTCGGGGGCACGGTAGTAGCCGCGCAGGGTGTAGGGGCCGCGGGTGAGCAGCTCGCCCTCCTGGCCGTCTTCGACGTCGTTGCCCTGCTCGTCCACCACGCGGACCTCGTCGGCGGGGGAGAGGGGACGGCCCTGGGTGGTGCAGACCAGTTCGTCGGAGTCCTCGGCGCGGGTGTAGTTGAGCAGGCCCTCCGCCATGCCGAACACCTGTTGCAGCCGCACGCCCAGGGCGGGGACGACATCGCGGGCGTTCACCTCGGCCAGCTTCGCGCCGCCGACCTGGAGCAGGCGCAGCGAGGACAGGTCGGCGTCCTCCCACTCCACTGCCGCGCACCAGAGCTGGGCCAGCGGCGGTACCACCGCCGTGACGGTGACGCGGTGGCGTTCGATGGCGGCGAAGGCGCTCTCCGGGCTGGGGTCGGTCACGAAGGCCATGGCGCCGCCGGTGGCCACCGTGCCGAGCACGCCGGGGCAGGCCAGCGGGAAGTTGTGGGCGATCGGGAGGGCCGCGAGATAGACGTCGTCCGGGCCGAGCTCGCAGACCTCGGCGCTGGCCTTCGCGTTGTAGGCGTAGTCGTCGTGGGTGCGGGCGATGAGCTTGGGCAGGCCGGTGGTGCCGCCGGAGACCAGCATGAGCGCGATATCGGAGGCGTCGACCTCGGGCAGCGAATCGCCGTCGGCGGGAATGGAATTCAGGTCGGTGAACGAGCCCGGGTCGCCGAGCACCAGCACGTGCCGCAGGGCCGGGACGTGCGCGCTCACCTCGGCGGCGAGGGTGCGGTAGTCGAAGTCGGCGAGCCGGTCCGCCGTCACGTAGGCGACCGCGCCGGAGAGCCTTGTCAGATGCTCGATCTCGGCGCGCCGGTGGGCGGGCAGGGTGAGCACGGGGATGATCCCGGCGCGCAGCAGGCCGAACAGCACCGGAACGAACTCGGGGACATTGGGCAGCTGCAGCACGACCCGGTCGCCCGGCCGGATGCCCAGGGTGAGGAAGCCGTGCGCCATCCGGTCGGCCGCCAGGTCGAGCGCCGCGTAGGAGGTCTCGGTGTCGCCCAGCAGCGCCGGTCGGCCGGGCCACTGCCGGGCCGCGTCGCGCAGGAGTTCGCCCAGCGGCCGGCCCGCCCAATATCCGGCCCGCCGGTACCGCTCGGCCAGGTCGTCGGGGAACGGGACGAAGCCGTCGCGGTGGTCCGTGGCGGGTTTTGCGGTCGATGTCTCCGCGGATGCGGTCGATGTCACAGCTCTGACCTCTGACTAGTAAGGGTGGCCTTGCATAGGTTAGGCAACCCTATCTCAATGGGTTACGCTGCTGTCGAACGACATCCGAATTCCGGATCGGCAGCGGCCATCCCCTCCCTCGAGCAAGGAGTACCAGCGGAAATGGAGTCACCCCAGGGGTCAGCGGCGAGCATCGCCCGGGACGAGATCCGCACCGCCGTCGCCGGCCACCTCGGCCTCGACCCGGCCGTCGTCCCCGACCACGCCGACCTCATCGAGCTCGGCCTCGACTCCATCCGCACCATGAAACTCGCGGGTTCCTGGCGTAAACGCGGCCTGGCCGTCAACTTCGCCCAACTCGCCGCCGAACCCACGGTCGCCGCCTGGCACCGCCTCCTCGGCGGGGCGGAATCGAATGACCGGGCGGACGATGTGCTTGCGGCCGCGAGCGAGCAGGCGGATGACGGAAGTCCGTTCGGGCTGGCGCCGATGCAGCACGCGTACTGGGTCGGGCGGGGCGAGGGCCAGGAGCTGGGGGCGGTCGCGGCGCATCTCTATGTCGAATTCGACGGGGCCGGGGTGGATCCGGAGCGGCTCCGGGCCGCGGTCGAGGCGCTGGTGCGGCGGCATCCGATGTTGCGGACGCGGTTCCTGCCCGATGGGACCCAGCAGACGCTGGAGCGGCCGGGCCGGGATGTCTGGAGTGTCACCGATCTGCGCGCGGCCGACCCCGAATCGGTGGAGCGGACGCTGGAGGCGTTGCGGGAGCGCCGGACTCATCAGCTGATGGCGGTGGAGGACGGCCAGGTCATCGATATCGCGCTGACCCTGCTGCCGGACGGGCGCACCCGGCTGCACCTGGATGTGGACATGCTCGCGGCCGACGCCATGAGCTACCGGATCCTGGTGGCCGACCTGGCGCGGCTCTATCACGGCGAGCAGCTGCCGCCGCAGCACTACACGTTCCGGCAGTACCTGGCCGAACATGCCGGTCCCGCACCGGAACACGCCGCCGATCGCGAGTGGTGGCAGCAGCGGCTCGCGGATCTGCCGGGCGCGCCGGAACTGCCGGGCGGCTCCGAGGTCCAGGAGCGGGCGCGCACCGTGCGGCTGCATCGGTGGCTGTCGCCGGAGGCCAAGGCGCGGATGTTCGCGGCGGCGCATGCGCGGGGGATCACCCCCGCGATGGCGTTGGCGTCGGTGTTCGCCGAGACTATCGGCGGGTGGTCGGCGCAGCGGCGGTTCCTGCTGAATCTGCCGCTGTTCCATCGGGAACCGGTGCATCCGCAGGTGGACGGGGTGGTGGGCGACTTCACCTCCTCGGTGTTGCTGGAGGTCGATGTGGCCGAGCCGGCTACCGTCACCGACCGGGCCCGCGCCCTGCAGCGTGAATTGCATGCCGCCGGAGCGCATTCCGGCTACACCGGCCTCGAGGTGCTGCGAGACCTGGGCCGGCTGCGCGGCGAACCGGTGCTGGCCCCGATCGTCTACACCAGCGCCATCAATCTCGGCGAGCTCTTCGCCGACCAGGTCACCGCTACTTTCGGCGAGCCGGTCTGGATCATCTCCCAGGGCCCGCAGGTGCTGCTCGATGCTCAGGTCACCGAGGTCCGCGGCGGCCTCCTGCTGAACTGGGACGTCCGCGCCGACGCCTTCCCGCCCGCCATGGTCGAGACCATGTTCACCCGCTACATCGACGCCGTCCTGCGCCTGGCGGGCAGTGACGAGCCGGACGTAGAGGTCCGCGACGCGGGGTGGGATGCCGAGGCGGCGGTGCGAATTCCGGTGGAGCAGGCGGTGGCTCGCACCCGGGTGAATGCCACCGATGGTCCGGTGAGCGGGCGGGCGCTGCACAGTGGGCTGTTCGAGTTCGCCGCTGCGAATCCGGATGCGCCCGCGGTCATCTGGGAGGACGACCTCGTGGATACGTCCGCCTCCGCAGCACGGGTGCTGACCTATGGCGAGCTGGCCGGGCAGGCACTCGCGGTGGCGGGTGCGTTGCGTGCGGCAGGGGTGCGGCCGGGTGATGCGGTCGCGGTGCAGTTGCCGAAGGGGCCCGGTCAGATCCTGGCCAGCGCGGGTGTGCTCGCGGCCGGCGGCGTGTATGTGCCGATCGGATTCGATCAGCCCGTGGCGCGCCGGGACGAGATCGTGCGGATCGGCACCGTGGTGGCGGCGGTGACGGCCGGGGCGGAGGTCACCGGGGTGCCGACGCTGGCGCTGACCGAGGCGCGGCGGTATCCGGAACCGTTGGCCGAGGCCGTGATTCCGGATACCGAGGCCATCGCGTATGTGCTGTTCACGTCGGGGTCGACGGGACAGCCGAAGGGCGTGGAGGTGCCGCATCGGGCGGCGATGAACACCATCGACGACCTCAATGAGCGGTTCGGGATCGGCGCTGACGATCGGGCGCTCGCCCTGTCGGCGCTGGAGTTCGACCTGTCCGTCTACGACATCTTCGGCCTGCTCAGTGCCGGGGGTGCGGTCGTCGCGCTGGATGAGGGACAGCGCGGCGAGCCGGGGCGGTGGGCCGAAATGATTCGGCGGCATCGGGTTTCGGTGGTCAACTGCGTCCCCAGCCTGCTGGACATGCTGCTCGAGGCGGCCGCCGGGAAGCCGGTGGACAGTGTGCGCATGGTCATTCTCGGCGGCGACTGGGTGGATGTGGCGCTGCCCGGACGGCTGGCCGCGGTGGCCCCGGACTGCCGGTTCGCCGGATTGGGCGGGGCCACCGAGACCGCCATCCACTCCACCATCTGTGAAGTGGTGAATGCCGAAGTGCCGCAGGAATGGTCGGCCGTCCCGTACGGCACTCCGCTCCGCAATGTGCGCTGCCGGGTGGTCGGGCCCTCGGGACGCGACTGCCCGGACTGGGTCACCGGCGAGCTGTGGATCGGCGGGGCGGGCGTGGCCGCCGGGTATCGCGGCGACCCCGAGCGGACCGCCGACCGGTTCGTCACCCACGAGGGCCTGAACTGGTACCGCACCGGTGATCTGGCGCGGTACCTGCCGGACGGCTGCCTGGAGTTCCTGGGCCGCGCCGACCATCAGGTCAAGATCCGCGGGTATCGCGTGGAACTCGGCGAGGTGGAGAGCGCCCTGCGCGCCCTGCCGGGTGTGCGGCACGCCATCGCGGCGGTGATCGGCGCGGCCGCACCGAAACTCGCGGCGATCGTGGTGGCGGGCGAGGGCGTCACCCTCGAGGTCCCGGCCCTGCTGGCGGCCGCCGCGGACCTGCTGCCCGCCTACATGATTCCGTCCCGGGTCGAACTGCTGGCCGAGCTGCCCTTCACCTCGAACGGCAAACCGGACCGCAAGGCCATCGCGACCCTGCTGGCCGCGGGTGATCGGGACGGCGAATTCGTCGCTCCCCGAACCGGTATCGAGCGCGCCGTGGCCGACATCGTCGCCACGGTGCTGGGCCGCGAGCGGGTCGGCGTGACCGACGACTTCTTCGCCCTCGGCGGCGATTCGGTGCTGGCGACCGCGGTCGTCGGGCGCGTGCGGGATTGGCTGGATTCCCCGGACACCGTGGTCGCCGACTTCTTCGCGGCCCGCACGGTCGCGGGACTGGCCCGCCGCCTGCTGGATCGTGAGGAGCGGGCCGGCGCGGCCGGCCGGCTGGACGAGGTGGCCCGCCTCTACCTGGAGGTGGCCGCCATGTCCGACGACGAGGTCCTCGCCCTGTCCTGAAAAGCCCGATCCCTCTCGGTGAGGGTGGTCTCGATGTCCGTGGCGGTCACAATGTCAGATCAGCACCAGAACGTCAGATCAGCACCAGAACGCCCAGCAAACCCGGGAGCAGCAGGGTGCTCATGGTCGCGGACGCTACCGCTCGGGCAGGTCGCAAGGGTCGACGGCGAGACGGGCACGACGCGCCGGAGCACCCTCGGCAGGCGTCGGCAAATTCCGAATCCGGGAGCGGTTCGCGCCGAGATCAGACGAGCACGCCGCCGCGCCCCTAGACTCGACCCCGTGAGTGGTTGGGACATCTCCGACATCCCCGATCAGGCGGGCCGGACGGTCATCGTGACCGGCGCCAACAGCGGGCTGGGCGCGGTCACCGCGCGTGCGCTCGCCGGCGCCGGGGCGCGCGTGATCATGGCGTGCCGCAATGAGGTCAAGGCGCGGGCCGTCGCCGACGAGATCGGCCCCAATGCCCAGGTGCGCCGGCTGGATCTGGCGGACCTGACCTCGATCCACGAGTTCGCCGACTCCGTCGACGGCGCCGACGTGCTGATCAACAATGCGGGCGTGATGGCGGTGCCGTTCAAGCGCACCACCGACGGCTTCGAAATGCAGATCGGCACAAACCATCTCGGTCATTTCGCGCTGACCGGGCTGCTGCTGGACAAGATTCGCGACCGGGTGGTCACGCTCTCCAGCGGCATGCACGCCATCGGCCGCATCGACCTCGAGGATCTCAACTGGGAGCGGCGCTCCTATCAGCGCTGGGCCGCCTACGGGCAGTCCAAGCTGGCCAATCTCATGTTCGCGCGGGAACTGCAGCGCCGCCTGACAGCCGCCGGATCCACCAAGGTGTCGGTGGCCGCACATCCCGGCTACGCCGCCACCGAGCTGCAGGGGCACACCGAATCCCTGTACGACACGCTCATGTCCATCGGCAACCGGCTGTTCGCGCAGAGCGCCGAAATGGGCTCGCTGCCAACGCTGTTCGCCGCCACCTCGGAGGTCGAGCCGGGTGGCTTCTACGGCCCGACCGGGCTGCGCGGCATGCGCGGCTACCCCGGGCCCAGCACCTCCACCGCCGCCTCCAAGGACGAGGTGATGGCGCGGCGGCTGTGGGAGCTGTCCGAGCAACTGACCAAGGTCACCTATCCGTTCGTTCGCCGCTGACCCGGAGGCCGGAGAACCGATGAGCATTCCATTCGACCGGCGGGATCAGCTCGACAAGATCCAGCAGGGACTGCTGCCGGGTGAACAGATCCTGGCCGTGTACGACGCCATCGGGGTGGGCACCGGATTCCTGGGGATCACCGACCGGCGGGTCGTCATCCAGGACAACTCGTTCGTCGGGAAGAAGATCGCCATCACGAGCATCCCGTACGCGCGGATCTCGAGCGTCAGCATCCTGACCAACAAGTCGTTCGCGGGACAGTTCTTCTCCTCCGGGCACATCGCCATCAGCACCGGGCACCACACCTACGAGGTGGAGTTCCGGGGCGACGAGAAGACCCGCCACGTGCACGATGTGATCCTGCACTACATCCTGCGCTGACCTGGTTCGTCCCAGTATGTGAGAGGCCTGTCCCATCGATAGTGTTCCACGCCACAGGCACGATTCGGGATCTCTGGTACAGTCCGGTGCATGCAGCGTGTGTATTTCTGGTTTAGCCAGCCGGCCCCGGGTGGGTCGCGCGGCGTGAACCTGCGCTGACATCCTCCACCCCGAGCCGGACGAAAACAGACCGGCTCGAAGGGGTTTCGAAGAACTCTCCGTGGGTCGGCCTGGGACAGGAAACCCACCCATGACCACCACCGCCGATCTCGACAAACGGCATGCCGATCTGGACGATCAGCGCACGCTCAGCGTGAGCCCGCTGCGGTCGCCCCGTGAGATCCGTGCCGCCCACCCGATCGACGACACCCTCGCCGACACCGTGCGCGCCGGCCGCAAGGCCACCGTCGACGTGCTCAACGGCTCCGACGACCGCCTGATGGTGATCGTCGGCCCGTGCTCGGTGCACGACCCCGACGCCGCCATGGACTACGCCCGCCGGCTCGCCGCCAAGGCCGCCGAGCTGGACGACCGGCTGCACGTGGTGATGCGCGTCTACTTCGAGAAGCCGCGCACCACGCTGGGCTGGAAGGGTCTCATCAACGACCCGCACCTGGACGGCAGCTTCGACATCAACACCGGCCTGGACCTGGGCCGTCGCCTGCTGGTCGACATCACCGCGCTGGGGCTGCCGGTGGCGTGCGAGTTCCTGGACCCGATCACCCCGCAGTACATCGCGGACCTGGTCGCCTACGGCGCGATCGGCGCGCGGACCGCGGCCAGCCAGGTGCACCGGCAGCTGTCCTCGGCGCTGTCCATGCCGGTCGGCATCAAGAACGGCACCGACGGCGACGTGCAGGTCGCGGTGGACGGCGTGCGCGCCGCGGCCGCCTCGCACGTCTTCCCCGGCACCGACCTGGACGGGCGTTCCGCGCTCATCCGCACCGCGGGCAACCCGGACTGCCACGTCATCCTGCGCGGCGGCAGCAACGGGCCCAACTTCGACGCCGCCTCCTGCGCGGAAGCCCTGCTGCGCCTGGAGAAGTCGTCGCTGCCGCAGCGGCTGGTCGTGGACGCCTCGCACGGCAACTCCAACAAGGACCACAACAAGCAGATCGACGTCGTCACCGATCTCGCCGAGCGGATCGCGGCGGGCGAGGACACCGTGGTCGGTCTCATGATGGAGTCCTTCATCGTGGCGGGCCGCCAGGACCTCACCCTCGGCCACCCGGAGGCGCTCACCTACGGGCAGTCCATCACCGACGCGTGCATCGACTGGGACACGACCGCGGCCCAGCTCGATCGGCTCGCCGACGCCGTCACCCGCCGCCGCGAGGCCCGCGGCTAGCCGGCCCGGCCATCTGACCAGCACCCGCTCGTCGCGATTTCACCTCGCACGAAACGAGTCCGGCGTGCACACTATGTTCGGCGCACACCCAGTCCGGCGGGTGTGCGCCGAACCTGTTTCCGGGTGTGTCAGACACCCTCGGGCCAGTGCGGGCTGGGCGTCGCGGGGTCGTCGCGCAGGCGGCCCGCCACCCAGGTGTCGCGGCGGACGCCGCGCTGGAGCGAGCCGCCGCGCAGCAGTCCCTCATAGTGGTAGCCGGCGCGGCGGGCCACCGCCGCGGAGGCGTGATTGCCGACGAAGGCGCGCCACTCCAGCCGCTCGAAGGCCAGCCCGGCGGGATCCAGTCCCACCGCGGTGACCAGGAGCGCGGCCCGGGTCATCAGGCCCTCGCCGCGGGCGGCGGGGGTGAGCCAGAAACCGATCTCGGCGGTGTCCTCGTCCCGGCGGCGATTGGGCACGGTCAGGCCGATCATGCCGACCACCGGCCCGTCCGTGGCGCGGCGCAGCGCCCAGGTGGGGCTGCGGGTGGCCCAGCCCGGGCCGACGATGTCGTAGATGAACTTCTCGGCGTCGGCGCGGTGATAGGGGACCGGCATGGTGGTCCAGGCGCCGATGGACGGTTCCTGACACAGCGCCGTGATGGCGTCGATGTCGGAAACTGCGGGCGGCGACAGCCGGACCACGCCGTCGGAGAGGAATTCCGCGTCCATGCGGTCATGCTGTCACGGAAACGTGCGCGGGCACAGCGGGTTCTGGCCACCGGGGCGGTGACGAGGTTGTCGGAGCCCGGCCGTAGGATCGATCCGATGGTTGCCGCTCTCCTTGCCGACTTGTTCGAAACGCATCGGCCGCATCTGCTCTCGGTGGCCTACCGGCTCACCGGCAGCGTCAGCGACGCCGAGGACGCGGTGCAGGAGAGCTGGCTGCGGCTCGCGGTGGCCCGCCAATCCGAGATCGAGGATCTGCGCGCCTGGCTCACCACGGTGGTCGGCCGCATCTGCCTGGACCGGCTGCGCAGCGCCGCGGTCCGGCGGGAAAAGTATGTGGGGCAATGGCTCCCGGAGCCGGTGGTCAGCGCGGTGACGCCCTCCAGCACCCCGGACCCGCTGGCGGCCGTGGTGCGCAAACAGGAATTCCGCTTCGCCGCCCTCGTGGTGCTGGACACGCTGACCCCGCCGCAGCGCGTGGCATTCGTTCTGCACGACGGCTTCTCGGTGCCGTTCAGCGAAATCGCCGACATCCTGGGCATTTCCGTGGACTCCGCGCGACAGCTGGCCACCCGGGCCCGCAAGGCGGTGGCGGCCGCGCCCGCCCCGGTCACCGACGACGAGCACAATGCCGCGGTGCGGCGACTGCTCGCAGCGCTGGGCAGCGGCGACGTCGCCGCCATCGTGGCCGCGCTGCACCCGGACGTGCGTACCGTGGGCGACGGCGGCGGCACCGTGTCCACCGCCATCAATGTGGTTGCGGGCGTGGACAAGAACGTCCGCCTCTGGCTGGGCCTGTGGCGCCGATTCGGGCTCTTCGACGCCGAGCACATCGGACCCGCCCGGCAGCTCGAACCGGTGCTGGTCAACGGGCAGTGGGGAATCCTCGCGCACGCGATCCCGGCCGAGAACGGGTCCGCCGGGAACCCGCAGCGCGTGTACGCCTTCACCGTGCGCGAGGGCCGGGTGTGGGGCGTCTACGACGTGGTGAACCCCGCCAAGCTGACGGGCATCCGGCTGCCGCAGTGAACCGCGGGCCGTCGCTGTGAGGTAGCTCACCGTCGCGGGCCGTTTTCGCCGATGGATTAGGCTCCGGACATGCCGCGCATTCCCACCGTCGCCCGACTGCAGCCCTTCGCGTCGACGATCTTCGCCGAGATGACCGAGCTCGCCGTGCGCCACGGCGCGGTCAACCTCGGTCAGGGTTTCCCGGACAGCGACGGCCCCGCGGGCATGCTCGAGGTGGCGCGGCAGGCCATCGCCGACGGGTTCAACCAGTACCCGCCCGGCCGCGGCGTGCCGGTCCTGCGGCAGGCCATCGCCGCCGACCGCGCCCGCCGCTACGGCACCCACTACGACCCGGACACCCAGGTGCTGGTCACCGTCGGCGCCACCGAGGCCATCGCGGCCACCGTGCTCGGACTGGTCGAACCCGGCGAGGACGTGGTGCTCATCGAGCCCTACTACGACTCCTACGCCGCCGCCATCGCGCTGGCCGGGGCGCGGCGCCGCACCGCGCGGCTGGTGCCCGACGGCGACGGCTTCGCCCTCGACCTGAACAGCCTGCGTGCCGCCATCACCCCGAAAACCCGTCTGCTGCTGCTGAATTCGCCGCACAACCCCACCGGGACCGTACTCTCGCGCGCCGACCTCACCGCCATCGCGGACATCGCCATCGAACACGACCTGTACGTCATGTCGGACGAGGCGTACGAGCACCTCTACTACGACGGGCACGAGCACATCAGCCTGTCCACCCTGCCCGGCATGTTCGAGCGCACCATCGTGATCTCCAGCGCCGCAAAGACATTCAGCGTCACCGGCTGGAAGATCGGCTGGGCCTGCGCGCCCGCGCCGCTGCTGGACGCGGTGCTCGCCGCCAAGCAGTTCCTCACCTTCGTCGGCGGCGGGCCGTTCCAGCCCGCGGTCGCGCACGCGCTGAACACCGAGCAGCAGTGGGTGGCCGCGCTGCGGGACACGCTGTCGGAGAAGCGACTTCGGCTCTCGGCCGCGCTCGCCGACGCCGGGTTCGGGGTGAAGCGCAGTGACGGCACCTATTTCGTGTGCGCCGACATCACGCCGCTGGGCGCGAGCGACGCCTACGCCTTCTGCAAAGAGCTGCCCGAACGCCTCGGCGTGGCCGCGGTGCCGGTGAGCGTCTTCGCCGACGACAAGGCCGCCTGGAACCACCTGGTGCGCTTCACCTTCTGCAAGAAGGAAGAGACCATCGCCGAGGGTGTCCGCCGCCTGCGCGCGGGCCACACCGCCGACATCGTCCGCTAGCGCCGGACTTCGGAAAGCCGTCCTCACAGTCGGCAACTGACGCCGCCGATCCGGCTGTGCGTGATGGCTCTGGGTTCGGGGTCCAGATGGTGGTGAGTGGACCGCGACAGCGGGTGGGCAGGGCTCGGAGAATTGGCCGGGTGATCGAGACGAGTGCGGTGCTGGGGGTGGCCGTGGCGGCGCTGGGGCTGGTGCTCACGCCGGGGCCGAACATGATGTATCTGGTGTCGCGGACCGTGTCGCAGGGGCGGCGGGCCGGGCTGGTGTCGCTGGCGGGGGTAGCGGTCGGGTTCGGGGTGTATCTGGCGGCCGCGACCGCGGGGATCACCGCGGTGTTCGCCACGGTGCCGGCGCTGTATCTGACGCTGAAGGTGGCGGGCGCGGTGTACCTGCTCCATCTGGCGTGGAAGACGTTCCGGCCCGGCGGGGTTTCGCTGTTCACGCCGACCGAGCTGCCCGCGGATCCGACGCGGCGGCTGTTCACCATGGGGCTCGTCACCAATCTGCTGAATCCGAAGATCGCCATCCTGTACATGGCGCTGATTCCGCAGTTCGTGGTGCCCGCGCACGGGCGGGTGTGGCTGCAGAGCCTCTGCCTGGGCGCGGTGCAGATCAGCATCGCCATCACCGTGAACGGATTGATCGTGCTCAGCGCGGGCGCCATCGCGACCTTCCTGGCGCGGCGGCCGCTCTGGCTGCGGGCCCAGCGGTTCGTCACCGGCTCGGTGCTCGGCGCCATGGCCGCGCTGGTGCTGTCGGACCGTACCCGCCCGCTTCCGGCCTGACCGGATCACGGTCGCCGCTGCGGTGGCCCGCCGCGCATTCCGCGGCGGGCAACGTCTCACGCGCGCAGGCTGCCGGGGTAGAGGAACTCGTCGGCGGGACGGTCGGTGCGGTCGAGCCAGGCGGTGAAGAAGCCCTTCAGATCGCGGGGTGTGCGGGTCTGCATGAACGCGCGGAACTCGGGCATGGAGGCATTCCCGTACTCGTGTCCCATGACGAAGTCGCGGACCGCCGGAAAGAAGGCGTCATCACCCATGGTTCGGCGCAGCGCGTGCAGGAACAGCGGGCCGCGGTAGTAGACCGAGGTGAATTCGCTACCCTTGCCGGGGTTCTGGAGCGGGATCTCCCAGAACTTCGGATCGTCATGGTATTTCGCGATGGTCTCCCGGTACTCGGCGTCGACGTCCTTGCCGTCCTTGCGTTCCGGCCACAGGTAGTCGGCGGTGTAGCTGGCGAAGCACTCGTTCAGGCAGACGTCCGACCACTGCTTCACCGACACGGAGTCGCCCCACCACTGGTGGGTGATCTCGTGCACCACGGTGTCCAGATCGGTCCAGGGCGCGTAGATGGGCCGGGTCTGGGTCTCCAGCGAGAACTGCAGATCGGTGTCGACGTAGATGCCGCCACCGGTGTCGAACGGGTACGGCCCGTACAGCTGTTCCTGGAAGTCCAGGATCTCCGGCAGCCGCGACTCCACCTCCCTGGCCTTCGACGCGTCCGGCGCGAACGCGCTCAGCAACGGAGTTCCATTGGCGCGCCGCTGTTCCAGGAACTGGAACCGGTCGATGGCGATGGTGGTCAGGTAGCCGACCACCGGCTGGCGCATCTCCCAGGAGACGGTGCGGTCCGCGCCCTGCACGGTGTCGGACACCTTGTCGCCGTTGGACATCACCTCCCACTCCTGCGGCACTGTGGCGTGCAGCGTGAAAGTCGCCTTGTCCAAGGGCGTGTCGTTGAGCGGGTACCAGGCGCTCGCCGAATGCGGTTCGCCCGCAACGAAAGCCCCGCCACTGGGCGAGAACCACCACCCGTCGCCATCGGTGCCGGTGGCCGCGCCCGCATACTGCACCTGCGCGGTGAACGGCAGGCCGGGCAGCAGCGGGATCAGCGGCGTGACGACCAGTTCGTGCTCATCGGTGCGGTCGAACCAGGCCGGCAGCCCGTTGACCGTCACCTTGGAGATCTCCGGCCCGCTGTAATCCAGGTTGAACGTGCGCAGCGCCTGCGTGGCCACCGCGTCGATCCGGGTCGACCCGGTCAGCTGATGGGACGGCGGATCGTAGGAGATGGTGACGTCGTAATGGCCGGCGTGATAGCCGCCATTGCCGTCCATCGGATAGTAGGGATCGCCCAGCCCGGGCGAGCCGGCGAGCGGGTCACCCGAATCCGCCTGCGCGGGAGCCGCATTCGCGCCCGCCAGCAGTACCGCCCCCACCGCCAGGTACCGCCAGTTCCGCCTCATGCGCTGCACCGACCCCTTTCCGTGATCGACCGCCGACCAGCCCGATGCTAATCGGCGCACCCCTCAGTTGGCGCTGCCCGACACGGCGACGCTCGCGCCCAGTCCGATGATCATCACGCCGCCCGCGCCGCCGACCACCTCCAGCCGCCTGGGTGACCGGGCGAACCAGTTCCGCGCGGTACCCGCCAGCAGGGCGTAGACCGAGTCCGAGATCAGCGCGACCACCAGGAACAGCCCGCCCAGGATCAGCATCTGCACCGGGACCGCGCCCGCCCGCGGCGCCACGAACTGCGGCAGCACCGCGGAGAAGAAGATGATGGCCTTCGGATTGGTCAGCCCGACCAGCACCGCCTGGCGCAGCACCCGGCCGTTCTCCATGGGCTCGACCTTCGCCTCGAAGGCCTCGCGCAGCGAACGCCGTTCCCGGACGGCCTGGATGCCCAGGTAGATCAGGTACAGCGCGCCGGCCAGCTTCACGATCGAGAGCGCGATGGCCGAGGCGGCGAGAATGGCGCCGAGCCCGGCGGCGACCAGGCCCAGGATCACCATGACGCCGGCCGAATGGCCCAGCACCGACAGCAGTGCCGCGCGCCGCCCGTAGGTCAGCGCCCGGCCGATCACGAAAAGCACACCGGGACCGGGGATTATGACAATGACAATGGATGCGACGAGAAACGCCAGCATATTCGCGGCGGGAATCATCCGATCATTCTATTTTCGGTGGCCGCGCCTGTCGCCCTTATTGTTGCCTGTCGCCCGGATTGTTCAGCCGCGCAGTTCTTCCGGCAGCTGCTGCGGGTCCAGCAGCAGGCGCTTGGCGTCCGCGCCGCGCACCTTGGTGGCCAGGTCCAGATTGTCGGTGAGCAGTTTCCACTCCACCTCGTTGATGGCCCCGCGTGCGCGCTCGATGATGTTCAGATCCCGGGTGCCCCAGGCGATCGGCATGGCGCTCACCGACTGCCACAGATCCCCGACCGGGCCGGGCGCGCGATCCACCCGCACGGTCACCGCGGGCACGCGCTCCCCGGCGCGGGCCCGATGCCCGGGTAGCGAGCGGACCGTGCGGGTCACCAGCGCGTAGCGCGGCCCCGCGGTATTCGGCTTGGCCAGATCGACCAGGGCCAGCAGGGTGGCCCCGTTCCCGTGGGTCTCCGACACCACGGCGGGCACCAGATCGCCGGCGGCGTACAGCTTGTCCACCCGGCCCCGATGCGGCGTCCAGTACCCGATGAACAGCGCGGTCACCGCGGCGAGCAGGAACGCCACCGCCAGCAGCCAGGACCAGGGGTGGTTCACCCAGATCAGGAATGCCGTGCCCAGTCCCAGCCCGATGGCCGCGCTGTACGCCCAGATGCGAAGCCGCCGCAGGTACGCGACGACCTCGTTGACCGCCCGGGCATGGTCGCGATCCACCGCGAATTCGAAGCGCCGCACGTGCGTCCCTCCCGCCTTATGGAGGCTCTTCCTCCACTTATCCTATCGTCGGCCCCAGCAGGTCGTCCGCATCGGTGATGCGATAGGCATACCCCTGCTCCGCCAGGAAACGCTGCCGGTGCGCGGCATACTCGGCGTCCAGCGTGTCACGTGCGACCACGGAATAGAAGTGAGCCTGGCCGCCATCGTGTTTGGGGCGCAACAGCCGCCCGAGCCGCTGCGCCTCCTCCTGCCGCGACCCGAACGTGCCCGAAACCTGCACCGCCACCGAGGCTTCCGGTAGGTCGATGGAGAAATTGGCCACCTTCGACACCACCAGCACCGGGATCTCGCCGCGGCGGAAGGCGTCGAAGAGCTCCTCGCGCTCCCTGGTGCGGGTGGAACCCTGGATGACCGGGGCGTTCAGATGCTCGCCCAGCTCGTCGAGCTGATCCAGGTAAGCCCCGATCACCAGGCTCGGCGCATCCTGGTGCCGGGCCAGAATCGATTCCACCACAGGCAGTTTCGTGCGCGCGGTGGAGCACAGCCGGTAGCGCTCCTCCGGCTCGGCGGTCGCGTAGGCCATGCGCTCGGCGTCGGTCAGGGTGACCCGCACCTCGATGCAGTCCGCGGGCGCGATCCAGCCCTGCGACTCGATGTCCTTCCACGGCGCGTCGTAGCGCTTGGGGCCGATCAGCGAGAACACATCGCCCTCGCGGCCGTCCTCGCGGACCAGGGTGGCGGTCAGCCCGAGCCGGCGGCGCGACTGCAGGTCCGCGGTCATGCGGAAGACGGGGGCGGGCAGCAGATGCACCTCGTCGTAGATGACCAGGCCCCAGTCCCGGCTGTCGAAGAGCTCGAGGTGCCGGTATTCGCCCTTGGTCTTGCGGGTGATGACCTGGTACGTGGCAATGGTGACCGGGCGGATCTCCTTGCGCTCACCGGAGTATTCGCCGATCTCGTCCTCGGTCAGTGAGGTGCGGGCCAGCAGCTCGCGCCGCCACTGCCGCCCGGCCACGGTATTGGTGACCAGGATCAGCGTGGTCGCCTTGGCCTTGGCCATGGCCGCCGCGCCCACCATGGTCTTGCCCGCGCCACAGGGCAGCACGACCACGCCGGACCCGCCCGCCCAGAAGGAGTCCGCGGCCATCTCCTGGTAGTCGCGCAGATGCCAGGCGCTGGACTCGTAGTCCAGGTTGATCTCGTGGGCCTCGCCGTCCACGTATCCGGCGAGATCCTCGGCGGGCCAGCCGATCTTGAGCAGCATCTGCTTGATGCGCCCGCGCTCGGACGGATGCACGACCACCGTGTCGTCGTCGAGACGCGCGCCCAGCATGGGCTGAATCTTCTTGTGCCGCAGCACTTCTTCCAGCACCGCGCGATCCAGGCTGACCAGTACCAGCCCGTGCGCGGGATGCTTGACCAGCTGCAGCCGCCCGTAGCGGGCCATGGTGTCGACGATGTCCACCAGCAGCGGCTGCGGCACCGCGTACCGGCTGTGGCTGACCAGCGCGTCCACCACCTGCTCGGCGTCGTGCCCGGCCGCGCGGGCGTTCCACAGCGCGAGCGGTGTCACCCGATAGGTGTGGACATGCTCGGGCGCGCGCTCCAGTTCCGCGAACGGCGCGATGGCCTGCCGCGCCGCATCGGCCGACTCGTGGTCGACCTCCAGCAGCAGCGTCTTGTCGCTCTGCACGATGAGTGGACCGTCGGTCACGACACCTCCTGGCTTTGTCCGAGCCCGAATGGGCCTGGTCCATTCTCCAGGAAGTCACCGACAATGCCACGTGACCTGCGTCCTTTTCGCTCATGGCGCACCTGACCGGCCGGGAAGCGGCCGATCTATCTCGCGAAAACGGTCAAGACCCGAGTTTCGGTGGCTACGATCACTCCAAACTTGGACGAATGTCCATTTGGACGATTGACCTGAAAGAACTGAACAGCGATGCCGATACACAGGACCACCACGGCCCGGATCGGGCGCGCCGGGCGCTGGATCCGCGGACTGCTCACCGCGGCACTGGCGGGTGCGCTGATCGCGCCCGCCGCCGTCGCCCAGGCCGCGCCCGCGGGCTCCGCGCTCGCGCGGCTCCACACCGACGGCGTGCGGTTCGTCGACGACAGCGGCCGCGTCGTCCTGCTGCACGGCGTCAACAATGTCGACAAGGAGCCGCCCTTCCTCGAACCCGGCGACGGCCTCACCGTCACCGCCGACGATGCGGCGCTGCTCGCGCGGCACGGCTTCAACACCGTGCGCCTCGGCGTCTCCTTCGACGCGCTCATGCCGACCAGGGGCGTGGTCGACACCGCCTACCTCGATCGCGTCGCCGGCGTAGTGGACACGTTGGCGCAGTACGGGATTCACACTCTGCTCGACAACCACCAGGACGGACTCTCGAGCATCTGGGGCGGCAACGGCTTTCCCGAATGGGCCATCCACGCGCGGCCCAGCGGCCTGGAGCCCAATGTCGGCTTCCCGTTCTACTATCTGATGCCCAGCATGAACTCCGGCTGGGACGAGGTCTGGAACAACACCTACGGAGTGCTCGACTACCTGGGTGACGCGCTCGGGGCGCTCGCGGCGCGGGTGAGCGGACACCCGGGCGCGCTCGGCATCGAATTGCTGAACGAGCCGTGGCCGGGTTCGGCCTTCCTGTCCTGTTTCCCGAACGGCTGTCCGGGCTTCGACGTCAAATACCAGGCGGCCATGCAGAAGCTGACCGATGCCGTGCGTGGCCGTAACGGCGACCTCATGGTGCTGTGGGAACCCAATGTCACCTGGAACGAGACCATGCCCACGAATCTGGGCAAGAATCCGCCGATCAGCGCGCCCGACATCGCCTTCGCGCCACACGACTACTGCATCCCGAGTCAGCTCGCCATCTATTCGGGGCTGCCCGCCTTCCTGCGCGGTCTGTGCCCGGTGCAGCAGGCCAAGACCTGGAGCAATATCGACGCCTTCACCGCCCGCGCCCAGTTGCCCACCCTGGTCACCGAATTCGGTGACGGCGACGCGTCCGTGCTGAGCAATACCCTCGGCCGCGCCGACGAGCGCTTCGTCAGCTGGCAGTACTGGACCTACACCTCGCGGTTCGGCGCGGGCGGGCCGAAGCCGGACCCGTTCCTCGGGGATGTCGGCAAGCAGCTGGTGCGGACCTATCCGCAGGCCACCGCCGGCACGCCGGGGCGGATGATCTTCGATCCCGCCACCGGTGACTTCGCCTACCGGTACACCCCGCGCCCGGCGAGTGGACCGACCGAGATCTATGTGTCGGATCTGCACTATCCGGACGGGTACGCGGTACGGGTCGACGGCGGCCATGTCACCTCCGCGGCGGGTGCCCGGGTGGTGACGGTGGAGGCCGACGCGTCGACGCCGGTGACCGTCTATGTCAACCGGCCGGGGTCGAAGGGTGCGACCGTGCCCAGTGGTCCGATCGGGACGGGTTCGGCGGACGGTGGTTCGGCGAGCGGCTCGGCCGACAGCGGTTCCGCGAGCGGCTCGGCCGACAGTGGTTCGGCCAGTGGCTCGGTGGGCACCGGATCGGGGACCGGTTCGGCACGCTGATGCGCGAAACCCGTTGATGCGCTTGTGTAACGAGTCGAGGGTGGGGAGCGACACAGGGCGCAGGGACAATGTTGGACCTGCGCCCAGTTTGATCCGATCGAGAGGTATAGACCGTGAACGCCTTCAGCCTGCAATTGCTCAGTGCCCTTCCGACCATCCTCGTGAACCTCTCGTGGCTGGGCATGCGCGGGCTGTCCATGCTGCACTGAGAAAATCATGCGATTCTGATATAACCCCCATGTCGGATGCGCGTGCGGGCCGCACACAGGTATTCTCACCGCGTTCACAGCCGTGAATTGTTCGGTGAGAAAGGTTTTCGCTAGTGAAGTTCGCAGGAACGAGGACGCTGGTGCGCCTCGTACTCGCCCTCGTGGCGGTGGCCGTGGCCGTACTGGCCGTTTCCGGCTGTTCGATGCTGAAGGACGCCAGTAAGTCCGACACCGCCAAGTCCAAGGTGGGTGACTGCATCAACGTCATCGAAGGCTCGGCCACCGACTCGAAGACGGCGCCGGTCGACTGCTCCGACCAGAAGGCGGTGTACAAGGTCGCGGCGGTCTACGACAAGAAGACCGACTGCAAGGAAGAGGAGACCTCCTACGAGGAGACCCTCAATGGCGGCACCACCGCGTTCCTGTGCCTGAGCCCGAACTTCAAGGAGGGCGCCTGCTACAACGAGAGCCCGTCCACCGGCTACAAGTACGTGGCGTGCACGGCTCCCGAGGCGTCCTTCAAGGTGCTCAAGCGGATCGAAGGCCAGGACGACGAATTCGCCTGTGACGCCAACACCGCCACCAGCTTCCGCATCATTCACGACCCGAAGACCACGTTCTGCCTAGGTAACCCGAAGGGGTAGCCCGGCGCTCGGGACCTGCGGCCCGGTACGCGGACGACATGACGAATGTCGTTCGGGTACCGGGCTTTTCCTGTTCCAGGGCGACCGAGGCCGCTATTCGACCAGGGCGACCGACGCGATGCGGTGCAGCGTGAAGTGGCGGACCGCGCCGGTGACCGGATCCAGGGCATCGAGCTGGCCGCCGCCGACCTTGAGGGGTTCGACCACGCGCTGGGTGGCGACGCCCTGGGCGTCCACGTAACCGATGTGGACGGGGCGGCGGGTGCGGGCGGCCAGCTGCAGCAGATTGAGGGTGGCGGCGGTGCTGGTGCGGGTGCCGTCGGAGCGCACCGCCTGGCCGGGGCGGACATTGGCGGCGCGTTCGCCCGCGCGGAGTTCGGCGACCAGGGATTCGAGCTGTTCGGTGCTCGGCGGGTTGGGCCGCCAGTTCGGGCGCTGCCGGCCCCGCGCGGACAGGCGGGCCCCGCGGGGTCGCAGGTCGACGATGGCGCCGGACGAATCCTCGCCCGCCGGGCTGAAACCGGCGGCGCGCAGCCGCTCCAGCACCTCGGCCAGCGGCGCCTGCGAGATGGCGACGGTCGGGGCCACGGCACGCAGCGCGAGTTCGCCGGCCACGGGTGCGGCCAGCACCTCCGCGAGCAGCGTCGGGTCCTCACTGCGCACGAAGCTCTGCGCCATGCCCGCGCGCAGGCGTCCGTGGCGGCGGGCCACATCGTCGATGAGATAGGTCAGCGACTGGGGGACCGGGGTGCGGGAGCGCGTGGTGAACAGATTGTGCAGTTCCGCGGCCGTCGCGCCCGCGTCCAGCGCCCGGCGCACCGAGGTGTCGCTGATGCGGTAAACCGTTGCGGCGCCCGCGGATTCGACATCGGCGACCATGGCGACCCGGTCCTGGAGTTCCGGGGTGAGCGGACCGGGCGCGATGACCGTCAGATCCGCCTGTACCAGGACGTGGTCCACCGGCTCCGGCAGCGCGATCGCCATCTCCGATTCGGCGTCCTCCGGACTGCCGTGCAGCAGGGCCCAGCCCGCCGAGCTGAGGGCCCCGCGCGCCACCAGCCCGAGCGCCTCGGCCTCGGCCAGCGTGTTCGCCACCGCCTCCAGCCGGTAGTGCCGTCGCCGGCGCGGTTGCCGCCAGGCCAGGATCCGGCCCAGGTCGGCGGCGGAGACCTCGGTGCCGGGCGGGAATTCGGCCAGCGCGCCGAGCACGGCGTGCCGGTCGCGCACGGCGTGCACATACCGCAGCTCCGTCGACAGCGCGGCCAGGGGCTTGTCATTGGCGTCGCGCAGGCCGATCATCCACGGGAACCGGTCCAGGTCCATCCAGGCCTGCGCCAGCACCGTCCAGCGCCGCGGCGGCACCACCGCGAGCCAGGCGTCGGCGGTGGTGGTGGGCGCCCAGTAGTCTTCGGCGCCGTCGCCGTCGGGCGCGGGCTCGGGAGTGCCCTTGTCGATCAGCCGGGCCGCGGTGAGCACCTCGGCCAGCAGGCCGACCCGGTTCTCGTCGATGCCGGTCTGCTTGGCGACGCGGCGCAGCTCGCGGATGCCGAGACCGCCGGAGCGCAGCACCGGGGCGGGCGACCCGCCCAGCGCCTCCAGCACGGCCGCGCTGTGCCGCAGCAGTTCTCCCACCTCGCCCGCGGCCACCGCATTGATGTCGGCGGGGGCGTGCTTGGTCGAATCCGGGTGCGGCGGCACCAGCGCATGCGGATCACTGACCGGCTCGTTGCGCAGCACCTGCCCGACCGAGACCGGCAGCTCCACGGTCTCCTCGTCGATCCAGTTCAGCAGCCGGTGCGCCAGCAGTCGCTGCACCGGGCGCTCGGAGGGGGTGCCGGGCGCGGCATCGCGGGTGCGCCCGCGCGGTCCGGTGCCGGCCAGCTTCTCCAGCAGGGTCCGCTCCTGCGGGGTGGACGCGGCCAGAGCCGCGGTGATCTCGGGTTCGGTGAGCGCGTCCGGCAGTTCGGTGGTGCTACCCAGCGGCCACGGCAGCGCCTCCTGGGCGGCGGGTGTCACGCGCAGAGCGGTATCCGGGCCCCAGACCAGGGCGCGGGCGCGCAGCTTCTGCAGCGCGGCATTGACGGTGGCCGCCGGAACCCGGTCCGACAGCAGCTTGCGCAGGGTCTTGGCGGGCAGCGGCACGGCGCGGCCGCCGTCGCCGGCCCCTTGCACCACCAGGGTTTCGATGACGGCGAAATCGAGGGTGTCCAGCTCGTCGCCCGCGCGCAGCACCGAGGCGCGCTGTTCGGTCCGCGCGGCCAGCACGGCCATCGAACCGGGCAGGGGGACAGCCAGATCGGGCCGCAACTGCAGCAGCGTCACGAGATCCGCGTCGCTGCGCTTGGAAAGCCATTCGGCCAGAGTCATATCCGCGCGGGCGGCGGATTTCGCGGACTCGGCGGGACGGGCGGCCGCGTCGGCGGTCGTGGCTGAGGTGGGGAGGTCGGTCACTTCACCCGATCCATCGGGCAGCCGGCATGTCGGGCCGGGCGCGGTTCATCGGGCACGGTGCGGACGCGGTTCAGCGGCCGCCGCGGCGACCAGGCGGTAGGTGGGGCTGCTGGCACGGTGCCCGCCCCGCGGGCCTGGGGTCGTATGCGCGGCGGCCGCCCGGGAACGAGCGCCGTTAACCGCATGGTTGTCGGTCGTACGTCGGATCAGCGGTTGACGATGGTGTGCGGGTGCACGTAGGGCAGCTGATCGGCCGGCAGCGGGAACTCGGTGTCCTCACCGTACGGGGACAGGCCACCGGAGCGGGTCGAGGAGAGTTCGGTGACCGCGTGATCGCCATTGGCCATCTCCGGCCAGCCATTGTCGACATAGGGTTTGTTCGATTTGTTCACCACGCGCTCATTCTGGCATGCGGCCATCGGGACCGCCCCCTCCGGCACCCCGAAGTTTGCCCCCGCCACGGCGTTCCGCCGGCAACCCCGGAAATCGCGAATGCCCCGCATCGGCATTGATGCGGGGCATTCCGAAGAGGGAACGGGTGCTACTGCGGCAGCAGGCCCTTGTTCGCCTCGAAGAAGTTCACGATGCTGGGGTCCAGCTTGGTGCCGTTGGCCTTGGTGGCATTGAGGAAATCCAGTGCGGGCTGCGGGATCTGGACGCCCTGCGACTGGGCGACCGCGATGGCGCGGTCCACGGCCTGGAAGACTTCCTGGGTGCCGTCGCTGCCGGCGCCGGGGCCCGCCTGCTGCGGGTTCCACTGCGGGGTGTCCGAGGTCGCGGGCGCGGGAGCGGTCCGCGGCGTGGATCCGCTGGTCAGGCCGAGGCTCGAGGAGCAGGTGGGCCAGGCGCCCCAGCCCTGCGTGGCGAGCACCTTCTCGGCGACCGCGATCTGCTGCTCGCGGGTGGCCTGGTTGGCGGTGGGGGCGTATTCGCCGCCGCCCGCTGCGTTCCAGGTGCCGGGCGAGAACTGCAGCCCACCCTGGAAACCGTTGCCGGTGTTGATGCCCCAGTTACCGCCGGCTTCGCACTGTGCGAGGCGATCCCAGTCGGAGTCGGGTGCCGCGCTGGCGTTACCCGCCATGGCCACTCCGGCGCCGCCGAGAGCGATGCCCGTCAGGGCAACCTTGGCGACAGTGCGGCCAGTGTTGGTCGGCTTGCGATGGCGTCCACTCATTTTCGGGTCTTTCCTCTCGTACGCGCCTGCGAGGCCGACTACCGGGGTCGAACTGAGAGGTCGTCCGGCCCGGCGCACTGGATGTGCGCTGTTCCTCGTCTTCGCCCCTTTTCTCCAGTTGGGGGTCCGGTACCCGCGGGGCGAAGTTCGGTGCGGCGGGCCGGTGGCGCCGGGCTGACCCGGCGAGGAAGACACTACGACGACCGCCGCCAAAAATCACCATTTGGTAACCGACGTGTCTGTCCGGGTCACTAACCGGCGCAAGCGGTTCCGGATGGCTTCTGTGCAGGTGGTCACGGCGAGTCCCCGCCGATAGGGGTCTGTCACCGCTCTGTGACCTACTTGTTATGTGACGAAGATCACATGCATGCTCGGGTAACGAACTGGGCAATCTCCGTGTCGTCGCCCGCGTGTCGGCGGAGTCCCGATCCTGACCCGGACGGTCAGCGGGACCGGCGGCCCGACCAGAGCGCGTAGACCACCGAGAGCAGGAAACCCAGCGGCGCGCACATGGCGAGCAGATACAGCCACAGACCCGGCTTCGCATCGGTCAGCAGATGCACGCCGAAGATCGCGAACACCGCCAGCAATCCAATCGCGAACAGGCCCAAGGCGATATACAGCAGCCAGCTCGCGGAACCGCGAGGGGCCTGCTTGGAAGAAGTGTCGGACACCTCTGAACCGTAAAACTGATGTGCTTGCGCTATTCGCACCGGGGTAGACTCGGTGTCAGTCGCGTCCTGCATAGCTGTGCGGGGCGCGTTCTTTTCGCAAACGGAAAGGTCGCCGGCGCATGCGTCCGGCGACCACGAATGTGCCCGGCTGCCCGGGCTTGAATGACGAACGGGTGAGCGCAGTGCCGACCGGCAAGGTGAAGTGGTACGACGTCGAAAAGGGCTTCGGCTTCCTTTCCCAGGATGAGGGCGAGGACGTCTATGTTCGATCGTCGGCGCTGCCCGATGGCGTGGAGGCCCTCAAACCGGGCCAGCGCGTCGAATTCGGAATGGCGGCGGGTCGCCGTGGCCCGCAGGCGCTTTCGCTGAAGCTGCTGGAGACCCCGTCGCTGCGCGAGGAGCGCGGCGGCCGTGGCGAGCGCGGCGACCGTCGCGGCGGCGGGCGCAATGACGCCCCCATCAATCGCAAGAGCGCCGACGAGCTGCACGGCCTCATCGAGGACATGATCACGCTGCTGGAGACCAAGGTGCAGCCGGATCTGCGCCGCGGCAAGTACCCCGACCGCAAGACCGCCCAGCGCATCGCCGAAGTGGTGCGCGGCGTGGCGCGGGAGCTCGACCACTAGGTCGCGACGAGAAGTCAACGGGCCCCGGTGATTCCATCACCGGGGCCCGTTCCGTTGTTGTGGCAGGCGGGATCTCAGCTGAAGAGCACGGGATCGAACGCGGGGGTGTGCAACGCCCAGATCCCGCGGGAGATGACACCCTCGTTACCGTTCTCGTCACGGGCGGGTATCGGCAGGTGCAGTTCCATGATGGCCAGGCGCACGTGCTCGGTCGGCGGGGTCTTGATGGTCAGGGTGAGCGGCTTGTCGTATTTGGGATCCTTATCCCGCTCCGGCTTGCCCGACAGCCGCCAGGGCTGCTTGTAGGTCAGGACCTCCGCGTCGGCCTTGTTGTTCGGCAGGCGGTAGCCGATCAGCATCTCCCACGGCGCGTCGGCGACCTCCTTGGGCAGCGAGATCTGCACCGTCGAACCCGGGGGCACATCGAGATCGGAGACGGACTGGGTGGAATTGCACTTGCCGATCGCCAGCCGGTCCTTCGACACCTCGAGGTCGCAGTACAGGAACGGATTCACCGACACCGACTTCCCGTGCGCGTACGCGGTGATCTGCGGATCCGGCTTGGTGGTGTGGCGGGCGATGACCACGATCGCGGCGAAATAGGCCACTGCCACCACGACTAGAACCGCCAGCAGAGCGATGATCGTGCGGGCTTTGGGTTGGTTCACCGGGGCTTCCTGTCCGTCACTGGGTGGGTTCCCCCGCGCCGTGCGTGGCCGGGATCTCCTGCTTGGCGTGCTGAGGTCGGTTACCGCCCAAACCGGGCAGCAGCGAATGACCACGGTAGCTGACCACGGTTTGGATCAAGCCCAGCGCCATCACCGACGCGACCACGGTGAAACCGATCCACCAGGTCGGCGGCAGCATCACGCCCATCGCACCGCCGATCACCCAGGACAGCTGCAGCACGGTCTCGGAGCGGCCGAAACCGGAGGCGATCGATTCCGGCGGCAGATCGTCCTGGATGGAGGCGTCGAGCGAGACCTTGGCCAGGGCACTCGCGCCCGAGGCGATCAGGGTGGCGATCCCGGCGCCCATCAGGTTGCCCATCACCGCAGCCACGACCGCGACGCCGACGCACGCGGCGGTGCAACTGAGCACGATCAACTGCGGGCGACCGAGTTTCATGCGCGCGCCGGAGGCATTGCCCGCGAAATTGCCGACACCCGCGGCCACGACGATGACGCCCAGCATCGCCACCTGTTGCACGGCCCGATGCTCGGTGGACTTGGCGACGAAGGCGCCGTAGAAGGTGAGGAAACCGGTCAGGATTCGTACGGTGCTGTTGCCCCACAGCCCGGTCACCACCGAACGGCCCAGGGGCTGACGGCGTTTGCTCGGCTGCACGGTGTCGGCCCGGCTCGGGTCCAGCACCTCGGTGCGGGCGTCGTTGCCGTGGTAGCCGAGGGTGGCCGGGACCTCGCCCTCGGTGACCTCCACCCACGATGGGATGCGCAGACTCAGGATCATTCCCGCCGCCGCCAGCGCCGCGGCGAACAGCAGCGCACCCGTGGAGCCAGCGATCTTGGCGCACAGGGCGGCCACCGCGCCGGCGCACATGGTGCCGCCGACGAGACCGAACACGGTCAGCCGGGAGTTGGTGCGCACCAGGTCGATTCCCGGTGGCAGCACGCGCGGGGTGACCGCGGACTTCAGCACCGAGAACGACTTGCTGAGGATCATCATGCACAGGGCGAGCGGGTACAGCGCCCAGTTGTCGATATTGAAGATGAGCAGCCCGGCGATGAACACACGCAGCGCGAACGAGCCCGCCAGCGCGACCCGGCGACCGCGTTGCAGGCGGTCCAGCATGGGGCCGATGACCGGCGCGATCACCGCGAACGGCGCGATCGTGATCAAGAGGTACAGCGCCACCTTGGTTTTGGACTCCGCCGTGGCGCTCGCGAAGAACAGTGTGTTGGCCAGGGCCACCGCGATCGCGGCGTCGGTGGCGAAGTTGGCCATGGTGGCGTAGATGAGCGCGGTGAGACCCGACTCCTCCGCCCCGTCGGCCTTGGCGGCGCGCTGGAAGGTCGCGAAACCGCTCTGCGTCAGCTCGATGCTGCGGCGTGCCGCGACCCGGGTGACGGTCAGTTTGCGGGGCGGCTTGTGCAGCCCGCCGCTGTCCTGGGCATCCGGATCGGCTTCGTGCGAAAACGATTGCGTGCGAGCCGTTTCCGGGTGCGGCGGTTCGGTGTGCGGGTGCTGCGTGTTGCCGGGGCGCGTCGGCTGACCCTGATCGCGGTGTGCGGGCGGCGCGGATTCCGGCTCATGCGATCGGGATCGGGCCGCGGATTCCGGGTCGTAGCGCACCCGCCGCGTGGTGCCGAAGTCGTGCGGCTGCTGCCACGTTTCCGGCTCGCTCGCAGTTCCCTTGGGCGGCTGGGTCTCGTACGGCCGGGTCGGCGGGTTGTCCTTGGCCGCGTCATGCGTTTCGGCCTTGTCGCGGCGGCGGCGCGCCCAGCGCGACGTACGGCCCTCCGGTTCGCCGCCTGGGCTGCGCGGAGATTCGCCGCGCGACCTCGGCGGCGGGTCGGTGGGACGCGCGGACAGACGCCGGGCCAGGAATTCCGGCACTTCGCCCTCGTCGCCCGGCGGGACGGGTCGGCGGCCCGCGCGGTTGGCGGGCGGATAGCGGTCGTACCCCGGGTGCCGTTCGATCATGGGAGAGTCCTCGTCGCCCCAGCGACCTGGGTCGGCACCGGGGTCACGGGGAGGAGTCACGCACCCAATTCTTGCAGTGCCGTCGGCCGGTGGCTGCACTACGGCCGGTGTGGGCCGCCACAAGTTCGGAGCGACCGGTCGCGATGGACCAGATCAGGCGGGGACGAAACGCACTTCATAGGACGTCGGCCACTTCTTGCCGGTGAGGAGGAAGTGGTCGGTGCCGGGGAGGTGGGCGATGCCGTTGAGGACATCGGTGTCGGGGGTGCGGGCGCCGCGGGGGAGCAGGCCGGAGGCGTCGATCGTGGCGAGGACCTCACCGGTGCCCGGATCGATGCGCAGGATGGTGTTCGTCGGAAAGGTGTTGGCGTAGACGGAACCGTCGGGGGCGCAATCCAGTTCGTTGAGCTCGGCATCCTTGCGGCTGGTCAGCGCCACGCTCCCGGTGATCGCGAAGGTCTGTGGATCGCGGAAGGTGAGGGTCGAGCTGCCATTGCTCATGAGCACGCGATCGTCCCGGGTGCACAGGCCCCAGCCCTCGCCGTCGAAATGCGCGGTGCGCAGTTCCGCGAGAGTGCCCGGGTCGCGGGCGATGGCCACGCCGTTCTTGTAGGTGAGCTGCCACAGCACGTCGCCGGCCCGGGTGATGCCCTCGCCGAACAGGGGTGCGGGCAGGTCGGCGCGGGCGAGTTCGGCGCCGGTGTTCAGGTCCGTGGCCCGGATCGAGGAATTGCCGGCGAGTCCGGTGCTCTCGTAGAGAACCGACCCGTCGACCTCCAACCCCTCGGTGAACGCGCCCGGGTCGTGCGGCCGGGTGGCGACCACCTCGACCCGCAGCTTCGGCGTGTTGTCGCTGCTGGTGCAGCCGGTCGCGGTCGCGGCCAGGGCCAGGGCCGTGGACAGCGTGATCGTGACGGCCGCTACCGGTGCACGGCGTTTGCGCTCCATACGGCAAAATGTAGGGCGTGAGCGCGGTTGGAGTTTCGGAGTCCGGTATGCGGCCGATCCTGGCGGAGGCGGTCGAGCTGGCCCGCCGTGCGCTCCTGGACCTGGAACCGGTCGGGGTGGGCGCGCATCTGGGCGTGACCGGCGAGGACGAATCCTCGGCCACCCATCACTTCGAGGCGACGCTGCCCGGCTATCGCGGCTGGCAGTGGGCGGTCGTGGTGGCCGCGCCGCCGGAGGCGACCACTGCCACGGTGAGCGAGTCGGCACTGCTGCCCGGGCCGGACGCACTGGTGGCGCCCGACTTCATCCCGTGGGATCAGCGCATCCGCCCCGGCGATCTCGCGCCCGGCGATCTGCTGGCCCCGCCGCCCGGCGACCCGCGCCTGGTGCCCGGCTATGTCGCCACCGGTGACCCGGCCGTCGACGAGGTCGCCCTCGAGATCGGGCTCGGCCGCACCCAGGCGCTCTCCCGCGAGGGTCGCGAGGAGGCCGCCTACCGCTGGTTCTCCGAATACGGCCCCGACACCGACATGGCCCGCGCCGCCCCGTCCACCTGCGGCCGCTGCGCCTTCTTCGTTCGCATGGCCGGCGCCCTGGGCGCTGCCTTCGGCGTCTGCGCCAATGCCATGGGCGCCGACGGCCATGTGGTCCACGTCGCCTACGGCTGCGGCGCCCACTCCGACGTCGAACTCCCCACCGGCGGCGGCTCTCCCCTCTACGAGGCCTACGACGACGCCGCCGTGGACCTGTTCCCCACCGCCGATCTCCGCATCGAAACCGGCGCGCTGGAAACGGAATCCGTCAGGAACGGCGAAGTAGACGGATCCGGCGCGGTAGCGGGTGCGGAAGCGCCTGCGAGCGACACCGATTCGACGCCGATCGTGACGGACGCCGACGCGACCGCCGATGCCGCCACCACTGCTGCCGCGACGTCCGACGCTGACGCGGCCGCCGCCGCGACGTCCGACGCTGACGCCGCCGCGACCGCTGATGCCGCCGCGACCGGTGACGCCGCCGTTGAGCCCGCCGCGACTGCTGATGCCGCCGTGACCGCTGACGCCGCCGCGACCGCTGACGCCGCCGCTGAGCCCGCCGTGACCGCTGACGCCGCCGCGACTGCTGATGCCGCCGCGACCGGTGACGCCGCCGCTGAGCCCGCCGCGACTGCTGACGCTGCCGCGACGACCGAGGCCGTGGAAGCCGAACTTGGCGCTGTGGCCGAGGTGGAATCGGGCGAGGCGGACGAATCTGGCGCGGCTCGGACTGCGGAGACCGACACGGTCGCTGCGGACACGAACGTTGCGGCTGATGCCGATTCGGCCACGGGCCTGGCTGATGCCGCGGATGTGCAGGCGGGTGTGGTCGATGCGGACGCCGAGGTCGCCGCTGTGCCGGTGGTGCCCGAGAGTGGCGAGGCCGCAGGACCGTCCGAGAACGGCGAGGCTGCGGGAGCGTCCGAGAAGTCGGTGGCCGCGGACGATTCCGGCACGGCCGGGTTGTTCGAGGCGGGCGATCCGGATGCGGTGTACGACGATGCGTGGGCCGTGAATGCGGTGCGGGTGGAGCCCGAGACCGGTTCGGCCGAGTCGCGCTGAGGCGCTCGCCCGGATAGGTTGTAGCGCCGCCGGATTCCCGGCGGCGGGTGCGGTTTTCGATGGATCGCGCCGTAGTTCTGTGAGATACCCGGATGCTTGGCTCTGGCGTGCCATCAACGGTTGTGCGGAAGGGGTGTAGGGCGTGGTCGCGACCGATGCGGGGGATCCGTTCGGGACGGCGGAACTGCGGGCCGGGGTGGTGGCCGCCTGGCGCGGGTCGCCCACCCGGTTGCGGGAGGACGCCGCCACGGAGGCGGACCTGGTCCGGGCCGGATACCGGGACCGGTTGCTGACCGAGCTGGCACAGAACGCCGCCGACGCCGCCGCCAAGGCGGGCGTCGACGGGCGGATCGCGGTGTGGCTGGACGGCCGCACCCTGCATGTGGCCAATACCGGTGCGCCGCTGGATGTTTCGGGCGTGCACGCGCTCACCGCGCTGCGCGCCTCGGGGAAGACGGACGCCGCGGCCGTCGGGCAGTTCGGGGTGGGATTCACCGCCGTGCTGACGGTGTCGGACGAGGTGGAGTTCCGTTCGACCGGCGGCTCGGTGCGGTTCTCACGGGCCGAGACCTGGGCGCTGCTCGGCGCGCAGGGCATCGAGATCCCGCAGACGCCGGACGATTTCGAGCCGCCGGCGCTGCGACTGGCCTGGGCCACCGCGGAGCAGCCCGTGACCGGCTTCGACAGTGAGATCGTGCTGCGGTTGCGCGAGCACGTGGACACCGTCGCCCTGCTCACGGAGATGCGGTCGGAGGCGGCCGATCTGCTGCTGGAACTGCCCGCGCTGCACGCCATCCGGATCGGTGACGACGAGATCGCCAGTGCCGAGCGGGAACTCGGTGAGGGCCTCACGGAACTGCGGATCACCGGCCCGAATTCCGATGAGCGCGTGTGGTGGCAGTACCGCACCGAGCGCGCCCGCTGGCTGCTGCCCGTGCGCGACGGCCGCCCGATCGCCACCCGCCCCGATGTGCTGCGCGCACCCACCCGCTCCGATGAGGAGCTGTCCATTCCGGCGCTGCTCATCGCCGACATCCCCATGCAGCCGGACCGCCGCCGCCTGCTCCCCGGCGCGCACCTGACCGCGCTGGCCGCCGGTTACGCCGCGTTCGCGCGCGCCCTGCCGCCGCGCGACCGCCTGGTCCTGGTCCCCACTCCCGGCTTCGCCCGCAGCGAGGCGGACGGCCTGCTCCGCGAGGCCCTGATCGCCGAGCTCCGCGACAACGAGTGGCTGCCGGTTCTCACCGGCCGTCCGCAACGCGCTGCCGAATATGCCCCGGCGCCAGAAGAATTCGACGCCGCGTTCGGCGTGACGGGAGCCGGCAGTGGTACCGAGGCCGATGAGGTGCGGGCATCGGGCGATCCCGATACCGCGGCCGCGCTCGAACTGGCCGCCGCGCCGGACGTCGACTCGGCCGCCGCGCCGACCGCCAAGGCGAGCGCGGCATGGGAGCAGGAAACCCTGCCGCTGTGGGATCTTCCGGCCCAGGACGAGGAGCCCGGCGACACCGTCGAACCCCACGACGCCATCGGACCGCACGATGTGGTCGCGACCTTCGACTCGGCCGAGTTCGAGGAACCATCCCCAGCGGACCTGGGGATGGTTGTGAATGAATCGGCGATCACCGAATCCCCGGGCGCGGATTCGCGGGCGAATGTCGCCTCGCCGCGCCGGGCCACCGTATTCACCGGTGCGACCGTGGAATTGGCCGATCTGCTGGCGGACATGGTCGGCCCGCTGGTGATTCCGGAGCTGTCCGGCCGCATGTACGCCGATGCTCTCGCCGTGCTGGATGTGCACCGGATCGGCCTGGCGCGGATCGCCGAGCTGTCGAGCAGCCTGGAACGTGCACCGCAGTGGTGGTATTCGCTCTACGACGCCCTGGAGCCGTTCGCGGTGGATCCGCTGGCGGTGGAGGAACTGGGCGCGCTGGCGGTGCCGCTGACCGACGGCCGCCTGGTGACCGGCCCGCGCACGGTGGTGCTGGATGACCGTCTGGAACAGGCGATTCCGGTGCACTGGGCGCGTCTGGTGCACCCGGAGGCGGCGCACGAGCTGCTGGGCCGGCTGGGCGCGCGCCCGGCCACGCCGGAGGATCTGCTCAATGACGCGGGGCTGCAGGCGGTGCTGGAGGACGATCCGAGCGATCCGGACACCGTCGACGCGGTGCTGAAGCTGGCGGCCACCACCCTGGCCGCGCCGGGTGTCCTCCCGTCCTGGCTGGGCCTGGTCGAATTGCCCGATATCGACGGCGAATCGACGCCGGCCGACGAACTGCTGCTGCCCGATGCGCCGCTGGCCCGCGTGCTCGTCGAAGATTCGCCGTTCACCACCGTGGATGCCGGCGTGCTCGAACGCTACGGCCCGGAGGCCCTGCGCGCCATCGGTGTCGGCTGGAGCTTCACCCTGGTCGCCGAGTCGGATCCGACCGGCCCGGACCACCACCTCGACGACGAGGAGACCTGGTGGGAGGGTCTGGCCGAGGATCCGGCCGAACTGGTGGCGGTCCGCGACCTGGACCTGGTGGACGACGCCGAATGGCCGGAGGCGCTGCGGTTGTTGCTGTCCGATGAGACGACCCGCCGGCTGCTCGCGGACCGCGACGGCTACACCGCCTGGTGGCTGCGCCATCACGCCCACATCGACGGCATTCCGCTGGGCCTGCTGCGCCACCCGGACGACACCCTGTTCGCGGGCCTGCTCCCGCAGCTGCCGGGCTTCGACGCGAACGATCTGGCGGTGCTGCGCGGCGTGCTCGCCGACCCGGAGGTGCTCACCCCGGCGCTGGCCGAGGAACTCCTCGACGCCCTCGCCGATCCGGCGAGAATGCCCACCCCGGAATCGATTTCACAGACGTACCGGTATCTGGCCGAGGCGCTCGACGCGGGCCGCCTGGACACCGAGGATCTGGTGCTGCCGGGTCAGGTGCGCGCCCTCACCGGCGAGGTGATCCCGGCCGCGGACGCCCTGGTGCTGGATCGCCCCTGGCTGGGCCCGGCGCTGCCCGCCGACCGGCTGGTCGTGGGTGACCTGGTGTCGGCGCGCCCGCTGGCCACGCTGCTGGATCTGCCGCTGGCCTCCGAGGCGGTGACGGCGGAGGTGGTGAGCACCGGCCGGGAGACCAGCTGGACCGCCGAGCCGCTGGGCGTGCTGCTGCGCCTGCAGTTCGACTTGCCGCTGCCCGCGGGCGATCTCGTGGTGCACGACGAACTCCGGGTGCGGCTGACGGGTGCGTTCGAGGCCACGGTGACGGTCGCGTGGTGGCGGGAGGGCGACATCACCCACGTGCAGGCGCAGCCGCAGAACTTCTCGCGCCGCTGAGAATGCGCGCCGGCCCGAATGGCCGTGCGCGGGCCCGGCCTGGATGAGATACACAGGCGGGCAGGCGAATTCGGGTCCGGCGCGGGCGATGCTGCACAGTGCCCGCGCCGGAGCGGGGGGAGGCCCGGGTCAGGCCGCGTGGGCTGCCACGGTGGTGGCGAGGACGTCCAATTGCTGACGGACAGCGGCGCTGTCGTTGTCGACCAGCCAGCGCAGCACGATGCCGTCGATGGCCGCCAGTATGAAACGGGACAGCGTGTCGACGGAAACGGTCCAGGAGGTGCCGGTGGCTTCGCGCGCGTGTTCGATGACGTCGGCGACCGTGGAGTCGTTGAAGGTGTACTGCTCGCGTGCGATGGCGAGTTTCGCGGGGGTCTGCTCGCCTTCGCGTAGGGCGTAGGTGGTGGTTTCGTAGGTGAGTAGTTGGCGCTCCGGAGTGGCTTCGATGTTGAGCCACATGAGTTCCAGACCGGCGCGCACCAATTGTTGCAGCGCTTCTTTTCCGGTTCCGACGTCCTGCCATACCGTTTCGTTGGCATCGACGGAATCGCGCAATTCCATCGAGAGTGCCTTGACCAGCTCGGTCATCAGCTGATCTTTGTTTTCGAAACAGTAATGCACCACACCGAGGGAAACACCGGCTGCCTGGGCAACATCGCGCGTGGTAACTCCTGCCACGCCCTTTTTTTCGGCAAGGCCGATGGCTGCCTCGATAAGGTGGGCCCGTCGTTCTTCGACGCTCAATCGGGAGGACACTCCAGGGAGTTAAGCCTCCGAGGCGCGTGCAGTCAATTCGCACGGTCCGCAAGTTCGTTTTGCCAGACCCCTCTGGACGGCCGACCAGTCGCTTTGAGCGGTAATCCGGGCCCCGGGCCCGCTAATCCAGACCGAGCTGTGCGCCTTTGTCCCCGCGCCGCGCGCTCCGGCGCTGAATCGCGAAGATCGTGTAGCCGAGCAGACCCACCGCCAGGCCCATCAGGCAGACCGGACGCGCGGTCGCCCACGCGTCGTTCGCCCACACCGCCACCGTCGCGATCAGGAAACCGATGCTGCCCACGGCCAGTACCGGGCGCGGATCGGTGAAGCGCGGGGGAATCTCCGGAACGGGCGGCGTGGTCACCCCACCAGACTAGAGGGCAGGGCCGGTCCGGGTGGCGCGCCGGGGCGGCCGGCCCCCACGCACCGGAACAGCCGACTCCCGCGCGGGCGGTCCCGTATCGTTTGCCTCTGTGACAACGCCTTCCGACATTCGAGCGCTCGCCGGTGAACTTTCGCTGGCGGTGGTGCGCTTGACTCGGCATCTGCGGGGCCGGCGGGCCGATGCCCAGATTTCGCTGACCCAGCTGTCCGCGCTCGCCACGCTGAATCGGGAGGGCGCCATGACGCCGGGCACGCTGGCCGCCAAGGAGCGGGTGCAGCCGCCGTCGATGACCCGGGTCATCGCCTCGCTGTCGGAAATGGATCTGGTGGAACGCAATCCGCACCCCACCGACGGGCGGCAGATCATCGTGTCGCTGTCCGACGCCGGGCGGGCCCTGATCGCCGACGAGAACCAGGCCCGCGAGGCCTGGATGACCGATCAGCTGTCCCGGCTGTCCCCCGCCCAGGTCGGGGTGCTCGCCGAGGCGGTCGGGATCATGAAGCAGATCGTCGACGAATCCGAGTGACTCAGTAGCCGAAACGCCGGTCGCTGTCCACGATTTCGCGGCCCAGGGGGAACAGGGAGATCGGGATCAGCTTGAGATTGGCCCAGGCGAACGGGATCCCGATGATGGTGACGGCGAGGGCGATGCTGGTCATCAGGTGACCCAGCGCCAGCCACCAGCCAGCCACGACGATCCAGATGATGTTGCCGAGCATCGAGCCCACGCCCGCGCTCGGCTTCTCCACCGCTTCCCGGCCGAAGGGCCAGAGCACGAAGTTGGCGATGCGGAAGGACGCGACGCCCCACGGGATGGTCACGATCAGCACGCAGCAGATCAGCCCGGCGATGACATAGCCGACGGCCATCCAGAATCCGACCAGCACGAGCCACAGGACGTTGAGTATCAACTGGATGGGTTTCACATATCCCAGCATGCCAGCGTCCGGTGCTCACCCACCACCGGGAAAACCCTGAACTCTCGCCCGGGGTGGCCCTCGCCCGAATCGGGTGAAATGCCCCGAAAGGTGGGTTGAAGCATTGACATAGTTAATACTGTGCTATCTAGACTTATGCAGCTCTATCCATCTTTTTCGCAAGAAAAGAATCGGGAGCGCATTTAGAGCAAAGGAATATTCCGGTTCCAACGCCGCGCCGGACCCGGCAGCCGTTTTCGTCAGTCGACTCAGAAGAACCAGCCGAGTTCGGCGTCGCGTTCGGCGGCGAACGCCTCGTCGAATGCACGCAGCACGGCCGCGTCCTTGGCCTGGATCCGGCCGGCGGCGGCGAAGACCCGGGCCCGGTACGCGCCGAAGTAGAGGCTGCCGAGTACATCGATACCGAGTTCCAGATCCGGGGTGCGGCCGGTGGGCGCGCACTCGGCGATGCCGTCGCGCACTCGCAGCGCGAAGCTGCCGCCCGCGTCGCGGAACGGATCGTCCACGGACAGCACGACATCCAGATCCCGCTGGTAGGTGCGGGCGGTGAGAGCGGCGGGGACGTCCATGACGCGGGTCCACAGCGCGTCGTGGCGGCCGGTGACGCGCACCAGACGCGGATTCGTGACCAGGTAGGGGAGCGGATCGTTATCGCTCAGCGTGGCCTCGACCGTGTCCACCAGATCCAGGCTCAGCAGCACCCGCCACAGCGCGACATGGGCTTCCGGTGTGACAGCGCGCAATTCGCGGACCGTGGCGGTGTTCTTGTCCGCGTGCCAGGCGCGCCGCAGGATGGCGTAGCCGTCCGGATGGATCAGGAAGAACTGCGGTGAGCTCTCCTCGTTCTGTACCGCGTCGGCGAAGAACCGCTGCTGCCAGCGGGCTGCGGGCCGGGCCTGCGCGCCGGGGACCAGCCGCCGCCAGCGGTCGTAGATCTCGGGCAACCGGACCTTCGCCTCTTCCAGGTCGGCGACCTGCACCCCTCCGGGATCCGGTGTGGTGGAACGGAATTCGGCGGTGCGCCCGCGCACGGAGATCTCGTTCTCGACAATGGACGGGCCGTAGCCGAAGCGGCCGTAGATGGTGCCCTCGCTGGCGGTGAAGATGGTGAGCGGTATGCCCTCGGCCTCGGTGCGCCGATGCTGCTCGGTGTAGAGCGCCCGCAGTATGCCGCGCCGCCGATGGGTGGGCGCGACCACGACGCTGCTGACGCCGCAGGCCTGCACGGTGCGCGCGCCGGGCACGGTGACGGTCATGGTGCGGTCGTTGGTGTGCCCGACGATGCGATCGCCGTCCACCGCCACCAGGGCCCGCTCGGTCGGAAAGACGTCGCCGCCGTATTCCAGATCGGCCGGGCCGACCCGCATCCCGAAGCAGATCTCCGAGAGCCGGAGGATCTCCGCCCGCTCGTCCGCTCGCGCCGAACGCACGGTAATGCCATTCGTCGATGCCATACCCCGAACATCCCACGTATTACCGGTCCTCGCACCCGATTTTCTCCGGCGCCACCTGCCGCCCCCGCCGCGGCAGGTGGCACCGGAGCTGAGATCGTTTCCATCTCACGGGAACAAGATTGCCGTCGCACCCCAGCGAGATTCTTAACAAGAGCTTGTGAACGAAAAACCCCGCCGCAACGATGCGTTGCGGCGGGGTTCGTCGGAAACCCTTCGGGCACAGGGCCCGTCGGGGTCAGCGACCGTTGATCTGCACGTAGTCGCGCTCGCCGTAGCCGGTGTAGATCTGGCGCGGACGGCCGATCTTCAGCGGCTCCCGGTGCATTTCGCGCCAGTGGGCTATCCAGCCCGGCAGGCGGCCCATGGCGAAGAGCACGGTGAACATGCGGGTCGGGAAGCCCATGGCCCGGTAGATGACGCCGGTGTAGAAGTCGACGTTCGGGTACAGGCGACGCTCGATGAAGTACTCATCGGTGAGGGCGGCCTCTTCGAGGGACTTGGCGATGTCGAGCAGCTGGTCGTCGCCGCCGATCTTGGCCAGGATGTTGTCCGCGACCTGCTTGACCAGCGTGGCGCGCGGGTCGTAGTTGCGGTAGACGCGGTGCCCGAAGCCCATGAGCTTCACGCCGTCTTCCTTGTTCTTGACCTTGCGGACGAACTCCTTGACGTCGCCGCCGCTGGCCTTGATGTCGTCCAGCATCTCCAGCACGGCCTGGTTGGCGCCGCCGTGCAGCGGGCCCCACAGCGCGTTGATGCCGCCGGAGACGGAGGTGAACAGGTTGGCGTCGGACGAACCCACCAGGCGCACAGTCGAAGTCGAGCAGTTCTGCTCGTGGTCGGCGTGCAGGATGAGCAGCATGTCCAGCGCCGCGGCGATCTCCGGGTCGACCTCGTAGGGCTCGGCCGGGAAGCCGAAGGTCATCCGCAGGAAGTTCTCCACCAGCGACAGCGAGTTGTCCGGGTACAGGAACGGCTGGCCGACCGACTTCTTGTACGCGTAGGCCGCGATGGTCGGCAGCTTGGCGAGCAGTCGGATGGTGGACAGCTCGACCTGCTCGGGGTCGCGCGGGTCCAGCGAGTCCTGGTAGTAGGCCGACAGCGCGTTGACCGCGGAGGACAGCACCGGCATCGGGTGCGCGTTGCGCGGGAAGCCGTCGAAGAACCGCTTCAGGTCCTCGTGCAGCAGGGTGTGCCGGCGGATCCGGTTGGTGAAGTCGTCGAGCTGGGCCTGGGTCGGCAGCTCGCCGTAGATCAGCAGGTAGCTGACCTCGATGAAGGTCGACTTACCGGCCAGCTGCTCGATCGGGTACCCGCGGTAGCGCAGGATGCCCGCCTCACCGTCGATATAGGTGATGGCCGACTTGGTCGAGGCGGTGTTCATGAAACCGGGGTCATAGGTGACGTACCCGGTGCTGGCGAGCAGCTTGCCCAGGTCGATTCCGTCATTGCCCTCGACAGCCTTGGCGACGGTCATCGGGTACTCGCCGCCCGGGTATTGCAGTACCGGCTTGGCGTCGTCGTCGACGTTGATGATGTTCTCAGCGGGCACGGAAGGATCCCTCTCAGGCTTGTAACCGTAGGCATCGGACACGGTCGGCGTGCGATGCGCTCGAGTCAACGCTAGCCGCTGTCCACTACGCCCCACGAATGAGGGTGGCTCTTTGCTACCTCACAGTCACATCGTTCGCAGGTGAGGAGAGCGGCGGTCATGTGCTATGGGCATGAACCCCGCGACATCACGCGAGCTGCACCTCCGAATACGCACGTGCCACCCGGTATCGAACGAACGCCGGAAACGCCACGGCCGCGATCATCATGCCGATCACGACCAGGACGCCACCGCCGGCCGCGGATGTCGCGGTACCCACCGCCGCGGCCGCGAAACCGTGCGCAACATCACCGATGCGCGGTCCACCCGCCACGACGACGATGAAGACCCCTTGCAGTCGCCCGCGCATCTCGTCGGTCGCCACCGACTGCAGCATGGTAGTGCGCAGGGCCGCGGAGAACATGTCCACCGCGCCGCCGAAAGCCAGGCAGGCCAGCGCGATCCAGAGCGCGAGCGTCATGCTCAGCCCGTGCCCGACCAGGCCCACGGCCAGGCCGAACCCGACCATGCCCAGCCCCCACAGCACGATGCAGACCACCACGGCCAGACCCTGCCGCCGTACCCGCGACAGCCAGCCGGAGAACACCCCGCCCAGCACCGCGCCCACCGACATGGCCGCGAACAGCAGGCCCAGAGCCGTTCCGCCGGAAGCGGTGTCGCCGAAGCTGTCCTGGGCGATCTGCGGGAACAGGGCGCGCGGCATGCCGAACACCATGGCCACCACGTCGACCGCGAACGAGGCCAGCAGGATGCGCTGGGTGGCCAGGTAGGCGAAGCCGTCGAACACCTCGCGCAGGCCCGCGCGCCGGGTCTCGCCGTGCGGCGGGATGGGCGGCAGTTTCCAGGTGGCCCACAGCGTGGCCAGCAGCGCGATGGAGTCGACCAGATACAGCGTGGCCAGGCCCGCGAACGGAATCAGCATGCCCGCCAGCACGGGTCCGGCGATGGCGCCGAACTGCATGACCGTCATGCTCAGCGAATTGGCCGCGGGCAGCTGCTCGGGCGGCAGCAGCCGGGGGTAGATGGCACTGCGCGCGGGCTGGTTCATGGCGAAGAACGCCTGCTGCACCGAGAACAGGATCAGCACCAGCCAGGCATTGTTCAGCCCGGCGGCGGCCTGCGCCCAGAAGGCCAGCGAGGTCAGGCCGGTGCCCGCACTGGTGACGAGCAGCATTCTGCGGCGGTCCATGGCGTCGGCGAGCGCGCCGCCCCACAGGCCGAACACGATGAGCGGGATGAGGCCGAACAGCCCGGCCAGGCCGACATACGAAGAGCTGTGGGTGATGTCGTAGAGCTGTTTGGGGACGGCTACGACGGACAGCTGTGCTCCGATCACGGTGACGATGCCGGTGGTCCAGAGCCTCCGGTAGTCAGGATTCCGTAATGGAGTTATGTCGGCGAGCAGCTTCACCGGCCCAACCTAGCGACGCCGATGATCGCTTGGGAAGGCATTTTGGGCCGATCATCCCACCATTTGAACGTGAGATATCCAACTCTTTCGGGCCGGCGCGAGTCGGTCAGGGTTGCAGGCGTTCGACTTTCATGACCGACACGTCGGTATTGCCCGGTTCGACGGTGACCCGGATGCGGTTGTGCATGCGGCTGCGGCGGCCCTGCCAGAACTCCACGGTCTCCGGCTGAATCTGGAAGCCGCCCCAGAACGGCGGCACCGGGATGTCGCCGACCTCGGCGAACCGGGCGGCCGTCGCATCCATCTGCCGGTCCAATTCGGTACGGGAGGCGATGGGCCGCGACTGCTCCGAGGCCCACGCGCCCAGCCGGGAACCGCGCGGACGGGACTGCCAGTACAACTCGGTGGCCTCGGCCGGGACCCGCCGCACCGGCCCGCGCACGGTGACCTGCCGGCCCATGGCGGGCCACACGAAAGTGGCCGAGGCATACGGGGTTCGGGTCAGCTGGCGGCCCTTGAACGATTCGTAATTCGTGTAAAAAGTCACACCCTCGGGAGAAAGCCCCTTGCACAGGACAGTTCGCGACGCGGGCCGCGGACCGGTTTCGGTGACCTCGACGGTGCTCAGCACCATCGAGTTCGGATCGGTCATGCCCGCGCTGGTCGCGTCCTCGATCCAGTTGCGCAGCAACGGCTCCCAGCCGTCGGACAGCCAGGTCTCGTCGAGGTCGGTTTCCGGGCCCGGATGGTTGTCGCCCTGATCGACTCCGTACTCGACTCGCAGGGCAGCCATGTCGATGTCGGGCGTGGCGAATTTCTCCTGGTCAACCATGGGGCAGACGTTACTCCGGAGTAATGCGGGGGTTAAGCTCCAGTTGATCGGCGTGGCTGCCCAAAGATCGGGCGGCCCGACTTTGCAAGGAGAGTCACAACATGACTGCCAGCGCTGCGGTACCAAGCTCGGTCGTCCCCGACGGCTTCGTGAGCGGTCTCGAGGGTGTGGTGGCCTTCACCACCGATATCGCCGAACCCGACAAGGACGGCGGTGCACTGCGGTACCGCGGCGTCGACATCGAGGACCTCGTCGGCAACTCGGTCACCTTCGGTGACGTGTGGGCCCTGCTGGTCGACGGCGAATTCGGCCGTGGCCTACCGCCCGCCGAGCCGTTCCCGCTCCCCATCCACACCGGCGACGTGCGCGTCGACGTGCAGGCCGGCCTGGCCATGCTGGCCCCGATCTGGGGTTACGAGCCGCTGCTCGACATCGACGACGACACCGCCCGCGAGAACCTCGCCCGGGCCTCGGTCATGGCGCTGTCCTACGTCGCCCAGTCGGCGCGCGGCATCTACCAGCCGGCCGTACCGCAGGCGAAGATCGACGAATCGGCCACCATTACCGAGCGGTTCATGACCCGCTGGAAGGGTGACCCGGACCCGCGCCACATCGAGGCCATCGACGCCTACTGGGTGTCGGCCGCCGAGCACGGCATGAACGCCTCCACCTTCACCGCCCGCGTCATCGCCTCCACCGGCGCCGACGTGGCGGCCTCGCTGTCCGGCGCCATCGGCGCCATGTCCGGCCCGCTGCACGGCGGCGCTCCGGCCCGCGTGCTGCCCATGATCGAAGCCGTCGAGAAGACCGGCGACGCACGGGCTCTGGTCAAAGGCATCCTGGACCGCAAGGAGAAGCTGATGGGCTTCGGCCACCGGGTCTACCGGGCCGAGGACCCGCGCGCCCGCGTGCTGCGCGCCACCGCCAAGCGCCTCGACGCCCCGCGCTACGAGGTCGCCGCCGCCCTGGAGCAGGCCGCCCTGGCCGAGCTGCGCGAGCGCCGCCCCGACCGCGCCATCGAGACCAATGTCGAGTTCTGGGCCGCCGTGATCCTGGACTTCGCCGAGGTCCCGGCGCACATGATGCCCGCCATGTTCACCTGTGGCCGCACCGCCGGCTGGTGTGCCCACATCCTGGAGCAGAAGAAGCTGGGCAAGCTGGTCCGCCCGGCCGCCATCTACACCGGCCCGGCCCCGCGCAAGCCCGACGCCGTCCCGGGCTGGGATCTGGTGTCGCACAAGTAATCCGGTTCGAACACGACAGTGGCCCGCAGCGAGAATCGCTGCGGGCCACCGTTTTTCACATCCGTCCCCGGGCCACCCCCCAGTCCCGGGTTGCTCTCAGCCCTTCACGACGGTGGTGCTGACGATCTTGTCGGCGAAGGTCTGCTTCTTGTCGTCCCACAGCGGCCACAGGAAGCCGATGTAGCAGGGCAGGGCGTCGATGAAGTGCAGGAGGCTGCGGCCGATCGCCAGGCCGAAACCGACCGGCTGCCCGGTGCTTTCGCGGATCAGTCGAATGCCGACGACCTTCTTGCCGATGGTCTGCCCGGTGGTGCCCTCCAGGTACCGCAGGTACAGGAAGCCGCCGAGGCTGATCACGAGGCCCAGCAGCCACAGGATCCACCCGAAGGCGTTGTAGCCGCCCCCGGTGCAGCTGGTGTAGTAGCTGCCGGGGCTGACGGTGCAATGCACCTTCGAGGTGCCCGCGGTGTCCGCGATGAGTTGCAGGATCCCCGAGGGCACGCCGAAGATCAGGCCGTCGATCAGGGTCGCGCCCACTCGTGCGCCCCAGCTCGCATACTGTGCCCCGTACCCTCCGAACGGCGCATAGCTGGGCTGCGGCGCCCCGTACGTGGGTTGTGCTGCGCCGTAGGCGGGTTGGGGCGCGCCGTACGCGGGCTGCTGCGGAGTCCCGTAGGGAGACTGGGCGTCATAGCCGGGTTGCGGAGCCCCGTACGTGGGTTGGGGCGCGCCGTAACCGGGTTGGGGCGCGCCGTAGGCGGGCTGCTGCGGAGCGCCGTAGCCGGGCTGGGGCGCACCGTAGCCCGGGGCGGGCTGATCGGCGGGCGGGTAGCCGTATCCGGGCTGCTGCTGCGGGTACGGGTTGTTCGGGTATGTCAATGCGTTTCCTTGCAAAAGGGATTGTTTCGGTCGGGCAGGCTACAGTCTGGAGCAATCCGGCCTTCGGGATGAACTGGAAATCCGACACGCCGTGAGCGCTGCGCGATTGCTGATCCGCTCACCAGCGGCGGCGTCCCGAGGTGCTCGTATTCGAGCTGGTGCGGCGAATCCTGCAGTGGAACAATGGATTACATCTGCACCAACGGCGGTGGCGAATTGGTTGCCGGACCGCAACGGTTGGAACAATCATGATCGTGGTCCTGGCTACTGCGACCGGATTCACATAACCTGCACCGGTGCTCGACGCAGGACTGTCCAGGCGCGGCTTCTTCGCCGCGGGCGCGGCGCTCGCCGCAGGCCTCGTCACCGCCGGATGCGGTGTGGCGAACGGCAATTCGTCCGACCGCATCCTCGATCCGCACGCGGCGGCCGATCCGGCCACCGCGCCGGCGCGGCTACCCGCCGCCACGGTGTCGCCCGACGCCGTGGCCGCGAAGTATGCCGGTCGGCAGCCGCAGGGCTGGGGCATGGACCTCGACGGCATCGTGACGGGGTTCAATGCCACGGGCAAGCAGTTCGCGGTCACCTTCGACGCCTGCGGCGGCCCCGGCAACAACGACATCGACGAGAACCTGCTCGCCTTCCTGCAGGCTCAGCAGATTCCGGCCACCCTGTTCCTGAACAAGCGCTGGATCGACGCGAATCCCGGTCGCGCCGGGCAGTTGGCCGCCAACCCGCTCTTCGAGATCGGCAATCACGGCACCGCGCACTGCCCGCTGTCGGTGAACGGCCGCGCCGCCTACGAGATCAAGGGCACCGCCTCCCCGCAGGCGGCCGTGGACGAGGTGTGGGGCAACCACCAGCGCATCACCGCCCTGACCGGTCGCGCGCCCCGCTTCTTCCGCGCGGGCACCGCGCACTACGACGACGTGGCCGTGGCGATCGTGAAGGACCTGGGCGAGACCGCGGTCGGTTTCTCGGTCAACGCCGATTTCGGTGCCACCGCGACCGCCGCCCAGGTCCAGAACAACATGACGGCCGCCAAGACCGGCGGCATCTCCCTGGCGCACATGCACCGCCCCAAGTCGGGCACCGGCGCGGGCATGCTCGCCGCGCTGCCCGCCCTGAAGTCCAACGGCTTCCAATTCGTGCACCTGCCATAGCTTTTCGGGCAGGTGCCACAGCCTTTCGGGCAAGTGCCATAGCCCTTCGGGCAGGTGCCACCGCGTTTCGAGCACGAGTCACAGCGTTTCGGGCCCGGCGGTCAGCCGGGTAGCGAGGCCGCCCAGTCCACCGCGACGGATTCGCCGCGGTCGACAGTGAAGAAGGCGACCTCCAGATGCCGGCCCAGATCCACCAATTCCAGGGCGGACAGGGGGACCGGCTGCACCACCCGCACCCGCCACGGCCCCGGCTCGTCCCAGGCGTGCAGTTCCAGATCCAGCCGCAGCACCGGATCGTCTCTGCCGGTGTAGTCGGCCGCGACCGGTGTCGCGGCCAGCACGGTGGCGCGGGCGCGGCGGCCGTCGGCCAGGATCTTGGCGATATTGGTGCGCGAGGTCTCCTCGGACGCGGGCAGATGCAGCACCACCCGGTCGTCATCGCCCGGATCGACCCGGCAGCAGACCACATCGCCGGGCTGCATCCACTGCCGCTCGGCCGCGTTCACCCGCTGCCGGACCCGCGTCTCGTAGGCATGCCGGCCCTCGAGCTGGACCCGCACCCAGAACTCCGGCCCCGGCTCGGCCTCGGCGGTGCCGTGTACACCGAGCACGGTCGCGACGCCCTCGACGCCGTGCAGCAGCAGTTCGCGCCGGGCGGCGTCGTCGAGCGCGGGCCCGCGGCGGGCGAGGCCACGGGACCCGAATTGCGAGGACAGCCGGGCCAGCAGGCCGATGCGCGGGGCGGGCGCGACCTGCGGACCGCGGCGCTGCCGACCGGAATTCGGGGGCGCGCCGGGCCCGGAATCGGGCGGCTGGTCGGAAGCGCTGCGCGGTCGCTCGTGTGCGGCCATGTCCATGGCGGTACACCGTAATCGCTGTGTGGTGCCCGACACAGCGATACCCGCGGTTTGCCGAACCCGCTCGTGGGAATGTTTTTCCGACCGGACCCGGGCGTGAGCGCGGGTGATAGCACCTCTACCCTTGTCGCCATGACCTCTGCGTTCCCGACCATCCCCGACGATCTCAAGCCCGCCGACGGACGGTTCGGTTGCGGCCCCTCCAAGGTCCGCCCCGAGCAGCTGCAGTCCCTGGTGGATACCGGCGCCTCGGTGTTCGGTACCTCGCATCGGCAGAAGCCGGTCAAGGACGTGGTGGCGCGGGTGCGCTCCGGACTGCGCGACCTGTTCTCGCTGCCCGACGGTTACGAGGTCGTGCTGGGCAACGGTGGCACCACCGCGTTCTGGGACGCCGCCGCCTTCGGCCTCATTCGCGAGAAGTCGCTGCACCTGAGCAATGGCGAGTTCTCCTCGAAGTTCGCCTCGGTCGCCAAGGGCAACCCGTTCATCGGTGACCCGATCGTGGTGAAGTCGGAGCCGGGCGACGCCCCCGAGCCGACCTCCGACCCCTCGGCCGACCTGATCGGCTGGGCCCACAACGAGACCTCCACCGGTGTCGCCATCCCGGTGTCGCGCCCGGCCGGTTCCGAGCACGCGCTGGTCGCCATCGACGCCACCTCCGGCGCGGGCGGTCTGCCGGTGAACATCGCCGACACCGACGTCTACTACTTCGCCCCGCAGAAGTGCTTCGCCTCCGACGGCGGCCTGTGGATCGCGCTCATGAGCCCCAAGGCGCTCGAGCGGGTGGAGGAAATCAAGAACTCGGGTCGCTGGACCCCCGAATTCCTCTCGCTGCCGATCGCGATCGACAACTCCACCAAGGACCAGACCTACAACACCCCGGCGCTTGCCACCCTGTTGCTGTTCGCCAACCAGATCGAGTGGCTGAACGGCAACGGAGGTCTGGACTGGGCCGTGAAGCGCACCGCCGACTCGTCCTCGCGTCTGTACTCGTGGGCCGAGACCAGCGCGTACGCAACGCCGTTCGTGCAGAACCCGGCGCTGCGCTCGCAGGTCGTCGGCACCATCGACTTCGCCGATACCGTGGACGCCGCGCAGGTGGCGAAGGTGCTGCGCGCCAATGGAATCGTGGACACCGAGCCGTACCGGAAGCTGGGCCGTAACCAGCTGCGCATCGGCATGTTCCCGGCCATCGACCCCGACGATGTGTCGCAGCTGACCCGCTGCGTCGACTGGGTCGTCGAGAAGCTGGCCTGAGCAGTAAAAACGACATCGGTTCACGGGTCTCTCACGATCTTCGGGAGATCGCGAAACCGGTTTCGCCGCTGAGGCGAATCGATCACACTAATGCGGCGCGGAAGTCTGGGAACAGATTTCCGCGCCGCGTGTCTTGCCCCATGATTCTCAGAAGTGCACTACTGTTCCAGAACGTGGGCGGTGTCGCGAGCCTAGCTATAGCTGTGAGTTGCGCAGCGAACAGGAGGTAACGGTGCGTGAACTTCGAGTAATCGGATTGACGCCCGATTCCACGCACATCGTGTGCATCGATACCGAGAGCGGCCAGAAGTACCGGCTCGCCGCCGACGATAAACTGCGCGCCGCCGCCCGCGGAGATCTTGCCCGATTCGGCCAAATCGAGATCGAAACGGAAGCCACGATGCGTCCTCGCGATATCCAGGCCCGTATCCGTGCCGGTGCGTCGGTGGAGCAGGTCACCGAAGAGTCGGGTATGCCGCTGTCGCGGGTGGAGCGTTTCGCGTATCCCGTTCTGCTGGAACGCGCCCGGGCCGCCGAGCTGGCGCAGAAGGCGCACCCGGTCCGCAACGACGGTCCCGCCGTGGAGACCCTCATCGAGATCGTGTCGGCCGCCTTCGCCGAGCGCGGCCACAATATCGAGGTCGCCGAATGGGACGCCTGGAAGGACGAGAAGGGCTACTGGGTGGCCCAATTGCAGTGGCAGGCGGGCCGTTCCGTGATCGCCGCGCACTGGCGCTACCAGCCGGACGCGCACGGCGGCTCGGTGGTGCCGCTCGATGATCCGGCCTCGGACCTGATCGATCCCGACTTCGGCCGGGCGCTGCGCGGCCTGGCGACCATCCTGCCGGACCAGACCGACCCGGTGGTGGACGAGGTGCCGGCGCCCGCGCCCGCACCGCGCGAGGAGCGGACCCCCGACTACGAGTCCGCGCCGGCGCGAGTCGCCCAGCAGCAGAACGTGGACGACTACTTCGAGCAGCGCGCCGCGGTCGGCGACGGCACCGTGCCGGTGACCACCGCCGCCGCCCCCGCGCCCGCTCCGGCGGCGAAGGAGCAGCCCGCTCCGGCGCTCCCCGCTGCCCCCGCACCCGCTCCGGCCCCGGCGGCTGCCGCCGAGCCCGCGGAACCGGCTCCCGCCCCGGCGCAGCCGGCCGCGAAGGCCAACGCGCAGAAGCCGAATCGGGCTAAGCGGGGCGGCAAGGCGCCGATGCCGTCCTGGGAGGATGTACTCCTAGGCGTGCGGTCCTCCGGTCACTGAGTCCTGCCGGGTAGGCCGCTCGAATTTTTTTCGGATGCTAATGGGTTGCTGAATCCGTCGGCCATCCGCTCTGCGCCGCGCCGCGAAACAAGGTTGGCAACGGCGATATTTCGGCCCTCGCGGGGGTAGATTCATTAAGTCGGCGGTCAGTGCCGGGTCGACCCACGTCGATGCCAGCGATCGGCAGCCGGATGTTTGCTCAAAAGTAGCCATCCTGTGTGCAGTGACTGAGGGGAGGTGACGTCGGTGCCATCAACGGTCTCGTCCCTGTGGTACGTCGACGCCCCCGATCCGGTGGCCGTGCTGCGTGCGCACCCGGGACCCGACCCGGACGCCGCCTTCGCACTCGCCAAACAGCTCAACCCGGACCGTGATGTGGTGCCCGCCGCCTCGGGCACCATGAAGGTGTGGGCGGGGCCGGATCGCGAATCCATCTATATCGGTTGCTATCCCGGCGTCACGGTCGTCTGCTCCACCCAGGCCGCGTTGGCGCGCCCGACCAGACTGCCGGAGCTGCTGGTACGTCCGCTCGCCTCCGAGCAGACCTACCTGATCTCCTACGACCTGTCCCTGGGCTGGGGCGCGTTCGCGCATTGGGAACGCGGCGAATTCCGCCGCTCCTTCAGCGCGACCCGGGTCAATATCCTCGAGGACGAGGGCATGCCGCGGGTGTGGGAGCGGCCCTACTGGGCGGGTGAACATCCCATTCACCTCGCGCCCGGCGAACTGCCGGACCCGCAGCTGCTGCCCTTCGACCCGCCGGACTTCGCCGACGCCGCCAATCAGGAGTGGCTCGGCTTCCGGTATCGAGGCCGGGATCCCGAGCAGGCGCTGACCGCCGACCGGATCGAGGTCTGCGGCTTCTCGCTGTTCCCCAGGGGCGAGGCGCCGATGCTGGTGGAGGTCGTGCCGGAGGCGCCCGTCGAGCACAACGGCAGCAAACGCGGACTGCTGGGCTGGCTGCGCGGCCGCGACCGGGTCTCCTGACTCAGAACAGCAGCAGGCCCAGCCAGGCCAGCAGCACGCCCGCACCCAAGCCCGCGATCACCCAGCGGGTCACCGGGGCGTAGCGCCAGCGCCAGGCGGTCGGCGCGGCCCCGCCCACCGCGATCAGGTTGACCGCCACCGACAGCACCGGATGGATCTGGGCCAGCGCCGCGCCGAAGGAGTAGACGCCGACGGCGGTCAGCGCGCCCACCATGACGACCACGGCGATGCCGCTGGCCCACGGGGTGGGTTCGGAATAGCCGTATCCATACGGTCCGTCGGGCGGATGGCTCACTGGGCACGCACTCTCTCGTAGAAGGCCATGGCGGCTGCGGTCGCCACATTAAGCGAATCGGTGCCCGCCGTCATGGGGATGCGGGCACGAATGTCGCTGGCCCGCATGGTCTCCTCGGTGAGGCCGGGGCCCTCCGCACCGAGCAGCAGGGCCACCTTCTCGCCGGTCATGGCGGTGGCGAGGGTGTCGGCCTTCGGGTTCGGGGTCAGGGCGATGATCTGGAAGCCGTTGTCGCGCAGCAGGTCCAGCCCCGCCGGGAAGGGCGGCAGCTGGGCGAAGGGGACCCGCAGCACGTGGCCCATGGAGACCCGCACGGCGCGCCGGTACAGCGGATCCGAGCAGCGGTCGCCGAACAGCACGGCGTCCGCACCCAATCCGGCGGCATTGCGGAAGATCGACCCGATGTTCTCGTGGTCGTTCACGCCCTCGAGCACCGCCACCGTGCGCGCGTCCGCGAGCAGCTCGCCGGCGGTGAGTTCACGCGGCCGATAGGCGCCCGCGAGGACGCCGCGATTCAAATGGAATCCGACGACCTGCGCCATCACCTCGGCGCTGGCGCGGTAATACGGAATTTCCACTCCGGTCAGCTCCTCGGCGAGCTGCTCGTATCTCTTCGCGACACCGAACAATGCGAAGGGCGTGAATCGCGAGGCCAGCATGCGCTGCACGACCACCACTCCCTCGGCGATCACCAATCCCTTGCCGCCGGGCAGGTCGGGGCGTCGATCGGCATTGTTGAGGTCGCGGAATTCGGCGACCCGCGGATCGTCCGGGTCGTCGATATCGATCACTTCGGCCACCGGGACATTTTCGCCTCCGCCGCGGGCGGGCGAATGCGCGGGGCATAAGGTGATCGAGACCCGATTCCGATCTATCGAAGAGGACAGCCCATGAGCAGCAAGCCGGAAATCGAGTTCCAGGATGGTCCCGCCCCCGCCGAACTCGTGATCAAGGACCTCGTTGTGGGTGACGGCGCCGAAGCCAAGCCCGGCGACACCGTCGATGTCCACTACGTGGGCGTCGAGTACGACTCCGGCGAGCAGTTCGACGCCTCCTGGGACCGTGGTGAGTCCATCGTCTTCCCGCTGCGCGGCCTGATCCAGGGCTGGCAGGACGGCATCCCGGGCATGAAGGTGGGCGGCCGCCGCCAGCTGACCATCCCGCCGAAGCTGGCCTACGGCGAGGCGGGTGGCCACCATCTGGCCGGCAAGACCCTCGTCTTCATCATCGACCTCCTGGACGTCGTGAACTGACGACGCCCCGGTCGACGAAAAACCCGTGCCCGCCGTGCTTTTCAGCGCGGCGGGCACGGTTGTCTGCGCTGCCGGAACTCACACCTTCACGACGATGCTGCTGATGATCTTGTCGGCGAAGGTCTGCTTCTTGGCGTCCCAGAGCGGCCAGAGCCAGCCCAGGTAGCAGGGAAGGGAGTCGACGATGTGGCAGATCTGCCGGACGAAGGCCATGCCGAAGCCCAGGGGCTGCCCGTCGGCCTCGCGGATCAGCTTGATGCCCAGCAGCCTCTTACCGGGGGTCTGGCCGCTGGTGCCCTCCATATAGATGAGGTACAGGCCGCCGATGATCGCGATGGCCGCGCCGATGAGCACCAGCACGATCCCGCCCGCGGACAGCCCGCCCGAGCAGGACGTGCTGTAAGAGGAGTCGGTCGAGTCGGTGGTGCAGTTCATGTCCTTGGACCCGACCGCGAAGCCGATGCCGTAGAAAATGGCCGCGGGCACGCCGATGATCAGCCGGTCGATGAGGAACGCCCCGACCCGTGCGCCCCAACTGGCATAGGGCGCTTGGGGATACGCGGCGTAGCCGGGTCCCGGCGGATAGCCTCCGGGCTGACCCGGGTAGCCGCCCACCGGCTGCCCGTACCCGGGCTGTGGCTGTCCCCCGTAACCGGGTGGTGGCTGCTGCCCGTAACCGGGTGGTGGCTGCTGGCCGAACCCGGGCTGCTGCCCGAATCCGGGCTGCTGCGGCTGCTGCGAGTAGGGATCGTTGCCGTAGGTCATCGGTTCCTCCCCAGAGGGAATGCGGGGGCTGGGCCCCCGCATTGTCTCCCGAATCCCTATCCGACGATGGCGTTCATGATTGTTCCGGCGCTCGTGGCGGTCGCGCCGCCGATCATGGCGTTGGCGACCATCTTGGGGGAGGCCGAGCCGCCGCCCCACTTCTCCCAGGCGAAGCGCCCGCCGCCGTAGGTGATGGCCGCGACGCCCGACATCTGGGTGAACCAGGTGAAGTAGCGGAACATCTTCATCATCTTGTCGGCCATGGGCGGGGTTTCCGCGGTGGGGTTGCCGAACTGGGCGAGAACCGTGCCGTACATGTCATGCGCGGCCATCAGCATGCTCACGATCGTTCCTCTCCGGTACCGGGGCGCTAGGTGGAGCCAGGGGCGGTAGAGCGGTGGAGCTCCCGAAACGGGTCGATTAGAGCAATCCGGGCAGAGTCTATCCGGGTGAATCGCCGAATGTTGCTGATTGTTTGCGAACGTTATTTCCGAACGATGTCGACCGGGTCGGTGAGGGCGGCCGCGATGGCCGTTTGCTGTGGCACCCCGAGCTGCGGGAGCGCGCCCATCGCCTGACCGGCCTGATTGCCCAAGGTCTTGGTCACAGCCTGCAATTGGCTGACGCCACCGGTCAGCGCCTGCATGGCCGCCACCAGCTGGGTTCCGGCCTGATCGGCGACGGCCGGAATGCTCTGTGCCAGCGACGCGCCCTGATTCAGCTGTGTGCTCGCGTCGTTCAGCCGACCGGCCGCGTCGCGCAGTAGTTGCCCGACCTTGGTATCCGGAGTGACTTGCGTGCCGGTCAGATTGGCGAAGCCGCTGAGCTGGGTGTTGGCCTGATTCGCCACGTTCTGCAGACCCTGCAGCTGGGTGATGACATTCGCCAGCCGCGGATCACTGGCGAACGGCAGCGCCTGCAGCAGCGGCACCACGAAGTCGAGACCGTTGGACAGCGTGCTCGCCGCCTGGGAGACCTGCCCCATGGTGACGCCGGTCGAATCCAGCGCCGCGGCAAGCTGATTCGCCTGCGCGGTGGCGGCGCTCAGGGTGGAGTTCAGCGCGTCGATGCCGGAGGTCAGCTGTCCCGCACCGGATTTCGCCTGATTCAGGAAGTCCATCATCTGGTCGGCGCCGCCGGAGAACTGCTGCGCCCCGTCAGCGGCCGCCTGCACGCCCGCGCTGAGCAGCTGCGAGGTGCCCGCGATCTGCGACACCTGCAGGCGCGCGGTGTTCATGGTCGCGAACAGGGTGTCCAGCCCGGCGGCGCTGATCTTCTTGGTCACCTCGGTCACCGCGTCGTTGACCAGGTTCGGGTCGGCGCGATCGTGGGTGGTGACGGTGACCTGCGCCCGGTGCGGCTTGTCGGTGAGCAGGGAGGTGATATCGGTGCTGAGGTCGGTGGGCAGCGTGACCACCGCGGCGTAGTCCTTGGTGCTCGCCTCGTCGACCACATCCCAGTGCCGGGTTCCGCTGCCCTGTAGCTCCTTTGCGATGCGCGCGCCCAGCGGCCCGGTATCGCCGTTGATGAGCGCGACCGCGGTGGGCGCGGCGCGTAGCCGGAGGACGCTGATCGTGCCCGCGGTGACCGCGGCGGCGAGCAGCAGGACGATCAGGACCCAGCGGGCGCGTTTTCCGAACACCATTCAGACCGTAGAGGGGCGGCGTGCCCCGAGCTCTGATGGTTGTCTGAGAGTTCGGTAAAGACCGGTACGTTCACCCGCGGCCGGGCGATGGCCCCGGCGGCGCATCGCGGTCCGGTAGTTCCAGTACCAGGCGCACCCCGCCCAGCGTGCCGTCATCGAAATAGGCTCGGCCACCGTGCAATTGGGCCTGCTGCGCGACCAGCGCCAGCCCCAGCCCGGACCCGCCCTTGGCGGCGTGGCTACCCCGGAAGAACCGTTCGAACACCGCCTCGCGCTCCGCGGGCGGCAGTCCGCGCCCGTTGTCGTCGATGGAGATGACGATGCGCCCGTTCGCCGCCCGGTGCGCCGACACCAGCGCCTCGGTGGCCCCGCCGTGCCGCGCCGAATTGGTGAGCGCGTTGTCCACGGCCAGCCGCAGACCGGTGGGCAGGCCCCGGGTGACGAGTTCGGCGTCGGTGTCGATGCGCACCTTCAGCTGCGGGAAGTGCCGCATGGCGTCGTGCGCGGCGGCGTCGCAGAGCTCGGCCACATCGGTGACCACGTGGTCGCGTTCATTGGTGAGGTCACCGGCGGCCAGCCGTTCCAGTGCCGCGAGGGTGGTCTCCACCCGGTTCTGGCCGCGCTGCAGGTCGCCGAGGATTTCCCGGCGCTGGTCCTCGCTGAGGTCGAGGGTGCGCAGCACCTCCAGATCGGTGCGCATGGCGGTGAGCGGGGTGCGTAGTTCGTGCGCGGACACCGCGGCGAAGTCGCGCGCGGTCTCCAGCGCCGCGGCGATCTCGGCCTGCGCCCGGTCCAGCCGCTCCAGCATGGTGTTGACGGCCTCGCCCAGCTTGTCGGCCTCCCTGACCCCCGAACCATCCACGGGCAGCTGCGCATTCGGGCCGCCGGTGGGCCCGCGCTGATCGACCGCCTCGGTGAGCCGGACGATGGGCCGCACCGCGCGGCCGCCGAACAGCCAGCCCAGCCCGGCCGACGCCGCCACCGCGGCCAGCGCCGCGAAGAACACGAACCGCCGCTGCTCCGCGGTGGCGTGCTCGGTCTCCGTGGTCGGAATGCCCAGGGAGACAACGCGTCCTGCGGGCTGGTTCTCGGTGGTGGTGAGCACCCGGTAGGAATTGCCGTCCACCGTGACGGTGTGATTACCCACCGACAGGGTGGGCAGCTGCACGGAGGTGCTGGTCATGGAGCCGTCGGCATTGCGCACGGTGAGCGCCAGCTGGTTGGTGGGGCCGAGCACGTCGAGGACGGTCACCGCGAGTTGTGGCTCGATGAGCACGATCCGCGAGGACAGCGCCAGCTGCTGATCGGCCTGACTGAGATTGTTGCGCTCGATGGCGGTGACGGTCACCCAGCTGAGCACCGCCACGATGATGGTGGCGCCCAGCGCCGCGGCCGCCGCGACCCGGAAGCGCAGCGAATAGGAGTGGCGGCGCCGGCGCGGTGGTGCGGAATCGAGTGCGGGCCGGTTCATTTGGGTGCGCGTAAGACGAATCCCACCCCGCGAATGGTGTGCAGCAGGCGCGGGGTGCCGTCGACCTCGAGTTTGCGGCGCAGGTAGCCGACGAAGACGTCCACCACATTGGTGTCGGCGGCGAAGTCGTAGCCCCACACCAGTTCCAGCAGCCGCTCCCGGCTCAGCACCACGCCGGCGCTGCGGGCCAGCGTGGACAGCAGCTCGAATTCCCTTTTGGTGAGCTCGATCTCGGTGCCGTGCAGCAGCGCCCGGTAGCCGGCGACGTCGACTTCCAAGGGGCCCACGGTGATCGCGCCCGGGATGGCGGAGGCGGGTACGTCGCTGCGCCGCCGCAGCAGCGCCTTGATGCGGGCGACCAGTTCGGCGAGCACGAACGGCTTCACCAGATAGTCGTCGGCCCCGGACTCCAGCCCGGCGATCCGATCGTCGACCGAACTGCGCGCCGACAGCACGCAGATCGGCACCTCGTTGCCCATGGCGCGCAGCGCGGTGACCACGCCCGCGCCGTCCAGCACCGGCATGTTCATATCGAGCACGACGGCATCGGGGGCGGATTCGTTGACACTGCGCAGCGCCGCGGCGCCGTCCCGGGCGATGACCACCCGGAACCCCGACAGCCGGAGCCCGCGCTCGACCGATGCGAGCACATCCTCGTCGTCGTCGACGACCAGGACAGTGGGTACCGCTGTATCCAATTTGCCCTCCGCTTCGCTCCGGACGGTTCGCGGCCCTGGAGGTCTCGTTCTTCCCTCCGCTTCGCTCCCCCGCTCCGCTCGGTCCAGAACGAGACGGGCCGCGAACCTGATGTGGTGTGCCACCGGGGCGGCACACCACATCAGTATCGTCCGACGAGGGTCAGTAGTTGTGGCAGGAGTCGGCGACCTGCTGGATCGCGGCGGCGATTCCACCGGCACGCGGGTCGGCCGCGGCCTGGTCGGCGGCGTCCGGGTTGTCCTTCAGGTACTGGTCGAGTTCGGCCTGACGCTGCTCGGGCGACAGCGCGAACTTGGCCTGCAGCTCGGACTTGTAGCCCGGGTTCTGGTCCAGGAACGAAGCCAGGGCCGGGGCCTTGTCGTGCAGGGCCGCGTCCACCTGGGTGAAGGTGCAGGTCGAGTTCAGTAGCGGCGCAACCAGATCCGCGGGGGACGCCGAGGCGGTGGCGGGCGCGAGGGCGAGGGCCACGGCGGCGACCGCGCCGGCTCCGAAGAGCGCACCGACGCGGCGATTACGGACGAAGCTCATGCATCGACCTTTCTTGTTCGACAAGCAGAGCGAAAGGGTGGCGCACGAATCCCGCGATTCGCGCCCGCCCGACGCTAAACCACCCGCATGGGAGGCCGATGAGCGAAGTATGAAAACTTTCTGAGGCTAGCCCGAGACGGCCGAATCCCCGGCCTGAGCGGCCGGATCCACCCCGGACGCGCCCGTATCGAGGGTGGCCGGATCGACGCGGTGGAGCGCGGAGGTGGCGATCGCGGCATCGGCGGCGGCGATGCGCTCCTTGTCCTCCATGAGGGTGACCGCGTCGCGGATCTGCTTCTCCAGGGTGGGCAGCATGGCGGCGTCGTCGATGGTGGGCGGCACCTCGAAGGTTTCGCCCGCCGCGATCTGACGCATGGTGCGGCGCAGGATCTTTCCGGAGCGGGTCTTCGGCAGCGCGGTCACCGCGACCACGTCGTAGAGGGTGGCGATGGCGCCGACCCGCTCGCGAACCCGCTCGATGACCTCGGCGCGCAGTCGCTCGGACTCGATGTCGATGCCGGTCTTGAGCACCACGTACCCGATCGGCCGCTGCCCCTTCAGCTCGTCCGGGATACCGACCACCGCGGTCTCGGCCACGGCCGGATGCCCGGAAATGGCCGCCTCGATGCCGCCCGCCGAGAGCCGGTGCCCGGCCATATTGATGACGTCGTCACTGCGGCCCAGGACGTACAGGTAACCGTCCTCGTCGAAGAAGCCGGAGTCGCCGGTCAGATAGTGGCCGGGGTAGGCGGAGAGATAGGAGCGCTCGTAGCGGGCGTCGTCGCGCCACAGCGTGGTCAGCGTGCCGGGCGGCAGCGGCAGCCCGATGACGATGTTTCCTTCTGTATTGGGTGGGACCGCATTGCCTTCGGAATCCAGCACCCGCAGCCGGTACCCGGGCACCGGCACCGAGGCCGAACCGGGCTTGATCGGAAGCTGCTGCAGCCCGAGCGGATTGGCGCAGATGGGCCAGCCGGTCTCGGTCTGCCACCAGTGGTCCACGACCGGGCAGTCGGGTCGCTCCGCGAGCAGGGTCTCCACCGCCCACTCGTAGGTGGCGGGGTCCAGCCGCTCGCCGGCGCAGAACAGTGCCCGCAGCCGGGTCAGATCGTGGCGATGCGCGAGTGCGGCGTCCGGATCGGCGCGCCGAATGGCCCGCAGCGCCGTCGGTGCGGTGAACATCACGTCGACTTTGTATTCGTCCACCAGCCGCCAGAAGGTCCCGGCGTCCGGGGTCCCGATCGGCTTGCCCTCGTAGAGGATGGTGGTCGCCCCGACCAGCAGCGGTGCGTACACGATGTAGGAGTGCCCGACCACCCAGCCGATATCGGAGGTGGTGAGCATGGTCTGACCGGGGCCGACCTCGTAGATATTGCGCATGGACCAGGCCAGCGCGACCGCGTGCCCGCCGTTGTCGCGCACCACGCCCTTGGGCTTCCCGGTGGTCCCGGAGGTGTAGAGGATATAGAGGGGATCGGTCGCGGCCACCGAGACCGGATCGGCCGGTTCCGCGCCGATCTGCGCCTCGTCCCAGTCCAGCCAGCGGGCGGCGACGGTGTCGGAGGAGGCGGGCAGATGTTCGGTGGCGGCCTGCTCGGCGGGAAAACGAATGGTGGGGAAGCCGTCCCGCTGCTTGACCAGCACCGTGCGGGGCGCGGTGGTCTCCGCGAGATCGAGGGCGGCCAGCACGATCGGCGGGTACTCGATGCGGCGGCCGGGTTCCAGCCCGCCGGAGGCAGTGACAATCAGCACAGGTTCGGCGTCGTCGATGCGGGCGGCGAGTTCGTGGGCGGCGAATCCGCCGAAGACCACCGAGTGCACCGCGCCGATGCGGGCGCAGGCGAGCATGGCCACCACGGCTTCCGGAATCATCGGCATATAGATGACGACACGATCACCGGTCTTGACGCCCAGTCGGCGCATGGATCCGGCAAATCGGGCGACTTCGTCCAGCAGCTCCCGATATGTGTAGATCTTTCTGGACCCGGTCATAGCCGAGTCGTATATTAGGGCCGGTTGTTCAGCGCGACCCCCCTCCTGACCGCCGGTCGGGCCTTCCGGGGATGTGATATCGCGCACATGCCGGTCCAGGGCGTTGTAGGAGGTGTTGAGGCGAGCGTCGGGAAACCAGCGCGCCGTCGGACGGGCCGCGGTATCGAGAATCTGAGTGGGGGGCACATCCCAGCTGATGGCTTCGGCCGCGTCGCACCAGAACTCCGAGGGATCGACCAGGCTCAGCTGATAAGCCGATCGGTACTCCTGCTTCGCGTTCAACCCGGTGACTCCCTAGCTCCGCCATGTGTCCTTGAGATGCGCTGAGATGCCCGCCTCGATAGATCCAGCTGATTGTGGCAGACTTCACGCGACGTCCGGGCGGACGCCGCGACCTTTGATTTTGCCTGCAAATGGCAGGTCAGGGAGCGGTGGTTGCCAAGAGGTCACACAAGAAGTTATTGATCCGTTAGAATCGCATGTCACATATTTCGGCCGTCATGGACGCAATTTCTCGGCCAGCCGCAGTTCTCGGCCAGCTGTGCCAGTCGAGCCCAGCGTGCGATCGCGGAGGCTCGCTGATGGCGCGTGGCTGGGGCCAGTTTGGAAAGTGAGTGGGAGATGCGTGACGCCGCTAGGTCCGGCAGCAATAAGCGCTGGGCGCTGAGCAACTGGGACCTGCGATGGAAGGTCACGGCGGTGCTCGCCGTGCCGCTGCTGGTTGCTGTTGTGCTGGGAGCGTCCAGGATCTCGGCGGAGTTCGCCGACTCCAGCCGGCTCTCGACGGCGACCGATCATGTCGGGGTCATCCCGGCGATCACCGGTCTCAGTGCTGATGCGGCGCAGGTCGCCAGTGGTCAGATGGTCATGCTGGGCCCGACCCAATCGCTGACCTCGGATCCGGAGCTTGCGCAGTTGGATACAGCCATCGCGTTCGCCGAGAAGGCGGCTGCGCGATTGAGCGATATGCCCAGCGCCCGCTCGGCGCTGGACGAGATGATCGTGGGCGCCAAGGCGATCCGGGCCCAGGGCCTGGCGCCGTCGAAGTCGATTCCGGACACCGTCACCGCGGTCGAACGGATCCGCGGCGACAGCGTGCGCACGGTGGAGAACATCGTGTCCAGCGTCGCCGACAAGAACGTGGACCAGTCCAAGCTGCGCCTGGTCGACTCGCTGAACAGCCGTTGGATGCTGTTCAACGAGGTCGCCGGTATGGCCGAGGCGCTACGCAACAACCCCAAGGATGGCCTCAAGGACATCCAGATCGGCGTCAATACCGAGCGGCAGATGCTGGCCGTGCTCGCGCACCGCTTCCCGGACGGCGACGCCACCATCGCGGAGCTGGATCGGCAGGCCGACACCCGCGTGCAGCTGGTCAACGGCCCGCAGGCGCTGGCCGGGCAGCTGCCCGTCGCCGAGCTGAAGGATTCGCTGGTCGCCAGCATCAACGGCTACCAGTCCATCGCGACCGCCTCCACCAAGGACATCGTGTCCCGGGTGGACGATCTGGCCGCGGCGGCCCGCTCGGGCGCCATCCGCTACTCGATCATCGTCATCGCCACCATCCTGGGCGCGCTGGCGCTGGCCGTGCTGATCGCGCGCGCGATGATCGTCCCGCTGCGCCGTCTGCGCCTGGCCGCCCTGCGCGTCGCCGAATACGACCTCGGCCAGGAAGTTTCCTCGCTGCGTGACGGTGCGGATCCCGAAGACGTTCCGCTGGAACCGATGCCGGTGCACACCGACGAGGAGATCGGCCAGCTGGCCCGCGCCGTCGACGACATCCACGGTCAGGCGCTGCGCCTGGCCGCCGACCAGGCCGCCATGCGTACCCAGGTCAACGACATGTTCGAGACCCTGGCCCGCCGCTCCAAGTCCCTTGTCGATCACCAGCTCTCGCTCATCGAGGCGATGGAGTACGACGAGAAGGACCCGCGCCTGCTCGAAAACCTCTTCCGCCTCGACCACCTCGCCGCCCGTATGCGGCGAAACGGCGACAACCTGCTGATTCTGGCCGGTACCAAGCAGCGCCGGACCAAGTCCGCGCCCGTCGAGATCGCCGACGTGCTGCGCGCCGCCATCTCCGAGGTGGAGGACTACGAACGCGTCAAGCTGGGCGCCACCCCGCGGGGTGCGCTCGTCGAGCCCGCCGCCTCCGACCTCGCGCACCTGTTCGCCGAGCTCCTGGACAACGCGCTGCGCGCCTCGCCCCCGGAGACGGACGTCAAGTTCACCTTCGCGCAGGCACACGATCAGGGTCTGCTGATCGAGGTCGCCGACCGCGGTATCGGTATGCCCCCGGCCGAAATGGCCGAGATCAACCGGCGACTGGAGGCCGTGGCCGAGGTCGGTCCGGACACCGCCCGCCACATGGGTCTGTTCGTGGTCGGCCGCCTGGCCGAGCGCCACGGCCTGACCGTGCGGCTGCGCCCGACCTTCGACATCGCCCGGGACCCGGGCGTGACGGTCACCGTGCACGTGCCCAAGCCGCTGATCGTCTCGGCGGGCGGGCCGATCTCGGTGCCGCCGCAGCAGGGTCAGACGCCGCCGTCGGCTCCCACGCCGTCCGCGCCGCAGGGTGCGGGCAACCAGGCCGGTGCGCCGTCCTCCATGCAGATGCGCGCGGTCACCCGCACGGCGACCGGCAATGTGATGGTCACCGTGGATCCGGGTGTGAGCGGGCCGATTCCGGCTCCGGCGGGACAGACGCCGGGCGCTGCCCCGGCCCCCGCCGCGGCAAGCGTCTCGACCGGACTGCCCACGCGGCAGCCGGGCGCCCAGGTGCCGGGCGGTCTGCCGACCCGGCAGCCCGGTGTGAACGGCCCCACCGTCAAGCACACTCTGACGGCTCCGGGCGGGTCGAAGCCCGCCGGCCTACCCCAGCGTGATCCGGGCGCGCACGGTCCGTCCGCGCCCTCGGCCCAGCCGGGCGCCAATCTGCCGCAGCGCGGTCAGAGCCCTGACGGCCCCTCGCAGCCGCGGGGCGGTCTCGCCGCCAACATGCTCAAGCGCCAAGGTGCCCCGGGCGGCATGCCGCCGCGACCGGGCGAGCCGGGGGCCGCACCGAGCGGTCCGGGCCAGGGAGGCTTGCTGCAGCCGGGTCAGTCCGGTGCGATGCCGCAGCGCAATCCCTCCGTCGGCCTGCCGCAGCGCGATGCCGCGCCGGGTGGAGCTCCGTCGGGACCGGGTGGTCTGCCGCAGCGTCAGCCGGGCACCAACGGTGCGCCGGGCCGCGAGGCCGGTCTCGGCCAGCCGCAGCGCCCCGCGCCCGGCGGCCTGCCCCAGCGCGAACCGGGTAGCAATGGTGCGCCGCAGCAAGCGCGCGGAGCGGATTCGGGTCCGACCCGTCGTGAGCCCGCCGCCGGTGGTCTGCCGCAGCGTGACTCGGCCGCCGGTGGTCTGCCGCCGCGTGATCCTTCGGCCGGTGGTCTGCCGCCGCGTGATCCTTCGGCCGGTGGTCTGCCGCAGCGTGATTCCGCTGCCGGTGGTCTGCCGCGTCGGGAGCCGGGCGCCAATGGCGCTCCGGCGCAGCGTGGTCCGGGTGCTCCGGGCCAGGGGCTGCCGCAGCGGGGTGCCGCGCCGCAGCGGGACGGGGGCAATGGCCTCGCCGCCGCTCAGGATTCGAACATGCCGGGTCTGCCCAAGCGTGATGGCCTCGCGCCGCGCGATGGCGGCCTGCCGCCGCGTGATCCGGCCGCGGGCGGCTTGCCGCAGCGTGGTGCGGCGGCCGGTGGCCTGCCCCAGCGCGACGCGGGCAATGGTCTTCCCCAGCGCGACGCGGGCAGCGGCCTGCCGCAGCGTGGTGCCACCGGTGCTGATCCGTTGTCGGGTGGTCTGACTCAGCGTGATCCGCTGGGTGGGTCTCGAGCGCTGGGAGGTGGAGCGGCACAACGTGATTCCGCTGCCGGTGGTCTGCCCCAGCGCGGTGGCAACGGCCTGCCGCAGCGTGACGGTGGCAATGGTCTGCCGCAGCGCGACGCCGGTAGCGGTCTGCCGCAGCGGGAATCCGCCGGTGGTCTGCCGCAGCGTGGTGCCCCGGGCGCTGATCCGCTGTCCGGTGGTCTGACCCAGCGTGATCCGCTGAGTGATCCACTGCCGCAGCGTGATCCGGGTGCGGGCCTGCCGCAGCGGGGCGTGACCGGTCTGCCGCAGCGTGATCCGGGTGCGGTGCTGCCGCAGCGCCCGAGCCCGATTCCGGGTGTGGGCCTGCCGCAGAACGGCTCCGACGCTGTCAAGGAGCCCGGACGGCACAGCTTCCGCTCGAATCCGCAGAAGGCGGCGTCGTTCTTCCAGACCCGTTTGCAGCCGGCCGATTCCGGTGGCGATGCGATCATGGGTGGCACACCGATTTTCGCGGAGATGATGTCGGCGTGGCTGTCGGATCCGAATGCCGACCGGTCCCAGGTGGCGTCGTCCTTCGAATCACCGGGTGACGAGGGCTGGCAGGCGGCTCGCCGCGTCAACGAGTCCTCGGCGGACAAACGGACCGCCGCGGGTCTGCCGCAGCGTGATCCCGGTAACCGACTTGTGCCCGGCGGTGTCACCGGAAACGCTGACAAGGCGGCCCATCGGGACCCAGAATCCATCAGGTCAAGTCTGAGTCGTCACCAGCAGGGCGTCCGGGATGGCCGCGCGATGAAAGCTATGAACCTAACCGGAGATAAAGGAGACCGATGAACCCCGATCTAGGTGGTACGAAGCGTCAGCTGGATTGGCTGGTTTCGAATTTCGCCAATGAGGTTCCCGGCGTTGCGCACGCGGTCCTGGTGTCGGCTGACGGCCTGCTGATGGCCGCGAGTGCGCAGCTGCCCGTGGACCGTGCCGAACAGCTGTCAGCGGTGACCGCGGGGCTCGCGAGCCTCTCGGTTGGTGTGTCGAACTTGTTCGAGGGCGGCACCGTATTGCAGTCGGTGGTCGAGATGGAACACGGCTACCTGCTGCTCATGGCGGTCGGCGACGGCTCGTACCTGGCGGTGCTGACGAATACGTCCTGCGACATCGGCCAGGTGGGATACGAGATGGCCTTGTTGGTCGAGCGAGTGGGCCAGACGGTTCAGGCCACACCTCGCGTCACGATGGGTTCCTGATGGCGGGATGGACATAGACAACGAACGCGTTGGGAGCGCCGAACCGAGCCTGGTTCGCCCTTATTCACTGACGGCCGGTCGCACCCGGCCGAAGGTGGAGCTCGCCCTGGAGGCGCTCGTCGCATCGCATCCGGTCGCCCTCGAGCGGCAGTTCGAACTCACCAATATCGAGACGTCAATCGTGGAGTTGTGCAGAGAATCGCCGTCGGTTGCCGAGGTAGCCGCGCGTCTGGGCATCCCGCTCGGGGTCGCGCGGGTGCTGGTCGCCGACCTCATCGATGCCGGCCATGTGCGGGTATCGGCGACATTGAAAGACGATTCCAGCGACGATGAACGTCGCGAGCTGATCGAAAGGGTTCTCAGTGGACTCCGGCGTATTTGATTCGACGACACAGGTCGACACGCGCACCAGCAAGCCCACGTCGGCCAAGATCGTCGTGGCCGGTGGTTTCGGTGTCGGCAAGACCACTCTGGTCGGTGCCGTGTCGGAGATCGTTCCGCTGCGCACCGAGGCTTTGGTGACCAATGCCAGTGTGGGCGTGGACTCCCTGACCGGGATCCCGTCCAAGGCCACCACCACGGTGGCCATGGACTTCGGCCGCATCAGCCTGGCCGATGACCTGGTGCTGTACCTGTTCGGCACGCCCGGCCAGTACCGCTTCTGGTTCATGTGGGACGACCTGATCAAGGGCGCCATCGGCGCGGTGGTACTGGTCGACACCCGCCGGCTGGAGGACAGTTTCGCCGCCGTCGACTACTTCGAGGCGCGGAACCTACCCTTCCTGGTGGCCATCAACGAATTCGATGATGCGCCACGGTATCCGGTCGAGGACATTCGCCAGGCCCTGGCGGTGCCCGCGGACGTGCCGATCCTCTCGATCGATGCCCGTCGCCGGGAGCCGGTGAAGCAGGCTCTGGTCGCGGTCACCGAGTACGCACTGCGCAAGGTCGTGCAGGGGTACTGAGCCGTTCAGGCGATAAGCTCGCGCCGTGAAGATCTCGGCGCGGGAGCTGCTCGGCGCATTGCTCGATCCCGGTTCCTTCGTGAGCTGGGATCGGCCACCCGTTGCGGTGGCGGCATCGGCCGGGTATCGCGAGGATTTGCTGGCTGCTGCGGCAACGGCGGGCACCGATGAGGCGGTGCTCACCGGGGAGGGGTTGCTGCGCGGACGGCGGGTCGCCGTGCTCGCGTGTGAGTTCGGGTTTCTCGCGGGGTCCATCGGGGTGGCCGCGGCCGAGCGCATCGTGTCGGCGGTGGAGCGTGCCACCGAGCTGGGACTGCCGCTGCTCGCCTCGCCGACCTCCGGCGGTACCCGAATGCAGGAGGGCACAGTCGCTTTCGTGCAGATGGTGAAGGTCGCCGGGGCCCTGGCCGCACACAAGGCGGCGGGGCATCCGTATCTGGTGTATCTGCGCGACCCGACCATGGGCGGGGTGTTCGCCTCGTGGGGATCGTTGGGGCACATGACATTTGCCGAGCCGGGCGCGCTGGTCGGTTTTCTCGGGCCGCGAGTTTACAAGGCGCTGTACGGGAAACAGTTCCCCGAGGGCGTGCAGACGGCCGAAAACCTTTACCACAATGGGGTTATCGACGGAGTCGTACCGGTGCCGGTCTTCCGCCGGATCGCACATCGGGCTCTGAACGTCCTGTGCGACGGACCGCTGCCGCTGCCCGGAAAGGGCGGCGGCCCACACCGTTCCGGGGAGGGCATCGGTTCCTTCCCGGCGGGTGCGGAGGAGCGACGCGGCCCGGCGCTGTTCGATACCGGCGACGTCGACGGCTGGCAGTCGGTGCTCATCTCGCGGCGGGCCGATCGGCCGGGAATCCGGGAGTTGCTGCGCCACGCCACCGATCGAGTTCCGTTGTCCGGCACCGGACAAGGTGAGCTGGATCGCACCGTCGTGCACGCGCTCGCCCGTTTCCGCGGGCAGCCCTGCATCGTCTTCGGCCATGATCGCGCGGGGCAGTCGCCCGAGAACACCATGGGTCCGGCGGCATTGCGCGAGGCCCGGCGCAGCATGCATCTGGCCGCCGAACTCCACGTCCCCCTGGTCCTGGTCATCGATACCGCGGGCGCCGCGTTGTCCCGTGAGGCGGAGGAGCGTGGCCTGGCGCCCGAAATCGCCCGCTGCATAGCAGATCTCGTCACCCTCGATACGCCGACGGTGTCGGTGCTGCTCGGCCAGGGCACCGGCGGTGGCGCGCTGGCCCTGCTGCCGGCGGACCGGGTGCTGGCGGCCGCGAACGGCTGGCTGGCTCCGCTTCCGCCGGAGGGTGCGAGCGAGATCGTCTACCGCGACATCGGGCACGCCCCGGAACTGGCTGCCGCTCAGCGGATTCGCGCGCAGGATCTGCGGGCCGACGGGATCGTGGACCGCATCGTGCCCGAGTATCCCGATGCCGCAGAGGAGCCGGTGGATTTCGCGCTGCGCACGGTGGCGGCCATTGCCGACGAACTGGCCGGTCTCACCAGTCGGTCCGCCGCGGATCTGCCGGCCGCACGGCAGTTGCGATACCGTCGCCTGGGTCTCGGGTCGTAGTTCTCCTCACATCCCACCACGGTGACGCTGAGAAGTTGCCACCGTGCGGATTCGATTCGACTTCTTCCCTATCGTGTGTTCGGTTGACGGGGTGGAACGGCGCTTCTACCTTCGGAACGGTGACTTATCGGTTCGAGGCCAGCGACATCCCAGCGATAGTGCTCAATGATGGCCAGGTCATGCCGAAGCTAGGGTTCGGTGTGTACAACGTCGTCGGCGCCGAGGCGGTCGGCACCATGACGACGGCCCTCGAGCTCGGCTACCGGAGCATCGACACCGCCGCCTTCTACGGCAATGAGGAGGAGGTCGGCCGCGCGGTCCGGGAATCGGGCCTACCGCGGGACGAGGTGTTCGTCACCACCAAGCTGTGGAACGCCGACCACGGCTACGACGCCGCCATGCGTGCCTTCGACGCCAGCGTCAAGCGACTGGGCCTGGACACCATCGACCTGTTCCTGATCCACTGGCCGCTGCCCGCGGCCGGTCTGTACCTCGACACCTTCCGCGCGCTGCAGACGCTCAAGCGGCAGGGCCGGGTGGTCTCGATCGGCGTCTCCAACTTCACCAGGGCGCACCTGGAACGGGTGATGGCTGAGACCGGTGAGGCGCCGGCCATCAATCAGGTTGAGCTGCATCCGTATTACGCGCAGTCGGAATTGCGGGCCTTCCACGCCGCGCACGGCATCGTGACCGAGGCGTGGAGCCCGCTGGGGCGCGGGGCCGAGTTCAACGACTCGGTCATCATCGCGCTGGCGGACAAGCTCGGCCGGACGCCCGCACAGATCATCCTGCGCTGGCACATGCAGCTGGGGAACGTGGCCATTCCGAAGTCCACGATGCCGTCCCGGATGGCGGAGAACCTGGCGGTCTTCGATTTCGAGCTGTCCGGCCGGGAGATGACGCAGATCGCCGGTATCGACAAGGGCGCACGGCAGGGCGCGGATCCGAACATTTTCGATATGGACGCCCCCGCCTGAACTCACGGCTCGTGCTGGGTGGGAATGCCCAGGTACGAGGTCAATTCGACGGCGGCGGCCCGGCCCGCGCGATTCGCGCCGATGGTGCTGGCGGACGGGCCGTAGCCGATCAGGTGGATGCGCGGATCGGCCTCGACCCGGGTGGCGAGCCGACCGCCCATGGTGATGCCGCCGCCGGGACCGCGCAGCCGCAGCGGGGCCAGATGATCGAGGGCGCTGCGGAATCCGGTGGCCCACAGGATCACGTCGGCGTGCTGGAAAGTGCCGTCGGCCCAGCGGATTCCGTCGGCTTCGAGGTGGTCGAACATGGGCCGCCGATCCAGCACGCCGCGGTCGCGCATGGCCCGCACCCGCGCGTCCTCGGGCAGGCCGGTGACCGAGACCACCGAGCCGGGCGGGAGTCCACGCCGCACACGGTCTTCCACCATGGCCACCGCCGCCCGCCCGTCCTCGGGTGCGAATTGCCCTGAGCGGAACACGGGTTCGCGCCGGGTCACCCACGTGGTGCCGGTGACCTGCGAGATCTCGTCCAGCAGTTGGACGGCGGTGATCCCGCCGCCCACCACGACCACGTGCTTGCCCGCGAATTCCGTTGCGGTGCGGTAATCGTGGGCGTGCAGCTGACGCCCCGCGAAGGTGTCCGCGCCCCGGTAGTAGGGAATGAACGGCTTGTCCCAGGTGCCGGTCGCATTCACCAGCCCGCGCACCCGCAGCGTCGCGTCCGGTGTCAGCTCCGCGTGCAGCAGCCCGTCGACCTCCTGATCCGGGCAGGTGGCCGGGGTGGCCCGGTCGCACACCAGGCTGACCGACACCGGCCGGCGCACCCGCAGATCGAAGCGCTTCTCGTAGAGCTCGAAGTAGTGCGGCACGGCCGTGGCCGCCTGTGCGTTCTCCGAGCCCTCGGGCAGCGTCTCCGCGAACGGCATGCCCGGAAGATCGTGCACCCGATTGACGTTGCTCAATGTCAGTGACGGCCACCGGAACTGCCACGCCCCGCCGGGCGCGGGAGCGTGGTCGACAATGAGAAAGTCCTGCTCCGGCGTTAAACCGAGCCGTCGCAGGTGATATCCGACCGACAAACCGGCCTGTCCGGCGCCGATTACGAGGATGTCGACATCGGGTGTTGCGGTCACCGGCCCGACGGTACGCGCACCTAGAGTGAAAGCCGATCATGGGTCGAAAGCGCAGGTGAGTTGGACAGTGGGGAAGGGACAGATGCTCGGAGTCAGCCGCGATGGCGAGGTAGTGACCATCGAACTGCAGCGTCCGGATAGACGGAACGCCCTGAACGAGGAGCTGATCGGGCTGCTGCGCGCGGCGCTCGAGGAGGCCGCGACCTCGGCCCGCGTGATCGTGCTGACCGGCCAGGGGCCGATCTTCAGCGCGGGCGCGGATCTGGACGGCGTGTATTCGGACACGTTCCTGACCGGGCTGCTCGGCATGCTGCGCACCATCGAGACGATCCCGGTGCCGGTGATCGCGGCCATCAACGGCGGGGCGCTGGGCGCGGGCGTGCAACTGGCCCTGGCGTCGGATCTACGGGTCATGACACCGGACTCCTTCATCGCCGTGCCGGCGGCGAAACTCGGTATCTCCGTGGACCGTTGGACCGTGCGCCGGTTGTCCAACCTGATCGGGCCCGGACCGGCTCGCACCATCCTGATGGGCGCCGAGCGGGTGCAGGCCGCGGACGCGTACCACTTCGGCTTCGCCAACCGGATCGGCACGCTGGCCGACGCGCAGGCCTGGGCCAAGCAGATCGCCGAACTCGCGCCGCTGTCGCTGCGGCATCTGAAACTGGTCTTCAACGACGACGACACCCGCGGCTCCGACTCCCTGGAGCAGACCGCGGCGCTGGACGCGGCGTGGCAGAGTGCCGACGCGCAGGAGGCGCGCACGGCACGTCAGGAGAAGCGGCCCGCGAAGTTCGAGGGCAAATGAACGGGCAGCGCGCGGCCGCGAATGCGCGGAAACTGGTGGGTATGTCTGCGGGTGCATTCGGTCTTTCCTGGTTGGTGCGGGCGGCGTGGGGGATTCCCTCCGCGATGGGCGCCTCCATGTCCGCCATCGCGCCGACGGCGCGCGGGGCGACCACCTATCGCAATCGGCAGTTCCACAACACCGAACCGAGCAGCCAGATCACCGGTTCCCCGCTGGAGCTGCTGTATCAGCTGGCCACTCAGCGCGACCGGGGCCGCCCGGCCGGGACGATCCCGCTGGTGACGCCCGCGCTGCCGGAGCAGGCGGGGGACCTGGCCGTCACCTGGTACGGCCACGCCACCTGTCTGATCGAGGTGGACGGCTACCGGGTGCTGGCCGATCCGGTGTGGGGCGAGCGGGTCTCGCCGTCGCCGCTGGTGGGTCCGGCCCGGCTGCATCCGGTGCCGTCACCGCTGTCGGAGCTGCCGGCGCTGGACGCGGTGCTCATCTCCCACGACCACTACGACCATCTGGATCGCGACACCGTGATCGAGCTGGCGGACAGTCAGGATTGCGTGTTCATCGTGCCGATCGGCATCGGCGCGCATCTGCGGCACTGGGCGGTGCCCGAACATCGCATTGTCGAATTGGACTGGGCCGCTTCGGTTTCGCTGTCGGAGCTGCAGCGGGATCATGGTGACGGCACCGATCTGGTGATCACCTGCGCGGAGGCACGGCACTTCTCCGGCCGTGGGCTGGTGCGCAACACCACGCTGTGGGCGTCCTGGTCGATCGCCGGTCCCACCCGCCGGGTCTACTTCGGCGGCGACACCGGCTACACCAAGGCCTTCGCGGAGGCGGGTGCCCGGCTGGGCCCGTTCGACCTGACCCTGCTGCCCATCGGCGCCTACGACCGGCACTGGCCGGATGTGCACATGAATCCCGAGGAGGCGGTGCGCGCCCACGCCGACCTGTGTGTCGGCGATGCGGGCTACGGGCTGCTGGTGCCGATCCACTGGGCCACCTTCAATCTGGCCTTCCACGGCTGGTCGGAGCCGGTCCGCCGGTTGGTCGAGGCCGCGGAGGCGGCGGGGACACGCATCGCCGTGCCGAAGCCGGGCGAGCGGATCGACCCGATTGGCCTCCCACCACGGGATTCGTGGTGGGAAGATGTTCGCGAATAACGGACCGAGAGTGAAGGAGCAGCGCTGTGAGTCTCATGGACACGCTCAAGGGCTTGGTCGGCAAGGGCAAAGAGGTGGCGGCCCAGAACGCCGAGAAGATCGAGCAGGCGGTCGATAAGGCCGGACATGTGATCGACGAGAAGACCGGGGGGAAGTTCTCCGCCCAGATCGACAAGGGCACGGAGGCGGTCAAGTCGGCCATCAAGCCCGAGGCGCCGGCCGCGGCCCCCGCGGAGGCGCCCGCAGCCGAACCGGCCGCGGAGCCGGCACCCGCCGCGACGGCGGCCGAACCGGCCCCGGAACCCGCTGCGGAGGCCGCGGAAGGCGAACAGCCCGAGGCGTAGTCGTCGCGGCGTCTCGCAGTGGTCGCACCGGTCGTTCCACGGGCTGTTCGGGAGTGGCGGGATCCCCGTCGCTGACCTGAACGGCCCGTTGGCATTTCACGGATGGCGCGAGTTCCTCCGGGTCGCTTGGGGTTGCCGGTTTTTGCCGGGACCCGGACCTAAACTGCTGTCATGGGGTCCCGCAGGGATTTCGGGGGTATCGAGGTTGGGCTGACCAACCTCGACAAGGTGCTGTACCCGGCTACCGCGACCACCAAGGGGGAGGTGATCGACTATTTCACGGCCATCGCCCCGGCCCTGCTGCCGCATATCGCGCAGCGGCCGGTGACCCGCAAGCGGTGGCCGAACGGGGTGGACGAGCAGTCGTTCTTCGAGAAGAACCTGGCCGAGCACGCGCCGAAGTGGTTGGCGCGGAGGACGGTTCGACATTCCGACCGGCCGGTCACGTACCCGCTCATCGACAATCTCGCGGGCATGGCCTGGCTCGGGCAGCAGGCGGCGCTGGAACTGCATGTGCCGCAATGGCGTTTCGACGGGGCCGAGGTCGGGGACATCACCCGCCTGGTGTTCGACCTGGATCCCGGGCCGGGGGCCGGGTTGGCGCAGTGCGCCGAGGTGGCGCTCATTCTGCGGGACGTGGTACGCGAGGTGGGGCTGGAGGCCTACCCGGTCACCAGCGGCTCCAAGGGAATTCACATCTACGTGCCGCTGGACCGCAGACTCGGGCCGAACGGGGCGTCGGCGGTGGCCAAGCAGGTCGCCACCAACCTGCAGCAGCTGCGGCCGGAGCTGGTGACGGCCACCATGGCGAAATCGGCGCGCGGCGGGAAGGTGTTCCTGGACTGGAGCCAGAACAATCCGGCCAAGACCACCATCGCGCCGTATTCGCTGCGCGGGCGCACCGAGCCGTGGGTGGCCGCGCCCCGCGCCTGGACGGAGATCGAGAAACCGAAACGGCTGCGGCACTTGCGCTTCGACGAGGTGCTGCGGCGCTGGCGGGAGCAGGGTGATCTGCTCGAAGGATTGGACGAGCCACTGCCGGAACCGGTTCCGGACCGGCTCGGCACCTACCGCTCCATGCGCGACCCGCGGCGCACACCCGAACCGGTCCCGCCGGGCCCGCCCGACGCCGGTCCGGGGAATCGGTTCGTGGTGCAGGAGCATCACGCCCGGCGGCTGCACTGGGATGTCCGGCTGGAGCGCGAGGGCGTGCTGGTGTCCTGGGCGGTGCCCAAGGGCCCGCCCACCGATACCGGCGAGAACCGCCTGGCCGTGCACACCGAGGACCATCCGATGGAGTACCTCACCTTTCACGGGACCATCCCCAAGGGCGAGTACGGCGGCGGCGAGATGACCATCTGGGATACCGGCACCTACGAGACCGAGAAGTGGCGTGACGACGAGGTCATCGTCTGGCTGCGCGGGCAGCGGCTGACGGGGCGGTACGCACTGATCCAGACCAACGGCAACCAGTGGCTCATGCACCTGATGAAGGATCAGACGCCGCCGGGGATGGAAGGCGATGGGGCGCAGCCGGTTCCGGCCGCGCCGCCGCGCACCCCCGCGCCCATGCCGCGGGGGCTGAAACCCATGCTCGCCACGGCGGGTGATGTGGGGACCCTCGACGCCGAGCACTGGGCCTTCGAGACCAAGTGGGACGGGTTCCGGCTGATCGCCGAGATCGAGGACGGCGCGGTCACGCTGCGCAGCCGGGCCGGGCATGTGGTCACCGGGAAGTATCCGGGCCTGGCGGTGCTGGGTTCGGAACTGTCCGGGCACAGCGCGGTGCTCGACGGCGAGGCGGTGGTCTTCGACGATCACGGTGGCGCGAATCTCGGCCTGCTGCGGGAGGATTCGACGCGGGCGGTCTTCCTGGCCTTCGACCTGCTGTATCTGGACGGCACCTCGCTGGTCCGCAAACGCTACGACGACCGGCGACGGGTGCTGGAAGCCCTTGCCGGGCAGGCGCGTTCGCTGATCGTGCCGAAACAGCTGGGCGGGCAGGGTGCGGAAGCCCTGCGGTACAGCCAGGATCACGGCATGGAGGGCGTGGTCGCCAAGCGACGGGACTCGGTGTATCTGCCCGGGCGGCGCGGGCAGTCGTGGATCAAGACCCGGAACTGGCGGACGCTGTCGGTGGTGATCGGCGGCTACCGGAGATCGGAGGTGCGGCAGTTCGCTTCGCTGCTGGTCGGTGTCCCGCACGAGGGGGAGCTGTACTACCTGGGCCGGGTCGGCACCGGGTTCAGCGAGCAGGAGATGAGCGACCTCGCCGATCGGCTGCGCCGCCTGACCCGCAAGACCAGCCCGTTCGGCAATGAACTCACCGCCGACGAGCGTCAGGACGCGGTGTGGGTGACGCCGAAACTCACCGGCACCGTGCGCTTCATGAACTGGACCGAGACCGGACGACTCTGGCATCCGGCCTGGATTCCCAGCTCCGACTGACCGTTTCGGCTAGCTCGACTTCTCGAGCAGCGGCACGATGGTGTCGATATCGGTGACGATGGCGTGGCCCTGGAAGGCGAAATCGTCCCAGGCGCGCTGCTGTCCGGGCTCGTCCCGTCCGCCGACGCCGTCCCGGATCACGACCGGGATGAAACCCAGATCGGTGGAGTGACACACGGTCGGCGCGATGCCGATCTCGAGCGCGACGCCGACGATGGCGTACGCGCCGATCCCGAGGTCCCGCAGGGTGGAGGCCAGCGGGGTGCCCTCGAACGCCGACATCGAGGTCTTGTCGAAGACGGTCTCGCCCGCCTGCGGCCGAAGTTCCGGCACCAGCTCGAATCCCGGGGTGTTCCGCTGCAGGATCGGCACCACGTCGTCCGCGGAGTCCACGCCCTGCCAGCTCATGGCCATGCGCAGCGCGAAGGTTCCCATGAGGCGCTTCGGCAGGAAGAAGTGCCGCAGGAAGATCACGGGGTAGCCGCCGCGCCGCGCGGCCTCGACGACCCGCGCGACCCGTTCGGTGATCGCCGGGCCGTCGTCGAGCTGCCCGAGCACCCCGGCCTGCATGTCGTACACGACGACCGCCATCTTCTCCGGCGAACACACGTCCTCGAGCGTCTCCGGAATCTCCAGCCCGTTCCCGCGCCGCATAAGCCCTCCGCAATCTCCCACTGCCCCACCCTCTTTCGTCACCCTACCCCGCCGGCGAACCATGATCAGGGACCTCGCGGTGCGGGGAATCGGGCGAAATCCCGCGGTGGAAGCTCCCTGACTCAGGCGGCGGAGCGGGCTGGGCGGGGCGCGGGCACCAGGCCGAAGTGGATGAGGCTCTCCGCGGTGTCGAGCAGGGAATCCGCCACGGGGCGCATGGTCCAGTTCAGGTCGTGCTCGGCCTTGGCGGCGCTCAGGTGCGCTGCGCGGCCGAGGAAGCGGACGGCGGTGCGGGCGTCGGGGTTGAACCGGGCGCTCAGGCGGACGAGCCAGTCGGGGAGCACGCGGGTCGCGACCCGGTAGCGCTGGGCGAGAATCTGCGCCATCTCCGGGAAGGAGACTTCCTCGCCCGCGCAGATGTAGCGATTGCCCGCGGCCTGCGGGGTTTCCATGGCGAGCCGATGCGCCACCGCGAGGTCGCGGACATCCACGGTCGCGAAATTCAGCCGTGGGACGCCGGGCATGCCCCCGGCCAGCAGGGCGCGAATGCCGTCCACCGAGGTGCCGGCCTCGGCGCGCAGGATGGGGCCGATGATCATGCCCGGATTGATCACGGCCAGTTCGAGATTGGGGTGTTCGGCGGCGAAATCCCAGGCGGCGCGCTCGGCCAGGGTCTTGCTCTTCTGGTAGGCGTCGCACTGCGCGGTGTCGGACCAGTCCGCCTCGGTGAGCAGATGCCCTTCGTTGCCGACCTCGACCGCCGCGATCGAGGAGGTTACGACGACCCGTTCGACACCGCTTCCGGCGGCCGCGCGCAGCACCCGCAGGGTGCCGTCCACGGCGGGGCGGACGAGTTCGTCCTCGTGTTCGGGGACACCGGAGGGGAAGGGCGAGGCGGTGTGCAGCACGTAGCGGCAGCCCGCGACGGCCGCGGCCCAGCCCGCGTCCGAGCCCAGATCGGCCTCGACCAGCTCGACGCCGGGCAGTGGTCCGGCCACCGCGGTGGCGCGGGCGGCCGAGCGCACGGTGCCGCGCACCCGATAGCCCTGGCCGAGCAGCTCCTGGATGACATGGCCCGCGACATAGCCGGAAGCGCCGGTGACGAGAACGAGATCGGACATTGCCCGACTCCAATCTGAGCAGTGTTTAGAATCTGAACAATGTATAGATTCCGAGGCCGGGAGCCGTCAACCCCTTACGCTCATCCCATGCCGCCGACCAAGGACCGCTATCACCACGGAGACCTCCGCGAGGAACTACTGCGCGCCTCCCTGCAGCTGATCGAGTCCGAGGGCCTGGCCGCGGTGAGCCTGCGCAAGGTCGCCCGCGAAGCCGGCGTCAGCCCCGGCGCGCCCTACCACCACTTCGCCGACCGTGCCGCCCTGATGTCCGCCCTCGCCGCCCGCGGCTTCGAAATCCTCGGCGCCGCAATGGCATCCGCCCGCGCCGCTGCCCCTGATCCACGCGCGGCCCTGCTCGCCATGGCCGAGGGGTACGTCGGCTTCGCCCGCGACCACGCCGCCTACTTCCGGATCATGTTCCGTCCCGAGCTGTCCCAGCCCGAGAAGCACCCCGACACCGAGGCCGCGGGCGACGCCGCCTACGCCATCCTCGAATCCGCCGTCGCCGACGCCGTCCAGTCCGGCTTCCTCCCCGCCACCGACGCCGAAACCATGGCCCTGGCCTGGTGGTCGCTGGCCCACGGCATGGCCGCCCTCACCGTCGACGGCAAATTCGGCCTCCGCGCAACCCAATCCGGCACCACCCCCGAAGCCCTCACAACCCGCATCACCCACATCTTCGCCAACCTCATCGACCAGCGTCCGGCCTAGCGGCCGGGAATGCGGGCCGATCGGCGGGACGGCTGGGTGGGCCATGCCATAGGGGCTGGTGTTTCCGCTGATCGACCGCGGATATTTGTGGCGGCACTGCCTGCAGTCTGTGGAGATGTTGAGAGGTCGCGGTGGGTTGGGGTGCGGACACGGCAGACTGGTAGGCGTGACCGATTCGTACCGGATTCGCGGTGGGCTGGCCGAGCAGGTTGGCGTGTCCCGCGCCGGGAGCAGCGCTGGGGCGTCGCTTCCCACGGGGGCGTTGCGGCCCATCGAGCTGGCCGCGTCGGCCGTGCTGGGCGGGGCGACGGTGGGGCTGGTGACGCTCGGGTCGCTGGTGCCGTTCGCGGCGGCACTGCAACTGGTGGCGGCGGTGCCCATGGGGCTGCTGGCGCATCGGCACCGGTTCCGGGCGCAGCTGGCGACCACCATCGCGGGGGCGCTGGTGACGTTCGTCGCGGCGGGGCTGCTGCCCGCCGAGAACCTGGTCGGCGTCGCGGTGATCGGTGGGATCATCGGCACGGTCAAGCGCAGGCGAGGCGGTCTGCCCGCGGTGGTGGCGCTGTCGGCGGTGGCCGGGTCCGTGATGGCCGCCCTGACGGTCGGCATGCTGCTGGTTTTCGCTCAGTCGCGGCACCTGCTGTTCGACAGCATCCGCAACTCCGCGGAGGGCATCGAAAACCTGGCGGCGCGCCAGTCTTCGCTGGAGCCGCTGGGCCGTGCCGTGTCCGACTACACCGACACCGTCCTGCACTGGTGGTGGGCCTTCGTGGGCGGCGGCATCATCGCGGCCATGGTGGTCAGCGGAGTGTTCTCCTGGTTCGTGCTCGGGCGGGTGCTGGATCGCCTGTCCTGGCTGCCGGGCCGCGACAGCCTGCTGGACGCGCCCGCGGATCCGCGTCCGGTCGCGCCGCTGCCGGTCACCTTGCGAGAGGTCGCGTTCCGATACGAGGGAGCGCGCACCGATGCCCTGCACAATATCGATCTGACTGTCGACGTCGGCGAATTCGTGGCGGTGGTCGGCCACAACGGGTCCGGAAAGTCGACGCTCACCAGGATTCTCGCGGGTCGCCCGCCGACCGCGGGCACGGTCACCCGGCTGGGCGCGGCGGGCCTGGGCGTGCGTGGCGGTACCGCGATGGTGCTGCAGCGACCGGAGAGCCAGACGCTGGGCGTGCTCGTCGCGGATGACGTGGTGTGGGGCCTGCCCACCGCGGATGCCGCGGCCGTCGATATCGACGGATTGCTGTCCGAGGTCGGCCTGGCCGGTATGGGCGGCCGCGAAACCTCGACCCTGTCAGGTGGTCAGCAGCAGCGGCTCGCGGTGGCCGCCGCCCTGGCCCGGCAGCCCACGCTGCTCATCGCCGACGAGGCGACATCGATGATCGACCCCGAAGGTCGTCGTGACCTGGTCGCACTGCTGGCCGACCTGCCGCGCCGGCATCCGATGGCCGTGGTTCTGGTGACCCATCACGAGGCGGACGCGGCTGCCGCGGACCGGGTAGTCCATCTGGAACAGGGCCGCTCGGTCGGACATCTGCCCGCCTGGCCGCGCCCCGTTCGCGATCCACGCCGCCGGCCCATGGGCGATGTCGTCCTCGAATTGCAGGGCGTCGGCCACACCTACAACCGCGGCACCCCCTGGGAAGCGCCCGCCCTGCACGGCATCGACCTGAGCGTCCGCCGCGGCGAAGCCCTGCTCATCGTGGGCGGCAACGGTTCCGGCAAGTCCACGCTGGCCTGGATCATGGCCGGGCTGACCATGCCCACCGCCGGCACCTGTGTGCTGCGCGAACCCATGGGCACCACCCGTCCGGCGCACAAGCGGATCGGGGCCGTGCAGCTGGCCTTCCAGCATTCCCGCCTGCAATTGCAGCGCCAGGACGTCGGCACCGAGATCGAGGACTGGGGTGGCCGCGGCAGCTACGCGGTCGCACGTGCCCTCGACGCCGTGGGGCTGGATCGGGCGCTGGCCTCGCGCTCGGTCGAGGAGCTCAGCGGCGGGCAGGCCAAGCGGGTGGTGCTGGCGGCGATCGTGGCGAGCCACCCCCAGGTGGTGGTGCTCGACGAGCCGCTGGCCGGACTCGATCCGAAGGGCCGCGCCGGAGTGGTGGAACTGCTTGCCCGGCTCCGGGATTCGGGCCTGACCCTCATCGTCATCTCGCACGACGTGTCCGACATGGCCGCGGTGTGCGACCGCACCGTCCACCTGCGCGACGGCCGCCTCGTCGAGAACGGTGCCGCCGCAGTCCACGACAACCGGATTCAGGATTTCACCGGAGGTGTCCGATGAGCAGCGTCGTCCTGCGCGAGGTCCCCGTCGACAGCCCCGTGCATCGACTCTGGGCCGGTACCAAGATGATCGGCGTCTTCGCCGTCAGCGTGCTGCTCATGTTCATCCCGTCCTGGGCGCTGCTGGGTGTCGCGACGCTGTTCCTGGTGGCGGTGTTCCTGCTGGCGAAGCTGCCGCTGGGCACGCTGCCCCGCCTCCCGTGGTGGTTCTGGGCGGGCGTGCTGATCGGGGCGGCCATCAACGCGCCCGTCGGCGCGTCGGCGCTGCTGCGGTACGCGCAGGTGGTCCTGTTCGGTTTCCTGCTGCTGGGCGCGTCGTTCCTGGTCGCGTGGACCACGCCGATGGGTGAGGTCGCGCCCGCGCTGGCCAGATTGGGTGCGCCGCTGAAGCGCATCGGCTGGACACGCCATGGGGTCCGGCACGCGATTCCGGTGGACGAGTGGGCGGTGGTGGTCGCGCTGACCCTGCGCGGCCTGCCGCTGCTGCTGGAGGAGATGCGCATCCTGCGCGCGGCTCGCAAACTGCGGCCCAAGGATTCGCTGCTGCATCGCGCGTCGGAGAACCCGCTGGTCGACATTCTGACCGCGAGCATGGCGGTCTCCAGCCGGCGGGCGGGCGAACTCGGCGAGGCCATCACCACCCGCGGCGGCACCGGCGAGCTGACCGCCCGCCCGGGATCGCCGGGGCGCGCGGACATGGTGGCCCTGCTGGTGGTGGCTTTGGTGTGCGCCTTGGGAATCGGTGTCGAACTGCTTTTTTAGCAACACTCGAGCGGAAAATAATTCGGGGTGTCGGTGCCGCGCGCTACCGTGTCTGCCAGTAGAGCGCGTTGCCGATGCAACACGGGCTCACAGTCGCAAAGGGGGAATTCTTTCAACTGAGCCGTGTGTTGCCACAAACACCTGATCGAGATTGGAAGACCCATGATGCTGCGCAAGATCACCGCTGTCGCCGCGCCGGTTGTCACGGCAGTCGCCATCACCGGAGCCGGTGTGGCACACGCGGATCCGGCGGTGCCCGACATCGGTTACCAGACCCAGCTGGTCGGCAATACCGTTGTCACCACCCTCACCAACGGCAGCTTCGAGCTGGCCGGGCGAGCGGTGAACATCAAGGACTCCGCGGGCGCGACCGTCCTCAGCCTGCCGCTGGCCTTCGAACAGGACGGTCTGAGCTACCCGGTGCCGGGCACCGTCAGCGATGGCGGCGCCACCCTGTCCCTGACCGCGGTCAAGGATGTCGCCGCGGCCACGCCGGCACTGCACCCGGTGGCCTCGACGAACGAGAACCAGCACGCCATGGAGGCGTTCAGCACCCAGTTCGGCATCGGCACGGCCATCGGCAGTTTCCTGGGCCTGGCGGTGGGCGCGGCGGTCGGCGCGATCGGATTCCTCGGTGGCGCTTTCGGTTTGGCGACCGTCCCGGTCGCCGCGGCGGTCGGCGCGGTCATCGGCACCCTGGTGGTCGGCGGGCCCGCCCTGCTCATCGCCGGCATCGACCTGATCAACACGCTGAACGCGGCGCCCGGCACCACCAAGTGGGCCCAGCCCGGCGACCAGTAACACTCCGGCGCGGGTGCACCGGCCGCTGCGGACGATCGTCAGCGCACGGTGCACCCGGCGTCCACCGGGTCGCCAGCGAAGCGATCCGACAGAAAGTTCATGGCCCCCAAGGCTTCTCCGGCAGCGGCCGGATTGTGGCCCGGTATCGCCGAGTGCACGGCGGTGAGGTTCGCGCCCAGCGCGCAGTAGCGGTCCACCAGGGCGCTGAAGCCCGCCGGCGGAATCACGTCGTCGTTGTTGCTGTGGTACAGGTACAGCGGCACGTCGGGCGCCCAGCCGCCCAGCTCCTGATGGTTGGTGGCGGCCCGGAAGGCTTGGCTGTCAAGGATGTCCGGGACGCTCGAGTAGTCGTCGACGTGCCCGAAGAAGTGGCGGGCCACCAGATCGCCGCCGCAGGAGGTCGCCTCCTGCGCCAGCAGCGCCCGGCCGCTGTCATTGAGCGTGTCCGCCAGTCCGGAGCCGGAATCGTTGCGGGCCAGGGCGAGCAGGATCAGCACCGCGAGCCCGGCCTGATAGCCGCCGTCCACGCCGCGCGTGATGGCGGGGATGTCGGCGGGCACGCCACCGGAGGTCACACCCGCGAACCAGATCTCGGGCGCGTAGCTCGCCCGCAGCTGCATGGCCCACAGGGTGGCGAAGGCGCCGCCCGAGTAGCCCCAGGCTCCGAGCGGACTGGCATCCGTGATACCCGGTGGGGCGAAGGATTTGGCGGCGCGCACGCCGTCCAGCACCGCCCGTCCGGAGTTCACGCCGTCGAAGAATCGGGACTGCGGGCCCTCGTAGTCCGACACCACCACGGCCCAGCCGCGGCGGAACGCCTCGGCCAGGAAGGGTACGTCCAGCAGGGTGGTGGCAATGGAGAAGTCGCGCCCGCCGCGCAGCGCGAAGGATGGGGCGCAACGGGTTCCGAGGCTGTCCTCGGCGATCTGATACGACAGCAGCGGGCGATCGCCGGGACCGGTCCAGGGCGTGAGCGGCGTCATGACGGTGGCCACGTCCGCGGCGGCTTCCCCGGCGGAATCGGTGGTGCGGTACTGCACCTGCCAGCCCGCCACCGGGAGCGGCAGCCCGAAGACTGCGATGGGCCGGGAGTTGAGGATTGCCCCGTTTGCGAACTCTCCCAGGTTGATCGGCACCGCGTAGAACGGATCATTGTCGGGATAGGGGATGTCGGCGCGAGTGCCGGGCACCGCGACCGCCGCCGCCAGCAGGGTCACCGCGCCGATCAGCCCGGCGCGCCACCAGTGCCGAACCATGTGTGGGCGCACTGTGAATCCGCGCGTGCGTACCCCGAACCATGCGCCGTCCCGCCGCATAACGCCTCCAGCGTCGAATCATCCGACGCTCCAGACATCTCACGGACCCGCTGTTCGCGCCGACAAGAATTCCGGCGCATCGGAGAAACAAAATTACGTCGGGCCGGTCCTCGCGGTCAACGCGTCTCCGCGCGTCGTAACTACGGCGTTGCGCGGTTTCTTGTACGAAAAGATATATCCAGCTTGGTATCCAGATCTTTGCGACTGGCTCTACCGGTTGCATGCCAGTTGCCGCCATGCTCGGTCAATGTTGTTGCGCCGCCTCATCGCCCTGTATGTCGGACTCTGGTTGTACGGCTTCTCCATGGCCGTGATGATCCGCGCCGCGCTCGGCCTGGATCCGTGGGATGTGTTCCACCAGGGCGTGGCCGATCAGGTGCCGTTGAGTTTCGGTACGGTCGTGGCGATTACGGGCGCGGCGGTACTGCTGGCCTGGATTCCCCTGCGGCAGTGGCCGGGTCTGGGCACGGTCAGCAATGTCGTGGTGATCGGCGTCTCGGTGGACGCGGGGCTGTGGTTGCTGCCGGAGTTGCACGCGTTGCCGATCCGGATCGCCGCCATGGGCGCGGCGGTGGTGCTCAATGCGATTGCGACAGTGCTCTATATCGGCGCGGGCATGGGGCCGGGTCCGCGTGATGGCCTGATGACTGGCCTGGTTCGGCGTACGGGCAAGCCGGTGTGGGTCATCCGGACAGGGCTGGAGGCGACGGTGTTGTCCGTCGGTTGGATCCTCGGCGGCAGCGTCGGAGTGGGCACGGTCGTGTACGCGTTCGCCATCGGACCGCTGATCCAGCTGATGATCCCGTTCGTGGATCGGTTCCTGCCGGGCTTCCATCCCGCGGAACCGGCCGGTTCGCCCGCCGCGGAGGCCGAGCCGATGGCCGCCTGACCATTCGGGGTTGACTGGCTAACGGTGTTAGCTTAACGTGATGGCTAACAACGTTAGCCTCAGTGAGAAGCCTCGGAGGGTCCGATGACCACCATCGCCGCCAACCTGCCGGCCACCACCGATCCCCGGCTCCCGGCCCTCGTCCGCAAGGCCGGATGGATCACCTGGACCATCTTCCTCGCCGCCTTCGCCATCCTCGAGGGCGTCAACCACGGCACCGGCTCCTGGCTGGCCCTGACGGCCGGCCTCATCGCCCCCGACCTCACCTTCTTCGCCGCCATCGGCGCGAAAGACCCTGTGCAGCAGGGCCAATTGCCCCGCCGGGCCGTCCCCTTCTACAACACCGCCCACCGCACCTGGATCCCCCTGGCCCTGGCCGTCGCGTACACCTTTGCCCCCCTCCAGATCCCGGCCCTGTTCACCTTCCTGCTGGCCTGGATGCTGCACATCGGCATCGACCGCATCGCCGGCTACGGCCTCCGCACCGCGGACGGATTCCTCCGTGCCTGACCCGACCGGACCACTCACCGAGCGACAGCGGCAGATCGCCGCCGCCGCTCGCACCCTCTTGGACACCCAGGGCCCCGAGGCCCTGACCATGCGAAACGTAGCCGAGGCCTTGGGTATCAAAGCCCCCTCCCTGTACAAACACGTCCCCGACAAGACCGCCCTCGAAACCCTGGTAGTAGCCCAGGCTTTCACCGAGGTGGCGCAGGCCCTGGAAACCGCCTCCGCCCAGGGCCTCCCGGGCGTGGCCCAGGCCTACCGCGACTACGCCCTGGCCCACCCGCACGTATACCGCCTCATGAACTACCGCCCACTCCGCCGCGACCTACTCCCGCCCGACCTGGAAGAGCGCACGGCACGACCACTCGTCACGGCCGTCGGCGGCGACCCGGCCCGAGCCCGCGCGCTCTGGGCCTTCGCCCATGGCATGGTGAGCCTCGAAATCGACGGCCGCTTCCCCAGCAACGCCGACCTGACGGCCGCCTGGCAATCCGGCCTCGCCGCCTTCGGCGAGTAGCGGCCTATCCCGCGATGCGTGCCTCAGCGCACGTCGCAGCCGGGGGGCATCGGTTTGCCGGCGAAGCGGTCGGACAGGAAATTCATGGCTCCCAGGGATTCCACGACTGCTGCGGGGTTGTGGCCGGGGATCTGTGAGTGGATGGCGGTCAGGTTTGCGCCGAGGGAGCAGTAGCGGTCGACGAGGGCGCTGAAGCCTCCCGCCGGGATCACGTCGTCGGCATTGCTGTGGTAGAGGTACAGCGGGGTGTCGGGGGCCTGGGCGCCCAGTTCCTGACGGATGGCGGCGGCCTTGAACGCTTGGCTGCCGACGAGATTCGGTGCGGTCGAGTATTCGTCGAGGTGCCGCATGGCGTGGTGGACCACCAGGTCGCCGGCGCATGAACTGGCCTCCCGGGCCATCAGCGTGCGGCCGTTGTCATTGAGGATCTTGGCCAGTCCGGTGCCGGAATCGTTGCGCGCCAGGGCGATCAGGATGAGCACGGCGAGCCCGGCCTGGAAGCCGCCGTCCACCCCGCGCATCATGGAGGGGATGTCCACGGGCACGCCGCCGGAGGTCACGCCCGCGAACCGGAGCTCGGGTGCGTAGCTCGATCGCAGCTGCATGGCCCACAGGGTGGCGAAGGCGCCGCCCGAGTAGCCCCACGCGCCGAGTGCGCTGTTGGTGGTAATGCCCAGCGGGGCAAAGGATTTGGCGGCGCGCACGCCGTCCAGCACGGCCCGGCCGGAGTTGATTCCGTCGAAGAAACGGGACTGCGGGCCCTGGTAGTCGGATACCACCACCGCCCAGCCGCGCCACAGCGCCTGCGCCAGGAACGGGACATCCAGCAGCGTGGTGATGATGGAGAAGCCGCGCCCACCACGCAGCGCGAACGATGGCGCGCACCGCGTTCCGAGACTGTCCTCGGCGACCTGGAACGCCAGCAGCGGGCGATCACCCGGACCGTTCCACGGGGTATCGGGCTTCAAGACCGTGGCCATATCGGCGGCGGCCTCGCCGTTGGAGCCGGTGGTTCGGTATTGGACCTGCCAGGCCGCTACCGGCAGCGACTGCCCGAACACCGAGATCGGCCGGGAGTTGAGAATCGACCCGTTCGCGAATTGTCCGAGGTTGGCGGGCGCCGCGTAGAACGGATCGTTGTCGGGGAAGGGGATATCGGCGCGGGCGCTGGGCACCGCGATTGCCGTCGTCAGTAGTGTGACTGCGCCGATGAGTCCGGCGCGCCACCAGTATCGGATTGTTCGCGATAATTTGGTCGATCTATTCGTGCGTTTCCCGAACGGTGCGGCATCGAGCTTCAAAACGCCTCCAGTGTGTATCGGCCGACGCTCCAGATACCACGGACCACTGCTTGCGCCGCCAAGAATTCCGGCGCACGGGAGAACAAACTATGTGGCCTGGTACGCGCGGTCAACGATGACTCGCGCGTGGAGACAAAGGTGTTGTGCGGAGTCCAGCGCTCCGGCCCCCGATGCCCTCGGCTACCCTTCGGTCCGGCCCGGACGAGGGCCGGTTGTCATCCGCAGATCCAGCTACTACGAAAGGTTGGTCTCACATGAGGTTGATCAGTGCGCGGTACGCAGGCGTGATTGCAGTGACGATTGCCGGATTCGCCGCCGGTGCGGCGCTGTCCGGTGCGGGAGTGGCGGGCGCCGATCCGATGAGCGATCTCGAACCGCTGCTGAGCTCGAGTTGCTCGTTCGACCAGATCGACGCCGCCTTCCATCAGGTGGAACCCGAGATCGCGGCGCAGCTCGATGCCGCACCCGGGCGCAAGGCCGCGTTCCGGATGGCCTATGACCAGCCGATGTGGCAGCGGCGCATCGCCTTCCAGGCCCTGCTCGTCGAACAGCAGCAGATGGGCGCGCCCACCGATATCAACTCGGACTTCGGTCCGCACCTGCGCCAGGTCACCGACACTTGCCACCGGTACTGACCAACGGGTTGCCCTTCTGATTCTCATTGAGCGGTGAAGCCGAGGAATCGGGAAGGTTCGGTGCTGGTGGGAGACGGCCGAAGCAGATCGCTCGGTGTCCGCTGCCAGCACCGTTTTCCCTGCCGCGGTTGAGATGACTTGGTGGGCAAGGAATTTCGTGTTACCTGATACTGATCAGCCTCGGATCGGGGTGACGGTGTAGTCGGGAAGGCGCAGGGCGCGGGTGCGGCGCCGGTAGCTACGCGTGGTGCCGGGCCAGTTGTTGATGATGCGGCCGGAGGGCGTCCGATACCAGCTGGTGCAGAAGTTCCACGGGGTGCGGGCCAGGCGCTGCTGAAGGGCATCGTTGAAGGCCAGTTCGACTTCGGGTCGGACTTCCAGACAGGCGCGCGGTCGTTCGGCGAGAAGTTGCAGGGCGTGGCGGATGTAGCGCGCCTGGGATTCGATCATGTAGATGATGGATCCGACTCCGAGGTTGGTGTTGGGGCCGTAGACCATGAACATGTTGGGGAATTCGGGGACCGTGATGCCCAGGTAGGCGTGGGCGCCGCCATCCCACACATCGCTCAGATTTCGGCCCGCGCGGCCCCGGATCTTCATGGGCCACAGGAATTCCGTGCCCTTGAAGCCGGTGCCGTAGATGATGACGTCGGCCTCGTGCAGCACGCCGTCGGCGGTGCGGACGCCCACGGGGGCGATCTCGCTGATGGCGGTGGTCTCCACGTGCACATTGGGCTGGGTGAGGGCCGGGAAGTAGTCGTTGGAGAACAGTCCGCGCTTGCAGCCGATGGGGTAGTCGGGGGTCAGCTTGGCGCGCAGCTCCGGATCGGCGACCTTCACCTCCAGATGCTTCTCCGCGATCCGCGCGACCCCCCGCACGATGCCGGGGAACTCGACCAGCCCCAGCGATATGAACTCGGCGAGCAGCCACCACGAAAGGCGTTCGGCCTTCGGCATTCCTGGAATCGAGATGAGGATCCGCTGATGCACCGGCTTGTAGTCGGTGTCGAACTTCGGCAGCACCCAGGCGGCGGTGCGCTGGAAGACGGTCAGATGAGCGGCCCGCGGCTGGATCTCGGGAATGTACTGGATCGCGCTGGCCCCGGTCCCGATGCAGGCCACCCGCTTGCCGGCCAGTTCGACCCCGTGATCCCACCGCGCCGAATGGAAGGATGCCCCGCCGAACACCTCGATGCCCGGAATCGGCGGCATGGCCGGGCGCGACAACTGCCCGACGGCCGGGACCAGCACATCCGCGGTGCGCGTCACGCCGTCGGCGGTGCGCACCGTCCACTGCCCGGTCGTCTCGTCGAACTCCGCCTCGGTGACCTCGGTCCCGAACACGATGCGGTCCAGCAGGCGATGCCGCTCGGCGATCCCGCGCATGTACGCCCAGATGTCCTCGCGTGTCGAATACCGCTGCCGCCACTTCGGTCTGGGCTCGTGCGCGAACGAGTACAGCGGCGACGGCACATCGCAGGCCGCCCCGGGGTAGGTGTTCTCCCGCCACACCCCGCCCAGGTCGGCCGCCTTCTCCAGGATGGTGAACTCGCGGAAGCCATTGCGCTGCAACTCGATCGCCATGCCGAGCCCGCCGAATCCGGCGCCGATGATGATGACGGACGGCATTGTGGTGCTCCTCACATCGAAGACTCTTCTCACTGTAGGAGCGAGCGTTCGATTTGGTGGGCGACCGGATCGAGAATTTCGGCCATAATCAGGCTATGGGCACGGTGCAGGAGGCGGGGATTCGCGACTGGAATTTCCCGCGCGGCGTGGCGAGTGTCGCCCTCATGGTCGGATTCGCGCGCGAGCACGGGGTCCCGGCCGCCCGCATGCTGCAGGGCAGCGGACTGAACGAGAAGCAGCTGGCCAATCCGGACGAGCAGATCGACGCGCACACCGAACTGGCGGTGATCCGGAACCTGGTGCGCGAACTGGGCGCCCGCCCCGACCTCGGGCTGGAGGTGGGCCGGCGGTACCGCATCACCACCTTCGGCATCTTCGGCTTCGCCTGCGTCAGCAGTCCCACCCTCGGCGAGGCCATCTCCCTCGCCCTGCGCTATCTGGAGCTCAGCTTCACCTTCTGCATTCCGGCGGCGCGCTGGCGGCCGGGTGAATTCATGGCCCGCATCCACGACGAGCGGGTGCCCGCCGACGTCCGTCGCTTCCTGGTGGAACGCGACGTCACCGCCATGTTCCAGATGCTGTCGGACCTGATGGGCCACCGCGTCGAACTGCTGCGCGCCGACTTCGATTTCGAGCCGCCGCCCGACCTCCGCCTCTACACCGAAATCTACGGGCTGACACCGAATTTCGAGGCCGAGCACAACGTGTTCACCATGGATCCGGCGATCCTGGAGCAGCCGCTGCCGCAGGCGAACGAGCACACCTGGGCCATGTGCCTGGCGCAGTGCACCGAACTGGTCTCCCGCCGCCGCGCCCGCACCGGCATCGCCGCCGAGGTGCGGGAGCTGCTGGTGCCGCGCGGCGGCCTGGACGGTTTCGCGGTACCGCCCGGAATCGATTCGGTGGCAAGGGATCTCAATATGAGCACCCGCACCCTGCGCCGCCACCTGGACGCGGCGGGGACCAGCTACCGGCAGCTGCTGGACGAGGTGCGGCGCGCTTTGGCCGAGGAAATGCTCACGGCCACACCGCTGTCGGTGAGCGATGTGGCGATCCGGCTCGGCTACGCGGAGGCGTCCACCTTCATTCACGCCTTCAAACGCTGGACCGGCACCACGCCCTCGGCCTACCGGCGCGGCGCGGTCACTCCGTCGGTTCGCTGAGCCAGCCGCCCATGGCGATGGGCCGGAACATCGACAGCAGCCGGCCGTCGGTAATGGAGTGGAAGATCATCGACGGGTCGGGCGCGAAGTCGATCGGCACGTGTCCCGGTGCGGCCGTTTCCCATTCGCAGCCGATGGTGGAGGAGACGCTCGGCGCCACGATCAGCGGCTTGCCCGCGAACTGGGTCATGAGCCCGGCGTGCACGTGACCGGTGAGGACGGCGGCGATGCGGTCGTCGCCCGCCACGATCTCGGCCAGGCGCTCCGGATTGGTGAGCCGGATGGGATCCACGACGGTGGACTGCACCGGCACCGGCGGATGATGCATGGCCACCAGCACCACTTCATCGTCGGGGGCCGCTGCCAGGACCTCGGTGAGGAAGTCGTAGGTCTCGTCCTCGAGCAGGCCCTCCGGTTTGCCGGGAATGCTGGAGTCCAGCAGGGCCAGGGTCACGCCGTCGATCCGGTAGGACTGGTTGATGGGTCCGGTGCCCGAGGTGGCGGGGAAGAGCACGCTGCGCATATTGGCGCGGTCGTCGTGATTGCCGGGCAGGATCAGCACGGGCAGATCGGCGCTCAGGGCCGCGCGCGCCTGCTGGTACTCCTCCACATCGCCTTCGTCGGCGATGTCGCCGGTGACGATGATGACGTCGGGTCGCTGCGGCAGCTCGGCGAGAAAGGCCATCACCCGTTCGGCGCGTTCGACATTGCGGGCGCCCATATTGAAATGGGTGTCACTGAGCTGAGCCAGCAGAACCATCGGCGTTCGCTTTCTGTGAAGGGCAGCATCATTGCGCCCGGCTGTGCCGCCGCACCGCGGTCACCCCATTCAGGCTAATTGACCTGCCCTGATGCGGTCTCGGTGAGACCCGCCACCCAATATAGCGAAGTCGCATCAGTAACCGGTCGATGTGGCGCGCGTCACGAGTTCGCCTGCGCTGCTCAGCAGTTGCCGTGGATCGGTGGTGACCGTGGTGTGGCCGATCCGCCAGAAGTCGGCGCCCGGCTCGGCCTCCAGTTCGAGTGTGCCGGTGGGACGCCAGGACGCGTCCAGGGTCAGACGCCACGAATGCAGATGGGTGCGGGGAAATGCGCCGGTCCGGTCGAACAGCGGATCGCCGACGATGGGGTGACCGATCCAGGCCAGGTGCACGCGAATTTGATGCCGCCGCCCGGTGATCGGGCGCAGTGCCAGCACCGTATGGGAATCGGTGCGGGCCAGGGTGATGAATTCGGTGACCGACGGATAGCTCTTGCCCGCCGCCACGTCCTGCTCGTCGACCAGCCAGGTGTCGCCCGCGCGGTGAATGCTCTCGCGCGGCGCGGCGATTCGCACCCGGTTCTTGCGGCCCACGCTCAGCGGCAGATCGATGACGCCGCGGTCGGGCAGGCCCGTGGAAGCGGTGACGGCCAGGTACGTCTTCTCCGCGGTGCGCTTGTTGAACTGCCGGGTGAGCTGCCCGTGCGCGGGCAGCTCCTTGGCCAGCAGGACGAGACCCGAGGTGACCTTGTCGATCCGGTGCACCGGATACAGCGTCTCGCCGTGCGCCGCGGCCATTTCCACGATGTCGGTGTCGTGGCGTTCGCCCGTCACCGAGATCCCGGCCGGCTTGTTCAGGGCCAGGACCGCCTCGTCCTCGAGGATCAGGCACTCGGTGCGCAGTTCGGGCCACGATGTTTCCACGCGGACCAGCGTAATGAGGCCCGGCGCGGCCCGGTGTCACCAGGCGTCAGGCGACGGCTCGCTCCAGCTCGGCCAGGCCGTTCTCCAGATGGTCGGTCATGCGATCGAGGTCCGGCACGGTGCGCCGGCAGCCGACCAGGCCGAAATCGAGATTGTCGCCATTGGTGGTCAGCGTGATGTTCATGGCCTGCGATTCGAACGGAATCGACAGCGGGTAGTTGGCGTCCAGACGCGCACCCTGCATGTAGACCGGCTTGCGCGGCCCGGGCACATTCGAGATCACCAGGTTGAACGGCATCCGCGGCAGTGCTTCGAAGCCCGGTAGTAGCGACACCCCGAGCGGCGTCATCAGCGCGGCCGACAGCAGCATGGCCTCCAGCTTCGGTAATTGCGTGAACACCCGTTTGGCGTCGCGCATGGAGGTGCTGATGGTTTCCAGCCGGACCGCCGGATCCTCGATGTGGGTGCCGAGGTTGGCCAGGCAGGCCGCCACCAGATTGCCCTCGGAGGTATCGGATTCGGCGGCGCTGCGAATGTTGACCGGCACCATGGCGATCAGCGGCTCGTCCGGCAGTGCGTCACGCTCGAGCAGATAGGCGCGCAGCGCGGCGGCGCTCATGGCCAGCACGATGTCGTTGACGGTCGCCCCGGTGGCCAGCCGGACGGCGTTGATCCGCTCCAGCGGCCAGGACCGCACCGCGATGCGCCGGGCCCCGCCGATGGAGGTGTTGAGCAGGGTGCGCGGGGCGGTCATGGGCAGGGTGAGCCGCCCGTCGATGGCGCCCCGCAACGGCGCGGCGATCGATCCGGTGGCGCGCAGGATCCGCGGTACCGCCCGGCGCAACTGCGTCCAGGGGCTTTCGGGTTCGGGGCTGTCGTCGCGCGGCACCGGCGCCGTGCCCCACGGGACGGTGAGCCGGCTGTCGAACGGGTCGTCGGTGAGGGTGCGCTGCAGCAGCCGCATGGCCGAGACGCCGTCGATGAGGGCGTGGTGCATCTTCACGTAGACCGCGAAGCGGCCGTCGGACAGGCCCTCGATGAGCCGGGCCTCCCACAGCGGGCGGTGCCGGTCCAGCAGGATGCCGTGCAGGCGCTCGGTGAGGTCCAGCAGATCACCCAGGCCGCCGGGCGCCGGCAGTGCGGAACGCCGCAGGTGGTAGCCCAGATCCACGGTCTCGGCGTGGGACCAGGCGAGGCTGGAGAAGCCGCCCAGCAGCCGGCTCGGTCTGCGCCGGAATCGGGTGCGGACATCGGTTTTCGCGGCCATCGCCTCGAAGAGCTCATGGGTGAACTCAGGGCCTGCGTCGGCGGGCGGTTCGAACAGCTGCAGACCGCCCACGTGCATGGGATGCTCGCGGGATTCGATGGCCAGGAAGATCGCGTCGAGAGGGTTGAGCAGGTCCATGGGAGCCGCCTTAGCCGGGTGGGGCACAACTGCCCGGAGCGGATACGGTGCGGCGACGCTGCCCCCCGCTGCGTTAACGGTTAATCAGGCTATCACTCTATATGATTCAGCCCACGTCGACCTGTTGGCGCAAACTCCCAGCTCTGCACGGCGTGTCCGCTATCGGGGCGCGAGTTCGGCAGCCCGCCACGGGACTTCCCGCTCGGTGTCGGTCCGCGACGCGAAGGTCATGGCGACGATGGTGCGGCGTCCGTGCGCGAAGGGGTGCACACGGTGCAGGGTGGTGTCGGCGCGCATCAGGTAGAGGTCGCCGGGCTGTATCTCCCAGGAGTGGATCGGATTGCGGGTCAGGGTCCGGTAGATGTCGGCGTGGTCCCAGTCGCGGCGGGTGTGCGCCACCGTCTGCACGAAGCCGCCGTCCGCCAGCGGCGGGCACTCCACCACCAGGACGAGGGCGAAAGCGTAGTCGTCCCAATGCCATTGGCCGACCGAGTCGTCGTGGTGCAGGCGGCTCACGCGGTAGCGCTCGGCCTCGGGGCAGGCCAGGACCGGTTCGGCGGCGACCACGGAAAGGCTGTGCCGCAAGGGTTCACAGTCGTAGAGCTGCGGGATGCAGGAGGCGTGGGCGGCCACCTCCTGCTCGGTCAGGTCGACCTGTTGCCGGGCCAGGCCCTCGCCCTCGGGCAGCAGGTCGCCCCACTGTTTGTGATGATCGAGCAGGGTCAGCGCCTCGGCGGCGAGGACCCGTTTGACCCGGTGCGGGAGCAGAAATCCCAGCCGTGCGATTCCGGTCTCCGCCAACCGGTTCCGCGCGTGCTGCAGCGCCGAGGGATCCACTCCCCTCAGGTGCCGTAGGGCGATGTCCACCGTGCTGTGAGCCGGCATCGCGCACGTCCCTTCACCCGGCCGTCGCGAACGGCCCACTGCCGAAAAGGCCGGGTCGTGACCCGGGCGACCCGGTCTCAATTGTATTCCGTTGCCCGGCAACGACTATGGAATCGGGTTGCCAGTTGATCACGATCTGAAGCGGCTGCCGCCGCCCGGACGCGCCGAATCCGCCCGATTTCGCCCGGCCGCCCCCGGCAGCGCGGTAGCTTGATATTCGCTATGGCGGATTACGGGCATGAGCTCCGGTTCGGGATCTTCGTGCCGCCCGAGGCGGCGCGCGGGCGTCTGCTGCTGCGCCTGGTGCGTCACGCCGACGAGTCCGGGCTGGAAGTGCTGGCGATGCAGGATCATCCGTATCAGCCCGCCTTCCTGGACACCTGGACCCTGCTGTCCTATCTGGCCGGCGTCACCCGCAACCTCACCCTCATGCCCGCGGTCGCGAACCTCCCGCTGCGCCCGCCCGCGGTGCTGGCCCGCAGCGCCGCCAGCCTGGACCTGCTCAGCGGCGGCCGGGTCGAACTGGGCCTGGGCGCCGGCGCGTTCTGGGACGCCATCGAGACCATGGGCGGCAACCGCCGCAGTCCCGGCCAGGCCCTCGCCGCATTGCGCGAGGCCATCGCGGTCGTTCGTGCGCTGTGGGGTGAGGGTGAACGCGCGCAGCTGGCCGGCCAGTTCTATCCGCTGCGCGGCGCGAAACCCGGTCCGCGCCCGGCCCATCCGATCGGCATCTGGCTCGGCGTCTACGGTCCCCGCGCCCTGCGCCTGACCGGTGAACTGGCCGACGGCTGGCTCGGCAGCGTCGGCTACGCCCCGCCTGCCACCCTGACCGCCATGATGACCGCCATCGACGCCGCGGCCCGCGGGGCCGGTCGCGTCCCGGCCCTGATCCGCCGCGCCTACGTCATCGACCCCACCATGACGCCCGGCCAGCTCACGGAAGTGGCCCTGGCCCACGGCATCAGCGAATTCCTGCTCCCCGTCGACCCCGGCGGCGACCGCGCCACCCACCATTTCGCCACCGAGACCGTGCCCGCGGTCCGGTCCGCGGTCGCCTCGGCCCGCGCCGGTCACCCGGTTGTCTAGCCCCGAAGACAGCTATCTGGCCCCGAAGAATCGGTTGTGCATGATCTGGCGGATGGGGGAGAGCAGTCCGTCGAAGGTCACCCGATCCGAGCGGACGGTGTGCAGGCTGGCGTCGCCGCGCTTGGGGTCCTCGCAGATGACGCGCAGCTTCCTGGTGTTGCTGTGCACCGCGCCGAGGGTGAGGGTGACGGTGCCGTCGGGGCCGACGATGCCCCACGGACCACTGATATCGGACGCCGCGATCTGGCACTTGTTGTCCGGCTTCTCGCCGGTGACCAGGGCGGTCACCTCGGTGCGGCCCTGGATCACGGCCTTGGGTTCGCCACGGGCATCGGTGGCGGCACCCACGGCGAGCACGGTGCCGAGGCTGCCGACCACGGCGACGGTGAGAACGCGGGCGCGCAGTGATCGAGACATAGCACCGATATTGGACCCTGCCTCGTGAGTATTTCGTGATGGCGCGGGATGAACTGCCAATGAACAACGCACCAAACCTGTTCGAGACCGCCATCGACGCGCAGGGTTGCCCTGCAGTATCTTGCATTCCAATCGCTGTTCACCCCGACCGGAGTGTTTTCGGCGAGGATCGATTTGCTGTCGGTACGCTGTGCGCCGTTCTATGTGCCCTGATTGGTAGAAGCTGGACGGAACCCTCCCGAGGAGGATGTGGTGACTGCAGTTGCTCCAAAGCCCGAACAGAATCTCGAGGCGATCCGCCCGTATCCGCCGCGACACGGTCCCAAGGGCTCGTTCGTCCTCAAGGTGATCACCACAACCGATCCCAAGATGCTCGGGATGATGTACATCACCACCGCCATCAGCTTCTTCCTGATCGGTGGTCTGATGGCGCTGCTCATGCGCGCGGAGCTGGCGCGGCCGGGCATGCAGTTCCTCTCGCCGGAGCAGTTCAACCAGCTGTTCACCATGCACGGCACAATCATGCTGCTCTTCTACGCCACCGCCATCGTGTTCGGATTCGCGAATGTGGTGCTGCCGCTGCAGATCGGTGCGCCCGACGTGGCCTTCCCGCGGCTGAACGCGCTCAGCTACTGGCTGTACCTGTTCGGGGCGTCCATGGCGACCGCCGGCTTCCTGACCCCGGGCGGCGCGGCCGATTTCGGCTGGACCGCCTACACGCCGCTGTCGGACATCGTGCACGCGCCGGGTGTGGGCGGCGACCTGTGGATCCTGGGCCTGGCCGTTTCCGGTCTGGGCACCATCCTCGGTGGCGTCAACATGATCACCACCGTCGTCTGCCTGCGCTGCCCGGGCATGACGCTGTTCCGGATGCCGGTGTTCGTCTGGACCATCCTGACGACGAGTTTGCTCATCCTGGTAGCCTTCCCGATCCTGACCGCCGCCCTGTTCGCGCTGGCCTTCGACCGCCACCTGGGCGGGCACATCTACGATCCGTCGAACGGCGGCAGCATCCTCTTCCAGCATTTGTTCTGGTACTTCGGGCATCCCGAGGTGTACATCATCGCGCTGCCGTTCTTCGGCATCATCTCCGAAGTCATCCCGGTGTTCTCGCGCAAGCCGATCTTCGGTTACACCACCCTGGTCTACGCGACCTTCGCCATCGCGGCGCTGTCGATCGCGGTGTGGGCGCACCACATGTACGCCACCGGCGCCGTGCTGCTGCCCTACTTCTCGTTCATGACCTTCCTCATCGCGGTTCCGACCGGTGTGAAGTTCTTCAACTGGATCGGCACCATGTGGCGCGGTCAGCTCACCTTCGAGACGCCCATGCTGTTCGCGATCGGCTTCATCGTCACCTTCCTGTTCGGTGGGCTGTCGGGTGTCATCCTGGCCTCGCCGCCGCTGGACTTCCACGTCTCCGACACCTACTTCGTGGTCGCGCACTTCCACTACGTGCTCTTCGGCACCATCGCCTTCGCCACCTATGCGGGCATCTACTTCTGGTTCCCGAAGATGACCGGCCGCATGCTCGACGAGCGCCTGGGCAAGTGGCACTTCTGGACCACCTTCCTCGGCTTCCACGCCACCTTCCTGGTGCAGCACTGGCTGGGTGCGCAGGGCATGCCGCGCCGGTACGCCGACTACCTGCCCAGCGACGGATTCACCACGCTGAACACCATTTCCACCATCGGGTCATTCATTCTGGGCGCGTCGGTGCTGCCGTTCGTGTGGAACGTCTTCAGGTCCTACCGCTACGGCGAGGTCGTGACCGTGGACGACCCATGGGGCTACGGCAACTCCCTCGAATGGGCGACCTCCTGCCCGCCGCCGCGGCACAACTTCTACGAGCTGCCGCGCATCCGCTCCGAGCGTCCCGCGTTCGAGCTGCACTACCCGCACATGATCGAGCGCATGCGCGCGGAGGCGCATGTGGGGTGGGGCTCGGGGCGGCACACGGTGGAGGAGTTCGAGAAGGCTCCGAGGTAGCTCGTTCCGCACGTCGGGCGCGGCGGCCGTCTCCGGACGGCCGTCGCGCTTTTTGCGTGCTGAACAGGCGCATCTCGCCGAAGTAAATTTAGGTTTGACATAGAAAAGGCAATGACACTATATTTAGGTTCAACATAGAAAGATCGGCGGAAGCGCCGGGCCTCACCGAAAGGCACTGCCAGTGCGCAAGATTCAGTTCTCCGGCCGCAGTCCTGTCGTCCTCACCGCCGCCGAGCTCGTGCCCGGCCCGGGCCAGTTGCTGGTGCGCACCGAGCTGGCGGGCGTCCACCTCGGGCTGGTGCGCATGCTGCAGCGGGACGGCGGACCCGACGGCGGTGAGATCGTCGGCACGGTGGTGGCGGCCGGACCGGACCTCGCCGGCTGGGTGGGGAAGCGGGTGGGCGGCGTCGTCTTCGAGGGCGCCTACGCCGAATATGCCCTCGCCGCACCGCAATTGATGTCCGAGATCCCCACCGGGGTGGATGCCGCCGACGCACTCACGCTGGTACGGGGCGGCGTCATCGCCCTGGGCCTGCTCCGGACGGCACGGTTCGCCGCCGGGGAGTCGGTGCTGGTCACCGGCGCGGCCAGCGGGGTCGGGCATCTGGCTGTCCAACTGGCTCGGGCGCTGGGGGCGGCGCGGGTGATCGCGGCCGTCGGCAGCCTGGACAAGGCCGAGTTCCTGCACGACTGTGGCGCGGACGAGGTTGTCACCTACGCGGACGCCTGGACCGAGCGGGTGGACGTCGTCCTCGACGGCGTCGGCGGCGACGTGGCTCAACGCTGCGTGGACATCCTCGCCCCGCACGGTCGCCTGATCGCCTTCAGCGCTTTCGGCGGAACCATCGACGCGGGCAGCCTGCTCGGGGAGCTGAAGACCGTCGGCGGCTTCTCGATGGGCCTGCTCAGCCGGACTCGGGCCGATCTGCTGGAGGGCTGGCGGGCCGAACTGTGGAACCTGCTGGCGTGCGGGCGAATTCGCCCGCGCCACATCATTCTTCCGCTCGACGAGATGGATGCCGCACTCGGTCTCATCGAGACTCGCGGCAATCGCGGCCGGGTGGCGGTGCGCATCGCCTGAAGTCGGGGCGCACCCTCGGATTCGGGTGCGCGCCCCGGCGATCCGTCAGGGGCGAGGCCAGGGCCGCCCGTCGAGGCGCTCGATATCGGTATTGAAGCGTTCGAGATAGCTCGCGAAGGCGGTCACGTCGTCGGCGGACCAGTTCACCATGACGCGGTCGAGGCCCTCGGTATTGGCCTGACGCTCGGCCTCCAGGGCCTGTTCGCCGGTGTCGGTGATGCGGAATTTGCGGGCGATGCCGCCGATGGGGTCGGGGATGCGCTCGACCAGTCCGGCGCGCAGCAGCGCGGCGGTCTGCCGGTTGACGGTCGAGGTATCGAGACCGAAGGCCTCGGTGAGCTGGCCGATGGACATGGGTCCCTCGACGCTGAGGCGGCTGAGCAGGACGTAGGCGCTGCGATCGAGGCGGGTGCCGGAGCGGCGGTAGCGGGCGGCAATGGAGTAGCGGCCGAGCAGCATGGTCTCGAATTCCACTCGGGCCGTGGGCTTTTCGGACGAGACCGGATGTCCGGACGAATCCGCGGGCTGTCCCATGCCGTCCTTTCGTCGCGAGCTGCGGAATCTGTCTATCACAGCGGGAAGAGTGGTCGCCGGACCGGGGAGCTGGGCTGCTGGCGCGGTGACGGCGAGCTGGACCACCACGGCCGGCCCGGGTCGCTGCCCATCGGACAGCTCGCCGGCAACGGCACCGCCACCGTGCTGAATACGGCGAGCGCGCTGATCTGACGGAAGTGGCTGCCGCCCGGCCGATTTCGCCGGGCGGCTACCCGATCCGCTCACGCCTGCCGGGTCGGCAGCACCACCACCTGGCGCAGGTTCACGTGCGCCGGACGGCTGGCGGTGTAGGCGATCAGATCGGCGATATCGTCCGCGCGCAGCGACTCCATGAACCCGAACATGCCGTCCAGCTCGCCGCTGAGCTCGGCATTGTCGATGTGGCTGCCGAGTTCGGTGTCGGTGAGGCCGGGCTCGATATTGGTGACGCGCACCTTGCGCGCGCCGAGCTCGGTGCGCAGCGTCGCCGACAGCTGGGTGATGGCGGCCTGGGTGGCCCCGTACACCGCGTAGCCGGGGAACGCCACGTGCGCGCCGATCGAGGAGATGTTGACCAGGTCGGCGGTGCGGCCCGCGTCCGCGGCGGCCAGCAGGTCCGGCAGGAAGGCGCGGATCATGCGCAGCCGCCCGGCCACATTGGTCTCCAGCATGCGGGTCCACTCGTCCTCGCGGCCGTCGGTGATCGGGTTGGGCAGCATGACGCCCGCCGAGTTCACCACCAGGTCGACCGGGCCGAACGCGGCGTGCACCGCGTCCGCCGCGGCGGTCACGCCGGCCGCGTCGGTGACGTCCACCGGCACCGCCAGCGCGGTCCCGCCCTCGGCTTCGATCTTGGCGGCCAGGGTGTCGAGCCGGTCCGCGCGCCGCGCCAGCAGTGCCACCCGGGCCCCGTTGCGGGCCAGCAGCAGTGCGGTGGCCTCGCCCATGCCGCTGGCGGCTCCGGCGATGACGGCGGTGCGGCCGGACAGGTTCTCGTAGCTCATGTCGAATGCTCCTTCGCTTTCTGCGTGTGCATTCATCCTGCGAGCGCGCGCGATCGGCAACGAGGGTTGCGGTTTTCCTGGGTCTGCCGGTACCAGGATGGGTTCGTGCGCTGGACCCCATAACGACCTCACACCAGCAGAATTGGATCAGTTCACAGCAGTCGGACACGCCGGACAGGGCCGTGCTCACGATCCGCGCCGGCTAGCGGATCGGCACTGTCACGCCGGGTGATGTGGGCTCCCCGTGCAGGATCAGATGGCTCGGAGCGACGTCTTTCTTTTTGCCCATATCGTCATTCTTGTTGCCTTCTTTACCGGGGAGTTCGAAGGCCAGAGGAATCGTGGTAGTGGCGCCGGGAGCGAGCTGGTGGAGCTCGCCGTTGTACGGGTGAAGCCTCGCTGTGGCGGTTGCATCGGGGGCTACCGAGCGGCCGTCGACGGTGACCAGGCGCTGAGCGGCGATGGTGAACAGTTGCTGACGTTCGGAGATGTTCGTGACCGTCAGTGTCACGATGGTGTAGACGCGGTCTGCGTTCGCCGGGGCGGTGATACGCACTCCGGAAACCACATCGCTCACGGTGAAGGCGAAACTGCCGTCGTACACCGTGTGCGCCGGGTCTGCGGGCTGACCGCCGATCGTGAACGGCGGCGGACCGGACGCTGTTATCGCCGAGGAAGAGGGCTGCGCCGGGATGCTCGTACCTGGGCCCGACCCGGTATCGAGGCCGCTGGTAAACAGCCACACCATCACCGCAGCGATGAGTGCAATCCCGGCCGCCGCCAATATCCATTTGGGTCCCAAAGGATTTCGTCGTGGATCGGAATGTGCGGCAGGGGCAGGTGAGGATGCGTGGGACTCGTGCGTCACCGGGTGAGTCGCCGCCGGACCGGTGGCAGTTATGACGCGGGTCGGCGGGCTGGGGCCGGGGGCGGCCGAGTCAAGGATCGGTGGGGGCGGTCGCGCCGGTGCAGGCAGGTTCAGGGCGGCTCGCGCGGCAGCGGCGAATTCTCCCGCGCTTGCGTAGCGATTGTCCGGGTTCTTGGCCATGCCGCGGGCGATGACATCGTCGAGCGCGGTCGGGACAGCAGGGGCAGCCTGCGAGGCGTGCGGTGGTTCGGACATCAAATGCGCGTGCATCTGCTGTGCCGGGTTGCCACTGAAGGGCGGATGCCGAGTGAGGGCTTCGTAGAGTACACAGGCCAGCGAATAGATATCGGAGCGCGCGTCGAGCGTGCCGGTGAACCGCTCCGGTGCCATATATTCCAACGTGCCCACGACCAGGCCGGTGGCTGTGAGTGCGGTGCTGTCGGCGGCGCGGGCGATACCGAAGTCGATCAGGTACACGAAACCGGTGGTGTGCTCGAGGATATTGCCCGGCTTGACATCCCGATGGATGAGTCCCGCCGCGTGTGCGGCATCCAGCGCCTCGGCCGCCTGGGCGATGACCTCCACAGCCCGAGCCGGAGCCATGGTGCCCGACCGCAGGCGCGCGGCCAGGTCGATGCCTTCGATGTAGGCCATCTCCAGGAACAGGTGCCCGTCGATTTCACCGAAGGCGTGAACGGGCACGATATGCGGGTGGTGCAGCTGAGCCCCCAACCGGGCCTCTCGCTCGAAGCGACGCCGATAGCCCTGATCTGCCGAGTTCGCGGCAGACAACACCTTCACGGCTACGGTGCTGCCGGTACGGTCGCGCGCCAGCCATACCTCGCCCATGCCGCCACTTCCCAGCAAGCGTTCGAGACGATAGGTCCCGAACGAGCCGCCGTGCTGCCCGGACATGCTCCGACCGTACCCCCCGATAGGTACCAGGATGGGTTCGTACGCTGGGCCCCATGCAGAACGATCTCGGCGACTTCCTCCGCTCGCGCCGCTCCCGCATCCAGCCCGCGGACGCGGGGCTGCGCGAATACGGCCGCCGCCGGGTCCCGGGCCTGCGCCGTGAGGAGGTGGCGCAGCTGGCCGGGGTGAGCGTCGACTACTACATCCGCCTGGAACAGGGCCGCGGCAAACATGTTTCGGATGCCGTGCTCGACGCGGTCGCCCGTGCCCTGCGGCTGAGTGATCAGGAGCGGCTGCACCTGTACGCGCTGGCCCGGCCGGGCGGCACCGTCGACGCGCATCCGACCACCGTGTCCAGCGTCTACAGCGACACCGTCCACCCCGGTGTCCGGCTGGTGCTCGACGCCCTCACCGCGCCCGCCTTCGTGCTGGGGCGGCGCATGGATGTGCTGGCCTGGAATACCCTGGGCGACTTGGTATCCGGCTTCGCGCGCATACCCGCCGCGGAACGCAACCAGGCGCGCTACCTGTTCCTGGATCCCGCCGCGTCCACCTTCTATCCCGACTGGGAGGCGGTGGCCGGCGAGACCGTCGCGTTCCTGCGGCGCGATGCGGGACTGCATCCCGACGATCCGCGGGTGGCGGCGCTGGTCGGGGAACTCTCCGCCCGCAGCGCGGTCTTCCGGCGGCTGTGGGCCGCGCATCCGATCAAGGAGAAGACGCGCGGCGCCAAGCTGATTCAGCACGCCGAGGCAGGGCGGCTGGAGCTGGGCTACGAAACCTTCGCGCTGCCGGGCGATCCCGATCAGCTGCTGGTCGTGTACACCGCCGCGCCGGAGTCGCCGGCCGCGGCGGCGCTGGCCCGGCTCGCCGGGCTGCACTCCGTGCACGCCTGAACCGGCGGTCGGCTCTCAGTTCGTGGCAATGGATTTGCGATGCACCGGGCCGTGCGCGTCCTGGCAGTGCGGGACGTGGTCGTGCTCGGTGTCCGGGCATTCCGCGTGGTCGGTGTAGTCGACCTGGAGCACGCTGTGATCGATGTGGTGCTTGTCGGAGAGCATGGCGGCGACCGCGGCGCGCACCGCCTGGCTGTCGGTGCCGGGCCCGACCAGGATGTGCGCCGACAGCGACGGGGTACCGGAGGTGATCTCCCAGATGTGCAGGTCGTGCACCTCGATGACGCAGTCCACCTCGGCCATCTCCCGGCCGATCGCGATCGGGTCGAGGTAGGCGGGCGCGGCCTCGAGGAAGATGCGGCCCGAGGCGCGGACCAGGCTGACGCCGGCCTTCACCATGAGCACCACCACGATCAGGGTGGCGATGCCGTCGGCGCGGGCGAAGCCGGTGAGCATGATGATCAGACCGGCGACCGCGGTGGCGATGAAGGCGAACAGGTCGTTGAGGATGTGCTGATACGCGCCCTCGACATTGAGACTGGTCCGATTGGCGCGGCTGATCATCCAGCCGGCCAGCACGTTCACCACGATGCCGACCAGCGCGGTGGCCAGCACCAGGCCACCGGTCACCTCGGGCGGGTTGATCAGGCGGCGGATGGCCTCGTAGGTGAGCCAGGCCGCCAGGCCCAGCAGGGTCAGGCCATTGGCCTGGGCGGAGAGGATCTCGGCGCGCTTCCAGCCGTAGGTCATGCGGCCCGCGGCGGGCCGGGCCGCCAGCCGGATGGCCCACAGCGCCAGCACGATCGAGGCCGCGTCGGTGAGCATGTGGGCGGCATCGGAGAGCAGTGCCAGCGACCTGGCGACCAGGCCGACCACGACCTCACCGAGCAGGAACGCCACGATGACCGCGAGCGCGCCGGCCAGCCAGCGCTTGTCGCTGTCGGCGGTCGCGCCGTGTGAATGCCCGGCGTGGTCGTGCCCGTGTGAATGCTCGTGCCCGCCCATAACCCTCCTTCGGTAGTGCCCGACGAACACCATATGCATGAATCGCTATGTATGCAATATTTGTGACACGTCCGATTCGGGTGGTTTGCCAGGAGAAAGCTTCGGCCTCCTCATGAGAGGTCGCGGAACGTCATGAGGAACCCGGCGAACGCGATCACGAACAACGCGACGAACCCGGCTGCCCGCAGCCACAGCCAGGGCCAGTCCCGGACCCACAGCCCGGTGAGCATGACCCCGACCAGCATCAGCGCCCCATAGAACGGCGTCCGCTGCGGATGGCGACCCATAGTTCCTGCATACGCCTGTTCCGGGGATCGAGCACTCGCGGCACGCCGGGCCCGCGCTGGATCGGTTCGCCTACTACTGCGCCGTGGGTGTCTCGCAGCGCTGGTGGGCGCACACTCCCGAGATCGCGACACTGACGGTGTCGGTGGCCGACGCGCTGGTGATTCGCCCGCCGCCGCACGGTTCCAGGCCGACAGCGCCCCGGCCGAGGGCCGAAAAGCCTAGAATCACAAGGGTGGACGCAATTCTGACAACCATCGGTGTGGTCGTGGTTATCGGTATCTCCGGCGCTGCTTATGCCGCATTTCTGTTGCTACGCGGTCGTAAATAGTTCGGGGGCAACCGGTTCGGCGTTGCCGGGCGCTCAGCTCTGGACTCGGGGCCAGGGGTAGAAGGCCAGGTGGATGAGCAGCACCACCAGTGCGGCCAGCAGGATGGCGGCGATCGGGTGGGCGCGGCGCTCCAGGTAGCCGATGGTGCGAAACAGGGTGGGGAAGGGCACATCTCGGCTGAAGAACATGGCCAGAATGCTGGGCACGATGACCCACATCAGGGCGATCAGTCCGTAGAGGACGTACGCGCCCAGGTAGGACTGTGGGTGCATGCCACGGTCGGTGGCGGCGAACAGGACGCCGAAGACGAAGGTGGCCACCGCGGCCAGGAGATACCCCGCGCCCAGTAAGGTGATCGGCGAATACGGGTTGGTGACACGGCCGTTCACGGTGAGGGTGCGCCCGGCGACCATCTGTGGGGTGGGCTCGGGCGGGGTGGCCAGTTGCGGGACAGCGTAATACGCCAGCAGCACGATCACCGACACGACGATGAGCCGGACGAACGAGTGCTGAGTCTCCAGATGCCCGATGGTGTTCGAGATGGTCGGCCAGCTCGCCAGTCCGAAGACCGACGCCAGCTCCGAGGTGGCGATCGCCAGTCCCGCGAGGCCCCACATGCAATAGCCCCAGAATTCCACCGAGCGCCCCGCCGCTGTCGGTACGGCCGCGCTGCCGACATCCTCCGTCATGCTGCCGTTGTATCACTAAAACGGGGGCCTACCTGGGAGCATGCGCAGTCGATGCCGGGTTGTCACGGGTCCGACATCTAACGGTACCGGCGGGTCGGTTCGGGTGCGCCACAGCTGGTTTCGGCTCCGCCCTGGCGACCCGCCGGTGTACCGGCTACTTGCCGTCGGCCGTCAGACGACCGGCCGTGCCCCAGCTGTCGGCGGGCGTCTCGTGAATCCATACCTGGACGGCCTCGGCCGGAATCTGATAGGCGTCCACGAAGGCGTCGGTGATGCGGCGGACCAGGTCCCGCTTCAGCTCGACGGTGCGCGGGCCCTGCTGCACGGTGACGATGGGCATGATTGTTCTCCTTCGCGAAAACTGCTGGGATACCGGCCATCTCGGAACCGGGGTTCCGATCTCCGATCCGCTCGGCGGCCTGGGAACAGTTCACCGGAAAACGGCACCCCGACCAATGAGCAGGTCGTTCGCGCAGTGATAAGCGATCCTTATCGCCTGTGGGCCCGCGAGATCCCGGTGCGCCCGCCAGATCCCGGTGCGCCCGCCAGATCCCGGTGCGCCCGCGAGATCTCTACGCGCCCGCGAGATCTCTACGCGCCCGCGAGCAGAGCGCCCAGCAGGCGCAGATTCGGCGACGCCGCATCCGCCCGCACCGCCAGCGCGATGGGCAGGGTCAGGCCCGCATCGGCGAAGGGGCGGAAGGCGACCCGCGTGTTGTGGACCTGCCGCGCGTTCGATGCGTAGACCACCGTCCACATGGGTGAGCCCGCGCCGATGGCGGCCAGCGTGTCCTGCAGGGTGGTGGAGGTGGGCGCGGGCACCGGCTCGAATCCGGCGCGCACACATGCGTTCAGCACCAGATCCACCAGCGCCGGATGGTTGCGCCGTTCGGTCAGCCGCAGCGGCACCGTGGCCAGGTCCGCCAGCCGGACCGAATCCTGGGTCGCCAGTGCGTGTTTGGCGGGCAGGGCCACCACCAGCGGATCGTCCCAGGCGGGCAGGAAGTCCAGTTCCGGGCTCTCACCGGGTTCCGGCGAGCGCACGAAGGCGGCGTCCAGACCGCCGTCCGCCACCCGGGCCAGCCGATCCCGCACCGGCAGCGCCACCAGCTCGACCTGCACCTGCGGCGCCTGCTCGGCGAAGGCATCCAGGACCGCGTCCAGGCGCTCGCCCAGTCCGGTCACCGTGCCCAGCCGGAACACCTCCGCGCGGCCACCCGCCAGGCCGGCCACGCTGGCCCGGGCCTGATCGGCCGCGGCCAGCACACCCCGCGCCGCGGGCAGGAAGCGCAACCCGGCCTCGGTCAGCCGCACCCGCCGCGGCGACCGGTCCAGCAATTGCACGCCCAGATCCCGTTCCAGCCGCCGCACCTGCTGGCTCACCGCGGGCTGCGCGATGTGCAAGCGCTCGGCCGCTCGCCCGAAGTGCAACTCCTCGGCGACGGTCACGAAATACCGCAACTGACGCAATTCCACGAGCCCATGGAACCATCAGCGCCCGCCCGGGGCCGTGGCGAGGCGGCGGGGTCGGCGTGATCGGCCGGGTCAGCCCAGGTAGCGGCCGTACCAGTCGATTACTCGGCGCCAGGCCTCGGCGGCGGCGGTGGGCTGGTAGCGGGGGCCGGTGTCGTTGAAGAAGGCGTGGTCGGCATTGTCGGCCACGAAACTCTCGTGCGGGAGCCCCGCCTTGTCCAGGGCCGCCTCGGCGGCCGGACGGGAGGCGTCGACCCGGCTGTCCAGCGCGCCGTAGACGGCCAGCACCGCGGCCTTGGATCCGGTGACCTGGCCGCCGTCGGGGAATGGGCCGTAGAAGGGGGTGGCGGCCGCGAGTTCGGGAGTGCCCGAGGTGAGCAGCAGCCAGGTCAGACCGCCGCCGAAGCAGAAACCGGTGGCGCCCAGCTTCTTTCCGGGCACGCGGCGCTGCAGCTCGGCCAGGCCCGCGCGCAGATCGGCGACGAATCGGTCCTGAGGGATCTTGCCGAGTGCGGCGGTGGCGGCCGCCTGATCGGTGAAGGTGGCGGTGCCGCCCTCTTCGGAGAGCAGATCCACCGCGAGCGCCGAGTAGCCGACGCCCGCGAAACGTCCTGTCACCGAACGGATGTGGTCGGTCAGGCCGCGGTTCTCGTGGATGACGAGCACGCCGCCCATCGGCTGGGACGCCTCGGCCCACGCGGCCTGCAGGGCGCGGCCCTCGGGTCCGGCGAAGGTGATCGCGGTGGGCTGCAGGGCCGTCGAGGTGCCGGGCGGTGCGGCCGCCGGGGACGCAGACCCGCTCGCGGCGGTGGTCGTGGGAGAGGACTGCTTGCCCGAGTCGGCGCAGGCCGCCAGCAGCGCCACGGCCGCCGGTGTCCCCATGCCGAGCAGCCCCAGCCGGCGTAGCGCTTCCCGGCGGCTGAGCAGGCCCTCGGCGTGATCGGTGGCGATTTCCTCTGCGATATAGCGCTGCAGCGGCGTCATGCCCTCAGCCTAGGCCGCCGGGCCGGTCCGGTCTCGGCCGAAACGCTGTGGATCTGCCGTCAGGATCGGACCTCGCTGAACGCGTCGGCCGCCGCCGCGCCCGCCGCAGCGAAGGCGATCTTCTGACCGGTGCGGCATTCCGCCGCGTGAGCGGGCGGGGTCACCGGTAGGCGGAAATGTCGAAGGCGCCGTTGCTCTGACGGAACGAGACCGCTGAGTCCGGCCAGAGCAGCGTGACGCGACCGGTCTGTTCGTCGCGGTACCAGCTCGTGCAGCGGCCCTGGGTCCACACCGTGTCGCGGGCGCGCTCCTCGATATCGAGCATGGAGGAGCGGACCGCCTCGGGCGTGACCTCCAGGACGGTGTCCGCGCTGGAGGCGAGATGATCCAGCGCGCTGAGCGCGTAATCGATCTGGGTCTCGATCACATAGATCGCGGAGTTGTGGCCCAGCGCCGCGTTCGGGCCGTCCAGCACATACATATTGGGGAAGCCGTCCACGGTGGTCGACGCGTGCGCGACCATGCCGTTGCTCCAGCGCTCGGACAACAGGGAGGTGCGGCCCCGGATGTGCTTGGCGATCGACGGCCGGGTGGCGTTGAAACCGGTGGCGAAGACCAGGATCTCGAGATCGTAGGTGTGCCCGCTCGCGGCGATGGCCAGGCCGTCGTCGATGCGGGTCAGCTCGGTCGGTTCCAGCTGGACGGTGTCCAGCTGCAGGGCCGCGTAGTAGTCGTCGGAGAAAAGGATTCGCTTGCAGCCGATTTCGTAGTCGGGGGTGAGCTGCTGCCGCAGGCGTGGATCGCGGACCTGGGCCGCCAGATGGTCCGTGGCGCGCTGGTGCAGCAGATCGATCTCCGGGTGGCGGCGGCGCCGGGCGGCGATGCTGAGCTCGGCCTCGGCGAACAGCTCGTCGCGCAGTTCGGTGATGGTCTGCGGATCGGCGGCGAAGCTCGACAGCTCGTCGGGCGTGTAGAAGCGGTCCCCGCGCGGCAGCACATAGGGCGCCGAACGCTGGAAGACCACGACCTCGCTGGCCTCACCCGCGAGCCGCGGCAGGATCTGGACCGCGGACGCGCCGGTGCCCACCAGGCCGACCCGCTTGCCGACCAGCGACACCTTCGGATTCCACCGCGCCGAATGCCAGTGCCGGCCACCGAAATTCTCCAGCTTCGCGACCGGCGGGATCCGGGGTTCGGTCAGCCGTCCGGTGGCGATGATCAGGGTGGCGGCCGAGAAGTCGCCGCGGGAGGTCCGGACGAACCAGCGCGCCTCGGCTTCGACCCACTCCGCCTGTTCCAGCGCGCAATTCAGCCGTAGATACGGTTCCAGCTGCTCCTGCTGGACGCACGACCGCAGGTAGGCGTGGATCTCCGCGCCCTCGGCGAACACCCGCGACCATCGCGGATTCGGCCGGAACGAAAAGGAATACAGGTGGGCGGGGATATCGCAGGCCACGCCCGGATAGCGGTTGTCGCGCCAGGTGCCGCCCACATCGTCGGCCTGCTCGATGATGACGAAGGAGTCCCGGCCCCGGCGGGCGAGCTGGATGCCCATGCCGATACCGGCGAAACCCGCGCCGACGATCAGCACGTCGACCCGTTCGGGGCTCGAATGTCCTTCGGCGGTGGCCGGATCCGTGCTGTCAGGCATGGCCGTACCGGGTGGTGCGGCGGCGCAGCGAGCGGCCCAGCTCCGCGGCGATCCGATCGACGTCGGTGACGGTGAGGCTCAGCCCGGCCTCCGGACCGGACTCCGGCGCGAGCCGGCCGTCGAGCAGCAGGCCGCCGAGATCGTTCGCGCCGCCGCGCAGCAACTCGACCGCCGCCGCCAGCCCCAGCCGGGGCCACGCGGCCTGAATATTGTCGATGCGCCCGTGCAGGAGCAGCCGCGCGACGGCGTGCACCGCCCGCGTCTGCCGCCGGAGTGCTTCGGGCACAACGGGATCGAGGAAGCCGGACGCCGCGGTCACGGGAACCATGGGCATGGCGATGAATTCGGTGAAGCCGCCGGTGCGGTCCTGGATATCGGCGAGCAGTCGCAGGTGGGCCACCTGCTGCGCGGGGGTTTCCACGTGCCCGTAGACCATGGTCGAGGTGGAGGTCAGGCCCGCGCGGTGGGCGGTCTCGATCACCTCCACCCAGCGGCTCACGGGCAGATCCGGGCTGCCCTTCAACCGGGCGCGCACATCGTCGTCGAGGATGCGCGCACCGGTGCCGGGAACCGATCCGAGGCCGGAATCCTTTGCCCGCGCCAGGAACTCGTCGAGGGGCAGCGCGCGGCGCGCGGCGCCGTCGAGCAGTTCCTCCGGGCGGAAGGCGTGCAGGTGCAGGGGAGCGGTCTCGGTGATGGCGGCGATCAGCGCCAGATAGTCGTCATCGCTGTCGGCGGGTAGCGGGCCCTGCATGCAGATCTCGGTGGCGCCCAGGGCGTGCGCCTCGGACACCAGCGCGGCCAGTCGCTCCCGCGCCGCGGAGCCGGAAACCACGGCGGTGTCCAGATTCCGGTTCACGACATAGGTGAGGGCATCGCCGACCGTTCGCCGCCGGAGCGCATCGGCCAGCTCGCACAACCGCTCCAGCTCGGAGCCGTCCGCGTGCAGCAGCGCGATGTATCCCGCGTCCGGCAGGCCCGCCGGATTCCGCTCCGCTTCCGCGAGCCACTCCCGCACCCGCCCCGCACCGGACAAGCCAACCTCGGCGACACCACGATCCACGATCGCCACGATACCGCCGCCCTCCGGGCGTTCCGTCCGGCTCGGTGCCGCTGGGTGGGCGGCCCCGAGCCGGAATGCGGACAACCATGCGGGTCAGGCGGCGGTGGTGTGCCCGATGGTGATGTTGCCGTAGGAGTTCCGGGCGTGGACCTCGACGATGTCCTGCGGCCGGCTGACGGGGTACAGCTGGTTCTGGATGGTGCCCTTCTGCGCATTGGTTTCCATCCGGGCGGCGCTGCCCGGGTGGATGCCGATCGACAGGTCGCCGGTGGAGGTCTCCACGTCGATCACGCCGCGGGTGGCCTCGACGATGCGGATGTCGCCCTTCGCGACCTTCGCGGTGACCGAGCCGAGCGGGCGCTCGACGGTGATGTCACCGGCGGAGACCTCCAGCTCGCACTCGCCGAGCGGGCCCGCGCCCAGCAGGTTGCCCATGCCGAGCGAACCGGTCAGGCGGGAGCCTGCGGGCACCTCGACGGTGACCTCGACCGACCCGCGGCCCGCGAGCGGGGAGAACTTCCGCCAGCCCTTGGGGGCCTGCACGGTCAGGGTGCCCGCGGCGAACTCGGCGCGGATCTGCTCGGCGGCGCGCACGTCCTCCTTCTTGGACGCGTCGGCCGGGCGGATCTCGACGACGGTGTCGGTGCGGTTCGAGGCGATGACGGTGACGTTTCCGGCGGCCACGTCGGCGGCGACGGTGATGGCTTCGGGGGTCTGGAACGTGGTCATGGTGTTTCTCCTTCGAGGGGCTGTGCTGCTGATGTGACTACTTTCGCGAGCCCGGCTGACAGCGGCCTGACGCCGCACTGACACGTCCGCTGACACTGTTCGGCCCGGCTGGACAGGGCACGGCAGAATGGTCCGGGTGCAGATCGGAATGCTTGGGCCGCTCGAAATCCGGGCAGACGACGGCGGATTGCTGGAGGTACCGGGCGCCCGGTTGCGGTCGCTGCTGATCGCGCTCGCATTGGAACCGGGCCGGGCGGTCTCGAAAGCGCGGCTGGTCGACTGGATTTGGGGCGAGGAGCCGCCGTCCGATGCGGCGAATGCCTTGCAGGCCTTGGTTTCCCGATTGCGGCGGGTACTGCCGGACGGGTCGATCGACGTGCAGCCGGGCGGCTACCGACTGACGGTGGCGCCGGGCGACATCGACGCCGTGCGGTTCGAACAGCTCCTCGACCAGGCCCGTGCCGGCGACGACGTCCACCAGGCCGAACTGCTGCGCGAGGCCCTCGCACTGTGGCGCGGCGCGCCGATGCGGGACATCGGGGCGCAGGACGGCGCGGCCCTCGAGGCGGTGATCGCCCGGCTCGAGGGACTGCACATCGGTGCGCTCGAGGATCGGTACGACGCGGAACTCCGGCTCGGCCGGGGCGCGGAACTGGTCACCGAACTGAATGATCTGGTGGCCCAGCACCCCGTGCGGGAACGACTCGCCGCGTCGCTGATGCGGGCGCTCGCCGCCGCGGGCCGGGGCGCGGAGGCGCTGGTCGTGTACCAGCGGGTCCGGGAGGCCCTCGCCGACGAGCTGGGTGTGGATCCCTCGCCGGAGTTGTCCGCCCTGCACGTCGCCCTGCTACGTGGGGAGGTGGGCGGGCGGGAGGACGACCGCCGGACCAACCTGCGCGCCGAATTGACCCGATACGTCGGCAAGCAGGCCGACGTCGCCGCGGTGCGCGCCCTCGTCGCCCGCCATCGGCTCACCACGGTGACCGGACCGGGCGGTTCGGGAAAGACCAGGCTGGCCACGGAGACCGGGCGCGCCCTGCTCGACGGGCTGCCGGATGGCGCGTGGCTGGTGGAGCTGTCTTCGGCGAGCGCGGGCGGTGACCTCGCGCAGGCGGCGCTGGCCGCGCTCGGGCTGCGGGACGCGCTGCTGGGCGGCGGGGCGAACGCGGAACCCATGGACCGCCTCATCGCGGCCATCCGCGAGCGCGACATGCTGCTGATCCTGGACAACTGCGAGCACGTGATCGAGTCCTCGGCCGCGTTCGCCCACCGCCTGCTCGGGGAGTGCCAGCGGTTGCGCATTCTGGCCACCAGCCGCGAACCGCTCGGCATCACCGGTGAGGCGCTCTGGCAGGTCGAGCCTTTGGCGCTGCCCGCCGCGGACGCGGACCCGGGCGCGATCGAATCCTCCCCGGCCGTCCAGCTCTTGCGCGACCGTGCCGGAGCGGTGCGGCAGGACCTCGGCGCCGATGCCCGCACCCTGGCGACCATGGCCCGCGTGTGCCGTGCGCTCGACGGGATCCCGCTGGCGATCGAACTGGCCGCGGCCCGCCTGCGCACCATGTCCCTCGAGCAGCTCGCCACCCGTCTCGACGATCGGTTCCGGCTGCTGACCGGAGGCAGCCGGACCGCGCAACCGCAGCACCGGACCCTGCGGGCGGTCGTGGACTGGAGCTGGGAACTGCTCAGCGAGGCCGAACAGGCTGTGCTGCGCCGGCTTTCGGTGTTCGCCGGCGGTGCGAGCCTCGAGGCGGCCGAACAGGTCTGTGCGAGCATCGAATCCGAGGGGCAGCCCGCGACGGTCGGACAGTGGGAGGTGCTCGAGCTGCTGACCGCGCTGACCGAGAAATCGCTGCTGCTCACCGCGGGCGACGACGGGCCGCGCTACCGGATGCTCGAGACGATCAAGCAGTACGCCCGCGACCGGCTCGCGGAGGCGGGGGAGGCGGGCGCGGCGCGGCGCGCGCATCTGGCGTATTTCACCGGACTGGCCGCGACCGCGGAACCGCATCTGCGCCGGGCCGAACAGCTGGAATGGCTCGCCGTCCTCGAGCCCGAGCACGACAATATCGCGGCCGCCATGCGCGGTGCGCTCGCCGCGGAGGACGCGACCGCGGCCATGGGGCTGGCCGCGGCCGCCGGCTGGTACTGGTGGCTGAGCGGGCACAAGGCCGAGGGCATGGAGCTGGTCACCGCGGCCGCCCGGACGCCCGGCGAAGCCGACGACGAGACCCGGGCCACGGTCTACGGGCTCGTCGTGCATTTCATGACCTCCGGCCCGAATGACGAACACCACGTGGAGGAATGGATCCACCAGGCCTACCGGGCCGGCGGCGATCGGACCGGCGGCGGCCGGACCGGTCATCCGACGCTGGCGTTCGTGGTCGCGCTGGAACGCATGCTGCAGGGGCCGGATCAGTTCCTGCCCGCCTTCGAGGCGCTGCTCGGCGACGACGATCCGTGGGTGCGGGCGCTGGCCCGGCTGCAACTGGGCAAGTTGCGGACCGTGCTCGGCCAGGGCGGGCCGGAGGCCGACGAACAGCTGGAGCTGGCGCTGGCGGAGTTCCGGGCCGTCGGTGAGCGCTGGGGGATCTCGTTCGCGCTGACCGAGCTGGCCGACAGCCTCGCCCTGCGCGGCGAATTCGCCAGTGCGTGTGAGTATCTCGAGCAGGCGATCGCGGTGGTCGCCGAGGTCGGCGCGATCGAGGACCTGGTCCGGATGCGGTCACGGCAGGCGCAGCTGTACTGGCTGCTGGGCGACGCGGCGGCGAGCGCGGCCGCCATGGCCGAGGCCCAGCGATACGCGGATCAGACCGGCTGGCCGATCGCGCTGGCCGAAATGGCCCTGGCCCGAGCGGAATTGGCGCGCTGGAACGCGGATCCCGAAGAGGCGCACCGGCAGATCGGCGTCGCGAAGACCCTGCTGGCGGGAGAATCGGAGCAGCCGTTCATGAGTGCGGTGATCCACGATCTGCTCGGCTATCTGGCGGACGGTCTCGACGAGGCCCGCGACCATCGGGCCGCGGCCTTCCGGGTGGCGTCGGCGGCGGGGCACGCGCCCCTGCTGGCCAAGGTGCTGGTCGGTCTCGCGGATCTGGCGCTGCGGGCGGAGCAGGACGAGCAGGCGGCGCGGCTGCTCGCGGCCAGTACCGCGGTGCGTGGCGTGTCGGATCATTCCCACCCGGATGCGGCCCGGATCGAGCGGACAGCGCGAAGTCGCCTCGGTGACGTGAAGTTCACCGAGGCGACGGGGGAGGGGGCGCGGGCGGTCTGGCATGAACTGGCCGAGATCACGCTCGCTTCGTGAAAGTGGCACGGGACCACAGGTATCCGACGATCGCGAACCCGGCGCACCAGGCCAGTGCCGCGGCGGTGTAGCCGCCCGACGGGTGCCCGGTGAGGAACCCGCGCAGGGACTCGATGATCGGGGTGAAGGGCTGGTACTGCGCGAACTGCCGGACGCCCTGGCCCATCTGGTCGGCCGGGACGATCGCGCTGCTCACGAAGGGCAGCATGATCAGCGGCACCACGGACATGCCCGCGGACTCCGGGGTCTTGGCGGCCATGCCCAGGGCGACGGTCAGCCAGGACGCCCCGAACGAGGTGGCCAGGACGATGCCGAGCGCGCCCAACCAGTCCAGCGCGGTGGCCGGCGGCCGGAAGCCCAGGGCGAACGCCACTCCCAGCACGGCCGCGATGGCGACCACATTGGTGAGCATGGTGGCCACCACGTGCCCGGTCAGCACGGCGCCGCGGGACACGTCCATGACCTTGAACCGGTTGATGACGCCCTTGGCCATGTCCGAGCTCACCGCGACCGCGGTGCCGGAGAGCCCGTAGCTGATGGCCAGCAGGATCATGCCCGGTGTCGCGTAGTCGATGTAGTGCTCGCCGACATTGAAGGCGCTGCCGAACACGTAGACGAAGATCAGCAGCATCACCACCGGCATCAGCGCGGCGTTGAAGATCGCGACCGGGTTGCGGGCGATGTGTTTGAAGTTGCGGCGCAACATGATCGCCGAGTCGCCCAGCGACGCCGCCAGGGCGCCGGTCGCGACGGTGCGGTTCGGGGTGCTGCCGGTGGAAACGATGGTGCTCATTGTGCGTCGGCCTCCGTGGTGGCGTGCCCGGTCAGGGCAAGGAAAACGTCATCGAGATCAGGGGTGTGGATGGAGACCTCCGCGGCCTCGACCGCGTGATCGGCGAGCCGATCCAGCAGGGCCCGCAGGGTTTTGGTGCCGCCGTTGCCGGGCACCTGCAGGGTCAGCGCCTCGCTGTCCATGGTCGCGGCGGGCAGGATCCGCGCGGCTGCTTCCAGTTCGGTGAGGTGGGTGAACCGCAGCTGGAGGTAGCTGCCGGGGACGCGGCGCTTGAGCTCGTCCGGGGTGCCTTCGGCGACGATGCGGCCGCCGTCGAGGACCGCGATCCGGTCGGCCAGCTGGTCGGCCTCCTCGAGGTACTGGGTGGTGAGGAAGATGGTCACGCCGTCGGAGGTCAACTCCCGCACGATCTCCCACATGGTGCGCCGGCTGCGCGGGTCGAGTCCGGTGGTCGGCTCGTCGAGGAAGACGATGTCCGGCTTGGTGACCAGCGTCATCGCCAGGTCCAGCTTGCGGCGCATGCCGCCGGAGTAGGTGGCCGCCTGCTTGCGCGCGGAGTCGGTGAGGTCGAAGCGCTCCAGCAGCGTGTCGACCACCTGCTTGCGCGCCGAGCCCCGCAGCCGGTGCAGATCGGCCATTAGCTGCAGGTTCTCTTCGCCGGTCAGCAGGTCGTCCACCGCCGCGAACTGACCGGTCACCCCGATGGCCGCTCGCACCGCCTTGGTCTCGGTGGCGATGTCGTGCCCGGCGACCCGGGCCGTCCCGCCGTCCGCCGTCAGCAGCGTGGTCAGCACGTTCACCGTCGTGGTCTTGCCCGCGCCGTTCGGCCCGAGCAGCGAGAAGATCGTTCCCGCACCGATATTCAGATCAATGCCGTCGAGGATCGTCTTGTCCCCGTAAGCCTTCCGCAGCCCCGAGGCCGCGATTGCTGTGCTGTTCATGTGGACTACTGTCGCGACCCGGCCTGATACCGGCCTGACACCGACCTGATACGCCCTCTGACACGGTGTTATGCCTGTTCACGAGGGGTGGCGAGGGTTATCGGCCGTTGGGTGGAGCCAGCAGCGCGGCGGCCAGATGACGGGTCAGGCGGGGCGTGTCAGGGGCGGCTCGGAGGCGGGGGGTGGCGGCGAGATCGTTGATGACGCTCAGGGCGGCCTGGACTCGCAGCCGCGCTTCCAGTTCGTCCTGGCCGGGGTGGACCTGGCGCACCAGCTGCACCCATTCGGCGATGTACTCGTGCTGCACGCCGCGCATACGGTGCCGATCGGCGGCGGGGAGCTGATCGATGTCGGAGGTGAGCAGCCGGATCAGACCGGTTTGCTCGAAGGCGAATTCGGTGTAGCTGGTGAGCAATCGGTCGAGTGCGTCGGCGGCGTCGGTCGCGCGGGTCAGATCGCGGTACATGTCGGCCCGCAGGACGTGATTGCCCTGGTCGAGAACGGCGATCAGGATGTCGGCCTTGCTGTCGAAGTGGTTGTAGACGCTGGGTCCGGCAATGCCGACGGCCGCGCCGATGTCCTCGACCGCCACACCGGAAAAGCCTTGCTCGGCAAAGAGTTTCGTCGCCGCCGTGAGAATGGCGATCCGCCGAGAGGGGGACCATCCCGCCGACGGTCCGGCGGGTGGCGCGGTCGCGGGACGCGGGACGGGAAGGTCGGCGGTGAGGACCGCGTCGACCATGTCGGTGAGCACCTGCACGAAACGCTGACGCGGCAGTTCGAGGTTGTGGAACGAGATGCTGGACGCCGTGGAAAGCGCTGCCCAGCCGATTATTTCGGCCTGAGCGGGCGTGAGCCGCGGTGTCCGCGTGCGCAGCAGATCGGCGAACCGTGCGCCGATGCCGCGCGCCCGCTGCCGGAGTTCGGTTCTCGCGTCGGGGTCGAGGTGCCGCGCTTCCCGGTGCCACAGCACGCCGATGGCGCGCTGATCCAGCATGGCGGTGGCCAGTGTCCGGGCGAGATCGGTGTCCGGCTCGGCGCGCGCCGCGTCGAGCAGTTCGGTGACGATCGCGATGGGCTGGCCCACCACGGCGCGCAGCAGATCGTTCTTGTTGCGGAAGTGCCGGTACAGCGCGGACGGCCCGACCGCGACCGCGTCGGCGATGTCGCCGGTGCCGACATCGGCGTAGCCGCGCCGATAGAACAGTTCGGTCGCGGCGGCGACGATGAGGTCGCGGCGATTGGCGGGGCGGGTGCCGCGGGCCGGGCGGGCGGCAACGTGCTCGGCGGTGTCGCTCATGGTCGCCGCTCCTTCTCGCTCGCCGGTGGTGGGTCGCCCGCCCTCACTATAGGGAGCGGGCGACCCGGCCCGATCGGCCGCGGACGCCCGCGGCTAGAAGATGTATCCGCCGCCGCAGACCAGGGTCTGGCCGCTGACGTAGTCGGAGTCCGGGCAGCACAGCAGGTACACCGCACCGGCCGCCTCGGCGGGTGTTCCGGCCCGGCCCAGCGGGATCATCCGTTCCATGGTCGACAGCACCTCCGGGTTGACGCCCACCTTCAGCTGCCGGCCCAGCACGTCGATGGTGGTGTCGCCGCCGGCCGGCGTCTCGGTGAGCCGGGTCTTGATGAGCCCGAAGGCGACCGAGTTCACGGTGACGTTGTAGCGCCCCCACTCCTTGGCCAGGGTCCTGGTGAGTCCGTTGATGCCGGCCTTGGCGGCGGCGTAATTCGCCTGTCCCGCATTGCCTCCCGTGCCGGCCAGCGAGGAGATGTTCACGACCTTGCGGCACGGGACCGGCGTGCCGGCCGCGGCGGCCCGCCGGGCGAGTCCGGCGATCACCGGCTGGGCGGCGCGCAGAATCCGGAAGGGGGCCTTGAGGTGGACGTCGAGGATGGCGTCCCACTGCTCGTCGGTCATCTTCTGGATCACCGAATCCCAGGTGTATCCGGCGTTGTTGACGATGATGTCGAGTCCGCCGAAGCTGCCGGTGGCGGTGGTCACGAAGCGTTCGGCGAAGTCCTCGTCGGTGACCGAGCCGATGCAGGCGACCGCCCGGCCGCCGGTCGCCTCGATGGCGGCCACGGTCTCCTTGGCCGGTTCGGCGTCGAGGTCGTTCACCACAACCGACGCGCCCTCGCGGGCGAGCTTGAGGGCGATCTCGCGCCCGATGCCGCGCCCGGATCCGGAGACGATGGCGACCTTGTTGTCCAGAGTTCCCATGGGGCAATACCTTTCGGAGGAGGAGAGAAGTCAGAGCGTTGTGACGGTGGACCCGGTGAGCGCGACGACCGCGGTCCCGGTGAGCGTGACGGTGCCGTCGGGCAGGGTGACGGCGATGTCGAGGGTGGCGTGCCGTTCGCCGCGGACGTCCTCGATGGCCACGACCTTCCCCGTCGCGGTCGGTTCGGCCAGCACCGGCGTGACCGCGCCGAAGCGCACCCCGTAGGTGCGAATCGCTTCCGGCGCAACCCAATCGGTCAGCAGCCGCCCCAAGTAGGCCATGGACAGCATGCCGTGGGCGAAGACGTCGCCGAGCCCGGCGGAGCGGGCCACGTCGGTGTCGATGTGCATCGGGTTGTGATCGCCCGAAGCGCCCGCGAAGAGGGCCAGGGTGGTGCGGGTGATGGGCCCGGCGGCCAGCGGCGGCAGTTCGCTGCCCACGGTGATATCGGCGGTGCCGGTGGTCATTGGGAGGCTCCCGGATTGCGGACGACGAGGACCGAGCGCAGGTCGGCGAGCAGGCTGCCGTCGGTCCTGGTGACGGCGGTCTGCCGGACGAGGAAGTCGAGCGCGCCGCCCTTCTTGCTGTAGACGTCGGTGATGCGGGGTGACGCGGTCAGCGTGTCCCCGGCATAGGCGGTGGCGTGGTAGATGAAGTGCTGCTCGCCGTGCAGGATTCGGCGCAGATCGACACCCAGGCCGGCCAGCCAGCCGAACGGGTCCGGCTGCTCGAGCTCGATCGCGAACAGGAACGTCGGCGGCGCGGGCAGGGCGCGGTGCCCGGCAGCGGCGGCGGCGCGCTCGTCGGTGAAGACCGGGTTGGTCTCGCCGATGGCCTTGGCGAAGAACCGGAGTCGTCCCGCGTCCAGGGTCATGGTGATCGGTGGCAGCTCGGTGCCGATCACACCGGGATCCAGGGCCATGCTCAGTCCACCTTCTGGTAGAGGGTCACGACGGCCGCCCCGCCCAGGCCGATGTTGTGCTGCAGGGCGATTCGCGCACCCTCGACCTGCCGGGCGGCGGCCCGGCCGCGCAGCTGCCAGACCAGTTCGGCGCACTGCGCCAGGCCGGTCGCGCCGAGCGGGTGTCCCTTGGACAGCAGCCCGCCGGACGGGTTGGTGACCACCCGCCCGCCGTAGGTGTTGTCGCCGTCGGCGATGAACTTCTCGGCGGTGCCCTCCGGAGTCAGGCCGAGCGCCTCGTAGCTGAGCAGCTCGTTGGTGGTGAAGCAGTCGTGCAGTTCCACGACCGGAATGTCGAGGGGATCCACGCCGGCCTGCTGATAGACCTGCTGGGCGGCGGCCCGGGACATGTCGTAGCCGACGATCGACAGCATCGAGTCGCCATCGAAGGTCGAGGCGGTGTCGGTGACCATGGCCTGCGCGGTGATCGCCACGTCGGTGCGCAAACCGTGTGTGCGCGCGTAGTTTTCGCCGACCAGGACGGCGGCCGCCGCGCCGCAGGTGGGCGGGCAGCACTGCAGCCGGGTGAGCGGTCCGTAGATCTGCGGGGAGGCCAGCACCTCCTCGACGGTCACCGGATCGCGGAACACCGCATTGGGATTGCCGGCCGCGTGCCGGCGCGCCTTGACCGCGATCCGCGCGAACACCGCCGGGTCCATGCCGTAGCGGTCGGCGTATTCGCGGCCCGCGCCGCCGAAGTACCGGGCCGCGAAGGGCGCGTCGCCCTCGCCCTGGAGGCGGTGGACCACGGTGTCGAAGCTGTCGAACGGGCTGGGCCGATCGGTGTAGGCAGCGGCGAGCGCGCCGCGCTGCATCTGCTCGAATCCCAGGGCCAGCACCACATCCGCGATGCCGTGCTCGATCGCCTGGCGCGCCAGGAACAGCGCCGACGACCCGGTCGAGCAGTTGTTGTTGACATTGATCACGGGAATGCCGGTGGCGCCCACGCGGTAGAGCGCCGCCTGCCCCGACGTCGAATCTCCGTACACCCACCCCGCATACGCCTGCTGCACCGTCGCGTACTCGATGCCCGCGTCGGTCAACGCGGCCCGCACCGCCTGCTCGCCCATGACGTCGTAGGTCTGCGTCCGGCTGGGCGTGGTGAACGGGATCATCCCGACGCCCGCCACCAACACGCGACTTCCCATGTCTCACCTCTCAGAGATTGCACTATCGAGAATTCACTTAGTAGAGCAGCGGGTGCGCGTGTCTGCAAGGGTGATGGTGCAATGAGCGGGTAATCGGTGTGCAATCCCCGGGCGGGTCCAGGCCGATCCTCAATTTCGGCTATTCATCCTTCACTTGCTTTGCCCTCGGCGTCGGCGACCCCAACTGTAGGGGCTGTCGGTGGCTGCGGCCCGGATTCGATACTTGCTCCCGCCAAGATCGAGAACGATGGAGCCGCAGATGAATTCGAAGAAGACCCTCGCCGCGTTCGCCGTCACCGCGGCGCTCCTCACCCCCGCCGGCGCGCTGGCGGCCCCTGCCCAGGCCGATGCGCCGGCGCAGGCCCAGCCCGTGGACACCACCACCGGCTCCTCCAGCGGGTCCTACTCCGCCGCCAACCACCTGGTCTGCATCCTCTTCCACACCAGCCTCAACGGCTCCGTGGGCATCCCGTTCTGCTGACGGCCGCTGGCCGGGACTGTGATTCATCACGTTTATCTGCTTCAGTGACCCGTACTGTCCCGGCACCGCTTACCGTGCGCGGGGCACAACAGTTTGTTTGGGAAGGTGGCAACAAGCGTGATCGGTACGCGGGCGAAGCTCGATGAACTGGCCAAGATCCTGGAGATGGCCGCGGAACCGGCGGGTGAGGCCGGTATCGCCAAGCGGGCGTCGAAAGGCATTCCGAGCGTTCGGCAGCGGGTGGAGATGCTGGTCGACCGCGGCACGTTCATCGAGACCGGCGCACTGGCTCGCCAGCCCGGTCAACCGGACGCGCTCTACGGCGACGGGCTGGTCACCGGTCGCGGGCTGATCGGGGGGCGTCCGGTTGTGGTGATCTCCCACGATCAGACCGTGTACGGCGGGTCGGTCGGGGTCACGTCCGCCCAGAAGTTCATGCGCGCACTGAAATTCGCGTTCGACAACGCGTGCCCGGTGGTGACGATCAACGATTCGGGCGGTGCGCGGATCCAGGACGCGGTGGGTTCCATCGCCTCGTTCGGTGATATCTCCCGGGTGCTGGAGAAGCTGTCCGGCTACGTGCCGCAGGTGTCGATCATTCTCGGCAAGTGCGCCGCGGGCTCGGTGTACGGGCCGATCAATACCGACGTGCTCATCGGCACCAAGGATTCCTACATGTTCGTCACCGGGCCGGAGGTGATCAAGGCGGTCAACGGCGAGGACGTCACCGCCGAGGAGCTCGGCGGCGCGAAGGTGCAGGCCGAACGCGGCACCCTGCATCACGTGGCCGAGACCGAGCAGGAGGCCTACGAGTGGGCCCGCAACTACCTGAGCTTCATGCCGACGAGTTGCGTCGAGCAGCCGCCGATCGTGAATCCCGGCCTGGAGCCGGAGATCACGGCCAGTGACCGGGAACTCGACACGATCATTCCGGATTCCGATCGTGCCGGTTACGACATGCACGAGATCCTGCTGCGCATCTTCGACGACGGCGAGTTCCACGAGATCCGAGCCGCATTCGCGCCGAACCTGATCACCGGCTTCGCCCGCGTCGACGGCTACCCGGTCGGCGTGATCGCCAATCAGCCACTGGTGCTGGGCGGTTCCATCGACGCCGCCTGCTCGGACAAGTCGACCTACTTCATCCGGCTCTGCGACGCCTTCAACATCCCGCTCGTGTTCGTCGCCGACACCCCCGGCGTGCTGCCGGGCCTGGCGGAGGAGGCCAACGGCGTCATCATCCGCGGCGGCCGTGTCCCGCGCGCCATCATCGAGGCGACGGTGCCGATCATCAACCTGGTGGTACGCAAGTCCTACGGTGGCGCATACGGCATGATGGCCGCCCGGCAGGTCGGCGCGGACGTCAGTTTCGCCTGGCCCACAGCCCGTATCGCGGTGATCGGCGCCGAAAGCGCGGTCGACCTCCTCGGCAAGCGCCAGTTGGCCGCGATGCCGGAGGAACATCGCGCCGCGGCCCGCGAATTCATGATCAACCAGTACAACGAGACGGTCGCCACCCCCTGGGTCGCCGCCGAACGCGGCTACATCGACGCCGTCATCGAACCGTCCCGCACCCGCCTGGAAATCCGCCAGGCCCTCCGCCTGCTCCGCGACAAGAAGCCGGTCAAGCCGGAGTTCAACCCCCGCAAGCACCCGGTATACCCGATGTGACCTGCCGGCGCGAAAACCGGTGCGGGACAACAGCTGGATGGCCCTGAGCCATCCGGCCACGATGTCTCCTCGCGATCAACTCCTGTCGGTCGTCGATATTCGATGCAGGCGTACGGGTCCCACGAAGCGGCGCTTGGTTGCTGGTTTGGTGTTCACGAGTGAGAGGTCGCCGCCGTAATGGGCCAGGACGCGGCGGTCCATGACGGCACGCCACAGCGGGGGAATGGCGGCGAGCAGGATCAGGGTGGCGTAACCGGCCGGGAGCTGCGGTGCCGTTTGCGAGCTGCGCAAGGTCTGGTAGCGGCGACCGGGATTGGCGTGGTGGTCGCTGTGGCGCTGCAGGTGGAACAGGAATACGTTCGTGACCAGACGGTCGCTGTTCCAGCTGTCGCGCGGGGAGCAACGCTCGTAGTTGCCGTTGGCGCGGCGCTGGCGCAGCAGTCCGTAGTGCTCGATGTAATTCACCGTTTCCAGCAGCCCCGCACCCAGCACCGCCTGCACCATCAGAAACGGAATCACCCCGAGGCCGAAGGCCAGGATCATGGTGCCCCACAACGCGACACTCATCGACCAGGCTTGCAACAGCTGGTTGTGCCAGCTGAACCAGCGCTTTTCCTTGCGAGACAGGCGTTCTCGCTCCAAGGCCAGCGCCGAGCGGAAGCCGCCCACCGCACTGCGCGGCAGGAACTCCCACAGTGACTCGCCGAATCGGGCGCTGGCCGGATCCTCGGGCGTCGCCACCCGCACATGATGACCCCGATTGTGTTCGACGAAGAAATGCCCGTAACCCGACTGTGCCAGAGCGACCTTCGCCAGCCAGCGTTCCAGGTGTTCGGCCCGGTGCCCGAGTTCATGGGCGGCATTGATTCCGATACCCGACACGAATCCGAGCGTGACGGCCAGGCCGAGCTTGTCGGATACGCTCAGCTCGCGACTTGCCCACAGATAGCCAGCGATGAGCAGCCCGATGAGCTGTAGCGGCAGAAAGAGGTACGTACACCACCGATAGAACCGGTCTTCGGATAATGCCTCGTAGTCTTCCTCGCGGGGGTTGCTCCCGTCATCCCCCACGGAAAGATCCAGCAGTGGGATCAGTACCAGCACGAACACCGGACCGATCCACCAGAATATTGGGAGCCCGGTACGGGCTACCAATTGTGAGGGAAGTACAGCGCACGAAGGAGCGATCAACCCCAGAATCCAGAGGTATCGCTTGGGGTCGCGTGCCTTCGAGTCCTGGAAAATCGACATAGGTGCCTCTTTGATCCAACAGCGGCACTCGATCGCGAGTGCCGACGGCCGAAATCTTTTGGCTCAAACCCGTCGATTTAGACTAGTCGCTTTTCGCCGCTGCGCTAGATTAATTGCCAAAAATGGTGACTGACCGGGCAATTCGACCTCATACCCGGTGACGCACAGCGAGCTCCATGCAGGATGCCCGGCAGCCGGGATCGGTGCGAGGACCGATCCCGGCTGCCGGGCATCATCGACCGAACGTCAGCGGGTCAGGGCAGGGCCCCGCAGTTGTTGGGAGCAGGCCAGCCGGCGAGCCGATCGGTCAGCCACTGCTGCGAGTCCGCCAGCGACGGAAAGAACGCCAGCACATGGGTTCCCACCAGACCCGAAACGGTCGGAATCTGCGCGTTCGGATCCAATTCGACCGGCACGCCGCTACCGCACCAACCGGCCGCCATCTCCCGCACCGGCACGTAGGGCGCACCCTCGTCGTTCATGGCCGAGGCGGTGAGCACGGGCACCGACGGAGTGAGCGTGCCGATGCGCTGTTCGTCGAAGGCCGATTTCAGCTCGGGGTTCCGATCGATGACCGCGGTGAGCGGTTCGCCGCTGGTGGTCCATTCGGAGGTACGCGGATGGAGCTGGGCCAGGCTGGCCGGGACGGCGCATTTGCCCAGCGCGTCGCTCAGGATCGCCTTACCGGTGTCATTGAGCTCGGCGTCGAGTATCGGGCGAGTTTCCGGGTAGTCGGCGGCGATGCCATTGAGAATCCAGGCGAAAGCCGGTGCGATGGAAGGCCGTCCGTCGTTGTATCCGATGAAGTATTCGTCGTCGACCACCGGACCACCCACATAGGCGCCGCGTACATTCAGCTCCGGAGCGTAGCTCGGCTGCAGTTCGGCCGCGCCCGCGGAGGCCATACCGCCCTGCGAGTATCCGTAGAGAGCGACGGGCGTGCCGGGATTGAGGCCGGTGCCGGGCAATTGCAGTGCGGCGCGCGCCGCGTCCAGCAGCGCGTAGGCCTGTGACTTGCGGTTGAGGTAGTCGTGCACGTCGGGGGTGCCGAGGCCGTGGTAGTCGGTCACCACCACCGTCATTCCCCGGGCGAGCAGCGAATACAGTGCCAGCAGGTCGTATTCGAACGTGATGTCCGCGGGGGGCTGGTATCCCACCACCTGCGTCATCAATTTCGATGGCGCGCACTGATCACCCTGGCCCTTGGTGCCGCCCGCGTACGCGATCAGCGGGCGCTCGCCGGGGCCGGTCCACGGCACGCTCGGCTGCAGGAGCGTGCCGACGACCGCCGTCGGCGCATCGTGGGTGTCACTGCTGACGTACATCATTCGCGTCGCGGCGGCCGGAACGACGCCGGGCATTCCGGGTGCGGAGAAGGCCACCTGTGCCGGTTCGGCGCGCACGATGGCTCCCGGTGTGGGTGGTAGCGGCGGCGGCAGGTAGAAATCGTCGCCCGCCGCCGCGACAGGTTCCGCTCTGGCGAGCAGCGCCGAGTTCGTGGCGCCTCCGCCAACCATCATGAGGGTTCCTGTCAAAGCTGCGGCCAATCCAAGCAGTCGCCTCCGCACTTTATCGATCCTTCCTGCGAGTGAGGGACCCAGGGCATCTCGAATCGGGTGTTGAGGCTATACGCAGGGCTATCGGTTTTTTGTGAATCAGTGGAAGAAACGCCGAACTCACGTTGGCCCACCGCGTGTCGTTATGGGATTGCCCGCCGTGTCGGCATTGCCAATTCGGAGATGTCTATGAATGACCTGTGCGCCCCTGCGAGATTGGGAATCCTCGGGTTGCGCAGGCGCGAGGGCTCGTTGATCGGGTGGCCGGCGTCGGGTGGACCAACAGGTGAGTCCCGGTCTCGGGGATGACTGTTGGGTGATTCGTGCGTTTTGATGTGTAGCTGGAAGTTTGCCGATAGAGTCGCCTCAGAATTCGGACTGGCTTGTCTAACAACGTGAACTATTCATGGAGGTCAGACACGTGCTTGGTCGGTTTCCTGTTTTCCTTCGCAGCGGGTCGGTGAAAGTTGTGGCTGCGCTCGGTGGTGTGGTTCTCGGGTTGTCGATGACGACGACGGCTGCGGCGGATCCGATATATCCGGTACCCGATCCGGATCCGTTCTACGCTGCCCCTGCGGATCTGGCGGCACACCAGCCCGGTGATGTGCTCCGCACGCAGACAATGCCGCCGGTGGCCATATTTCCCGGCGTCACCGTTACATTGGTGCAATTCCGGTCCACCAACTCCCACGGTGAGCCGATCGCGGCGACCACCACGATCCTTACCCCGGCCGGTCACCAGCCCGACGCTCCGTTGATGTCGTATCAGCACTTCATCAACGCGCTCGGCACCAGCTGCGCGGTGTCACATCTGCTGTACTCCAACGATCCGAATCTCCTGACGACGGCATCGATTCTGAATATGGCGCTGGCGCAGGGCTGGAGCATAGCGCTGCCGGATCATCTCGGTCCGTACGTCGCGTTCGGGGCGGCACGTCTGGGTGGCCGGATCGTTCTGGACGGCGTCCGAGCGGTGAAACAGCTGCCGGCACTCGCCGCCCAGCACAGTCCGGTCGTGCTGGCCGGCTACTCCGGCGGCGGCATGGCCACCGGGGCGGCGGCTGCGCTCCAGCCGTCGTACGCGCCGGAGCTGAGACTCGCGGGTGCGGCCATCGGCGGTGCCCCGATGAACCTGCTGACGATGGTGCAGGCGCTGGGCTACGACCCGCACCCGGCCTTCGGGCTGGCCATGGCGGCGGCGATCGGCCTCGAGCGCGAATATCCGAACGAGCTGCCGATCAGCTCGTACCTCAACCAGAATGGCTTGGCCCTCCGCAATGCCATGGCCAATGACTGCACCAATCAGATCCTCGCCGAGGGCGTCGGCGGCAGCGCGCGGGCATACATGTCCGATCCCGCGGGCTTCGACGTCCGTGAAGGCCAGTCGGTGCTGGCGGAGAACAGCCTGGAACTCTTCGGCGAAGTGCCGGAAACACCGGTGTTCGAATGGCATTCACCTGACGACCCGCTGATTCCGGTCGAGGCGATCGACAACACCGACCACCGCTGGTGCGCGGCCGGCGTTCCGGTGCAGACGCTGCGCGTTCCCGCACCCGAGCATCTGTCGGGAGCGGTGCTGGGCGCCCCCGAGGTACTGGCGTGGCTCAACGGCCGGGTTCGCGGCGAGCCGGCGCCCAGCAACTGTTGACGGGGTTGCCGTGACTTCACGGCCGGCGCTTTTACCCGGTCCGGGCGGCCTGGCAGGTCGCCCGGACCGGACCGAGCTGACCGTATCGGGCGGCTCCGGCTTCCCGCCCCGGCGCGGCGGCCGGCCGAGCTCGACGCCCTGACCTGGGTAAATGTGCCCTCGGCAGGATTCGAACCTGCGACACCCGCTTTAGGAGAGCGGTGCTCTATCCCCTGAGCTACGAGGGCTGGACGTGCCGGGCGGGGGCCCGGCCGGGACGTCGGGGAGTCTACCTGGTCGGGGGGCCGGGGGCCGCATTCGTGGTCGGGGTGGTGGAGTCGGGTGATCGGCGGGTGGTGGGCGCGGCGAGCCCGGCCGGAGTCGCTAGCGGCCCGCGGGTCGGCTCTCGTCGTAGTCCGACGGTGCGAATCTGCTTGTCTTCCAGCGGAAGAGGAGGGTGGCGCCGGGCCAGTTGTTGGTGATGCGGCCGGAGGCGTTGCGGTACCAGCTGGAGCAGAAGTTCCAGGGGGTGTCCTTCAGGCGGCGCTGCAGCCAGTCGTCCCAGGACTTCTCGGCGTCGGGGCGGGGCGAGAGGACGTGGCCGGGGCGGGCGGAGAGGTAGTCGATGACCTGGCGGATGTAGCGGGCCTGGGACTCCAGCATGTAGATGATGGAGCCGGAGCCGACGTTGGTGTTCGGGCCGTACATCATGAACAGGTTGGGGAAGCCGGGGATCGACATGCCGAGGAAGGCGCGGGCGCCCTCGGGGGACCATTCGTCGGCGAGCTTGCGGCCTTGCAGGCCATAGATATTCATGGGGGCGAGGAACTCGGTGCCCTTGAAGCCGGTGCCGTAGACGATGACGTCGACGGGATGCTCGACGCCGTCGGCGGTGCGAATTCCGTTGGGCGTCACCGCTTCGATGGCGGTGGTCTCGACGGTGACATTGTCCTGGGTCAGTGCGGGGAAGTACTCGTTGGAGAACAGGCCGCGCTTGCAGCCGGCGGCGTAGTCCGGAGTCAGCTTGGCGCGCAGCGCCTCATCGGGCACCTGCTGATTGCGATGCCGGTCCGCGATGGCGATCACCGGATGCTTGATGGCGGGAATGTCGGTGAGCGCCAACGCCATCACCTCGAAGAAGGTCCAGATGGCGAATCGCTCGGCCAGCCGCGTCCCGGGCACGTACTTGAACAGCGCGTGGTGCAGCGGGGTGTACTCGGTGTCGAACTTCGGCAATACCCAGGCGGCCGAGCGCTGGAACAGCGTGAGGTGTTCGACCTTCGGCTGGATGGCCGGAATGTATTGGATGGCACTGGCTCCCGTGCCGATGCACGCCACCCGCTTGCCGGTCAGATCGACCGAGTGCTCCCACTCGGCGGAGTGGAAGGCCGCGCCGGTGAAGGTGTCGATGCCGGGGAGGTTCGGCATCGCGGGGCGGGAGAGCTGCCCGACGGCGGGGATGAGGACGTCGGCGAGGCGGGTGACGCCGTCGGCGGTGCGGACCCGCCACCGGCCGCCCTGCTCGTCGAATTCGGCGTCCACCACCTCGGCGCCGAACTCGATCTTGGCGGGCAGGTCGTGCTTCTCGGCGACGGTGCGCATGTACGCGTGGATGTCGGCCTGCTGCGAGAACCGGCGTGGCCAATCGGATTTCGGCTCGAACGACCACGAGTACAGCGGCGAGGGCACATCGCAGGCGGCGCCCGGGTAGGTGTTCTCGCGCCAGACGCCGCCGAGGTCGGCGGCCTTCTCCAGGATGGTGAAGCTGGTCAGGCCGTGGCGTTGCAGTTCCAGCGCCATGCCCAGCCCGGCGAATCCGGCACCGATGATCAGAATGGAGGGCTCTCGCTGCATACCAGCAACGGTAGGGCGTATTCCCGCTGGTCCTGCAGACATCGCCGGACAGTGAATCCGTATTTTCGGTCACGCCGGGCGGGTGAGTCCGGATTCACCCCTGGCAATCATGGGAAGGCCGCCCTCACGCGCCGCTGTCCGGGTCAGTGAGCGCCATCTGACCTGCGACGCTGTCCTCGACTGGACAGCCCGGTGTCACACTCAATATATTCACGGAAGTTCTTGCTCCAATTTACTTGTCCTGGTTAGTGATTGGCTATTCTGCGCCGCCGCAGGGGGCGTCGTCAGCAAGTCGTGACGCTGATCAGGATTGCGGAGCCGGCTGGTCGTCGTGTTGGGCGGCGGCGGGTCGGCTACGGGCTGCGGGCGGCGAGGGTGGGGTTCGCCGCCCGCAGCTCGAATATTTCGCCAGCTCACCGGCCCCGGACTGAAGTCACCATGCCGTCAGTTCGGGCCCCGGCCCGTGTATGTCCGAATCGGCTAGGCTCGCCGCAAGTGACTCAGTTCACTCTCCAGTAGGTACATGCAAGGAGCGGTTGGGAAATGTTGAGCACCATGCAGGACGAGCAGCTGTCACTCGCGACACTGCTGCGCTACGCCTCCACCTTCCAGGGCGACAGCCACGTCTCCACCTGGACCGGTGACGGCTTACGCACCCAGACCTATCGCGAGATCGGCCAGGACGCGGCCCGGCTCGCCAATGCCCTGCGTGACCTGGGTATCGGCGTCGGTGACCGGGTCGGCACGTTCATGTGGAACAACAACGAGCACATGGTCGCCTACATCGCGGTGCCCGCCATGGGCGCCGTGCTGCACGCACTGAACATCCGGCTCTTCCCCGAGCAGCTGGTGTACGTGGCCAACCACGCCGAGGATCAGGTCGTCATCGTGGACGGCTCGCTGCTGCCGATGTTCGCGCAGTACCTGCCGAACCTGAAGACGGTGCGCCACGTCATCGTCGCCAATGGCGATGCCGCCGCGCTGCAGGCCCCCGAGGGCGTCACCGTGCACTCCTACCGGGAGCTGCTCGACGCCCAGCCCGACACCTACGACTACCCGGTCGTCGACGAGCGTTCCGCCGCCGGCATGTGCTACACCTCCGGCACCACCGGCGACCCCAAGGGCGTCGTCTACTCGCACCGCTCGAACTGGCTGCACGCCATGCAGGTGATCTCGCCCAACGGCATGGGTTTCACCGCCGCCGACACCGTGCTGGCCATCGTGCCGCTGTTCCACGCCAATGCCTGGGGCATTCCGTACGCCGCGCTCATGTCGGGCGCGAATGTGCTGATGCCGGACCGTTTCCTGCAGCCCGCACCGCTGCTGGAGATGATGGCCGAGGCGAAGCCGACCTTCGCCGCCGCGGTCCCGACCATCTGGGGCGGCGTGCTGGCCGGGCTGCAGGCGCAGCCGCAGGACATCTCGCACCTGCGTACCTGTGTGGTCGGCGGCGCGGCGGTCCCGCCGTCGATGATGCGGGCCTTCGAGGAGCGGCACGGCGTGAAGCTGCTACACGCCTGGGGCATGACCGAAACCTCGCCGCTGGGTTCGGTGGCGCACCCGCCCGCCGGCGCCGAGGGCGAGGAGGCCTGGAGCTACCGCTACACCCAGGGCCGCTTCCCGGCCGGCGTGCAGGCGCGCCTGGTCGGCGATGACGGTTCGGTGCTGCCGAACGACGGAGAAGCCCTGGGCGAGTTGGAAGTTCGCGGCCCGTGGATCACCGGCGCCTACTACGCGCCGTCGGGCGGCGAGGTCGATCCCGACAAGTTCCACGACGGCTGGCTGCGCACCGGCGACGTCGGCAAGATCAGCCCCAATGGCTACCTCACCCTGGTCGACCGCTCCAAGGACGTCATCAAGTCCGGCGGCGAATGGATTTCGTCGGTGGACCTGGAGAACGCCGTCATGGGGCACCCGGCCGTGGCCGAGGCCGCCGTCATCGGTATCCCGGACGCGAAGTGGGACGAGCGCCCCCTGGTCGCCATCGTCCTGGTCGAGGGCACCGAGGCCAAACCCGAAGAGTTGCGCGACTTCCTGGCCCCCAAGTTCGCCAAGTGGCAGCTGCCCGAGCACTGGTGCTTCATCGCCGAGGTCCCCAAGACCAGTGTCGGCAAGTTCGACAAGAAGCGCCTGCGTGCCCAGCACGCCGACGGCTCGCTGACCGTCGTCACGCTGTCCTGACCCACCCGGGTGCGCCCTCGGCAGGAGGGCGCACCCGCCGGTCGGTCGAATGCGCTGTGTCGCAGCGCTTCACGCCGTCCCGAGCGGGTTCAGGACGGCGAATCGCCATTCCCCGTTCTCGAGCCGCCGGGCGATATTCGCGGTGGTGCCGGTGGGGGAGACCCGCGTGCCGTCGGGCGCGTCGATCTCCAGGGTCCAGTTGGTGACCAGCAGGGCCGCGTCACCGCCGATCAGCAGATGCTTGCTGTTGTTGGTGAGCTGTCCGCGGGCGGCGACCGTGCCGCTGATCTCCTGACGCAGGGCATCCGAGCCGGAAATGACGGCTCCGGTGGTGGTGCGCATGGTCGCGCCCGGGGCGAAGAGCGAGAGCACCCCCGCCACGTCGCCCGCGTTCAGGCGCTCCTCGAAAACCCTTGGCAGCTGGGCGGGGTCGGTGATCTGGGTGGCCATGACCTGGTCCTTTCGTGGTCGGATCGACGCTTTCCATGCTGGCCTGCGGCGGTGGCCCGGGCGAGGTCGAAAGGGGACGCGTCATGGTCGAAAGTGGACAATCCCGGTTCGGCTAGCCCTCCGGGTAGAAGACGAACAGGGTGCAGCCGGTGACCGTCGAGGGGACGTGCCAGGAACCGGCAGGAGCGTGCAGGAAGGTTCCGGCGGGGTAGTCGCGCGCGCCATCGTTGAAGACGCCCGAAACCACGTACACCTCTTCGGGACCGGGCTCATGGAAGTCGCGACCGTGCCAGGAGGCGTTCGGGTCCAGCTCGACGACATTGGCGCTCGCGCCGTTCGGTCCCGTCCAGAGGGTACGCACCCGGATGCCCGGGAAAATCTCGCGCACAGGGGATTCCGTGACGGAGGCCCAGGTATAGCCGGGCTGGGTGAGGATTTCGGAAGTCATGCCGACCACGGTGCCGTGCGCGGCATGGGCGGCACAGTGTCAGAAAAGACATTGTGGGGTACTTTTCTGCCATGCATCGCGTGACGGCTCTGGTGCGGCCGGTCCAGTCGACCTTCGAGCTCGGCTGTGCCGCAGAGGTATTCGGCACGAAACGGGAAGGTGTGCCGAACCACTACGAATTCGGGGTGTGCACCGAGACGCCGGGACTGGTGCCCACGACGGCCGGGTACTCGCTGGATGTGGCGGACGGGCTCGAGGCGCTGGCCTCCGCCGACACGGTGATAATTCCGGGCTGGACGCCGGTGGAGGCGCCGCTCTCCGACCGCGTGCGTCGCGCGCTGCTGCGGGCGCACGGCCGCGGTGCTCGAATCGTCACGATCTGCCAGGGGGTATTCGCCCTGGCGCGCACCGGATTACTGGACGGCAGGGCTGCCACCACGCACTGGGCGCGCGCCGACCGGCTGCAGGCGGAGTTTCCCCGGATTCGGGTACAGCCGGACGTCCTCTACGTCGACCACGGCGACGTCGCCACCAGCGCCGGTGCGGGCGCGGGCATCGATCTGTGCCTGCACCTGGTCCGCCGCGATCACGGTGCCGCCCACGCCGCACTGCTCGCCCGGCACATGGTGATGCCGCCGCACCGGGAAGGCGGCCAGACCCAATACGCGCCGACGCCCCCGCCCTCCGACATGCTGGACGGCCTGCTCGACTGGGTGGAGGACCGGCTCGGTTCCCCACTCTCGGTGCGCGACATGGCCGCTCACCTCAATGTCTCGCCCCGCACGCTGGCCCGCAGCTTCGACGATCGGCTCGGCACGAGCCCGGGTGCGTGGTTGCTCGCGCGCCGGGTGGCGGCGGCCCGCACGCTGCTGGAGGACACGGACCTGCCGGTGGACGCCATCGCGACTCGCGTCGGTCTCGTCTCGGCGGTGAACCTGCGCCGTCGTTTCCGTGCGCAGGTGGGGACGACTCCGGGCGCGTACCGCCGGGCCTTCCGGATCTCGTGAGCGGCCAATGTCGTTGCGGGCTAGGCGTCCTTGACCGCGGACAGGCCGTAGAGCACCGGGATGATGGGGTCGGTGGGAGGGAGTCGCCACCAGCCGGTTTCGGTCCGGATCATCTGGGGCCAGCGGGGCCACGGGAGGGTGTCGGTCTCGGTGAGGCCGGTGATGCGCAGGCCCGCCGCCAGCAGGGCGTTGATGACTTCGCCGAGGCCGTGGCGCCATTCGTAGGCGGTGGTGTCGGTGCTGAGGTCGGGGCCGTCGGTATAGGTGTGGGCGCTGTCGCGGCGCCGGGCGCCGCGGCCGGCGAGGTAATCGTCGTGCAGTACAAGCTGTCCCGGGTCGACACCCGGTGGCGGGGTGGGGCCGAGGGCATGCAGCAGCGGATGGAATTCCACCAGGTAGAGCAGGCCGCCCGGGCGCAGCAGGCCGGCGACTTCGCGCGCCCAGCGGGGCAGGTCGGGGAGATAGCAGAGCGCGCCCTTGCCGGTGTAGGCGATGTCGAAGGTGCGCTCGCCCAAAGCTTCCCGCGCGCGGTAGACGTCCGCGCAGACGTAGTCGACCGCGTCCCCGGTCAGTTCGCGGGCGTGGCGCACCGATTCGGCCGAGAAGTCCAGACCCACCGCGCGGGCCCCGCGCCGCGCGAATTCGATTGTCTCCGTGCCGAGATGGCATTGCAGGTGCACCACGTCGAGGTCGCGCACGTCGCCTAGGGCGTCCCATTCGAACGGCGCGAACCAGTAGCTGGAATCCCGGTCGCGGTAGAAGCTGCTGGCGGCGTGAATGCCCGCCCGGGCATCCCAGTTCCGCCGGTTCGCCGACAACGGATCTGTCACGGTCGCCACTATAGGCACGACCCGGACGGAGCCTGCGGCAGAGAGGTTCCGGTCGCGGCTCCGGGTCCGTACCGTTAGTTTGAGGGCAGATGCCCGCAATCTGCAGGGGTGGACGAGGAGGTCCGGGTGGAATCGACACGCGCGCAGGCCGCACGGCCGGTCACGGCGAGGAAGGTACCGCCGATCACGCGGGCCGGGGGTGGCCGCGCATGACGCTCGGGCTGATCAGGTCGGTGGGCGAGCGGGCCTACCTGGAGGCGGAATCGGCGCGGCTGGTGCTGGAGGCCGGGCTGGCCCGGCTGGAATCACCGGCGGTGCTGCTGTCGGCGGCCACGGCCATGCTGCGCTACGGCACGCTGGCGGCCGGGCTGCGCCTGTCGGCGGCCCGGTACGGCGGTCGGGTCGCGGTCATCGACGAGCTGGGCGAGCTGACCTTCGCCGAACTGGAGGACCGGTCGAATCGGCTGGCCAACGCCTGGCGTGAGCGCGGCCTGAAACCCCATGAGGGCGTGGCGATCCTGGCCCGCAATCACCGTGGCCTGCTGGACGCGGTCTTCGCGGCCGCCAAGTGCGGGGCCCGCATCATCCTGCTCAATACCGATTTCGCGGGCCCGCAGATTCGTGATGTCGCCGCCCGCGAGGGCACCGACCTGCTCGTCTACGACGACGAGTACGCGCCCATGCTCGACGAGGTGAGCCCGCGGCGCGGCAGCTACCGGGCCTGGACCGAGCAGCCACGCGAGGACAGCCTCGGATTCCTCATCGAGACCGGCTCGCCCGACGCGCCGCCCGCGCCCGGCGCCGAGCCCAAGATCATCCTGCTGACCAGCGGCACCACCGGCACCCCCAAGGGCGCGCCGCGCACCGAGCCGAAATCCCTGCTGTCGCTGGGCGGTCTGCTGTCCAAGGTCCCGTTCCGGGTGAACGAGGTGACCGAGTGCTGCGCCCCCATGTTCCACACGCTCGGATTCGCCTGCGCCATGCTGACTCTCGGCTTCGGGTCCACCCTGGTGATCCGCCGCCGGTTCGACCCGCAGGCCGCCATCGACTCCATGGCGCGGCACCGGGCGACCACGGCGATCGTCGTCCCGGTCATGCTGGCCCGCATGATCGACCTGGGCGGCCGCGCGCTCACCGGGCACGATCTGTCGGCGCTGCGCATTATTTTCGTCGCGGGCTCCCAGCTGGGCGCGCACCTGTGCCGGGAGGTGACGGCGGCCTTCGGGCCGGTCGTCTACAACCTGTACGGCTCGACGGAGGTCGCCTACGCCACCATCGCCACGCCCGAGGACCTGGCCGCGGAGCCCGGTTGTGTGGGCCGGCCGGTGCTGGGTGCGCGGGTGGAGATCCTCGACGATCGGGGCCGCCGGGTGCCGGCCGGGGCCACCGGCCGCATCTTCGTCGGGAACACCATTCAGTTCGAGGGATACACCGGCGGCGGCCACAAGGAGGTCATCCGCGGCCTGATGTCCTCCGGCGATGTCGGCCACTTCGACAGCGCGGGCCGGCTTTTCATCGACGGCCGCGATGACGACATGATCGTCTCCGGTGGTGAGAACGTCTTCCCGGTGGAGGTCGAGGAACTGCTCTACACCCATCCGTCGGTGCGGGAGGCGGCCGTCCTCGGCGTCCCCGACGAGCAATTCGGTGCGCGCCTCGAGGCTTTCGTGGTCGTCCACGACGGCCACCAGCTCAGCGAGCTCGAGATCAAGGACTTCGTGAAGGCCAATCTGGCCCGCTACAAGGTCCCCCGCGAGGTGGTCTTCCTGGCCGAACTACCCCGCAACCCCACCGGCAAGGTGCTCAAGCGCAGGCTCCAGGAGGCCTGAGCCGACAGCGATTCGGGGGATTCGGAACCGTGTGATTCCCCGCCCGGGGTCGTATGCTGGGCACCTCGCAGTACGCGGCAGAGCATGGGGGAGGACAGGTGCCGGGGGCAGGCGATCTCGGCCACTATCGACTCGTCGAACTGATCGGGCGGGGCGGCATGGGCCAGGTGTGGCTGGCCGAGGACACGCACCTCGAACGGGAAGTCGCGCTGAAGCTGCTCCCCGTCGAGCTCGCCAGCGACCAGGACTACCGGCGGCGGTTCGAACGCGAGGCCCGGCTGGCCGCACGACTGCGCGGACCGCATGTGGTGCCCATCCACGCCTTTGGCGAACTCGACGGCCGCCTGTACATCGACATGGAGCTGATCGAAGGCTCCGATCTGAGCAAGACCCTGCGCGAGGTGGGCTCGCTCCCGCCCGACCGCGCGGTCGACCTCATCACCCAGATCGCGGAAGCCCTCGACATCGCGCACCGGGCGGGCCTGGTGCACCGGGATGTGAAGCCCTCCAACGTCCTCACCCTCCCCAGCGGCTTCGCCTACCTCATCGACTTCGGCATCGCCCGGGGAGTCGGCCAGGCCACCATCACCAGTACCGGTGTGGCAGTGGGTACCTGGGCCTATATGGCTCCCGAGCGCTACTCCGGCGCCGAAGACCTCCGCTCCGACGTGTACTCGCTGGCCTGCCTGCTCTACGAAACCCTGGTCGGCGCCAAGCCTTTCACCCAGGCAGATCCCGTCCAGCAGATGGCCGCCCACCTCACCACCGACCCGCCCCGCGCCAGTGACCACAACTCGCTGATCCCCGCCGCCCTCGACGCCGTCATCGCGCGCGGCCTGGCCAAGGACCCGGACCACCGCTTCCAGAGCGCCGGAGCCCTGGCGGCGGCCGCCCGCGCCGCTCTGGATTCCCGGCCCGCCCCGCGCACCGGCCCGGCCCCGCCGACTGCCAAATGGGATAGCCCGGAACCGTTTCCGAGCTATGGCGCGGCGGGCGGGCGGCAGTATCCGACGCCGCCCGGGGCTTCCACATCCTCGCCCCGCAACCGCATCCCGACCGTGCTCACACCTCCACCGGGTGGGTTGGCCGCGGGCGCGACCCCGTACAGCGGAATCCCAGGCGGTGCGATGCCGCCACCGCCCGGCCGGTCGGGGAACGGAACGGCCGGAGCCGGCTATCCGTCGCAACCCCGAGACCGCGCACCGACTCCGGGCGGTTCCGGTGACCTGGTCTGGGGCGCGACGACGCCGCCCGGCGGTATGCCGGGATCGATGGCCGGGCCGGTCTCCGAACGTGTGCCTCGACCCCATTCTGGACAGCCGCCGGTCGTCTCCGCCGGAATGTCCTGGAGCGCAACGGCTCATCCGGGAGTCGTCGCGCGATTGCCCGGTGACGGCATGCCGGCCTACGGCGCGGCAATGGGGAGTCACGCCGTAGGCGCGGGGAATTCGGTACGGCCTGTACGGATCAGCGCCGGCCGGGTGTTGTGGTGGATCCTGTTGGTGTTGCTCATCGCGTTCTTCGGGCTCTTCACGGCGGCCGGTATCGACGTGCTGGTCACCGAGACCAAGGGCGGTGTGACGGATTTCGTCGCGACCATCGTCGCGCTGGTGGTATTCGTCGCACCGCTGGCGGTGTTCGTGTGGCTGGGGTGGCGTGAGGTCAAGAGGTTTCGTTCGCGCCGCCGCTGAAACCGGATCGCGGGTGTGCCGGGTGCGCACACGGATCGGCGCGGCCGGGTTGGCCGGTCGCGCCGAATCAGGGTGGTGCGCTCAGCAGTTGCGGAGTTCCGGGCTCTGGTTGAGCAGCTGGGCGCGGGTGGAGATGAAGGTGGTGTAGGTGTCGCCGCCGACCGAGGTGAGTGGGAAGGCCGCCACCCGGTGACAGTTCTGGAAGGCGAGCTTGATGCCGAAGTGGCGTTCCAGGCCGCCGCGGATGGCGTCGGAGGCCATGGCGCGCAACAGCTGGCCGCGGGCGGTCTCGTCCGGCGGGGGAATGGTGTTGTCGGCGTATTCCGCCGTGCCGGAACGCAGATCGGCGGCTACCCGGCTGACGACCTCGTAGGCGTAGGGCAGCGAATTACGGACGCATTCGACGAACTCTGCGTCGCTGACTTCACCGCGTTCGGCGCGCTCGAGTAGTGCGGTAGGTACGTCGAGTGACATATCGCTCTCCTCATGGGATGGCGGAAGGTGTCAGCCGATTGTAGATGAAAAACGTTGTCAATAACTCTGAATTCGCAGCGAAAGTACCCGTTCCAGAGCATTTTTCGCATCCACCGACAGTGTGCGCACCAGCTCGCCCGCCGGTAGCTCGGGCGTCAGCGAATGTGCCTGACCGGCCCAGAGATTCACCTCGTCGGCATTGCCGGCCGCCCGCGCGGCCGCCCGCAAAGGTCCAGTGGCGTAATGGATCTCGGGGTAGGCGACCGGAGCGTCGGGATGTTCCACCATGAACCGGTTGCGCAGCCCGCGCGCCCGCCGCCCGGTGAAGGCGCGGGTCAGCATGGTCGGTGTCGGCTCGGCGATGGCGTCCCGGGCGACCGGCGCGGTCCCGGCCTCGGGGCAGCGCAGGAACGCGGTGCCGAGCTGCGCCGCCGCCGCGCCCGCGCACAGCACCCCCGCGACCGCCGCCCCGGTCGCGATGCCGCCCGCCGCCACGATCGGTGTGTCCACCGCGGCGCGCAGCAGTTGCAGCAGGGCCAGCAGCCCCAGCGGGTCGGTGAGGTCGTCGGCCGGATCGTCGACGAAGACGCCGCGGTGCCCGCCCGCCTCCGCGCCCTGTGCGATCAGCACGTCCGCGCCCGCGGCGACCGCTTGCCGGGCCTCGGCCACGGTCGTGACCGTCACCCACACCTCGGACCCGGCCGTGTGCAGGCGCGCGATCTCCCCGGCGGTCGGGCAGCCGAAGGTGGTGGACACCACCGGCACCGGATCGGCGATCAGCAGGTCCAGCTTGGCGGCCCAGCCGTCGCTGTCGTAGCGGGCCTCGCCGAGCGGGAACTCGGCCGCCAGCGTCCTTATATATGTATCGAACCGGTCGGTCGGACTCGGTTCGGAGGGATAGAACAGATTGACCCCGAACGCTCCGGAGGTCAGCGCCCGCGTGGCCTTGATCCGGTCGGCCAATTCGCTCGCGGGCAGGTATCCGGCGGCCACGAAGCCCAGCCCGCCGGCCTCGGTCACGGCGGCGGCCAGTTCGGGGGTGGACGGTCCGCCCGCCATGGGGGCAAGAACGATCGGCGTATCCAACTCGTCGAGAACCATCTCGCCAGTGTGCGCCTTCGGTTACGGTTTGTGACCGAGGGTTCGAGTACTCGACCTGGCGTTATCGCACAAAAGGTTGCGAATTGGTCACGAGCGAGTACAGTTTCCGTCACAGCGATGCCGAATCGTTACCGGACCCACCGAACGCTAGGACTTGCAGTGCCGCACCATCGAACGACCGCGAACTCTGTCACAGTCATGGAACTACTCGGTGATTCCGGTGTGGGCAGCACTGTCACCTTGTCGCGCCGACGCCACCGGGCCGAACCCTCCACCGCCGAGCGCGTGAAGACCGCCGCGGGTGTGGCCGTCGCCGCCGGCGCCCTGATCGGCACCGGAACCCAGCTGGTCCCGGCCCTGGCGCACGCCGCGCCGCTGCTACCCACGCACGACGAGAAGCCCGCCACCATCGGCGAGGACGTCGCCCCGGTCGAACAGGCCGACCTCGATCTGAAGCAGGCCAGGGACTCCGCCCCCGCGGCGCAGACCCCGCAGGCTCAGCCGATCGCGGCCACCACGCCCGACCCGGCCCCGTTCGGCTTGCAGAACCTGCCGCCGGAGATCTCCGCGCCGCTGCAGCAGGCCGAGCAGACCCTCAAGAACCTCCAGCAGCAGCTGAACCCGGGCCCGAACGTGGTCAAGCCGGTCGACGGCCAGCTCACCTCCGGCTTCGGCATGCGCTGGGGCGCAATGCATTACGGCATCGACTTCGCCGACCCGATCGGCACGCCGATCCGCTCGGTCATGGGCGGCGAGGTCATCTCCGCCGGCCCCGCCGCGGGCTTCGGCCTCTGGGTGCGCGTCAAGCAGGACGACGGCACCACCGCGGTCTACGGCCACGTCAACGACATGTACGTGACCGTCGGCCAGCGGGTGAACGCCGGCGATGTCATCGCCTCCGTGGGAAACCGCGGAAACTCCACAGGTCCCCATCTGCACCTCGAGATCTGGGACGCCGCCGACAACAAGATGGATCCGCTGCCATGGCTAGCCAGCAAGGGCGTTCTCATGCAGCAGCAGTGGGGACCGGACCAGTAGACCGTTCACCGCTGCCCTCGACCGGACGCTTTCCGGACCGGCGCCCGCCAGTGGGTGCGGTGACGACACTGGACGAACTCTTCGACCCGGCCTCCGTGCCCGGCCGCTCCTACGCGGTGCTCGTGCAGCACCCGCGCTCGACCGTGCTCGAGGTGGCCGAGCGGCTGGCCATCCCGCCGCGCGTGGCCGAGGCCGCGCTGGAGGCGCTGTGCCAGCTCGAGGCCGCGGTGCGCCTCACCGACGGCAAGGGCGTGGTGCGGTTCGACGCGCATGCGCCGGAAGCCTTGTCGGAGGCCGAGACTCGCCGGCGCAATCAGGACATGCTGCGCATGCAGTCGGCCGCCGCACGCCTGGGCGAGACCTTCCGCTCGGTGCGCCGCACCACCGATGCCGACGGCGCGGTGGTGGCGGTCTATGAACGCCGCCAGCTGCTGGCCGATTTCGAGGACCTGCAGCACACCGCGCACGCCTGCGTGAAGGTGGTGGAGCGCGGCCCGTTCCTCTCCGACGTGGAGACCGAGGAGCGGATGTTCGAGCTGAAGTCCTCGCGTATCACCGCGGGCATCGCCTACCGCACCCTGTACCAGGAGACCATCTACCAGGACCCGGAGCGGCTGCGCCACGTCCTGTCCACCAATGCGATTGGGGCGCAAGCGCGTACGCTGCCCGACCCGCCCATGAAGCTGATCGTCGCTGACGATCGGCGCGCGGTGCTGGTGCTGCACACCGACGAGCGCCGCGGCGACCCCATGGGCGTGCGCGTCGGCCCGTCGCCCACGCTGGACCTGCTGGTCAAGACCTTCGACTCGCTGTGGCTGATGGCCACGCCGATCTCGGTGAACCCGGCCGAAGCCCTCGACGAGCGCGACAAGGCCATCCTGACGCTGATGAGCATGGGCGCCACCGACGACACCATCGCCCGCCGGCTCGGCCTCTCGCGCCGAACGGTGGTGCGCCGCACCGCGAGTCTGCTCGAGCGCCTGGGCGCCAGCACGCGGTTCCAGGCCGGCGTGCAGGCGACACGCCGCGGCTGGCTCTGAACCGCTGTGGCGCAAGTCACTTCATAGCAACAATCATTGCTGCTCAGCGATAGTCACTGTGCTCGGGCCGCTCGAGGCCGCTCGCGAGCATCGATATGATTGTTTGATCCGCTCACCCGTTGGCGATCCATAGGGAACAAGACGCCATTTTTCGTGGGTCGGGCCGAGTGTCTTCGGCCTGCGGAAAAGATGAACCCGAGAGGTGAATGCACGCGAATGGATACTGCCCGCCGTACAGCTCGCGGTAATCGTCGGCGTCGGTCCGGCAGCCCACTCTTCGGGCAGTTGCTCACCGCCGCGGTCGAGTCCGCCGCCGACGACGTCGCCATCCGGTTCAATCCCACTGGAAACCCGGCCGACCAGCGCGAAATCAGCTACCGCGAACTCGATGCCGGGTCCTCGCAGCTCGCCCGGGAATTGATCGGCCGCGGCGTCGGCCCCGGCGACATGGTCGCGATCGGCATCACCCGCTCCATCGAATCGGTGCTGTCGGTCTGGGCCATCGCCAAGACGGGCGCCGCCTACGTGCCGGTCGATCCGGCCTATCCGCCCGATCGCATCGAACACCTGCTCACCGACTCCGGCGCGGTGCTGGGCCTGACGACGCGGGAGTACCGCGCCGCGCTGGGCACCGCCGCCGAGTGGATCGAACTGGACGATCCGGCGCACGCGCAGCGCATCGCCGCGCACCCGGATCACCCCATCTCCTACGCCGACCGGCCGGGCACGCTCACCGAGCAGCATCCGGCCTATGTCATCTACACCTCCGGGTCGACCGGAAAGCCCAAGGGCGTGGTGGTCACCCACACCGGCCTGGCCGGGCTGGTGGCCGCCGAGCGGGAGCACTACGCGGTCACCGCGGATTCGCGTGTGCTGCACGTCTGCTCGCCGAGCTTCGACGTCTCGGTGCTGGAACTGCTGCTGACCTTCACCGCCGGTGCGACCCTCGTCATCGCACCGGCCGGGGTTTTCGGCGGCGTGGAACTGGCCGAGCTGCTGGGCCGCGAGGCCGTCACCCATGTGCTGATCACCCCGGGCGCACTGGAATCGGTGGATCCGGCCGGGCTGACCGAGCTGACCACCGTGGTGGTGGCCGGTGACAAGTTCGGCCCGGAACTGGTGTCGCGCTGGGCGACCGCCGACCGTTCCTTCTACAACGGCTACGGCCCCACCGAGGCGACCATTCTCGCCACCTCGAGCGCCCCGCTGCTGCCCGGCGAGCCGATCACCATCGGCTCGGCCATCCCGGGTGTCGGTGCGTACGTGCTGGATTCGCGCCTGCGGCCGGTGCCGGACGGCGTGGTCGGCGAGTTGTACCTGTCGGGTCCGGCGCTGGCGCAGGGCTACAAGGGGCGGCCGGGGCTGACCTCGGAACGCTTCGTGGCGAGTCCCTTCGGCGAGGCCGCGGGCACGCCGGGCGCACGCCTGTACCGCACCGGCGACCTGGTGCGCCGCACCCCCGCCGAATCGGAAAACCCGGGCGTCATCGAGTACCTGGGCCGCTCCGACTTCCAGGTCAAGATCCGCGGCCTGCGCATCGAACTCGGCGAGATCGACAATGCGCTGAGCGCGCACCCCGACGTGGATTTCGCTGCGACACTGGGCAAGACGCTGCCCTCCGGCGCGACCGCGCTGGTGTCGTACGTGCTGCCGCGGCCGGGCGCGACCCTGGACACCGCGGCGCTGGCGGCGCACGTCGGCGAATCGCTGCCCGCCTACATGGTGCCCGCCGCCCTGCTGGTGCTGGACGAGATTCCGCTGACCCCGGTCGGCAAGCTGGACCGGAATGCCCTGCCGGAACCGGTTTTCGCGGCCCGCGAGTTCCGGGCCCCCGCCACCCGCGCCGAGGAGATCGTCGCGGAAGTGTTCGCCGCCTTGCTGATTCCGGACAACCCGGACGCGCGGGTGGGTGCGGACGACGATTTCTTCGAACTCGGCGGCAACTCGCTGCTGGCCGCACAGGCCGCCGCGCGCATCGGCACCGCACTCGGTGTGCGGGTTCCGGTCCACGTGCTGTTCGAGGGCTCGACCGTGGCCGAGCTGGCCCGGCGGCTCGACGGCGAATCGGCACCGGCCGCCGCCGGACCGGCGCTCGGCTCGCTGCCCCGCCCGAACCGCGTGCCGCTGTCGTTCGCGCAGCAGCGCATGTGGTTCCTCAACCGCTTCGACCCGAACAGCGCGGTCGACAATATGCCGCTCGCGGTACGGCTGTCCGGCGCCCTCGACGTGGACGCCATGCGCGCCGCGGCCGCGGATCTGGTTGCGCGCCACGAGGTCCTGCGCACCATCTACCCGGAGGTCGACGGCGAGGGCTACCAGCTGGTGCTGCCCGCCGGCGATCCGCGCGCGCTACCCGAACTGCCGGTCGCCGACATCGACGCCGCCGAGATCCCGGCCCGGGTGGCCGAGGTGGTCGGCGCCGGCTTCGACGTCACCGCCGCGCCGCCGCTGCGGCTGCGCCTGCTGCGGCTCGCACCGGACGAGCACGTGCTGGTGGCCGCGATCTATCACATTGCCGCCGACGGTGTTTCGATCGGCGTGCTGGCTCGCGATCTGGTCTCCGCCTACGCCGAGCGCATGCGCGGTGCCGCGCCGCAGTGGGCCCCGCTGCCGGTGCAGTACGCCGATTACGCGGTGTGGCAACGGGAATCGCTGGGCAGCGAGGACGATCCGGACTCGGCGCTGTCCCGCCAGATCGCCTACTGGCGCGAGGCCCTCGCGGACCTGCCCGACGAACTGGTACTGCCCTGGGATCGGCCGCGGCCCGCCGTCGCCTCCTACCGCGGCGGTACCCACTCCTTCCGCATCGACGACGAGATCTACGCGGCCGCCCGGCATTTCGCCGAGACGCACAACACCACCCTGTTCATGGTGGTGCACTCGGCGCTGGCCGTGCTGCTGGCCCGGCTCTCCGGCACCCGCGACATCGCCATCGGCACGCCGGTGGCCGGCCGCGGTGAGGCCGAACTCGACGACCTCATCGGCATGTTCGTCAACACCCTGGTGCTGCGCACCGACATCGACCCGGCCGTCTCCTTCGCGGACCTGGTGGCACGGGTGCGCGAGACCGACGTGCGCGCCTTCGGCCACGCAGACGTGCCGTTCGAGCGCCTGGTGGAACTGCTGGACCCGGCCCGCTCGCAGGCCCGCAATCCGCTGTTCCAGGTCATGCTGACCTTCCAGAACATGGCGCCCACCCGCCTCGAACTGCCGGGGCTCACGGTGGCCGGCGCGGACCTCGAGATCCCGTTCGCCAAGTTCGACCTGCAGCTCACCATGCAGGAGTCGCACGACGAGCACGGCGACGCCACCGGCCTGGCCGCCGAATTCTCCTACGCCCTGGACCTGTTCGACGTCGCCACGGTCGCCGAGCTGGCCGCCCGCTTCCAGCGAGTGCTCGCCGCGGTGACCGCTGCCCCGGCCGCCCCGGTCGGCGATCTCGCGCTGTTCTCCGCGGGGGAACGGCAGCGGGTGCTGGGCGACTGGAACGCCACCGCCTTCGACGTGGCGGCGACGCTGCCGGAAGGCGCTGCGGCGACCCTGGTTTCGCGGTTCGAGGCGCAGGCGGCGGCCACCCCGGACGCCGTCGCGCTGAGCTTCGCGGACGAGACCCTCACCTATCGCGAGCTGTCCGAACGGGCCAATCGCCTGGCGCGGCTGCTCATCGCCGAGGGCGTGGGGCCGGAATCGCTGGTGGCGCTGGCCCTGCGGCGCTCGACGGAACTGGTCGTGGCCATGTACGCGGTGCTGCACGCCGGCGCCGCGTACGTGCCGCTGGACCCGGACCAGCCGCTCGACCGCATCGGCCACATTCTCGACACCGCGCGCCCGCGTCTGCTGCTCACCGCCGAGCGGGACGAATTCGACTCCGGCGCACGCGATGTCGTGACGGTCACGGTGGAGCGGGCGGAGGCCGCGGCGGGGTCGCACAGCGGCGCGCCGATCACCGATGCCGAGCGCGTCCGGCCGCTGCGGCCGGAGCACACCGCCTACGTCATCTTCACCTCCGGCTCGACCGGCCGCCCCAAGGGCGTCGCCGTCGAGCACCGGGCCATCGTCAACCGCCTGGCGTGGATGCAGCACGAGTACGCGCTGACCGCGGAAGACGCCGTGCTGCAGAAGACTCCGGCCACCTTCGACGTGTCGGTGTGGGAGTTCTTCTGGCCCTTGCAGACCGGTGCGCGCCTGGTGGTCGCCAAGCCGGACGGGCATCGCGATCCGGTGTACCTGGCGCAGATCATCGCCGGACAGCGCATCACCACAGCGCATTTCGTGCCCTCCATGCTGTCGGCCTTCGTCGCCACCCTGGACAACGACAGCGAGCTCGCGAGTGCGGGCCGCGCGCTGCGGCAGGTGTTCGCCTCCGGTGAGGCGCTGCCCGCGCCCACCGCGCGGCAGCTGCGGGAGCTGACCGGTGCGCGGCTGCACAACCTCTACGGTCCGACCGAGGCCGCGGTCGACGTCACCTATCACGAGGTGACCGAGGCCGACACGGTGTCGGTGCCGATCGGCCGCCCAGTCTTCAACACCCGTGTCTACGTGCTGGATTCGCGCCTGAATCCGGTGCCCGTCGGTGTCGCGGGCGAACTGTATCTCGCCGGTGTGCAGCTGGCGCGCGGCTATGTCGAACGGCCCGACCTGACCGCCGATCGCTTCGTGGCCGATCCGTTCGGCACGGGTGAACGGCTGTACCGCACCGGCGATCTCGTGAAGTGGGATGCTGCGGGTGAGCTGGAGTACCTGGGCCGCACCGACTTCCAGGTGAAGCTGCGCGGTCTGCGCATCGAACTCGGTGAGATCGAGGCGGCGCTGCTGGCGCGGCCGGGCGTCGCGCAGTCGGTCGTGGTGGTGCGCGCGGACGCGCACACCGGTGACCAGCTGGTCGGCTACGTGGTGAGCACCGAGGCCACCGCCGAGGAGCTGAAAGCCGGTCTGGCCCGGGCGCTTCCGGCCTACATGGTGCCCAGTGCCATCGTGGTGCTCGACGCGTTCCCGCTCAATGCCTCCGGCAAGCTGGACCGCAAGGCGCTCCCGGCCCCGGTGTTCGAGGCCAAGACCTTCCGCGCGCCCTCGACCCCGATCGAGGAGAGCGTGGCCGATGTCTTCGCCGAACTGCTCGGCGCGGACCGGGTGGGCGCGGACGACGACTTCTTCGAGCTGGGCGGCAACTCGCTCATCGCCACCCGCGCGGTGGCCCGCATCAACGCCGCCCTCGACGCCAATGTGGCCGTGCGCGAACTCTTCGAGACCGCAACGGTTTCCGGCCTGGCGGCGCGTATCGTGCCGGGGGCGGCGACGGGGCTGCGTCCGCCGCTGGTGGCGGGGGAGCGGCCGGCGCGCGTCCCGCTTTCCCTTGCACAGCAGCGCATGTGGGTGCTCAATCAGCTGGACCCGGAGTCCCCGGCCTACAACATTCCGATGGTCATCCGCCTCACCGGCGCCCTGGATGTGCCCGCCCTGCGGCACGCCGTCGAGGATGTGCTGACCCGCCACGAGGTGCTGCGTACGCGCTACCCCGAATCGGCTCCGGGCGCACCGGCCTACCAGGAGATCCTCTCGGTCGCCGATGTGCTGCCGCACGGCCTCGAGGTGGAGCGGTCCGGCGATATCGGCGCCCGGGTCGCCGAGCTGGTCGGCACCGGATTCGATGTGGCCCAGCGGGTTCCGGTGCGGGTGCGCCTGATCACCGGCGACGACCCGGACGACTACCTGCTGGTCCTGGTGGCCCACCACATCGCCGCCGACGGCGCCTCCATGGCCCCGCTGGCCCGCGACCTGATGACCGCCTACCTCGCGCACGCCGCCGGCGAGGCCCCGGCGTGGGCGCCGCTGCCGGTGCAGTACGCCGACTACGCGGTGTGGCAGCGGGCTGCCATCGGCGTCGAGGACGACGCGGACTCGCCCGCCGCCGCGCAGGTCGCGTTCTGGCGTGAGCAGCTGGCCGGACTGGCGGACCGCCCGATCCTGCCGCTGGACCGGCCGCGTCCGGCGGCGGCCGCCATGCGCGGCGCGCTGCTCGACTTCACCCTGCCCGCCGAGGTGCACGCGGGGCTGAATCGCCTGGCGCGCAATCACAATGCGTCGCTGTTCATGGTGGTGCACGCGGCGGTGGCGGCCTGGCTGTCGCGGCTGTCGGGCAGCGCCGACATCGTCCTGGGCACGGCGGTCGCCGGGCGCGGCGAGCGCGCGCTCGACGATCTGGTCGGCATGTTCGTCAACACCCTCACCCTGCGTACCCGGGTCGACGCGGCCGCGCCGTTCGACGAGCTGGTCGAGCGGGCCCGCGAGACCGACCTGTCGGCCTTCGCCCACGCGGACGTGCCGTTCGAACGGGTCGCCGAACTCGTCGCGCCCGGCCGGACCGCGGCGAATCCGCTACTGCAGGTGGTGCTTTCGCTGCAGAACACCGAGACCCCGGTGCTGGAGCTGCCGGGCCTCACGGTGGCGGCGGTCGATACCCAGCTGGCGACGGCCAAGTTCGATCTGCAGATCAGCGTGGAACCGCGCCCCGGCGCGGCGGGCGCTGCGGGTGAGCTGGCCGTGATCCTCAACTACGACACCGAGCTGTTCGAGGCATCCTCCATGGAGTCCTTCGGCGGGGCCCTCGAGCGGGTGCTCACCTCGGTCGCCGCGGATCCACAGCTGCCGGTCGGCGACATCGTGCTGGCGGACGCCGCGGAATCCGCTGCGGTGCAGGCACTGTCGCAGCCCGCGCCGGAACCCGCCGGGCTCGGCGTGCGTGGTGCCGCCCTGGCCCAGGTGCTCACCACCGCCGCCGAGGACGACCCGGACGGCCCGGCGCTGGTGTGGGGCGACGAGGCGCTCACCTATCAGGAACTCGACGCCCGCTCCTCCCGGCTGGCCCGGGTGCTCATCGCCCGCGGCAGCGGTCCGGGCACCGGCGTGGTACTGCGCCTGGACCGCGGCGTCGACCAGGTGGTCGCGGTGTGGGCGGTGCTGAAGGCGGGCACCATGGTGGTGCCCTTCGCCGCCGCGGAAGTCCCGGGCCGGGATGTGAAGGTCGGCATCACCGTCGGCACCGCGCCCGACAGCGTGCGCGGCATCGAGTGGCTGTCGCTCGACGACTCCGAGACGGCGGCCGAGATCGCCGCCGAATCGGCGCGACCGGTCACCTACGCCAACCGGATTCGCGCACTGAGCGGCACCGACATCGCCTACGCGGCCGCGGACCGGACACTCACCTACGACGGCCTGGCCGCCGCGGTGGACCGGGCCCGCGCCCTCGACCTGACCTTCGAGTCGCGCACCTTCCACCACGGTGCGGCCGATTCGGCGCTGACCCTGATCGAAGTGGTCGCGGCGGGCGCGGTCGGAGCCTCCGTGGTCCTGGTGAATTCGGCCGGACCGGATCTCTCGGAGGCGCTGGCCGACGAGTGGGTCACCCACGTCTTCGCCGACCACGATCGCCTCGGCGAGCTGAATCCCGCTCCGCTCGAGGATCTTCGGGCCGTGGCGCTCGACGCGCCGACGACGGCCGCCGAGCTTTGGACGGACGCCGCCGTGCTCGTCCTGCCCGAATAGCCGAGCGCTAGCGGGTCGTGGTCGCGCCGCCGGATCCACCTCCCGGCGGCGCGAGTAGTAGCGAACAGCAATCGCTATGGTGCAGGTCACATGGTGCAACGCCGGGGCCGGGCCGCCGATAGTCCCTCCAGTTCGAGCCGCCGTAGCTGCTGTGCGCGGCTATGCTGTGCCGGTTCGCCCGGGCGAGTCGGTTCGTCGGCCCGGGCTGTCGAAGAAATTCGACGTGTGTGGATTGCTGGACGTGTGAGGTGGACAACACGGATGGATACAACCCGTAGATCAGTCCGTGGGAGCAGACGCCGCCGGTCCGGCAGCCCCTTCTTCGGTCAACTGCTCACCGCGGCAGTCGAATCCGCCGGCGATGCCGTCGCCATCAGCTTCAATCCCACCGGAAACCCTTCCGACCAGCGCGAACTCACCTACCGGGAGCTCGACGAGCAGTCCTCGCGGGTGGCGCGCGAACTCATCGCCCTGGGCATCGGCCCAGGTGATGTGGTGGCCATGGGCATCGCGCGCTCGGTGGAATCGGTGCTGGCCATGTGGGCCATCGTGAAGACCGGCGCCACCTATCTGCCGGTGGACCCGACCTATCCGGGCGACCGGATCGAGCACATGCTCACCGACTCCGGTGCCAAATTCGGTGTCACCCTGGCGACCCACCGGGCCGGGCTCGGGACCGCGGCCTACTGGATCGAACTCGACGATCCCACCCGGGCCGAGCGCATCGCGGCCCGGCCCGCGCACCCGATCTCCTACGCCGACCGCACCCGGCCGCTGACCGAGCAGCACCTGGCCTACGTCATCTACACCTCGGGCTCGACCGGCAAGCCCAAGGGGGTGGCCATCACCCACTCCGGGCTGGCCGGACTGGCCGCCCGCCGGGAAAGCCGTGCGGTGACCGAGGATTCCCGCATCACCCAGCTCACCACCCCGAGCTTCGACTTCTCCATCGTCGAGATGCTGTACGCCTTCACCGCGGGCGCCACCCTGGTCGTGGTGCCGCCGGACGTGTTCGGCGGCCACGAGCTGTCCGAGCTGCTCCGCCGCGAACGGATCACCCACATCTGTATCACCCCGGCGGTGCTGGAATCGCTGGATCCGGCTGTCCCGCAGGACCTGCGCGCCATCATGTGCGGCGGCGAGCGGGTGCCGCCCGCCCTGGTGGACCGCTGGATCACCCCCGACCGCGACTTCCATATCGAATACGGCCCGACCGAGGTCACCGCGTTGTCCACCGGTACCGCGGCGCTGCCGCGCGGCGGCGGCACGCACATCGGCACCCTGCTGCCCGGCATCGGCGCGTACGTGCTGGACGCGGGCCTGCGGCCGGTGCCGCCCGGCGTGGTCGGCGAACTCTATCTGGCCGGACCGGCACTGGCCGCGGGCTATCTGAACCGGCCCGTGCTGACCGCGGAACGCTTCGTCGCCGGACCCTACGGCGAACCCGGGCAGCGGCTGTACCGGACCGGCGACCTGGTCAAACGCCTGGAGAACGGGAACTTCGAACATCACGGCCGCACCGACTTCCAGGTCAAGATCCGTGGTCTGCGCATCGAACTCGGCGAGATCGACAGCGCCCTCACCGCGCACCCCGGCGTGGACTTCGCGGTCACCCTGGGCACCACCCTGCCCACCGGCGCCGCCGCCCTGGTCAGCTATGTGCTGCCCAGCCCCGGAACTGACCTGGACACCGTGGAATTGGCGGACTTCGCGGGAGAATCCCTGCCCGCGTACATGGTTCCCGCCGCCATCATGGTGCTCGACGAGATCCCGCTGACCCCGGTCGGCAAGGTCGACCGCGAGCGGCTGCCGGAACCGGTCTTCACCACCCGGGCCTTCCGCGCCCCCGCCACCGCCGCCGAGGCCGCTGTCGCGGAGGTCTTCTCCGGCCTGCTCACCCCGCCCGGCGCCGAGCCGCTGCGCGTCGGCTCCGACGACGACTTCTTCGAGCTGGGCGGCAACTCGCTGCTGGCCACCCAGGCCGTGGCCCGCATCGGTACCGCGCTGGGCCTGCGGGTTCCGGTGCGCGTGCTGTTCGAGGCGTCCACCGTCGCCGACCTGGCCGCGCTGCTGGCCGGGGAGGCGGCCGGGAACACCGCCCCCGCACTGGTATCCGGGCCGCGGCCCGATCGCGTGCCGCTGTCCTATGCGCAGCAGCGCATGTGGTTCCTCAATCGGTTTGCACCCGACAGCGCGGTCGACAATGTGCCGCTCGCGGTGCGGCTCTCGGGCGAACTCGACCTCGAGGCGATGCGCGCCGCCGTCCGGGACCTGGTCGAGCGGCACGAGGTGCTGCGCACCGTCTACCCGGAGGTGGACGGCGAGGGCTATCAGCAGGTGCTGCCGCTGACCGATCCCCGTGCGATACCCGACCTGCCGGTCGAGGACATTGATGCCGCGGAGCTGGCCACCCGGGTGCTGGCACTCGGCGGGACGGGCTTCGACGTCACCGCCACCCCGCCCATCCGGTTGCGGGTGCTGCGCCTCGGACCCGGCGAGCAAGTGCTGGTCGGCGTGGTGCACCACATCGCCGCCGACGGCTTCTCCATGGGCCCGCTCACCCGGGACCTGGTGACCGCGTACGTATCCCGCAGTTCCGGGGCCGCGCCGCACTGGGCTCCGCTGCCGGTGCAGTACGCCGACTACACCCTGTGGCAGCGCACGGCACTCGGCGCCGAGGACGACGAGAACTCCACGCTGGCACGGCAGATCGCCTTCTGGCGCGAGACACTGGCCGAGCTACCCGACGAACTGGTGCTGCCGTCGGATCGCCCGCGCCCGCCGGTCGCCTCGTATCGTGGCGGCACCTACCGCTTCGAACTCGCCGACGACGTGTACGCCGCCGTGCGCCGGCTGGCCCGCGGCCACAACGGCACCACCTTCATGGTCGTGCACACGGCACTCGCGGTCCTGCTGGCTCGGCTGTCCGGCACCCGGGACATCGCCGTGGGCACGCCCGTGGCCGGGCGCGGTGAGGCCGAATTGGACGACCTCATCGGCATGTTCGTCAATACCCTCGTGCTGCGTACCGACGTCGATCCCGCCGCCGGGTTCGCCGACCTGCTGGACCTGGTGCGCGACATCGACGTCCGCGCCTTCGGCCACGCCGACGTGCCCTTCGAACGACTGGTGGACCTGCTCGACCCGGCCCGGTCGCAGGCGCGCAATCCGCTGTTCCAGGTGATGCTCTCGTTCCAGAACCTGGCGCCCGCCGAATTCCGGCTACCCGGGCTCACCGTCTCCGGCACCGACCTCGAGGTGCCCTTCGCCAAGTTCGACCTGCAGCTGACCGTGCAGGAGACGGTGGACGAGCGCGGCGACGGCACCGGGATGGCGGCCGAATTCTCCTATGCGCTGGACCTTTTCGACGAGCCGACCATCGCGTCGTTCGCCCGCCGCTTCGCCCGCGTGCTGGAACTGGTCGCGGCCGACCCGGGTGCGCCCGTCGGGGATCTCGACCTGCTCGCGCCCGAGGAACGCCGCCGCGTCCTGACCGACTGGAACGCCACCGGCTTCGACGTCACCGCCGCGGCCGGCCTGCCGAACGATGTCGCGCCGACCCTGCTCTCGATGTTCGAGGCGCAGGTCGCCGACACTCCGGATACCGTGGCACTGGTCTGCGCGGACGAGCGCCTCACCTATCGGGAACTGGCCGACCGCGCCCGCCGGCTGGCCCGCGAACTCATCGACGGCTACGGGGCCGGGCCGGAAACCTCGGTGGCCCTGGCCATCCGGCGCTCCACCGAGCTGGTGGTGGCCATGTACGCGGTCCTCATGACCGGCGCCGCCTACCTGCCGCTGGACCCCGACCAGCCGCTCGACCGCAACGAGCACATTCTCGGTACCGCCGCGCCGCGCCTGGTGCTGACCACCCGGCGGGACGGCTTCGACAGCGGGAGCGGCACTCCCGCCCGCTTCGTCGAGGAGGCCGAGGAGCGGGCGCGGACCCGGTGGACGAGCACACCGATCTCGGACGCCGAACGGACCCGTCCGCTGCGGCCGGGGCACCCGGCCTATGTCCTGTTCACCTCGGGCTCGACCGGCCGGCCCAAGGGCGTGGCCGTCAGTCACGCCGCCATTGTCAATCGGCTGGTCTGGATGCAGGCGCAGTACCGGCTGACCTACGCGGATGTGGTGCTGCAGAAGACTCCGGCCACCTTCGACGTCTCGGTGTGGGAGTTCTTCTGGCCCTTGCAGACCGGTGCGCGCCTGGTGCTCGCCACCCCGGACGGCCACCGCGATCCGGTGTACCTGGCCCAGGCGATCGCCGAACATGGCGTCACCACCGTGCATTTCGTGCCGTCCATGCTCGCGGTCTTCCTTGCGGCACTGGGTGAGAGCAACCCGCCCGGAGCGGAGCGGAGGGCAATCGAACTCCGTCAGGTGTTCGCCTCCGGCGAGGCGCTACCCGCGCCGACGGCGCAGCGACTACGGGAGCTGACCACCGCCCGACTGCACAACCTCTACGGTCCGACCGAGGCCGCGGTGGACGTCACCTATCACGAGGTGACCGATGCCGACACCGTGTCGGTGCCGATCGGCCGGCCGGTCTTCAATACCGCTCTCTACGTGCTGGATTCGCGGCTGCGACCGGTCGCCCCCGGCGTCGCGGGTGAGCTGTATCTGGCCGGTGACCAGCTGGCCGTCGGCTATGTGGCCCGCCCGGACCTGACCGCCGACCGGTTCGTCGCCGACCCCTTCGGTCACGGGGCGCGCATGTACCGCACCGGCGACCTCGTGAAGTGGCGTGCCGACGGCGAACTGGAATACCTGGGCCGCACCGACTTCCAGGTGAAACTGCGCGGCCTGCGCATCGAACTGGGCGAGATCGAGGCGGCCCTGCTGGCCCAGCCCGGGGTGGCCCAGTCGGTCGTGGTTGTGTGCGCCGACGCGCAGGGCGGTGAGCAGCTGGTCGGCTACGTGGCCCGCGAGCCCGCCGCGGAGGTCGATCCTACCTTGGTGAAAGCCGCTCTGACGCAGCTGCTTCCGGCCTACATGGTGCCCTCCTCGATCGCGGTCATGGACGCCTTCCCGCTCAACGCCTCCGGCAAGCTGGACCGCCGGGCACTGCCCGCCCCGGTGTTCGAGCCCCGGCGTTTCCGCGCGCCGTCGACCCCGATCGAAGAGATCGTGGCGGGCGTCTTCACGGATCTGCTCGGCGCGGACCGGGTCGGCGCGGACGACGACTTCTTCGAGCTGGGCGGCAACTCGCTGATCGCCACCCGGGCGGTCTCGCGGATCAACGAAGCGCTGGAAGCCACCGTCTCGGTGCGCGAACTCTTCGAGACCGCAACGGTTTCCGGTCTGGCCGCCCGGATCGTGCCGGGCACCGCGACCGGTGCGCGTCCGCCGCTGGTGGCGGGGGAGCGGCCGGCGCGCGTCCCGCTTTCCCTTGCACAGCAGCGCATGTGGGTGCTCAATCAGCTGGACCCGGAGTCCCCGGCCTACAACATCCCGATGGTCATCCGCCTCACCGGCACTCTCGACGTGCCCGCCCTGGCACGGGCCGCGGAGGACGTCCTGACCCGCCACGAGGTGCTGCGCACCCGCTACCCGGAATCGGGCCCCGGCGGCGCTCCCTATCAGGAGGTGCTCTCGGTCGCGGAGGCGCTGGCGGGTGGTCTCGAGACGGAGCGCGCCCGGGACATCGGCGCGCGGGTGCAGGAGCTCATCTACGCCGGATTCGATGTCGCGCACCAGGTTCCGGTGCGCATGCGACTGCTCACCGGGGACGCGCCCGACGACTACCTGCTGATCCTGGTCGCCCATCACATCGCCGCCGACGGCGCCTCCTTCGCGCCGCTGGCCCGCGATCTCATGATCGCCTACACCGCGCGCGCCGCGGGCGAGACGCCCGGCTGGGCGCCGCTGCCCGTGCAGTACGCCGACTTCGCACTGTGGCAGCACGCGGTGATCGGCTCGGACACCGACGAGGATTCCGTCGCCGCGGCGCAGGTGGACTACTGGCGCGGACAGCTCGCCGGTCTGCCCGCGCGGCCGCTGCTGCCGCTGGACCGGCCCCGCCCGCCGGCGCCGTCCATGGCGGGCGCGCTGGTCGACTACGTGGTGCCCGCCGAGATCCACGCCGAGCTGAATCGCATTGCGCGCCGCCACAATGCGTCACTGTTCATGGTGATGCACGCGGCCGTCGCGGTCCTGCTGGCGCGGCAGTCGGGCAGCGCGGACATCGTCGTCGGCACCCCGATCGCGGGGCGCGGCGAGCAGGTGCTCGACGGCCTGGTCGGCATGTTCGTCAATACCCTCACCCTGCGCAGCACGGTCGATCCCGCCGCCTCCTTCGACGATCTGGTGGCCGCCGCCCGCGAAACCGATCTGGCGGCCTTCGCGCACGCGGACGTGCCGTTCGAGCGTGTGGTGGAGGCGGTCGCGCCCGGCCGTGGCCAGGCCGATCCGCTGCTGCAGGTGGTGCTGGCGCTGCAGCACAACGAGGTGGCCGAGCTCGAGCTGCCCGGCCTATCGGTCTCCGGGGTGGACGCGGCGGTGGAGGCCGCCAAGTTCGACCTGCAGATCGGCGTCGAGGCCGGGCCGCTCGCCGCGGACGGCACCCCCGGCGACCTCGCCGTCGTCTTCTCCTATGCCACAGAGCTTTTCGACGAGTCCACCATCGAGACCCTGGGTGCGCGCCTGGTGCGCATCCTGGCCGCGGTGGCCGCCGATCCGCACATGCCGGTGGGCGACATCGACCTGCTGAGCCCGGCCGAGCGCGCCCGCGCCCGGGCACTGCCCGCGCCCGCCCCGGCGGTGACCGCCACCGCGCACGGCACGGCGCTGCCGCAGTCGCTGTCCGCCGCGGTCGAGGACGACCCCGACGGTCCGGCCCTGGTCCGGGGTGAGGAGACGGTGTCCTACCGGGACCTGGACGCCCGCTCCTCGCGCCTGGCCCGCTTCCTGATCGGGCGCGGCTGCGGCCCCGGTACCGGCGTCGCCGTGCGGCTGGACCGGGGAGCCGACCTGGCCGTGGCCACCTGGGCCGTGCTCAAGACCGGTGCGGCGGTGGTGCCGCTGGCCGGTCTGGACCGGCTGCCGCCCAGTGGACTGGATGTGAAGGTGGGCCTGACCGCCGGGAAACCGGTCGCCGTGCCCGGCATCGACTGGCTCGCCCTGGACGATCCCGCGGTGATCGCCGAGGTCGCCACCGAATCGGCGCGGCCGGTCACCTACGCGCACCGCATTCGCGCACTGCGCGGCGATGACACCGCCTTCGCGGCGCCGGGCCGGGCGTCGCTGAACTACGACGAGGTCGCGGCCATGGTGGATCGGGTGCGGGCCGAGTCCGAGCTCACCTTCGAATCACGCACCTACTGGTCCGGTTTGGCGGATCACCCACTCGCGCTCATCGAACCGGTCGCCGCCGGCGGCGTCGGGGCGTCAATGGTCCTGGCGGGGGCCGGAGCCGATCTCGCCGAGACCCTCGCCGACGAATGGGTCACCCACCTGTTCGCCGACCGGGCCCGGCTCGACGGGCCGGACCCCGCGGAACTGGACGATCTCACCGCCCTCGTGGTGGACGGGCTGCCCGTCCCCGCCCGGTGGTCGGGTCTGACCGTCGTCGCCGTCCCGGGGGCCGCCACCGCCCGATGAGCACCTGGTGAGCGGCCCGGAGTGGCCCTCCCGCCCGCAGGACTGAATACTCCTTTGGGGAAGCGCGCGTGACCGGTCCCCCCGCGGGGGCCGACAGCCCTGCCACCAGCAGGGTCGAGTAACGCGGCCTGCGTGAACCCGATGAACAATGTCGGTGCACGCGGCGGTATGGGCAATGACGGACAGGATGAGGACAGGCTGCATGATTCGGGTGGTCGGGGACCGGAAGATCGAGCTCGTGGCGGTGGCGGCATGACCCGCACGGCTCGCGTACGTCCCACCCGGACCCGCCGTGGACCCCACATTCCGACATTGCCGCAGCTGCTGGCGACCGCGGTCGAGGCCAATCCGGGCGGCCTCGCCATCACGGTCGCCGACGCCGAGCGCAGCCTGGCCGCGCTGAGCTACGCCGAACTCGACGAGCGATCGAACCGGTTGGCGCGCCTGCTCATCACCCGCGGCATCGGCCCGGAGGATCTGGTCGCGGTCGGTATCCGCCGCTCGCTGGAGTCGGTGGTGGCGGTGTGGGCGGTCGCCAAGACCGGCGCGGGCTTCGTCCCCGTGGACCCCAACTATCCGGCCGACCGCGTGCGGCACATGATCTCGGACTCGCGGGCGGTACTGGGCCTGACCGTGGCCGATACCCGCTCGGGCCTGCCGACCACGCTGCCCTGGCTGGAACTGGACACCGAGGAGATCGCGGCCGCCGCCCAGGGCTATCCGGCCGAACCGGTCACCAATGCCGACCGCGCGCGCCCGCTGCGGGCCGAGCATCCGGCCTACGCCATCTACACCTCGGGGTCGACGGGCCTGCCCAAGGGCGTGGTGGTCACCCACACCGGCCTGGCCGCGCTGACCGCGGAGATGCGCGAACGTTTCGGCATCGGGCCGGAGTCGCGGGTGCTGCAGGTCGCCACCCCGTCCTTCGACGCCTCGATCATGGAACTGCTGATGGCCATCGGCGCGGCCGCGACCATGGTGGTCGCGGTGCCCGAGGTGTACGGCGGTGACGAACTGGGCCGCCTGATCGCCCGGGAGCGGGTCACCCACGGCCTGATCACGCCGTCGGTGCTGGCCTCGCTGGACCCGGATCAGCTCACCACCATGGAGGCCATCGTCGGTGGCGGCGAGGCCATTTCGGCCGAGCTGGTGCGCCGCTGGTCCGGCGACCCGTCCGGTCGCCGCCGCTTCCACAATGCCTACGGCCCGACCGAGGCGACCATCGCGACCAATATCTCCGATCCGCTGTCCCCGGACCGGCCGGTGACCATCGGCGCCCCCATTCGCGGCGCCGGCGCGTACGTGCTGGACGAATGGCTGCGGCCGGTGCCGGTCGGCACCCCGGGCGAGCTGTACATCGCCGGTGCGCTGCTGGCGCGCGGATATCACGCCCGGCCGGAACTGACCGCGGCCCGCTTCGTCGCGAACCCGTTCGACGGGGGTGCGGGCGCCCGGCTCTACCGCACCGGTGACCTGGTGCGCGCCAATGCCGCCGGTGAGCTGGAGTATGTGGGCCGCAACGACTTCCAGGTGAAGATCCGCGGCCTGCGCATCGAGCTGGGCGAGATCGACGCGGTGCTCGCCGGGCACGAGTCGGTCGACTTCGCGGTCACCGTCGGTCACGAGGTGAACGGCCGCGCCACCGCGCTGGTCTCGTATGTGCATGCGGCCCCGGGCTTCCCGGTGGACACCGCGGTGCTGTCGGAGCTGGCCGAGCGGACGCTGCCCGCGCACATGGTGCCGGCCGCCATCATCGTCCTCGACACCATCCCGCTGACGCCCGCGGGCAAGCTCGACCGCCGCGCGCTGCCCGAGCCGCAGCTCGAGGTCACCGAATACCGGGCCCCGGAGACGGCGGCGCAGCAGGCGGTGGCCGAGGTCATCGCCGAGGTGCTGCGCCTGGACCGGGTCGGTCTCGACGACGACTTCTTCAGCCTCGGCGTGGATTCCATCACCGCCATCCAGATCGTGTCCCGGGCCCGCGCCCGGGGTCTGGGCTTCAAGCCCAAGGAGATGTTCGCCGCCCGCACCGTGGCCGCGCTGGCCGAGCTCGCGGTGCCGGTCGACACCGCCGCCGCCACCGAGGAACTCGCCACCGGGCCGCTGGTCGAGCTGAGCGCCGACGACGAGGCGCGGCTGCGCGAGCGCTACCCGAACCTGTCGGAGGTGTGGCCGCTCACCCCGCTGCAGACCGGCATGCTGTTCCACGCGCGGCTGGCCGAATCCTCCGTCGACGCCTACATGGTCCAGTTCGCCCTCGACCTGGCCGGTGAGATCGACGTGCCGCGCGTGCACGCCGCCGCCCGCGCCATGCTGGACCGGCACGTGAACCTGCGGGTGGTCTTCGCCGAGGACAGCGCGGGCAATCCGCTGCAGGTCGTCCTCGACGAGGTCGAACTGCCCTGGCAGTACCTGGATCTCAGTGACCGGGTGCCCGCCGAGGCGCTGGCCGAGACCGACCGGCTGATGGCCTTCGACGTGGGCCGCCACTTCGACATGAGCACCGGGCCGCTGCTGCGCGTGGCGCTGTACCGCACGGCCGCCGACCGCTACCGGGTGTGCGTCACCAGCCACCACATCCTCATCGACGGCTGGTCCATGCCGCTGCTCATCCAGGACATGCTGCTGCTGTACGCGGCCGGCGGCGACGCGGCGCAGATCCCGGCGGCGCGGTCCTACCGTGACTACCTGGCCTGGCTGGCCGCGCGCGATCACGCCGCGGCGCGGGAGGCGTGGCGCGAGACCCTCGACGGGTTCACCGAGCCGACGCCGCTCGCGGCCGTCGATCCCTCGCGCGAGATCACCTCGGGCATCGGCGAAGTCGCCTTCCAGCTGTCCGAGGACGACACCACCGCGCTCACCAGGGTGGCGCACGAGGCGGGCGTCACCCTCAATACCGTCGTGCAGGCCGCGTGGGGTCTGCTCATCGGCCGCAGCACCGACCGCGACGATGTCGTCTTCGGCGCCACCGTGTCCGGCCGTCCGCCGCAGCTGGCGGGCATCGAGACCATGATCGGCCTGTTCCTCAACGCCATCCCGGTGCGGGTGCGGCTGACCCCGGGCAGCACGCTCACCGAGGTGCTGCGGGCGCTGCAGGACGAGCAGGCCGCGCTGCTCGACCACCACTACGTCGGGCTGGGCGAGATCCAGGAGATCGCCGGAGTCGACGGGCTTTTCGACTCCATCGTGGTGTTCGCCTCCTTCCCGGTGGACGAGGAGTCCCTCGACGACGCCGCCGCGCCCATCGACGGCGCGGGCATTCTCGGCGCGTCCGCCGTGAACGGCACCCATTACCCGCTCACCGTCATGGTGCAGCCGCGCGGCAAGGGCCTCGGCTTCGGCGTGAAGTACCTGCGCGACCTCTTCGAGGAGGACGCGGCCCAGGCCATCGCGCACCGGCTTTCGGCGCTGCTGTCCCGCATCGCCGCCGACCCGCGGGCGCGGGTGGCCGCGGTGGACGCGCTGCTCGACGGCGAGCGCCGCGAGCTGGCGGCCGTCAATGCCACCGAAGTGCCCGAGCTGCTGGACGATTCGACGCTGCTCACCCTGTTCGACGCCCAGGTGGCGCGGACCCCGGACGCCCCGGCCGTGATCTTCGGCCGCACCACCCTGACCTACGCCGAGCTGGACGCCCGCTCCCGCCGGCTCGCGCAGGAGCTCACCCTGCGCGGTGTCGGCGCGGAATCCCGGGTGGCCGTGGCCATGCGGCGCGGCATCGATCTGGTGGTCGCCGTCTACGCGGTGCTGCGCTCCGGCGGCGCGTACGTGCCGGTGGATCCCGATCACCCGGCCGAGCGCAACGAGTACGTCCTCGCGGGTTCCGCGCCGGTGTGCGTGCTCACGCGCGCGGCCGACGACTTCGAAACCGCCTCCGGCGTACCGCTGTTCTTCGTGGACGCGCTCGCGGGCGCGGATCCGTTCGTGGAGGTCGCACCCGCGGGCGTGCGCGCGGACAACGCCGCCTACGTCATCTACACCTCCGGCTCCACCGGCCGCCCCAAGGGCGTGGTCATCACGCACCGGCAGATGGCCAACCAGTTCCGCTGGGCCCAGCGCACCTACCCGCACCGCGCGGGCGACGTGGTGCTGCACAAGACGCCCATCACCTTCGACATCTCCACCTGGGAGCTGTTCTGGCCGTTGCAGACCGGCGCGGCCGTGGTGGTGGCCGAACCGGACGGGCACCGCGACCCGGCCTACATCGCGCGCACGATCGACGAATACGCCGTCACCTCCGTGCATTTCGTGCCGTCCATGCTCGACGCCTACCTCGACGGCGCGGCCCGGCGGCACCCCTCGCTGCGCTGGGTGTTCGCCGCCGGTGAAGCCCTCACGGCGGAGAGCGCCACGAAATTCGCTGCCGCGCTGCCGGATACCGAGCTGGTGAACTGGTACGGCCCGGCCGAGGCCACCGTGGTCACCGCGCATCCGGCCGAGCGCACCCACGGCGTCGCCGTGCCGATCGGCAGCCCTGTCGCCAATACCCGGGTGCTGGTGCTGGATCGGCAGCTGCGGCCGGTGCCCTTCGGCGCGGCCGGTGAACTCTATGTCGCGGGCGTGCAATTGGCGCGCGGCTATCTCGGCGCGCCCGCGCTCACCGCCGAGCGCTTCGTCGCCCACGAGGACGGGCAGCGGCTCTACCGCACCGGTGACGTGGTCCGCTGGATCCACGTCGGCGAGGCCGAACCCGTCGGCTCGGCCGGCGCCTCGTATGCGCTGGAGTACCTGGGCCGCAGCGACTTCCAGGTCAAGCTGCGCGGCCAGCGCATCGAGCTGGGTGAGATCGAGACCGTGCTGCTCGGCCACCCGGCCGTGCACCGGGCCGCGGTCTCGCTGGTGCGCGGCGCGAGCGGCGACCGCCTCGTCGCCTACGTGGTGCTCGAGGACGGCGCGCAGGTCACCGACGCCGAACTGCTCTCGCACACCCGCGAATCCGTGCCGTCCTACATGGTGCCCTCCGCCGTGGTGCGGCTGGACGCCATGCCGCTCAACGCCTCCGGCAAGCTGGACCGCAAGGCACTGCCGGTGCCGCAGTTCCAGGCCCGCGAATACCGCGAGCCCGCCACCGCCGCCGAGCGCACGGTGGCCGAGGTGTTCGCGACCGTGCTGCACCTGGACCGGGTGGGCGCGGACGACGACTTCTTCGAGCTGGGCGGCAACTCGCTGAACGCCACCCGGGTGGTGGCGCGGCTGGGCGCCGCGGTCGGCACCCGGGTGCCGGTGCGCGCCCTGTTCGAGGCGCCCACCGTCGCCGAACTCGCGAATTCGCTGGGCGCACTGGACGATTCGGCCGTCGCGCCGCTGCGGCCGATGCCGCGGCCGGAGCTGGTGCCGCTGTCCTACGCGCAGCAGCGCATGTGGTTCCTCAACCGCCTCGACACCGATGCCGCCACCTACAACCTGCCCATCGCGCTGCGCGTCACCGGACCGCTCGACGTGCCCGCGCTGCGCGACGCCGTGGCCGACCTGGTCGCCCGGCACGAGGTGCTGCGCACCTACTATCCCGAGCACGAGGGCGTCGGCCACCAGGTGATCCTGGACGTCCACGAGCCCGACGCCATGCCCTCGCTGCCGGTGGTTCCGGTCACCGAAGCCGAGGTGGCGCAGGTGGTCTCGGAGGTCGCCTTCGCGCCCTTCGACGTGACCGCCGCCCCGCCGCTGCGGCTGCGGCTGCTGCGCCTGGACGCCGAGGACCACGTGCTGGTCTGCGTCGTCCACCACATCGCCGGCGACGGCTTCTCCGGCGGCCCGCTCACCCGCGACCTGATGACCGCCTACTTCGGCCGCATGCAGGGGCAGGAACCGTCCTGGACCCCGCTGCCGGTGCAGTACGCCGACTACGCGCTGTGGCAGCGCGAAAGCCTCGGCGACGAACACGATTCCGGCTCGCTGCTGGCCCGCCAGTTCGACTACTGGCGCTCCGCCCTGACCGGACTGCCCGATCAGCTGGAGCTGCCCACCGACCGGCCCCGGCCGGTGGTGGCCTCCGGGCGCGGCGCGGTGCACGCCTTCGATATCGACCCGCACGTGCACGGCGCCCTGAACCGGGTTGCGCAGCAGCACAACACGACGCTGTTCATGGTGCTGCACGCCGCCTTCGCGGTGCTGCTGGCGCGGGTGTCCGGCACCGGCGACATCGCCATCGGCGCGCCCATCGCGGGCCGCGGCGAGGCCGAGCTGGACAACCTGATCGGCATGTTCGTCAACACCCTGGTGCTGCGCACCGAGGTCGACTCCAATGCCAGCTTCGCCGAGCTGCTCGCCGCCGTGCGGCAGACCGACCTGGCCGCCTTCGAGCACGCCGACGCGCCGTTCGAACGCATTGTGGAGCTGCTGGATCCGCCGCGCTCGCAGGCCCGGCACCCGCTGTTCCAGGTGTCGCTGACCGTGCAGAACATGACGCCGGCCGTGTTCGAACTACCCGGCGTCACCGTCTCCGACGTCGACCTGACCGTGCCGGTCGCCAAGTTCGATCTGGACCTGACGCTGGTCGAGCGGACCACCGCCGACGGTGTGGCACAGGGCATTTCGGCCGCGTTCACCTACGCCACCGACCTGTTCGATCCGGAATCCCTGGATCGGCTGGCCGAGCGGCTGCGCCGCACCCTGGTCGCGGCGGCCACCCATCCGGAGCGGGCCGTCGGCGACTTCGACCTGCTGGCCGTGGACGAACGGCAGCGGGTGCTGTCGGACTGGAACGCCACCGCCGTCGATGTGGCGGCCGGGCTGCCCCGCGCGGCCACCACGACCCTGGTGTCGCTGTTCGAGACCCAGGCGCTGCGCACCCCCGACGCCATCGCCCTGGTCCACGACGGCGAGCAGCTCACCTACGCCGAGTTCTCGGCCCGCGTCCACCGCCTGGCCCGTCGCCTCATCGCCACGGGCGTCGGACCGGAATCGCTGGTGGCCCTGCACATCCGGCGCTCGCTGGACTTCGTGACCGCCGTCTACGCCGTGCTGGCCGCGGGTGGCGCGTACGTGCCGCTGGACCCGGACCAGCCCGCCGAGCGCATCGCGCACGTGCTCGACACCGCCGAACCGGTGTGCGTGCTCACCACCTCCCGCGACACCTTCGACGCGGGCGCGCACCCGGTGCTCGAGATCGACACCGCCATCCTCGCGGGCTACGCCGACCATCCGGTCATCGACGTGGAACGCCGCGCGCCGCTGCGCGCGGAGAACACCGCGTACGTCATCTTCACCTCCGGCTCCACCGGCCGGCCCAAGGGCGTGGCCGTGCCGCACGCCGCCGCCGTGAACCAGATCCGCTGGATCACCGCCGAATACGCGCTCGACGGCGACGACATCGTGCTGTTCAAGACCCCGGCCACCTTCGACGTGTCGGTGTGGGAACTGTTCGGCCCCTTGGCCACCGGCGGCCGCATGGTCGTCGCCACGCCCGACGGGCACCGCGACCCGCTGTACCTGGCCGATGTCATCGCCGCCGAACGGGTCACCCTCACCTCGTTCGTGCCGTCCATGCTGCGCGCCTTCTCGGCGGCCGCCGATCCCGCGCTGCTGACGTCGCTGCGGGCGCTGCTGGTGGCCGGTGAGGCGTTCACCTCCGACGCGGTCGACGCCTTCCGCGCGATCAGCCCGGCGGAGCTGCACAACCTGTACGGCCCTACCGAATTCACCGTGCACGCCACCTACGCGCCGGTCGCCGACGACGTCTCCGGCGCCGTGCCGATCGGCGGCCCGGTCTGGAACGCCCGCGCCTACGTGCTGGACTCACGCCTGCACCCGGTCGCCCCCGGCCTGGTGGGTGAGCTCTACCTGGCGGGCGCGCAGCTGGCCCGCGGTTACGTCGGCCGCCCCGACCTGACCGCGGATCGCTTCGTGGCCAGCCCCTTCCGCCGCGGCGAGCGCCTGTACCGCACCGGCGACCTGGTCCGGTGGAACGCCGACGGCGAGCTGGTCTACCTGGGCCGCACCGACTTCCAGGTGAAGCTGCGCGGCCTGCGCATCGAGCTCGGCGAGATCGAGGCCGCCCTCACCTCGCACGCCTCCGTGGACCAGGCGGTCGTGGTCATGCGTTCCGACGCGGACCGCGGCGACCAGCTCGTGGCCTACCTGGTTCCCGAGAGGTCGAACCCCGCCCGGAGCGAATCGGAGGGCAAATTCGACACAGCCGCGCTGAAGGCGCACCTGGCCGCCCGGCTGCCGTCCTACATGGTGCCCGCCGCCCTGGTGGTGCTGGACGCCATGCCGGTCAACGCCAACGGCAAGCTGGACCGGAAGGCGTTGCCCGCACCGGAATTCGAGGCCCGCGAGTTCCGCGCCCCGGTCTCCCCGGTCGAGCAGACCGTCGCCACCGTCTTCGCCGAGACCCTCGGCCTCGGGCAGCCGGTCGGCCGCGACGACGACTTCTTCGCCCTCGGCGGCAATTCCCTGGTCGCCACCCAGGTGGTGGCCCGCCTCGGCGCGACCCTCGACACCCGCGTCCCGGTCCGCATCCTCTTCGACGCGCCGTCGGTGGCGGCGCTGGCCGCCGCCCTCGAATCGGTCACCGGCACCGGCCGCCGCGCCCTGGTGGCGGGTCCGCGCCCGGAGCACATTCCGCTGTCACCGGCGCAGCAGCGCATGTGGTTCCTCAACCGCTTCGACACCGAGTCCGCCGCCTACAACATCCCCGCCGCGGTCCGGCTCACCGGCGCCCTGGATGTGGCTGCGCTGCGCGCGGCCGTCGCGGATGTGGTTGCGCGCCACGAGATCCTGCGCACCATCTACCCCGAGACCGGCAACGGTCCCGTGCAGGTGGTGCTTCCGGTCGCGCAGGCGACGCCCGTTCTCGAGGTTCGCGCCGTCGCCTCCGGCGAGGTTCCGGGCGCGGTGCTCGCGGTGGCCTCGCACCTGTTCGACGTCACCACCGAGGTGCCGCTGCGCATCGCGCTGTTCGAGATCACCGACGCCCCGGGCGAATACGTGCTGGCCCTGGTGATCCACCACATCTCCGGCGACGGCTCGTCGGTGACCCCGCTGACCCGGGACCTCATGGTGGCCTACGCCGCCCGGTCCATGGATCTGGAACCGGCCTGGCAGCCGCTGCCGGTGCAGTACGCCGACTACGCCATCTGGCAGCGCGAACTGCTGGGCGACGAGCACGATCCGCAGTCGGTCGCCGCCGCCCAGATCGGCTACTGGCAGCAGGCCCTGGCCGGACTGCCCGACCAGCTCGACCTGCCCTCGGACCGGCCGCGTCCGGCCGTGCAGTCCTTCCACGGCGGCAAGGTCGAGCTCAGCATCGACGCCGCCGCCCACCGCGCGCTGGTGGAGCTGGCGCGCGCCGAGGGCGCGACGCTGTTCATGGTCGTGCACACCGCGCTGGCCGTGCTGCTGGCCCGGCTCTCGGGCACCGACGACATCGCCATCGGCACCCCGATCGCGGGCCGCGGTGAGGAGGCGCTCGACGACCTGATCGGCATGTTCGTCAACACCCTGGTCTTCCGCACCCGGGTGGACGCGGGCGCGAGCTTCACCGAACTGCTGGCGCGGCAGCGCGAAACCGACCTCGCCGCCTTCGCGCACGCCGACGTCCCATTCGAGCGCCTGGTGGAGGTGCTCAACCCGGTGCGCTCCACCGCCCGGCACCCGCTGTTCCAGGTGGGCCTGTCCTTCCAGAACCACAGCCAGGCCGGTCTGGAACTGCCGGAGCTGACCGTCGCGGGCCTCGACATCGACACCGAGCTGTCGCAGTTCGACCTGCACCTGATCGCCGCGGACCGCTACAGCGAAACCGGTGAGCCCGCAGGCATTCTCGGCCACTTCACCTACGCGACGGCCCTGTTCGACCAGGCCACTGTCGCCGGGTTCGCCGAGCGCTTCGTGCGGCTGCTCACCAGCGTGGTGGCCGAACCGGCCGCCCCGGTGGGCGAGGTGGAGCTGCTCGCGTCTGCGGAACGGGCCCGAATCCTGCAGGGCTGGAACGACACCCGGCACGAGGTCGACACCCGTGCCACGCTGGCGTCCCTGCTCGACCGGACCGCGAGCGCCCACGCCGGGCGGACCGCCCTGGTCGCCGACGGCGAAGGCGAGCTGACCTACGCCGAACTCGCGCAGCGGGTCAACCGCCTGGCGCGCCACCTGATCTCGCTGGGCGTCGGCCCCGAGTCCCGGGTGGCGCTGGCCCTGCGGCGCTCGACCGACCTCGTGGTGGCCATGTACGCGGTCACCGCGGCGGGTGGCGCGTACGTGCCCGTCGATCCGGATCAGCCCGCCGAGCGCACCGGCCACATCCTGGAATCGGCCGCGCCGGTGTGCGTGCTCACCACGAGCGCGACCGGCTTCGTGACCGGTCTCGCACCGATGGTCCGCCTGGACGAGCTGGCGACGGATTCGGTTCCGGCCGGGCCGATCACCGACGCCGAGCGGGTCGCGCCACTGCGGCCGGCGAACACCGCCTACGTCATCTTCACCTCGGGATCGACCGGCCGCCCCAAGGGCGTGGCCGTGCCGCACGCAGCGATCGTCAACCAGTTGCTGTGGAAGACAGCGGAATTCGACCTCGGCGTCGACGACGCGGTACTGCTGAAGACGGCGTCCACCTTCGACCTGTCGGTGTGGGAATTCTGGTCCGCCGCCGTCTCGGGCGGCCGCCTGGTCATCGCCGAGGCCGACGGCCACCGCGACCCGGTGTACCTCAACGCGCTCATGGCCCGCACGGCCGTGACCGTGCTGCACACGGTGCCGTCCATGCTGGACGCGCTACTGGCCGAACCGAATTCGGCCGTCGGACTGGGCGCGCTGCGGCGCGTGCTGGCCATCGGTGAGGCGCTGCCCGCGACGCTCGCACTGCGGTTCCGCACCGCCTTCCCGGCGGTGGGGCTGTACAACCTGTACGGCCCGACCGAGGCCGCGGTGTCCATCACCAACCACGAGGTCACCGCCGCGGACCGCGTCTCGGTGCCGATCGGCGCGCCGGAATGGAACAGCCGCGTCTACGTCCTCGACGCCCGGCTGCGGCCGGTGCCCGCCGGGGTGCCCGGCGAGTTGTATCTCGCCGGTGCGCAATTGGCGCGCGGCTACTTCGGGCGACCGGATCTGACCGCGGATCGCTTCGTGGCCGACCCGTTCGCGACCGGTGAGCGCATGTACCGCACCGGTGACCTGGTCGCGTGGAACTCGACCGGCGAGCTGGAGTACCGGGGCCGCACCGACTTCCAGGTGAAGATCCGCGGTTTCCGTATCGAGCTCGGCGAGATCGAGGCGGCGTTGCTGGCGCTGCCGGAGATCGCCCAGACCGCGGTGCTCGCCAAGACCGACGCCAAGACCGGCGACCGGCTGGTCGCCTACCTGGTCCCGTCCGGCTCGGATATCGAGGTGCCGCAGGTGAAGTCGGCCCTGTCGGCGGCGCTGCCGTCGTACATGGTCCCGGCCGCCTTCGTGGTCCTCGACGCCCTGCCGTTGAACGTGAACGGCAAGCTGGACCGCGCCGCGCTGCCCGACCCCGAATTCGAGGCGGCCGTCTTCCGTGCCCCGGCCACCGCCCTGGAACAGACCGTGGCGGAGGTCTTCGCCGACGTGCTCGGCCTGGAGCGGGTCGGCGCGGACGACGACTTCTTCACCCTCGGCGGCAATTCGCTGCTGGCCACCCAGGTGGCGAGCCGCCTGCGCACGCTGACCGGCGCCGAGGTCCGGGTGGCGTGGTTCTTCACCGCGCCGACCGTGGCCGGACTCGCCGCGCAGATCCTGGCCGCGCTCGAGGGTGAACACGACTTCGACTCGAATTCCGAAGCCGGACTGCAGGTCGTGCTGCCGATTCGCGCCACGGGCACCCGGACGCCGATCTTCTGTGCCCCGCCCATGTCCGGAATGTCGTGGTGCTACGCCGGTCTGGCGCGCTTCCTCCCCGAGGACCAGCCGCTGCTCGGCCTGCAGTCGCCCGCCCTCACCGAGGCCGACTACGACCCGGCCGATCTGGCCGACGTGGCCCGCCGCTACGCCGCCGAAATGCGCGCCATCCAGCCGGAGGGCCCCTACCGGGTGCTCGGCTACTCGCTCGGCGGCATCCTGGCCTACGCCATCGCCACCGAGCTGCAGGCCGCCGGACAGCAGGTCGACCTGGTCGCCATCCTGGACTCCTACCCGGAGTCGAAGTCCGACTTCCGGACCTCGATCCTGGACGAGTTCGCCACCATCGGCATCGGCCCCGAGGCCTTCCCCGACGGCGACCTGCTGAACCTGAGCGAGGAGGCGCTCACCGCGCTGCACGGGGCGGTGCCGCCGGACCTCGGCGTCCTCACCCTGGACCGCCTGCGCCGCATCTACCGCGGCGCGGTGCGCAGCCTCGAGCTCGAATCGCAGTACCGGCCGCGGCATTTCGACGGCCGCGTCGAGCTGTTCCGGGCCGAGTTCCTGAGCGCCGGTGTCCCGCAGGCGAAGTCGTCCGCCGACTGGCGGCCCTACGTCAGCGGGACCGTGGGCGAGCACCCGGTGCCCGGCACCCACCAGATGATGACCACCGCGGAATCCCTCGCCGTGATCGGACCGGTGCTGGCCGGCCTCATCGAGCGCGCCGACACCGAACCGGCCGGCGATACCGCCGCTGCCGCCGAGCCGGTGGGCACCCTGCCCGAGCTCATGGCCGCCGCCGTCGAGGCGAATCCGGACGGCGCGGCGGTGATCATCCGCGGCCGGGCCTTCACCTACGCCCAGCTCGACGCCGAGTCCTCGCGTCTGGCACGGGTTCTCATCGATCAGGGCGCGCGCCCGGGCACCCGGGTGGCCGTGGCGCTGCCCCGCTCGGTGGCGCTCATCCTCGCGGTGTGGTCGGTCGCCAAAACCGGTGCGACCGTGCTGCCGGTGGATCCTGCCACCGGTGACATGGGTGCGATCGACGACCGGACCACGCACGGCCTGACCCTCAGCGCCGCCACGGCCGCGCTGCCCCCGCTGGCCGCCGGCGGGGAGTGGCTCGTGGTCGACGATCCGCGTGTGGGCGCCGACGTCGAATCCCGTTCGCCCGCACCGGTTGCCGACTCGGACCGCCGCGCACCGGTCGCGCCGGGCGACGCGGCCTGGGTCGATCGCGCGGCCGACGGCTCCGGCGAGGTGGTGCTCGCCCAGGCGGACCTGTACGCGATCGCCACCCGGACGCTGTCCTTCGGCCTGCACGGCGAGGCGCGGGCGATCTATCTCGCGGCGGCCGGGTCGAGCCTGTCGCCGCTGGAACCGCTGCTGCCGCTCGGCGCCGCCGCCGCACTGGTGGTCGCGCAGCACCGCGCCTACGAGCCGGCCGAACTCACCGAGCTGCTCACCCGCGAGGCGGTGACCCACCTGGTCCTCGCCGAACCGGTGCGGGACCCCCTGTCCCCGGCGGTCCCCGCGGACGTGCGGGTCATCGCCGCCGAGGACCTGCGCGCCCGGCCCGTGGCCGGCACCCGCGACGCCGCCGTGCCCGCTACCGGCGAGCCGGCGTCCGCCACGGACGAATCCGCGTCCGCCGCAGGGCAGTCCGAGGAGCTCGAGGTCGACTGGGCCACCACCGCGGTGCTGCCGGTGATCAGGCCCGAGGATCTCGAGCGGTCGGTGAAGCTGCGCGATCCGGAACAGGCCGCCGAACCCGAATCGCTCCGGGAGTCCGAGCCGGATCCCGATATCGCGTTCCGGTCGGTTGCCGAGCCCGAGCGGGTGAGCCCGGCCGCCGCCATCACACCGGAGAACGACGCGACGGCCGCACCGGAGGAGACCGCACCGGCCGCGCCGCCGCGCGTGGCCGTCAAGAACCCGGTCATGGGGCCGAGACTCAGTGCGGTGGGCGAGGTTTCGCCGCTGCCCGCGGGCGCCATGGGCCTGCTCGAGGTGGAACCGTCCGGAGTCTGGGTCCGGGCCATCACCCTCGATATCGCCGCCGGCATCTCCGGCACCCGGGTACGCCGCTCGGTCGCCGGACTGCTGGACCGGCATCCGGGCCTGTGGGCGCGACTGCGCCGCAATGGCGACGCGGTGGCGCTCGACATTCCGGCCGCCCAGCCGCGCGGCGCCGCGGTGGTCTGGCAGATCGACCCCAACCTGGAGGCTGTCGGTGACCCCATCGAGGCCGTGATCCACGCCGCCGCCGCCGAATTGGACCCCGAGAAGGGGTACAACATGCGCTTCGTGCTGGTGGAGAACGTGGCGACCGACTCGGCGGAGGACCCGCAGGACCGGCCTGCCGCCGTGCTCGTCGTGGTCGCCAACGGCCTGGTCGTGGACGACGCCTCCTGGCGCACCGTCATCGAGGACCTCACCGCCTCCTGGTCGGGCGGCCACGCCACCCCGCACAGCGCGGACGCCCACCCGCTCGGCATCGCCCGCGCGCTGGCCGAACGCGCCGTGGACGCCGACACCATCGACGAATTGGACTGGTGGCGTGACCAGCTCGCCGGCGTCGCGGAGGGCGTGTCGCCGGAGCTGGTGCTCGGCGACGCCGATTCCGGTGCCCGCGGCCGGGTCTCGGTGTCCATCACCGGCGAGGGCGCGGCGGCCGTCGACGGCGTGGCGCGCCGCTACGGCGCCAGCATCGACGACGTGCTGCTGGCCGCCCTGGCCGCCACCCTGCTCGACCCGGGCGCCGAAACCCTGCGCGACACACTGGGTTCGGTGGTGCGGCTGATCGCCGACGGCCGCACCCCCGGCGATCCGGCCGGGCTGCGGACGGTCGGCGCGTTCAGCACCACCTACCCGTTCCCGCTGCGCCTGGACGGCGTCGACCTCGCCGAGGTGCGGGCCGGCGGCCCGACCGCGGGCGCGGTGATCGAGCAGATCCGCGACCGGGCGCGCGAAGTACCCTCGCAGGGAGTCGGTTTTGGGCTGCTGCGGCACCTGAACCCGGAGACGGTGGCGGAGATCGCCGTACTCCCGGTGGGCCGCATCGGCTTCCGCTACCGTGACCTGCGCCCGGCCCGGGTCTACCCGGAACCGGTCGCCGACGACCTGTACCTGGACGTCACCGTGGACACCAGCCAGGACGGCCTGATCGCCCGCTTCGATTTCGTGGGCACGGTGCTCGGCCTGGACCAGGTCAAGCAACTGGTGGAGGGCTGGGTGCAGGCGCTGGGTGGACTCGCCGAACACGGGCGCTGACGCCCGCGGTGTGAGCGACCCGTAGTATCAGCTGAATTCGACACGAGATGAAGGTGCGAAACATTGATTCGTCGACATGTCCGGAACGGGCGGCGCGGGCTGCGAGCCGCGGCCTTCCTTGCTGCCACAGCGGTTCTCACCGGTCTGATGACCGGCGTCGGTGGCGGCACCGCCTCCGCTGACCCGATCATCGACGGCAAGAAGCTGCTGGCCGATCCGGTCTCGGCGGATGGTTCGAAGATCACCAAGGCCGAGATGAAGGACGACCGGAACATCCGGCTCTACGTCTATTCGGCGGCCATGGGCGCCACCTACCCGGTCGACGTGCAGCGGCCCGCGGACGCCTCGGTGCCGCGCCCGACCCTGTACCTGCTCAACGGCGCGGGCGGCGGTCAGGACGACGCCTCCTGGGTCAAGAAGACCAATATCGTCAACGGCTTCCTGGGCGACAAGAACGTCAACGTCATCCAGCCCATCGGCGGCAAGTGGTCCTACTACCAGGACTGGGACAACGACGATCCGGTGCTGGGCCGCAACAAGTGGACCACCTTCTTCAGCGAGGAACTGCCCCCGCTGATCGACGCCGCGCTCGGCACCAACGGCGTCAACGCCATCGCCGGCATCTCCACCTCCGGCACCACCGTGCTCACCCTGGCCGAGGCCAAGCCGGACCTGTACAAGTCCGTCGCCGCCTACTCCGGATGCGCTCAGATGGCCGACCCGCAGGGCCAGGAGTTCATGCGCCTGACCGTCGAGACGTGGGGCGGCGGCAAGCTCGAGAACATGTACGGCCCGGCGGATTCGTCCGAGTGGGCCCAGCACGATCCGGTCATCAATGCCGACAAGCTGCGCGGCATCAACCTCTACATCTCCTCCGGTAGCGGTCTGCCCGGCGTATACGACACCCTCAACGGCCCGTACGCGCTGCCCGGCGCCTACGGCCTGGCCAACCAGATCATCATCGGTGGCGTGATCGAGGCCGGCACCAACTTCTGCAGCCACAACCTGGCGAACAAGCTGAACTCGCTCGGCATCCCGGCCACCTACAACTTCCGGGCCACCGGCACCCACTCGTGGGGCTACTGGAACGACGAGTTCATCAACTCGTGGCCGGTCCTGGCCCAGGGCCTCGGTATCTGACCGAAAGTCCACGCGGACAACGCAAGACAGCCCGGCACCGGCAAGGTGCCGGGCTGTTGCGCGTTATGGCTGTGGTCACAGCTTGGTAGGAAGTGCTAAACAAAAAGTTCGGGTACCCGTAAAATCGGTGTGTGAGTACCAGCCTGGCCTATCAGCGCAGCCCGTTGCAGCGAGCGCGGTCGGCCGCGGTGCTACTCGGCCCGGCCTTCGTCGCCGCCATCGCGTACGTCGATCCGGGCAATGTCGCCTCCAATATCAGCGCCGGCGCGCAATACGGCTACCTGCTGGTGTGGGTGGTGGTCATGGCCAATGTGATGGCCGGGCTGGTCCAGTTCCTGTCGGCGAAACTCGGTCTGGTGACGGGCAAGTCGCTGCCGGAGGTGGTGCGGGAGAAGTCCGGCCGTCCGGTGCGGCTCGCGTACTGGGCGCAGGCCGAGACCGTGGCGGTGGCCACCGATCTCGCCGAGGTGGTGGGCGGGGCGATCGCACTGAACCTGCTGTTCGGACTGCCGCTCATGATCGGCGGCATCATCACCGGCATCGTGTCGATGATCCTGCTGCTGATCCAGAATCTCCGCGGGCAGCAGCCCTTCGAGCGCGTCATCATCGGCCTGCTCGGCATCATCGCGATCGGATTCCTTGCCTCCCTGGTGTTCTCGCCGCCATCGGCCTCGGAAACGGTGGGCGGCCTGGTGCCCCGCTTCGACGGCTCCGGCAGCGTGCTGCTGGCCGCGGCCATGATCGGTGCGACCGTCATGCCGCACGTGGTCTACCTGCACTCCGGCATGGCCCGCGACCGGCACGGGCATCCGGAGGTGGGCGCCTCACGAAACCGGTTGCTGCGCGTCACCCGGTACGACGTCGGCCTGGCCATGCTGCTGGCGGGCACGGTGAACCTGGCCATGCTGCTGATGGCGGCCGGCACGCTGCGCGGCCGCGACGGGGTGGACACCATCGAGGGCGCGCATGCCGCGGTTCAGCAGGTGCTCGGCCCGGCGGCCGGGCTGTTGCTCGCGGTCGGCCTGCTCGCCTCGGGCCTGGCGTCCACGTCGGTAGGGGCCTATGCGGGGGCCATGATCATGCAGGGCCTGCTGGACCGGCACATTCCGCTGGCCGTGCGCCGCGTGATCACGCTGATTCCCGCCCTGGTGGTGCTCGCGCTGGGCGTCGATCCCACTCGCGCCCTGATCATTTCGCAGGTGGTGCTGTCGTTCGGCATTCCGTTCGCGCTCATCCCGCTGGTGCGCCTCACCAGCGATGTCGCGCTCATGGGCGCGAACGTCAACCACCGCGTCACCACCGGTCTGGCCTGGCTGGTGGCCGCGGTCATCACCGCCCTGAACGTGGTGCTGATCTACCTGACCGTCGCCGGAAAGGGCTGACGCGCCGCGCTATTCGGCGAAGACCGCCCGGCGCTTCTGCAGCATGGCGGCCGCGCCCTCGGCGAAATCGGCCGAGCCGAGCAGTTCGCACTGGCCGGCCTTCTCGGCGGCCAGGGCGGCGTCGAGCGAGGTCAGCGCCGCCGCATTGAGGGCGCGCTTGGTGAGCTCCAGGGCGCGGCGCGGGCCGTGCGCGAGCTTGGCGACGGCCGCCTCCACCTTGGCGTCGAGCTCCTCGTCGCCGTACACGCCCGCGATCAGGCTGTGCTCCACGGCCTTTCGCGCCGGGAGCCGCTCGCCGAGCAGTGCCATCTCCGCGGCCAGCGGGCGACCGGCCGCGGCCGCCACCAGGGCCGCCGCACCGCCGTCGGGCATCAGGCCGATATTGATGAAGGCCAGCAACAGGTAGGCGTCCTCGGACGCGTAGGCCAGATCGGCGGCCAGCGCGAAGGCCACGCCCACCCCGGCCGCCGCGCCCTTGACCCGGGCGACGACCGGAACGGGGGAGTCGACGATCGCTCTGATCATCCGGTTGGCCACGTCCATCGTCATCTCGGGCGTGATGCCGCGTTCCTTCTCGCCCGGTGCGGCGGCCAGATCCGCGCCGGTGCAGAAGTCGCCGCCCGCTCCGGTCAGTACGATGACCCGCACGGCGGGATCCTGCGCAGCCGCGAGCACGGTGTCGCCCAAACCGGCCATGGTGTCGTAGCTGAGCGCGTTCTTACGCTTGGGATTGGTGATGGTGATGCGCAGTACCCGCCCGTCCTGAACCGCTGTGTACCCCGGCGTGGTCGCGATGTCCGTCATCGGGCACTCCCCAGATATATATGCGGCGGCAATGCCGCAGACTGTGTTCGGATTTGCGAATTGTGGTTAACTTAGGGGGGTTCGTCCGGCACTGTCAACAGCCGGTGTTCGTCGAGAAGGAGAAACTGTATGGTCGCCGATCGCAGCGAGGCCACCCTCGCTTCCGCGCGACCGGACAGTAACTCCGGGCCATCCGACAGCGAATCCGGTCCCCGCCGCCGCCCCAAGAACCGCAAGGCCCAAATCGTGCGGGTAGCGGCCCGGGCGTTCGCCGAACGCGGCTACCACCCGGTCGGCGTGGACGAGATCGCGGCCGAGGTCGGCATCTCCGGTCCGGCGCTGTACCGCCACTTCACGAATAAATACGCGCTGCTGGTGGCCGCCGCGGAAATGGGCGCACAGCAATTGCTGGACGCCGCCAAGGCCGCCGACCATCCCGAGCTGGAAGCGGAACCGCGACTCACCGCGCTGATCCGCGGCATCGCCGAGTACACCATCGACGTGCGCCGCGAGGGCGGGCTGTACCGGTGGGAGCGCCGTTACCTGGAACGCGCCGACCGCGACCGCATCCGCGTCATCTACAACGAACTGCGCGCCACCCTGGCCGCCGCGATCGCCGAGCTGTACCCCGACGCGGACACCGCCGACATCGAGCTGCGCGCGGCCGCGGTACTGAGCGCCATCGGCTCCATCACCGCGCACCGCACCGCGCTGTCCACCACCCGCCTGGTCAACCTGATCACCGAGATCTGCTGGGACCTGCTGCGCTGCGACCTGCCGCCCGCGCCCGCCCCGGCCACCGGCGACCCGCTGGTGCGCGGCCTGCCCGTCATCTCCAAGCGCGAGCAGCTGCTCACCGAGGCCATCCGCATCTTCGGACGGCAGGGCTACCACGAGGCCAGCATCGAGGAGATCGGCGCCGCCGCCGGCATCAACGCCTCCAGCGTCTACCGCTACTTCGCCAGCAAAGCCGACCTGCTGGCCGCCGCCTTCCACCGCACCGGCGAACGGGTCGCCATCGGCAACAACGAGGCGCTGGCCGAGGCCACCAGCCGCGCCGACGCGGCCGTGCGGATCGCCGACCGGTTCTCCCGCATGACCTTCGCCATGCCCGAGATCCTGCCGGTCTACTTCTCCGAATTCTCGAATCTGCCCGCCTCCGAACAGCATCGGCTGCGCTCGGTGCAGCGGCAGAACGTGCTCGAATGGGCCAACCTGCTCGAGGGCGACCAGGTCGAGGCGCGCTTCCGGGTGCACGCGGCCATCGCCCAGGTCATCGATGTGGGCCGGCGCATCCGCTTCGACGGGCGACCCGAGAACCTGGCCCGGGTGAGCGCGCTCATGCGCGCCGTGCTGCTGGGCGTGCCCGCCGCCGAATAGCCTTCGGCGCACCGCCGAATAGTCTCCGGCGGCAGCCACTTCCACCGTCAGACCCGGTGCCGCATCCGGAACAGCGCGCGGGCCACCCGCAGACGGCGCGGATGCTTCTCGAAGGTGCCCGAGGTGATCTGGTCCGGCGGATGCTTCTCGGTGATCGTCTGCGGCCGTGCGAATTCCCGCAGCGTGCGCGGATCGCGAATGCGGCCCGGCCCGTTGACCCCGTAGACCGGGGCCGCGTTGACCGTGATGAGCTCGCTGCGCAGCCGGGCCGCGAACTCCGGGACGCTGCGGGTGTCACGCGTGAAAACCGAGACGGCGCGCGGCCTTTCGGCGGCATTCACCCGATCGGCGGCCTCGTCCATGGTGGCCACCCGATTCACCACCAGCACCGGCCCGACCGCGTCCCCGGTGACCGCGGTGCTCACCTCGGGCACCTCGGTGAGCACGATCGGCTCGATATACGGTTCGCGGATCGACTCCAGGCTCCCGACCACCAGCCGCGCGCCCCGGGTGACGGCGTCGCGCACCTGGCGGCGCACCACATCGATCTGGGCGTCCAGGATCATCGGCCCGTAGGAGGCGCGGCGATCCGCGCCGGGGCGCAGCCGCCGGGCCTGATCGGCCACCAGTTCCAGGAACGGTTCGTACACCGAGTCGGCCACGTACACGCACTGCACGCCCGCGGGCTGCTGACCGGAATTGGCCATGGCGCCGTACACCGCGGCCGCCGCGGCGGTATCGAGCTTGGCGTCGACCTGGACCACCATCGACCCGCGTCCGCCCTGCTCGACGAGCAGGGGAGTGGACGCCTGCGCGGCCAGCATGGCCACCTCCCGGGCCCCCGCGCCGGATCCGGCGTAGGCCAGCTTGTCCACGCGGGCGCGGCACAGGGCGGCGGCGGTGCCGCTGTCACCGGTGACCACCTGCAGCACAGGCTGATTCGGGGCCAGATGGTTCCAGGTGTCGGCCAGCCAGGCGCCCACGCCGGGGGTCAGCTCACTGGGTTTGAACACGACCGCATTGCCCGACGCCATCGCGCCGGCGATCGAATTCATCGGTGTCAGAACGGGATTCTGCCAGGGGCCGAGTACGCCGACCACGCCCAGCGGCAGGTAGCCGACGGTGCCGGCCGCTTCGCGGCGCAGTGCGGCGCCCAGCCGGGTGGTGCGGCCCAGCGTCTTCTCCGCATGCCGCGCAACCCAATCCAGATGTTCCACGGCCAGCGTCACCTCGATGGCCGCGTCGATGCGCGGCTTGCCGGTCTCGCTGCTGATCAGCTCGACCAGATCGCGGGTGCCGCGGGCCAGGCTGCGTTTCCAGTCCAGCAGCCAGCGTTTGCGCGCGGCGAATCCCAGTGCCGCCCACCATTGTTCGGCACTGCGTGCCGAGCGGACGGTCCGGGTGAGCTCGCCCGCGCCCATGCTGGCGTATTCGCCGACGACCTCCCCGGTCCGTGGGTCGAAGGACGTCAGCACCTTGGATCGGCGCGCACCGGCGCGCCCTGTTGCCGGCTGCGCCGACTCGGCCATGGTCAACCTCTCGTGGCCTGTGAATGTCTCTCCCCGCCAACGCCAGACTATGGTTCGAGTCGCAGATGCGACAAGGTAGCGAAATTGCCGCATACCGGCCGGTCTGCGCCTGGATCAGCAGCTATACCGGAGCACTTCGGTTTGTGACCAAGCACACAGTTTGGAGAATGCTGCTTCGGCAAAGAAACGGCCTTGTTTGGGATGCGCCGGTAACATCACGCCCGGCGGTGTGGATCATCCCGGCGGGCGGTAACAACTCGTCCCCGCGGGATGTGGGGACCCGCCGCACGGGGCGACATCGTTCAGCCCGACCAGTCGATAGTGGAGAGTTGATGCCCAGCTTGGACAGACCGCAACCCGGAGCACCCGATGATCCGGCCGTTTTCGTCGAAGACGTCCGTAAGTCCTTCGGCGAGGTGCACGCGCTGCAGGGGATCAGCTTCACCGCCGCCCGCGGACAGGTCCTCGGCATTCTCGGCCCCAACGGGGCGGGCAAGACCACCACGGTCAAGATCCTGTCCACCCTGCTGCGTCCCGACTCCGGCATCGCCCGCATCGCCGGGCACGACGTGCGCTCGGACCCCGCCGCGGTGCGCCGATCGATCATGATGACCGGCCAGTACGCGGCCCTCGACGAGAACCTCTCCGGCCGCGAGAACCTCGAACTCTTCGGCCGCCTGATGGGCCTGCCGCGCAAGGCCGCCCGGCAGCGCGCCGACAACCTGCTCGAGGAATTCGACCTCACCGGCGCGGGCCGCCGCGCGGTGCGCCACTACTCCGGCGGCATGCGCCGCCGCGTCGACATCGCCTGCGGCCTGGTGGTCCGCCCCGAGGTGGTGTTCCTCGACGAACCCACCACCGGCCTGGATCCGCGCAGCCGCCAGGGCGTCTGGGATCTCGTCACCGCCCTCAAGAACCAGGGCATCACCGTCCTGCTGACCACGCAGTACCTCGAAGAGGCCGACGTGCTCAGCGACAACATCATCGTGATCGACAAGGGCACGGTCATCGCCGAGGGCACCGCCGACGCTCTCAAGGAGAAGACCGGCGGCAGCTACTGCGAGGTCGTGCCGCTGGACCCGACCCAGCTGACCACTGTCGCCGACGCGCTCGGCGATCTGGTGCCCGACGCGGTCCGCGCGGATATGGATGGCGGCGACCGGCTTTCGATTCCCGCCCCGAACGGTGCGGCCACCCTGTCGGAGGCCCTGCGCCGGCTCGACGCCGTCGGCGTCAAGCTCGCCGACATCGGACTGCGGCGGCCCTCCCTCGACGACGTCTTCCTCTCGCTCACCGGGCACTCCGGCAGCCACGAGGCCGCCGCCGACACGGCCGACACCGCGGGCGTGGCATGAGTGCCCCCGCGGCCGACGCCGCCGACCTGTTCGCCGGCGTGCCACCCGCCCGGCCCAGCAGTTTCGCCCAGTGGCGCGCGCTCACCGGACGCGTCGTCTGGGTGATGGCCACCAAGGGCGAACTCGCCGTCGCGGTGATCGTGCCGCTGGTGTTCACCCTCGGCTTCTACCTGCCGCTGAAGTACGTCATGCAGGTCCGCGGCATCCACTACGCGCAGTTCGTCATGCCGATCATCGTGCTGCAGACCATGTCCTTCACCATGATGTCGAACGCGCAGCTGGCCGCGTTCGAGGCCATGACCGGGCTCAACACCCGCATGCAGACCATGCCCATCGGCAAGCTGGTGCCGCTGCTGTCCCGGCTGTCCGCGGGCCTGGTGCGCTCGGTGGTCTCGCTCATCGCGGCACTCGGCTGGGGCCACCTGATCGGATTCCGATTCGTCGCCGGCTGGGGACAGGCCGTGCTGTTCTGCGTGTTCTCCCTCGCCGTCGGCACCATCCTGGCCATCGGCGCCGACGGGCTCGGGTCACTGACCAAGAGCCCCGAATCACTGAGCCAGGCCCTGACCCTGCCGACCCTCATCTTCGGCATGCTGTCCTGCGGCTTCGTGCCCGAGTCCGGCTTCCCCGCCTGGGTACGGCCGTTCGTGCGCAATCAGCCCATCTCGCAGTTCTCCTTCGCGCTGCGCGACATGGCCGAGCACGGGGTGACCTGGCAGGTGTTGTGGGTGCCGCTGGTGTGGCTGGGCGGCCTCGCGGTCGTCTTCACGCCGATGGCGATCTGGGCGAGTGTGAGGCGATCATGAGCAGTGCGATGACGGCCCAAGTGGACGAACAGGATTCGGTGGTCGAAAAGGATTCGGCGGTCGACGTGGAATCGTGGGCGGGACATCAGCCGCTGCCCGTGGTGAAACCGCGGTCGGAGCGCGCGCTCTCGATCTGGCTGGAACAGAGCCTGATTCAGTGCAAGCGCCTGCTCATCGGCTGGATGCGCGATCCCGCGACCACCATTCAGACCCTCGTCTACCCGGCGGCCACGCTGATCATGTTCCGGATCGTGCTGGGCGACTCCATCACCCAGGCCACCGGCATGCCCAGCATCTACGGCACCGTGCCGATGGTCATGCTGGTCGCCGCCATGTCCGGTTCGGTGGTGAGCGCGCTCGGCTTCAAGACCGAGAAGGCCACCGGACTGCTCGGGCGGTTCTACACCATGCCCGTCCATCGCGCGGCCGGACTCACCGGGCGGCTGCTGGCCGAGGCGCTGCGGGTGCTCATCACCTCGCTGTTCGTGCTCGCCGTGGGCGTGTGCATCGGCTTCCGGTTCTGGTACGGGCCCGCGGCTTCGATTGCCATGCTGGGCATTCCGATCCTGTTCGCCATCGGGTTCGCGGTGCTGGTGACGGCGCTGGCCACGCTCACCGAGGGGGTGCTGCTGGTCTCGCTGATCGGCATCGTCAACACCCTGCTGATGTTCTTCAACTCCGGCTTCGTGCCGGTGTTCGCCTACCCGGTCTGGCTGCAGAAGACGGTCGAGAACCAACCCATGAGCACCGCCATCGACGCCATGCGCGGACTGTCCTACGACGGGCCGATCGCGACCCCGCTGTGGAAGACCGTGGCGTGGTCGGTCGGCATGATCGTGGTGTGCGCCTACCCCGCGATCCGTGGGTACCGGCGGGCGGCGGAGACCGGAGCCTAGACACGCCCGACCCGTTTCCCCGGGGCCGCACCGGAGTTGGAGTGGCGCGCGTCACGTTAAGGTGGGCGCCATGACTTACCTGGTTACCGGGGCAACTGGGTTCATCGGTCGATTTCTGCTTCCCGAACTCCTGAAACGCGGCGCGGACATCCACGTCCTGGTGCGCCCGGGCGAAGACTCCGTGCTGCGTTTCAACCGCTGCCTGCGCGACTGGGGCGCCGCCGACCGGGTGCGCCCGGTGCGCGGCGACCTCGGCGCGCCCGGGCTCGGCATCGACACGGGCTGGATTGCGGCGCACCGCGGTTCGATCGACCACGTCTTCCACCTGGCCGCCGGCTTCGACACCCGCGGCGCGGGCGGCGGCACCCGGCGGGTCGCCGAACTCGCGGCGGCGCTGGAAGCCGGACGGCTGCACCATGTTTCGACGGTGCGTGTCGCGGGAGCCTGGGAGGGCCTGTTCACCGAGGACATGACCGACGTCGGGCAGCTGCTCCCCACCCCCTCCCAGCGGGCCATGCTGCGGGCCGAACAGGACGTGCGTGAGCAGACCGCGGTGCCGTGGCGGATCTACCGGCCCGCCATCGTGATCGGCCATTCCCGCACCGGCGAGATCGACCGCATCGACGGCCCCTACTACTTCTTCCGGCTGCTGCGCATGGCCGCGCAGCTGCCCCGCATCCTGCCCGTGATCGCGCCCGAACTCGGCGAAACCAATCTGGTGCCGGTCGATTTCGTGGCCCGCGCCCTCGACCACATCGCGCACCGGCCCGGCGACACACCCGCCACCTACCACCTGGCGGATCCGCGCGAGCAGAGCGTCGCCGACGTGTTCAACCTCTTCGCCGACGAGGCCGGGGCGCCGCACCTCATCCAGGTCATGCCCAAGCAGACCCTCGACCTCACCCTGCGCGTGCCCGGCATGGGCTGGGTGTTGCGCCAGGTCGGCATCCCCATGGACGTCATCGAGGACACCGAACTGTCCTGCCGCTTCGACTCCCGCCGCACCGCGGCCGCGCTCGCCGGCACCGATATCAAGGTGCCGCCACTGGCCGCCTACGCCGCGATCGTCTGGAAGTACTGGATCGAGAACTGGGTCTGAGCCCTACCGCGGACCGGTGTGCTTCTGCGCGGTTTCCCCGGGTCGCAGCTCCTCCCGGGGCAGCAGCAGGTCGTCCAGGGGGCGCGGGCGGCCGTAATCCCAACCCACCCAGCGGTTCCGGTTCCGCCAGCCGACCAGGTCGTAGCGCCAGCGGAACGGCCGGGTGGTGCCGACCGTCATGAACAGCGCCGTGCCCAGCGCCGAGTAGTCGGCGTGTGCCGACAGCAACGCGCGCTGCTGCCGGGGCGGGCGGGTGAAGAACGCGTCGAACATGGCGATGGACTGCGCGGTCGTCAGCCGGCCCAGGCCGTACACGCCCCGCATGCGCATCCAATAGACCAGGCGCGCCTGCCACGGCCACAGCGCCTGGACCGGATCGTCGCCGCGGCGCACCGCGGCCAGGGCGGTGTCCACCAGCGACAGCGAATCCGCCACGCAGTAACCGGTGATCGGATGCATCATGCCGCCGCGCGAGCCGAACGGAATCACCCGGCCGCGACCGGCTTTCGGGGGCAGCTCGTCGAGCGGATAGTGGGCGGCCTCGGTCGGCTCGTCGCCGCGCAGCCGAATCCCGTGCGCCGCCAGCCGATTCAGGGTGCGCCGCCGCAGCTCATGCTGCGGCATGCCGCCGCGCAGGCCCAGGCTGGTCTCCTCGAAGATCACCGTGCCGTCGCCGAGCGGCACCGAGTACAGGAACGACGGCGGCTCGTCCGGGCCCGCGCCGTTCTCGTCGCGCCAGTCCAGCAGCAGGCCCTCGCCGGCGGTCACCATCGGGGCCGCGGTGTCCTCGTCCACGAAGATGCCGTGCGCGCTGGCGGTGCGCCGGGCCCCCGGCGCGGCCTGGCCGCGAGTGTCGAACACGGTGGCGGCGCGCACCTCGGTACCGTCGGCCAGCTCCACCCGGTGCGCCTCCACCGTGCGCGCGCGGCCCGCGATGACCGTCGCGTCGTCCAGCGGCAGCGCGTCGAACAGGCCCTGCTTGGACAGCACGCAGTAGGGCCGGAGAATCCGATGCTCGGTGGTGGTCCACACCGCGGGCGCCTCGATGCGGCTGGCAATCGCGCCGTGCCCCAGCCACTCCGGCAGCTCGTCCACCCAGCACGAGAACGTCGGCGCCCACAGCCGTGCCGGCCGCGGATCCACCGCGACCACCCGCATCCCCGCCACCATGGCGCGATGCGCCAGCGCCCGCCCTGTGGGACCGAGCCCCACCACGCACACGTCGGCCGCCCCGCCGACCTCACGGCCACTCATACCCGCATTCAAACAGTCGCGTCCAGGCCCCGCCAGGCCGACTCCGACTTCGCACCCCCGCGCGCTGTGCGGCCGAATCCTCGCCGCGCGCGCCACCCTTCGATGGTCATTGCCGCTTGCTATCGTGCGGGCCGTGAGCGACCGGCGGATGCGACGCGGTGGGGGAGCGGCGGAATGAACACCGGCAAGCGGTACTGGTGGGTGCCGCCGACCGCGTCATCGGTGCTGTTCGGGTTCGGCCTGCCCGTCTACTTCGCGCTCTTCGTGCTCAGCGGGTTCGCCACCGACTCGTGCAACGGCCGCGATTCCTGCCCGAAAACCTTCGGCCACCTCGACGACGCGCAGCAGCTGCTGCTGTTCGGACTGCTCGCGGTGACCGCGCAATGGGTCGTCGCCTACTGGTCGCCGTGGGCGGTGCGGATCGTGCTGGCGATGGTGCCGATCGGGCTGGGTTTCGCGGCCCTGGTCATGCTGATGAGTACCCCGGTCGGTCAATAAAAGAACTGGGGAGGGGCGGCAAGTCCATTGCGGCACAACGGACTTGCCTGCCATCGAAGGCTCGGTGTGACGGAACGGCTCACTTGGCCGGCGTCGACGACGGCGCCGCGGGCGGGGTACCGCCGGGTGCGGCCGGCGGGGTGGCGCCGGGCGAATTCGGCGGCGTCCCGTTCATATTGGCGTGCTCGCGGGCGTGAGCGATGCGGGTCGCGGCAATGGCGCCGTCGGATTCCTGCCCCTGCACCATGATCTGATCGCCGACCGCGAACTGCGCGGCGGTCTCGCTCTTCGCCTTGGTGCCGAATTCCGTGGTGGAGGAGATGTTCACGGTCTCGGTGCTGCCGTCCTGCTTGGTGATCACCCAGGATCCGGACCCCTCGCTGGTGATCTTGCCGCCGACGCCCCGGCCGCCCTGACCGCCCTGGCCGTCGCCGTGGCGTCCGCCGGGTTCCTGCTGCTGATTGCCGTCGCCCGCGGAGTTGTGATCGCTGGACCCGCAGGCGGCCAGACCGAGCGTGGCCGCCAGGGCCAGCGCCGCGCCGGCCACGGAGCGGGTGACACGACCGGGCCGGCGTCGTCCCGGAAGCGAGTGGGAACTGTCTGCGGCGGGAATTGAATCTGTCATGGCCGCAACGCTATTGATGGTGGCTGTGAGGTTCCTCGGCGTCGGCTGGTGAGTCACTTCCAGTCGGGTGTGACTACTTCGGCGTCACCCAGGTGGTGATGTCGGCGTGCACGACCTCCAGGCCCGCCCGGTCGAAGATCGACACCGGCACCACCAGATCCCGCCCCTCGGTGATCTGCGAGAAATCCGGAACCTCCGGCAACTTCGCGACCGCCCGCAGTCCCGAGTTCGCCTTCGCCAGATACTGCACGTTCATCGCCTTGGGGATCCACCGATGCGTCTCCGGCACCGTCGCCTCCGACAGCATGCCCATCGCGACCTCGGCCAGGTTGCACGCCGCGATCGCGTGGAACGTCCCCAGATGATTGTGAATCCCGAACCATTTGGGTGCGGTCACCTCGCACAGCCCCGGTTCCAGCCGCACCACGCTCGGCAGCACGGTCCCGAAATACGGCACCCGCGCCACCATCCCGAGCGAGAACAACGTGTGCCCGATCCGATTGTCGGGAAGCTTCTTCCACCCGCGATAGGTAGCGGTTTCTTTGGCCATGCCGATATCTTACTCGAAAGTAAGTTCTGTGACGGCGTCCCTCCGGTCCAGCTCTCGGACTCTCGCGAATAGGTCATCGAATCGGTAGGTGGGTTGCCTCGGCGCGCGAAACCAACTGGTTGCTTGTTATCTGAGTTGGCCGCGCCGGAGGTGCGGCTGGAGCCGACGCCACACGGGTCGGCTATCGGGGAAATCGGGAGTTCTAGAAATCATGCGTATTCGCACCGCGATGGCCACCGTTGGCATCGCACTCGCGGGGGCGGCCCTCGCCGTCACCGCATCCGCCGGTTCGGCCGCGGCCTTCACGCCGTACATCAATCCGGGTAACGGCATCTACGTGGCCGTGGACCTCAACCACGACGAGACGGTGGCCCTGTCCAACACCTGGATCCCGGCGGCGATCGACCAGATCAACATGACCCACAACCGGGTCGCCGTCGACCCGTACTTCTCGGATATCCCGTTCATCGACGGGAAGGTGTACGGCAATCTGACCCAGATCGTCGGCGAGGCCGCGGACACTCCCGGCGGGCAGATCAGCATGGCCCTGGTCGACCCCGCCGTGCATCATGGCGGCAACTTCGTCTTGGTCGAGGACCTCGGCGGCTGGGACTACTACCTCCAGAACCTCCGCGACCGCTGAGGTGTGAAATGGCCGGTGCGGGAGCCGAGTTCCGCACCGGCCATCGCGCTCTCCGGGCCGGGCGGCGCGACCCGGTGTGACCAGGGCCATCGAGTCCGGGTGGGGGAGGGGGCGATTTGAAGTGGGCTGGGGACTCGAGGCATACTGTTCGGGTTGCCCACACCGGGTTGCGTCTTTTCCGTTGGATCGGCGCTGGTCGTGGGTGAGCAAGACCCAATTTTGCACCCCGCTGGATTGCGGCGTGGGTGCGTCCGGAACAATGTTCCGAGGCTTACAGGATTTTGGTCCGGGCTGAGGAATGGGCGGCGGAGCGACACGCCCGACCGCGTGGACCGGATGAACCATGACAGATGAACAGCGGCGATGGATCGGGCCCAGGTGGCCGGTCGTGTGGTGGCTGATGCGTCTTCGTGTGTTCGGGCTGTGCAAATGAGGGTGGTGTGAGAGCGAAAGCTCTTGGACCACAACGTAAGCGGAGAAAAGGACACTCAGCGTGGCGGGACAGAAGATCCGCATCAGGCTCAAGGCCTACGACCATGAGGCGATCGACGCGTCTGCGCGCAAGATCGTCGAGACGGTGACCCGTACCGGTGCCCGCGTCGTCGGCCCGGTGCCGTTGCCCACCGAGAAGAACGTGTACTGCGTCATCCGTTCGCCGCACAAGTACAAGGACTCGCGCGAGCACTTCGAGATGCGTACGCACAAGCGGCTGATCGACATCCTCGACCCGACGCCGAAGACGGTTGACGCCCTGATGCGTATCGACCTGCCGGCCAGCGTCGACGTCAACATTCAGTGACGGGGACTTCGAATATGACTGACAACAAGAGCCGTCCGGCCGCGGGCATCCTGGGCACCAAGCTCGGCATGACCCAGGTCTTCGACGAGAAGAACCGCGTCGTTCCCGTGACCGTCGTCAAGGCGGGCCCGAACGTCGTTACCCAGATCCGCACCGTGGAGCGCGACGGTTACTCCGCCGTCCAGGTCGCCTACGGCGCGATCGACCCGCGCAAGGTGAACAAGCCGGTCTCCGGCCAGTTCTCCAAGGCCGGTGTCACCCCCCGCCGCCACATCGCCGAGCTGCGCGTCGCCGACGCGTCGGCCTTCGAGGTCGGCCAGGAGATCAACGCCGATGTCTTCGAGGCGGGCTCCTACGTCGACGTGACCGGCACCTCCAAGGGCAAGGGCTTCGCGGGCACCATGAAGCGCCACGGCTTCCGTGGCCAGGGTGCCTCGCACGGTGCGCAGGCCGTGCACCGTCGTCCGGGTTCCATCGGTGGTTGCTCCACCCCGGGCCGCGTGTTCAAGGGCATGCGCATGTCCGGCCGGATGGGTAACGACCGCGTCACCACGCAGAACCTCTCGGTCCACAAGGTGGATGCCGAGAACGGTCTGCTGCTGATCAAGGGCGCGATCCCGGGCCGCACCGGCGGCGTCGTGATCGTCAAGAGTGCAGTGAAGGGTGGTGCCCGGGCATGAGCACCGAGACCAAGACCAACCTGACGCTCACGGTCAAGGCCGCTGGCGGCAAGACCGAGGGCACCGTCGAGCTCCCCGCGGAGATCTTCGACGTGACCGCGAACATCGCGCTGATGCACCAGGTCGTCGTGGCCCAGCAGGCCGCGGCTCGCCAGGGCACGCACGCCACCAAGACCCGCGGCATGGTCCGCGGTGGTGGCAAGAAGCCGTACCGCCAGAAGGGCACCGGCCGTGCGCGCCAGGGTTCGACCCGTGCGCCGCAGTTCGCCGGCGGTGGCACCGTCCACGGCCCGCAGCCGCGTGACTACACCCAGCGCCTGCCCAAGAAGATGAAGGTCGCCGCGCTGCGTGGCGCTCTGTCGGACCGGGCTCGCAACGAGCGCATCCACGTGATCACCGAACTGGTTGCGGGACAGACCCCGTCGACCAAGTCGGCCAAGTCCTTCCTCGCCGAGCTGTCGGACCGGAAGAACATCCTGGTCGTCGTCGGCCGTGAAGATGTCACCGCGTGGAAGAGCGTGGCGAACCTGCAGGGCGTGCACCCGATCGCCCCGGACCAGCTGAACACCTACGACGTTCTCAAGAGCGACGAAATCGTGTTCTCGGTCGAGGCGCTCAACGCCTTCGTGCACGGCCCCGCCGAAGCTGCACAGGAGGAGAGCAAGTGACCACCATCGCCGATCCCCGCGACATCCTGCTCGCGCCGGTGATCTCCGAGAAGTCCTACGGACTGATCGAAGAAGGCACCTACACCTTCCTGGTGCACCCGGACTCGAACAAGACGCAGATCAAGATCGCCGTTGAGAAGGTTTTCGGTGTGAAGGTCACGAGCGTCAACACCGCCAACCGTCAGGGCAAGCGCAAGCGGACCCGCTTCGGTTACGGCAAGCGCAAGGACACCAAGCGCGCGCTCGTGACCATCTCGGCCGACAGCAAGCCCATCGAGATCTTCGGAGGCCCGGTCGCGTAAGCGGCTGGAGCTCCAGAAAGTAGAGAAGAACTCATGGCAATCCGTAAGTACAAGCCGACAACCCCGGGCCGCCGCGGTGCCTCGGTCTCGGACTTCGCCGAGATCACCCGCTCGACCCCCGAGAAGTCGCTGCTGCGTCCGCTCACCAAGACCGGTGGCCGTAACGCGCAGGGCCGCATCACCACTCGTCACAAGGGTGGCGGCCACAAGCGCGCCTACCGTCTGATCGACTTCCGTCGACTGGACAAGGACGGCATCCCGGCCAAGGTCGCGCACATCGAGTACGACCCCAACCGCACCGCCAACATCGCGCTGCTGCACTTCGCCGACGGCGAGAAGCGCTACATCATCGCGCCCAAGGGCATCGCCCAGGGCACGAAGATCGAGTCGGGTGCCGGCGCGGACATCAAGCCGGGCAACAACCTGCCGCTGCGCTCCATCCCGACCGGTACCACCGTTCACGCGGTGGAGCTGCGTCCGGGCGGCGGCGCCAAGCTGGCTCGTGCCGCGGGCATGTCCATCCAGCTGCTGGGTAAGGAAGGCGCCTACGCCGTCCTGCGTATGCCCTCCGGTGAGATCCGTCGCGTCGACGTGCGCTGCCGCGCCACCATCGGCGAGGTCGGCAACGCCGAGCAGTCGAACATCAACTGGGGTAAGGCCGGCCGTATGCGGTGGAAGGGCGTTCGCCCGACCGTCCGTGGTGTGGTCATGAACCCGGTCGACCACCCGCACGGTGGTGGTGAGGGTAAGACCTCCGGTGGTCGCCACCCGGTCTCCCCGTGGGGCAAGCCCGAGGGCCGCACCCGTAAGCCCAACCGTCCCAGCGACAAGCTCATCGTCCGCCGCCGCGGCAAGAAGCGTTAAGGAGGAGGTTAGACATGCCACGCAGCCTGAAGAAGGGCCCGTTCGTCGACGAACACCTCCTCAAGAAGGTGGACGTTCAGAACGAGAAGGGCACGAAGCAGGTCATCAAGACCTGGTCGCGTCGTTCCACCATCATCCCGGATTTCATCGGCCACACGTTCTCGGTCCACGACGGCCGCAAGCACGTGCCGGTGTTCGTGTCCGAGAACATGGTTGGACACAAGCTCGGTGAATTCGCGCCGACTCGCACGTTCAAGAGCCACGTCAAGGAAGATCGGAAGAGCAAGCGGCGATGAGCACTGAAACTCAGAACCCGACCGCGCGCGCGACCGCCAAGCACGTTCGCGTGACGCCGATGAAGGCCCGCCGAGTCGTGGACCTGGTCCGTGGCCGCCGTGTCGAGGATGCGCTGAACATCCTGAAGTTCGCGCCGCAGGCCGCGAGCGAGCCGGTCGCCAAGGTGGTGGCCTCGGCCGCTGCCAATGCGGAGAACAACCTCGGCCTGAACCCGGCCACGCTGGTCATCTCGACCGCGTACGTCGACGAGGGCGCGACCATGAAGCGTTTCCAGCCGCGTGCCCAGGGCCGCGCGTTCCGGATCCGCAAGCGCACCAGCCACATCACCATCGAGGTCGAGAGCGTGCCCACCGCCGGCGCTGCCACTCGTAGCCGCCGGAAGGGAGGGGCAAAGTAAATGGGACAGAAGATCAATCCCCATGGCTTCCGCCTCGGTATCACCACCGACTGGAAGTCGCGTTGGTACGCGGACAAGCAGTACGCGGACTACGTGAAGGAAGACGTCGCGATCCGCAAGCTCCTCGCCACCGGCATGGAGCGGGCCGGCATCTCGAAGGTCGAGATCGAGCGCACCCGTGACCGCGTGCGTGTGGACATCCACACCGCGCGCCCGGGCATCGTGATCGGCCGTCGTGGCGCCGAGGCCGACCGCATTCGCGCCGAGCTGGAGAAGCTCACCAAGAAGCAGGTTCAGCTGAACATCCTCGAGGTCAAGAACCCCGAGTCGGATGCGCAGCTGGTTGCTCAGGGTGTGGCCGAGCAGCTCTCGAACCGTGTGGCGTTCCGTCGCGCGATGCGCAAGGCCATCCAGTCGGCCATGCGTTCGCCGAACGTCAAGGGCATCCGTGTGCAGTGCTCCGGCCGTCTCGGCGGCGCGGAAATGTCGCGCTCGGAGTTCTACCGTGAGGGTCGGGTGCCGCTGCACACGCTGCGCGCCGACATCGACTACGGCCTGTACGAGGCGAAGACCACCTTCGGCCGCATCGGCGTGAAGGTCTGGATCTACAAGGGCGACATCGTCGGCGGCAAGCGTGAGGTCACCGCGGTGGCCCCGTCCGGCCGCGAGCGTGACGACCGCCCGCGTCGCGAGCGTCCGAGCCGTCCCCGTCGCAGCGGTGCCCAGGGCACCACCGCGACCAGCACTGAGGCCGGGCGTGCCGCGACTGCTGTCGCGGAGGCTCCGGCAGAGAACCAGGAGGGCTGACCTATGTTGATGCCCCGCAAGGTCAAGCACCGTAAGCAGCACCACCCGAAGCGCTCCGGTATGGCCAAGGGCGGCACCGCGGTTTCGTTCGGCGAGTTCGGCATCCAGGCTCTGGAGCCCGCCTACGTGACCAACCGTCAGATCGAGTCCGCTCGTATCGCGATGACCCGCCACATCAAGCGTGGCGGCAAGGTCTGGATCAACATCTACCCGGACCGCCCGCTCACCAAGAAGCCGGCCGAAACCCGAATGGGTTCCGGTAAGGGTTCGCCGGAGTGGTGGATCGCGAACGTGAAGCCCGGTCGGGTCATGTTCGAGCTTTCTTACCCGAACGAGGAGACCGCTCGTGAGGCCCTGCGCCGCGCGATGCACAAGCTCCCGATGAAGTGCAGGATCGTGACCCGAGAGGAGCAGTTCTGATGGCTACTGCCAATCCGGCCGCAGAGCTCCGCGAGCTCGACAATGACGCGCTCGTCGCGAAACTGCGCGAATCCAAGGAAGAGCTGTTCAACCTGCGCTTCCAGATGGCGACCGGCCAGTTGCAGAACAACCGGCGCCTGCGTGTGGTCCGCCACGAGATCGCGCGCATCTACACGGTCATGCGTGAGCGCGAGCTCGGCCTGGCCTCCGGTCCTGAAGGCAAGGGAGACGCGGCATGAGTGACGCCAAGGGCCCGGCCAAGACGCCGGCCAAGCAGGAGGAGCGGGGCCAGCGCAAGGTGCGCATCGGCTACGTCGTCTCCGACAAGATGACCAAGACCATCGTGGTCGAGCTGGAAGATCGCGTGAAGCACAAGCTTTACGGCAAGATCATCCGCACCACCTCGAAGGTGAAGGCCCACGACGAGAACGAGATCGCCGGTGTCGGCGACCGCGTGCAGCTGATGGAGACCCGTCCGCTGTCCGCCACCAAGCGGTGGCGTCTGGTCGAGGTCCTGGAGAAGGCCAAGTAAGCCTGCTCCATGACTTCGAACAAGTCATAGAACAGTGGCCCGCTTCCCGAAAGGGAAGCGGGCCACTGTGTTTTGCGGGTGTGGGCGGAGTGTTTCGTGGGTGTCGGCGGACTCCGCTCCCCTTTGGGCCACCGTGGTTCGGGGGATACGTCGCATATGTGTGGTTGTTTTTCTGTGGGTCGATAGGTTCTATGCGCGCCCCCGCTCGAGTGTGATCAAACCGAAACCCGGTATATCCGAACGGAATTGGCGTGTCGCCCCGGTGAGGCGCTAGTTTTGTCTGGCTATGAGGGATGCTGCAACAACTTCCGGGGCTTGGCGGATCGACGACCGGACCGCGGTGACATTCCGCGATGCGGCGGTGGGCTGGGCTCTGGCCGCCCACGAGGTGCTGGCCGAATGCGCCTCCGGCTACGGCCATTTCGTGACCATCAATGAGCTCGCCGAGCGGGTGCAGGAGATGTCGGGCATCCGTACCGACGCCCCCACCCGCACCTGGATGGACGCCATCCTGCGCAAGGTCGCCCGCCGCTGCCACAATGCCGGCGAGCCGCCACTGACGGCATTGTGCGTCAAGCAGAACCACAAGGTCAGCGACAGCTACAAGTACGTGCTGGAGCTGGCCCACCTGCCCGTCCCGGCCGACCTCGAGGTGCATGCCGCCTACGCCCGCTGGCAGTGCTACGCGGCCTACGGCGCGGACATCCCCTCCGACGGCGGCATCCCGCCCCTGATCCCGCGCAATGGCGGCGCGCCCCGCCGGGTCACTCCGGCCGGCCCGGTCTCCACCCCGAAGCCGGAACCCGAGGCTCGCAAGGCGGTCTGCAACTCCTGCTTCACCGAACTCCCCGCCAACGGCGTCTGCTACTACTGCTGACGCGGTCGAGCCGGAACTCGAAGGCCCGCTTCCCCCGGAGCGGGCCTTCGCGTCTCCAGAGTCGTCACGCGTCCTTGTGGCAGACCGCCTCCAGCATGATCCCGTCGTAGCCGGTCCAGAAGGTCGCGTAATAGGGCGGCGGGTACTGCGGGAATTCCTGTGGCGCGTGCAGGATTTCGGCTCCGCGTCCAGCCGCCCACTCGTGCACCCGCCGTACCGCCGCGCGCGTGGGCACCATGAACGCCAGGTGCTGAAGTCCCGGCAGCACCCGCGAATACTCACCCGACGCCGCCGGGTAGAAGAACACGTAGGTACCGATCTTCCGGGCCGCGGGCCAGTAGGCGAACTGGGTGTCGTCGGCCAGCAGCGGTTCGTAGTCCAGCAGCGGCATCAGTTCGTCGTAGTACTTCCGCGCACCCGCCAGATCGCTGACATTGATCCCGAGATGTCCGAGAGGCATGCCCCGAACCTACGTCCGGAACTTGTTGCGGTGTCCCGAATTGGTCGCACAATTGCCGCTGCGGATACCGACTCATGTCAGTCCCGAGTGGCGTTGCGGTACTAGCCGGCCTCTTTCTGGAACCAGGCGAGCAGGTCTGACTCGGTGGTGATCGAGGTCGGGGGAGCTCCTGCGGGCGTGGCGCAGTACTCGCGCATCATGGCCCGGCTCTCGAGGATCGCGAGCAAGCAGGGCGGATGGTCGTCGGGGTGGGACGAATCGCCGGGGGACGGGTAGCAGGCGAACCGTCCGACCGGCTGATTCTGCTGGGTCCAGACGCTGTCCTGCCCCGGTCGGCCGTTGCACGCATGGCCCCCGTGCTGATTGATCGTGTCCTGGTATATCGACTGGGCGTCGTCGGCGGTGGGATAACTCAGGAACGCTGCGCTGGGGTAGTTCACCGGTGTGTCACAGAGGATTTCCGCCTGCGCCGGTTTCGCCGGATCCGCGTGCCGGCAGTTCGCGCGGGTGAAGTCTCGCCCGAGCATCGACAGCAGTTCTTTGTCGCCGGAGGTGAATACGTCAGGGTCGTTCGCCTCGTCTGGAGTCCGGAACGGCCGATAACCCCGCGCCGCGTCGTAGTCGCGCAATTGTTCGGCGAGAGGTGAAGTCCACTCGGCGGGCGCGTAGAAGAAAATGCTGACCGCGAGGTCGGGTTCGTCGGTCACGATCAGCACCGAGGTGGCCGGGCTGACCGAACGATTGAAGCCACACGCTTTGCGGCCCACCGGCTTGCGCAGATTGTCGAGGGCGGGCGCGTCGGGTCCTGGCGGGTCGCCCGGGCAGTTGCCTGCGTGCAGAAGCCGACTCGTCCTTTGGTAGAAGTCGGCCAGTTTGTCGCCGTTGGCGAATCGGAAGAACCGCGCGAAGGGCGCGCCCGCCGCCTTGTTGGTATCGCAGGCGATATGGGCGATCTGGCCCGGGTCCGGGTCGGCATGGCCGCAAGTGCTGCGGTGTCTGCCGTTCGTGGCGATCAGCCCGAGCAATTCGATGTCGGGCCCGCGGAGTGCTTGCGCGTCGGCGATAGCGTGTCCGGGCACACCTCCGGTGACGAAGTGCCACCCGCCTACCGCTACCGTGCAGGCGATAGCCACTGCGGCGGCTGTCGCCGGTATCGCCCATCTCCGATCGCGGAATCTGCGCCGCGCCCAGCCGAAACGGCGTTCGGGTGTCCGGGTTTTCGGCGGGAGCGGCGGCTCGGGTTTGCCGAACAGCGCTGCCGGTGCTGTCGTCCTGTCGGCATGCGGTGATACCTCGCTGTCCGTCCGCGCGGCCTCGTTGCCGCGCGCCGGCGTCGTTGCCGGTACGGTCGCGCCGACCGTGGGGGAGCCGGGATCGGTGGCTGGTTCGGCGCCGTCACCGGCCGGCGGCGTTGCCGTGCCGGTGGGGTTGACGTCGAGCCAGTGGGCGGCCGCGGCGGCGATGGCGCGGCTGTCGTCGTCCAGGAGTCGGGTGATGGCGTCGCGGACGCGGGACCGGACAATGGCGCCGCCGGTGCGGTGCAGCTGGTCCAGGTCATCGAGCGCGTTGCGCCGATCACGGACGGCCGGACTCTCGAGTGCGGTTCGAATATGTTGCGGTACTTGCCAATTGCGGTTGCGGGCCAGGAGGGTGCGGCCTTCGATATTGTCTTGTTTCTTGGGCCGCTGGCGGGGGCGTTCGGCGACGACATGGTCGTGTACGTAGCTGTAGAGCTCGTCGACGGTGATGTCGCCGTCCTGGTCGAGGTCGGCGCCGCCGTCGCGCAGACCGGCGACGAGGTGCCGGGTGAACACCGACTGCGTCGCCTGCCCGTGGGGAGTGTTGCCCTCGAAGGCGAACTGGGTGGCGTCGGAGGCGGTGAGCACGGTCCGGCCGCGTCCGCTGAAGGTTTCCAGGGCGTGGACCTGGTCGTCGGCCTTGGCGATGGTGCCGACGGGGAAGGCGCCGCTGTAGCAGCAGTCCAGGATCAGCACCTGACGGTTGGAGTCGCATCCGGTCATGGCGTAGTCGATCTGATCGGCGGGGACCGAGGTGAACAGGGGGTTGAGCGGGCGGGTGTCGGTCATCGCGAGGTAGAGCTTGCCGGCGTCGTCCTTGAGCCCGTGCCCGCTGAAGTACAGCAGCGTCAGATCATCGCGCCGCCGGTCCGAGAAGAAATCGCCGATCGCGGCACCGACCACGTGGTGCGGCTGGTTGATCAGGGTGGTGACCTCGAACCCGCCGATCGTGGGGTCGGCCAGCACCTCGGCGAGTGCCTCGGCGTCGTGCGCGGGTGCGGTCAACTGCCGCAATCCGGGATCGTGGAACGTGTAGGTCGCCACTACCAGGGCGAATCGGCCGGTCATTGCCGTCACCCCGCCACGACGCCGCCGTGGCGGCGAATATAGGCGTCGACCAGTGCGCGCTGCTGGTCGTTGCTCGCGGCCCCGAGCTCGATGCTCTCGCCGTCGATCGTGACCGTCACCCGGTGGGTGCCCGGGTGGCGGCCCAGCCAGTCCCGCACCGTCTCGATCAGGGTGGTGAACACTCCGCCGGAAGCACTCAGCGCCAGCACGATCGCGCCGATCGTGACGGGGTCGGCCACCTTCGTACCCGGGGCCGTTCCGGCGCTGTCCCGCGCCAGCGCCGCCGATTCGACGCCGTCCATCGCGGCCAGCTCCGCTCGCAGCATCCGGGTCTGCCCGTCCAAGCGCTCGTCGTCGATCTCCGTGGCGGCCATCGATACTCGAACTGTCACGCCGCGGTGGTCGTTCTGCGCGATACCCATCGGAAACCTCTTTCCTGCCTGGGCGGCCGACGCCGACCAGGATGTGAATCGACAAGACCGATTCTCATCGCTCGTATCCGGCGTCTCACGGGTACGCGACTACCCGAACCTGGCAAAACGGGCAATGCGGCTCGCGCAATGTCATCACCCGCAGCGGGATGCTGCTGGGCATCGCCCGCGCGGCGCACCGAGTCCGTTGTGGCACAACAAGATCGACAACCTACGAGCCGACCCTTCGCTGCGTGATGTAGGTAGCCGACTACTTGCGGACGGCTATCGCAGGGCTCCGCGACGCGGGCCGGTCCTGGGAATCAGGCTGGGGTGCGGAGGGATTCGAGGGTGTGGACGAGCGGTGCCAGTTCGGGATTGCGGGAGGCCGCGGTGAGCGCCTCCCGGAGGGCGGTGGCATTGGTGGGGCGGGCCGCCTCGAGGAGCTCGTGGCCGGCGTCGGTGACCTTGGTGTAGATGCCGCGGCGGTCGTGGGGGCAGAGGTAGCGCGCGAGAAGGCCGCGGTCCTCGAGCCGGGTGACCAAGCGGGTGGTGGCGGATTGGGAGAGCACGACCGCGTCGGCCACCTGTTTCATCTGGAGCATGCCGCCGTCGCCGTCGTGCTGGCGGGAGAGGACGTCGAGCAGGGAGTATTCGCGGACGCTGAGGTCGTGGGCCGACTGGAGGGCGCGTTCGATGTGGGCCTCGATCGTGCCGTGCAGCAGCGAGAGGGCGCACCAGCCCTGGGCCAGGGTGGTCATGGCGGGATCGGTGGCTGTCATCGCGTTTCCTCGGGTCGGAGGGACTCCCACCAGGATAGACCAACTCCGCAATAGCCAGCGCTTGCAAGTAATATGCGTATGCAACTGTTGTTGGCGCACGTAAAGCGCTCTTGCAACTCTTTGCTCGGAAGGTGTATCCATGCCACTCGCGCTGCTCGCCCTCGCCATCGGGGCCTTCGGGATCGGCACCACGGAATTCGTGATCATGGGCCTGCTGCCCGAGGTCGCCGGGGACTTCGGCGTCTCCATCCCGACCGCCGGCTGGCTGGTCACCGGCTATGCGCTGGGCGTCATGCTCGGTGCGCCGGTGATGACCGCGCTCGGCACCAAGATCTCCCGCAAGCGCATGCTCATGCTGCTGATGGGATTGTTCATCGTCGGAAACCTGTTGTCCGCCATCGCTCCGGTCTTCGGGGTCATGCTGCTGGGCCGGGTGGTCGCCTCGCTGGCGCACGGCGCGTTCTTCGGCATCGGCTCGGTGGTGGCCGCCGATCTGGTGGCGCCGGACAGGAAGGCCGGGGCCATCGCCCTGATGTTCACCGGCCTCACCGTCGCCAATGTGGTGGGCGTGCCGCTGGGCACCCTGGTGGGCCAGACCGTCGGCTGGCGCAGCACGTTCGCGGTGGTCGCCGCGCTGGGCGTGGCCGGGCTGGTGGGCGTGGCCAAGCTGGTGCCGGACCTGCCCAGGCCGGAGGGCGTGCACCTACGGCACGAACTGGCCGCCTTCAAGAACATTCAGGTGCTGCTGGCCATGGCCATGACGGTGCTGGGTTTCGGCGGCGTGTTCGCGGCCCTCACCTATATCGCCCCGATGATGACCGAGGTGACCGGTTTCGCCGACGGGTCGGTGACCTGGCTCCTGGTGCTGTTCGGCCTCGGCATGTTCGCCGGAAACCTGGTGGGCGGCAGGTTCGCCGACCGGGCGCCGATGCTCATGCTGGTCGCGCCGCTGGCGGGGCTCGCGGTGGCGCTGGGTCTGTTCACGGTGACCGCGCACGACCGGATCGGGGCCGCCGTGACGATCTTCGTGATCGGCGTGCTCGGCTTCGCGACGGTGCCGTCGTTGCAGAAACGGGTGCTCGATCAGGCGCACGCGGCGCCGACGCTGGCCTCCGCCATGAACATCGGCGCGTTCAACCTGGGCAATGCCATCTCGGCGTGGCTGGGCGGGCTGGTGATCGCGGCCGGATTCGGTTACACGGCCCCGAACTGGGTCGGTGCCGCGCTGGCGGTTTCGGCGCTGCTGCTGGCCTGCCTGTCGGAGGCGCTGGAGCGCCGTGCCGCACAGCAGTTTTCGACATTCCAGACGAACCAGGCGTACCGTACCGTCCATTCTTGAGCGCTTGTCCGTGCCGCGCTAACCTCGCCGACGTGCCCGGATTCGGTCACGGCTAATCGAGCGCGATCGGTGAGTTTGCATGCTCGACAATGTTTTACGGATCGCCATAGTTGGAGTGGGACCGCGGGGTCTGAATGTTTTCGAACGCATTTGCGCCAACGCTCGGCAGTTAGGCATCTCGGCCGGCGTCGAACTGGTGCTCATCGATTCGACGCGGGTCGGTACCGGCGCGGTCTGGCGCACCGACCAGCCCGCGCACCTGCTCATGAACACGGTCGCCGAGCAGGTCACCATATTCACCGACGACACCGTCGAGATGGCGGGCCCGGTGGAACGCGGCCCCAGCCTCTACGAATGGTCGAACTTTCTGGCGAAGATCGGCAATTTCGCGGGCCTGCCCAGCGACGCTTTCGGTGCGGCCCTGCGGATTTCCCCGGAGAGCTATCCACCACGCGCCTTCTACGGTCATTACCTGCGCTGGGCCTTCGAGCGCACCCGCGACAGATACGCCGATTGGGTGCGAGTAAGCGAAATCGTGGCAACCGTGGTGGATATGCGCGACGGCCCCGGCGGGTTCCAGGAACTGGAACTCGATACCGGCGAACGCGTGCGCGGATTGCACGCGGTGGTGCTCACCCAGGGCCACCTGGCCGAAGCGCCGCCCGGCACGTCCGGTTCGCTCGCCGACACCGCGGATCGCCTGGGCCTCACCTACATTCCGCCCGGCAATGCCGCCGATGTGGACCTGGACCGTATTCCCGAGGGGGACCCGGTCATCATCCGCGGCCTGGGCCTGACCTTCTTCGACTACCTCGCTCTGCTGACGGTGGGCCGCGGCGGCCGGTTCAAGGAGTCCGAGGCCGGGCTGGAATACGTCGCCTCGGGCCGGGAGCCGCTCATCGTCACCGGCTGCCGCCGCGGCGTCCCGCATCACGCGCGCGGCGAGCATCAGAAGGGGGTGGCCGGCCGCTACGAGCCGTTGCTGCTCAATGCCGACCGCATCGCCCGATTGCGCCACCGCGCAAGGAAATTCGGCGACGTCTCCTTCCGCCGCGACGTCTGGCCGCATATCGCGCGCGAGGTCGAATCGGTCTACTACACCCGCCTGATCGCGGACCGGGTGAGCCCGCACCGCCTGGCCTCCTTCCGCGACCGCTACCTGATCGCCCCGACCGCCGAGGACGCCGAGGAGCTGCTGAACCGCTTCGGCGTGCCCCCGCAGGACCGCTGGGACTGGAGCACACTCGCCGACCCCACCGGCGGTCGCTGCTTCACCGATCCCGCCGACTTCCACGCCTGGCTGCTGGCCTACCTCGACGCCGATGTGCAGCAGGCGCGCCTGGGCAATGTGCACGGCCCGATGAAGGCGGCCCTGGATGTCCTGCGCGACCTGCGCAATGAGGTCCGGCTGGTGGTCGACCACGGCGGCATCGCGGGCTCCTCCTACCGCGACGACCTGGATCGCTGGTACACACCGATGAACGCCTTCCTGTCCATCGGGCCACCGGCGCAACGTATTTCGGAACTGGCGGCACTGATTCGCGCGGGTGTGGTGCGAGTCGCCGGTCCCGGCATGCGGGTCCGGGCGGACACCAGGCACGAGTGCTTCGTCGCCGATTCACCCCTGGTGGGTGATTCGGTGGCGGCGGCACAGACTCTCATCGATGCCTGGATGCCCGCACCGGACCTGCATCGCACCGCGGATCCATTGCTGCGCAACCTGTTGCACCGCGAGGAGGTGCGCGGCTACGTCATCGCCTCTCCGGACGGCAGCCGCTATCGCACCGGCGGCCTGGCGCTCGCGCCGGGTTCGTTCCATCCGGTGGACACGATCGGGCGAATCCACCCGCGCCGCTACGCCTTCGGAGTGCCGACCGAGGCGGTGCGCTGGGTGACGGCGGCGGGCGCGCGCCCCGGGGTCAATTCGGTGACGCTGGCCGACGGCGATGCCATCGCCCGCGAGATCCTCACCGCCCACCGGTACGAGGGCCCGGCGATCTCGCCGGATCAGTATGGGGTGCAGCGGCATTCCGAACTCCGGCACGACAGTGAAAGGCACGATGACATGGCGTTGGAATGCGGTCTGCTGGCCCCCGTCGGGGTGGGCACGCCGGTGGAGTCCCTGCTGAGCGACGACGCCTGGATCGAGGCCATGCTGGAGGTGGAGCTGGCGCTGGCGCGGGCCGAGGCCCGCCTGGGCATGGTGCCCGACACCGTCACCGATCATCTGGCGATGGCGGTCCGCGAGCACGCGTTCGACGCCCGCGAGATCGCCCGGGCCTCGCGCGGCGCCGCGAATCCGGTGGTGACCTTCGTGGAGCGCCTGCACGACGCGGTGGCGGACGTGGATCCGGTGAGTGCGAACTACGTGCACTACGGCTCCACCAGCCGGGACATTCTCGATACCGCGACCATGATGATCGCCGCCCGGGCGCTGGCCGTGCTGATCGCGGACCTGGACACCATCGTCGGCTCCCTGGCCGAGCTGGCGCGCCGCCACCGCACCACCCCGATCGCCGGCCGCACCCTCGCCATGCACGCGGTGCCGACGACCTTCGGCGCGAAGGTGGCGGTGTGGATGCAGGGCCTGCTCGACGCCCGCGAACGCCTGGACCGCGTGCGCGGCACGCTGCCGGTCCAATTGGGCGGCGCGGCGGGCACTTTGGCGTCCTATATCGAATGCGCGCACTGCGCGGATTCGGAACTGTCGCAGGCGCCCGCCGGCGAGATCATGGAGCGCCTCACCGGCGAGTTCGCCGCGGAACTCTCCCTCGCCGTGAGCGCCACCCCCTGGCACACCGTGCGCACCCCGATCGCCGATCTGGCCGCGGCGCTGGCCCTCACCTCCGGCACCCTGGGCAAGCTGGCCGTGGACGTGATCTCCCAGTCCCGCACCGAGACCGCCGAACTGCTCGAGCCCGCCGCCCCGGGCCGTGGCGAATCCTCGGCCATGCCGCAGAAGCGAAACCCGGTGCTGAGCACCATGATTCGCGCGGCGGCGCTGCAGGTCCCCGCGCTGGCCTCGACGCTGTTCGGCGCGCTGCTGGCCGAGGACGAACGTCCCGCCGGCGCCTGGCACGCCGAATGGCAGCCGCTGCGCGAATGCCTGCTCCTGGTCGGCGGCGCCGCCCATACCGCGGTCGAACTCGCCGCGGGCCTGATGGCCGATGCCGACCGCATGACCGAGAACCTCGCGCTCACCGAGGGGCAGATCGTCGCCGAACGCCTCTCGATCCGCCTGGCCCCCTTGCTCGGCAAGCCGATCGCCAAGAAGGCTCTGCAGGCAGCCTCTTTCGAGGCGCGGACCACTACCCGGCCGCTGGCCGACATCCTCGCCGAATGCCCCGATATCGCCCTGCACCTGACCAAACCCGAACTGGCCGAACTCCTCCGCCCCGAGAACTATCTCGGCGCGGCCCCCGACCTGGTCGACCGGGTGCTGCGCCGGATCTGATCCGATTCGGCGGTGGTGGAAGGGAGTTCAGCGCAGATGACCGGGCCGGGGCGTCGCGTTCAGTTGCCGAAGCGGTTCTTGGGCGGGCGGTTGGAGGCGGCGCGGCGGGCGGCCTCCTTCTCCTTGACGCGCTCGGCTTCCTTGCGGACGGCGACGAGATTCTCCCGTTCGCGGAGCAGCCATTCGGGCGGGTCGGCGAGCAGGGCCGCGATCTCGTCCGCGGTGAGTGCGTCGGCGACGCCGGCGCGGGCCAGACCGGAGTTGGAGATGCCCAGCTTGCGGGCCACCACATCGCGCGGGAAGGGGCCGTTGGCCCGCAACTCGAGCAGCCACTGCGGGGGATCGGTGCGCAGTTCTTCGAGCTGGGCGCGGGTGACGGGTGAGTTCCGGAACTCCGCGGGGGTTGCCGGGAGGTAGATGCCGAGTTTGTTCGCCGCGGTGAGCGGCTTCATGGTCTGGGGGTTCTTGTCCGGGCTCACCGATCAAGGGTATCGGGCGGGTGGGGTGAACCTGCTGGCCGGTGCAATACCGTGGACGCCATGAGCCGGTTGGAGTCCATCGATCTGACGCGCCTGCGCTGGTTCGTCGCGGTTGCCGAGGAATTGCATTTCGCCCGGGCGGCGCGTGGCCTCGGTATTTCGCGGCAGCGCTTGAGCGGGACGGTCATCGAGCTGGAGGAAGAGCTCGAAACCAGACTGTTCGTGCCGGGCGCGCAGCCCACCCGGCTGAGCGAGGACGGGCGGGCGCTGCTGGACGAGGCCCGCGCCCTCATCGCGGCCGCCGCGGCCGCGGAGCCGGAGCCGGCACCGGCCGCGGCTGACCGCCTGCGCGTCGGCTTCGTCCCGGGCGTGACCGTCACCAAATGGGAGCGTATCTGGCGCGAGCGGTTCCCCGAGGTCGCGCTGGAGTTGACGCCGATCCCGATGAAGGAGCAGGAGCAGGCCCTGCGCACGGACGCGGTCGACATGTGTTTCGTGCGGCTGCCCATCGAACGTGATGGGGTGAGCGCGATTCCGCTCTACCGCGAGGTCCCGGTCGTGGTCGTCCCCAAGGATCATCCGATCGCCCTGTTCGATCAGGTCGCCACGGCCGATCTGGCCGATGAGCGCATGCAGGACGCCGCCGACCTGGACGACGCCGCCATGACCATGGAGCTGGTGGCCGCGGTGAGCGGGGCGGCCATCGTGCCGCACTCGATCGCCCGCCTGCACCACCGCAAGGACCTGGTCTACCGGACCGTCACCGATGTGCCCGAGACCGAGATCGCGCTGGCCTGGCCCGCCGACCGCACCACCGAGCTGGTGGAGGAGTTCGTGGGCGTGGTGCGCGGCCGCTCCCAGCGCAGTTCCCGTTCGCCGTCCGGTCAGCAGCCGGACAAGCCTGCGCGGCAACAGAATTCGCCCAGGCGGACGGGTGCCGCCAAGGCGGGCGGGACGCGCAGTCAGGCCGGGGGGAAGAAGCCGCAGACCGCCGCGAAGTCGAAGCAGGGCGGTGCGAAGAAGCCGGGCAAGCGGCGCGGGCGCTAGCGCGCGGACGACCCACGAGGGCCCGCCTCCCGTTCGGGAGGCGGGCCTTTTCGTGTCCGGATGCTCAGGGAAGCATCTGGAGAAAGTTCAGGGTCGAGTCAGGGTTGCGCTATACGTATACGTCTACTTATAGTGCCTGAAGGCGGGGAATGACCGTCCGGAACCCTGAGAAGTGCAGCGGCACAGCGGGTATCGCCCCACAGCGCCGTGCTGTACACGCATGCCTATATGCGCATTCACTGATGATTTGGAGCACCCATGGCCCTCGATATGGACAAGTCCAACGACGACCCGCAGGACGCCCCGGCGCCGGAGGCCCCGGCCGCGACCGGCACCGACCTGGTGCCCGACCCGCTGCCCGAGGGCATGCGCGAGATCACGCTGCGCGTCGGCCCCGGCGGTGGCCGCACCCAGCGCTTCGTCGGCCGGTTGCTGGCCGAGGCCCAGCACGTGACCAAGGAGGGCAGCGAGTCCGTGCAGGTCTTCCTGAGCCGCAAGGGCAAGCTGGTCGTCCACCGGCACTATGTCGAGTGGTCGGATTTCGCCCAGGCCTCCAAGAACGCCGCGCGCGAGCGGAAGGAGGAGTTCCTCACCGCCCGAAACGGTTCCGACCAGTCGGACCTTGCGGTGTTCACGAACTGGGCCAAGGGATTTAAGAACTGGCGCGAATTCCTCGGCCTGGGTGAGGATGGCTACGGCGACTTCACATTGGAGATCGTGGACTCGCTCGCGGAACTGCGCGACCGCATTCCGGCGAAGGTCTATCGCATCGTCGCCGACGTGGTGGAGAACCCCTCCTCGCAGGTCCTCGACATCTGAATGACGCGGCCGAACCCGGAAAGGACTTCTCCCGCATGTTCTCCCGCTTGGGACGCTTCGTCGTCCGATTCCCGTGGCTGGTGATCGCCGCGTGGGCGATCGCCATTGTCGCGGTCGTCGCCACCGCGCCGAAGCTCACCGCCACCACCGACCAATCCGACTTCCTGCCTTCGCATTACGAATCCATCCAGGCAGCGAAGTTGCAGCAGCAGGCATTTCCCAACAGCAATACCCCCGCTGCGCTCATCGTCTTCGAACGCTCCGACGGAGCCCCGATGACCGATGCCGACTCGACCGCGGTGACCGCCGCCGCGACCAAGCTGTCGGAGCGGAACATCAAGGATGTCACCGGAATCCAGGCGGTGCCCCCGGCGCAGAACCGGGCGGTCGAGGTGGTCGCGGTCCAGATGACCAAGGTCACCAGCGCCAATGACACCCATCAGTCCGACGCGGTGAAGTCCCTCCGGGACGCGCTGAAGGAACAGGTGAACGGCACCGACCTGAAGGCCGGCATCACCGGCACCGCCGCGCAGACCCTGGATCAGCAGGATTCCAGTACCAAGGGCCTGATCATCATCGGTGTGGCGACCGTGGTGCTGATCCTGGTGTTGCTGCTGCTCATCTTCCGCAGCCCGATCATCGCGCTGCTGCCCATCCTGGTCATCTTCATCGCGGTGTCCCCGCTGGCCAGCGGTCTGATCGCGATCGCCAGCAACACCTTCGACCTCAAGATCGACAGCTCGGTGCAGTCACTGCTGGTCGTGGTGCTCTTCGGCGTCGGTACCGACTACATCCTCTTCCTGATGTTCCGCTTCCGGGAGCGCCTGCGCGCCGGTGAGGACGCCAAGACGGCCGTGGTCAGCGCGGTCACCCGGGTCGGTGAGGCCATCACCTCGGCGGCCGCGGCGGTGATCATCGCCTTCGGCGCACTGACGCTGTCCACCCTGGGCATGTTCCGGTCCATGGGTATCGCCCTGGCCATCGCGGTCGCGGTGGCGCTGCTGGCCGGGCTCACGCTCATCCCCGCGATCGTTTCCCTGTTGGGCACCAAGGTTTTCTGGCCTTCGAAGGCCTGGCAGGTGGAGCCGACGGGTGCGCGGTTCGCGGCCGTGGGCGGCGCGCTGGGCAAGCGGCCGGGCCTGTTCGCCGTGGCGTCCGGTGGTGTCCTGATCGCCCTGGGCGTCTTCGCCTTCGGCTTCAATCCGACCTTCGACCTGAGTTCGGGTTCGACCTCGGGCAGCTCCGAATCCGTGGTCTACGGCAAGGAACTGCTCAAGGGCATGCCCGCGGGCAGCACCCAGCCCTCGCAGGTGTATCTGCGCAGCGAGCACGGCGCGCTGAGCGCCGACGAGCTGAACGCCTTCGGCGCGGCGCTGCACGTCCATGGTGTGGGCGAGGTGGGTCCGCAGCCGGCACTGTCGGCCGACAAGACGGTCGCCGAATATCAGGTGACGCTGTCCGACAAGCCGGAATCCGATGCGGCCCTGAAGACCGTGAAGGGTCCGCTCCGGGATGCCGCGCATGCGGCGGCCCCGGTCGGCACCTCGGCGGTGGTGGGCGGCATGACCTCGGTGTTCGTCGACTTCCAGCACGCCATGAACCGGGACTACACGGTGGTGTTCCCGGTGGCGGCCATCCTGATCATGATCGTGCTTGCCCTGCTGCTGCGCAGCGTGGTGGCGCCCTGGTACCTGATGGCCTCGGTGTTCCTCGGCTTCGCCGCGACGCTGGGTTCGGCGGTGCTGGTCTTCCAGCATCTGCAGGGGGATTCGGGTCTGATCTTCACGCTGCCGCTGATCATGTACCTGTTCGTGGTCGCCCTCGGGACGGACTACAACATCCTCATGGTCGCCCGGTTGCGTGAGGAGGCGCGCGAGGGCCACGACCCGCACCGCGCGGCCGCCCTGGCCCTGCGCCACACCGGCCCGACGGTGGCGGCGGCCGGTGTCATCCTGGCGGGCACCTTCGCCTCGATGATGCTGGCGGGCAACGACACCCTGTCGCAGATGGGCTTCGCCATCTCGGTCGGCATCGCCATCGCCGCGTTCGTCATGGCGATGTTCTTCACCCCCGCGGTGACCGCGCTGATCGGCCGCCGCGCCTGGTGGCCGGGCCACGGCGGTGATGCGGAACAGCAGCAGTCGCAGTGGGACACGGAATGGACGCCGTCCGATGTGGTGAGTGACGCTCGCCGCTGACGATCCGAGTTTGCTCCGAACGGGCCGGCCCGCTTCCCCTCCGGGGAGGCGGGCCGATCTCGTTGCTGCGATCATGCCGCTGACCTGCATGGGACCGCATCTGACAGAAACGTGTTTCAGTATTTTCGCAAAAGTGCCACGGAATGAACTGGACAACCGATACAGTTCGCCGGACCGCATCGAAGCGGGTTGGCACCAAGGAGTTGAAGACATGACAGTGTCCCTGAGCAAGCGCATCGCCCGGCGGGCCGGCGTCGGCCTCACCGCCGTCGCCGCGATGGCCTGTTCCGTGGGCCTGACCGCCTCCACCGCCTCGGCCGTACCCACCGGCCTGTCGGTGAACGCCCGCAATATCTACATGGGCTGCGTGTACCAGATCACCGCGACCTATGACAGCTGGATCCAGGCCTGGTTCTACGACAATGGCGCGATCATCTCGGGCAGCCCGATCACCCCGAGCAACGGGCAGGCCACCATTCAGTGGACCCCGCACAGCGCGGGCACCCACACCCTGTCGACCCTGCAGGGTTCGGCCTGGGAGCTGAAGGTGAACGTCCTCGAGCCCACCCTCACCGGCAGCGCCACCTGCGGCGCGGGCCCGCTGGGTTTCCTCGGTTCGTAGCAGAGCTTCCCGGCTCGTACAAGACTCGGTTCGGTGTGGGTCCGACCCGCCGAACCGTTCCCGGGCCGACTGACCATAATCCTCTGTTCCCAGGTCAGTCGGCCCCCTCTGCGTTCGCGCGCCCGGCCGCGGTCAGTGCACGGTCACGTGCCAGACCACGGCCGCGGCCAGCGCGCCCGCGCCGTTCACCGCCCAGTGCAGTGCGATGGGTGCGAGCAGGCTGCCGCTGCGTCGCCGCAGCCAGGTGAAGACCACCCCCGCCCCGGCGGTCGCGAGGACCGCGAGCCCGATGCCGAGCAGCTGTCCGGCCGGGCCGCCGCCGAGGAATCCGGTCAGTCCCTTGTTCCCGCTGGTCAATCCCAGCGACGAGGCAATGTGCCAGAGCCCGAACAGCATTGACCCCGCCGCGAACACCCCGCGTGCCCCGGCCACCCGGTCCAGGGTGCCGTGCAGCACGCCGCGGAAGGCGAGCTCCTCCGGGATCGCGGTCTGCAGTGGGATCACGATCATGGACGCGATGAGCGCGCCCGAGACCGCGGCATAGCGGTCGTTGAGGAAGAAGGGCCGGGTGATCGGCAGTGCCGCGCCGATGACGACGGCCGCGAGCACCACGCCGACCGCCGCCAGGGCCCACAGCGACCCGCGCCGCCACTGTCGCGGCGACAGGCCGAGGTCCTCCCAGCCCAGCCCGCGGCGGCGCACCAGGGCGACCAGCACCAGTGCGGCAATCGGCACCGCGACGATGCTCGCCCACCGATTGGTGAAGTGCGCGATGAGATTCGTGCAGATCAGGACCGCAACGACGACGGCCACATCCACGTAGGCGTGCAGCTTGTGGCCGGGCAGCGAGGGCGAGTCGGGGAGCACCGCGACCGCACCGTTATCGTTTCGCGACATCCCGGCCAGTCTACGAGCGGATTCTTGGAACGGCCTTCGATTGTGGTTAATCCCGCTGTGCGGAATACCCGGCGGCCGGCGCTCGTCCGCTCGCCCAGCCATCGGGATCGTCCCAGGCCTGCAGCGTGCGCGCGGTGTCGAAGCGGCGCGGTTCCCGGGTGATCGGATCGATGAACTCCAGCGCCGAGGCCAGCAGTTGCAGTGGCCGGGTGTAGTCGTCGACCGGTTTGTCGGTGAGTTCGGGATAGAAGTCGTCACCGAGGATCGGGACCCCGAGGCTGTTCATGTGCAGCCGGATCTGATGCGTCCGCCCGGTCCGCGGCCGGAGCCGGTAGCGCCCCAATCCGTCCCGCTGCTCGGTCAATTCGACGAGGGTCTCCGCATTCGGTTCGCCCGCGGTCTCGTAGGCGCGCAGCACCTGCCGCTCCTTGACGATCCGGCTGATGATCGTGCGCGGCAGTCCGAGCTCCGGATCGAAGCGCGCGACGGCCTCGTACTCCTTGTGCACCAGCCGCTTGTGGAACATGGTCTGATACGCCCCGCGCACCGCCGGATTCACGATGAACAGCACCAGCCCGGCGGTGACCCGGTCGAGCCGGTGCGCGGGCACCAGATCGGGCAGGTCCAGGTCGCGGCGCAGTTTCACCAGGGCGGTCTGCAGAATGTGCTGCCCGCGCGGGATGGTCGAGAGGAAGTGCGGCTTGTCCGCGACGAGGATGTCGTCGTCGCGGTAGACGATGCCGATCGGGAACGGAACCTCGGTCTCGTCCGGCAGATCGCGGTGGAACCACACCGCTCCGCCCGGCGCGTAGGGCGTGTCGAGGGTGATCGGGCCGTCCAGATCCACGATGCCGCCGGTGGACAGCAGTTCGTCGATGCGTTCGGGGCGCACCCGCGGCAATCGCTCCACGAGGTGGTCGCGAATGGTCGCCCAGTGGCCGTCCTCGGGTAGCCGCAACCGGGCCGGGTCCAGCCCGTGCCGCTTGGGTAGCGGTGGTTGCTGCCTGCGTCTCACTCGCCAAACCCTAGTCCCCGAGTTTGTCCGGACCAGGGGGTACGGTTGGCCGATGCCCGGAATGTCCGGGTCTGAACGAGTGATCGGGGGTCTCGTGTACCCGAACGACCAACAGCCGCAAGGGTACCCGGGCCAGCCCGGTCAGCCGGACTACGGCCAGATTCCACAACCCCCGCAACCGGAGTACGGCCAGCCGCAGCCGGGATACGCCCAGCCCGCCTACGGCCAGCCGGGTCCATGGGATTACAGCCAAGGCGGTCAGCCCGGCTACCCGCCCGGGTATCAGCCGATGCCACCGGGCTATCCGATGGCTCCGCCTCCGCAGGGCACCAATGGCCTGGCCATCGCCGCGCTGTTCCTCGGTCTGCTCGGCGGGTGTCTGCTCGCCGTCCCGTTCGGCATCATCGCGCTGACCCAGATCAAGCAGCGCAATCAGAACGGCAAGGGGCTGGCCATCGGCGGCCTGGTCGCCTCCGGCGTGTGGGCCCTGATCGTCGTGATCCTGTTCGCCGTGGGCGCGGTGAACGGCTCGGATACCTCGGCATCACAGGACAATACGACCCGCACCTCGGCCCTGCCGGATTCGCCCACCTCCATCTCGGTCGACGAGGTGAAGGTCGGCGACTGCCTGCAGACCGTCGAGGAGAACAACCACATCCGCAAGGTGACCGTGCTGCCCTGCGATTCCGCGCACGATGCCGAGGTGATCGCCCAGGTGCATCTGACCGGTTCCTGGCCGGGTTCGCTGGATGCCTCGTTCCAGCAGGCCAATGACGCCTGCCTGGACGAGATCGACAAGCAGCTGGGCAAGAGCCCGATGTACGACCAGCTGGAGACCTTCATTCTCTACCCGGCCAACGAGACCCAGTGGAACAAGCTCAATGGCCGCGCGACGTGCATGGTCCACGATGCGAACGGCCAGAAGTTGACCGGAAAGGTGCCGCGCTGACCGACGGTATGGTCGTTCAGCAAAAGTTAGCCTAACCTATCTTCTCGCCGGCGTTCGTGGGAGCGCCGGACCGAGGAAGGTGGGAGGCGGACTGATGACGGTCGAGTCACCGCCCGCGGTCGAGGCGCACGCCATCGATCCGGGCCCGGCGGCAGCCGACACGGACGGGCCCGGCGCGAAAGCGGAGGTGAAGGCGCGCCGGCGGCGAGAGGCCGCCGCGCGCAAGGAGATTCTCGCCCCGGTGCGCGGGCCGCTCACGGTGGCCGGGCTGATCGTGGCGGTGGCCGCGGTGTGCTCGGTGTTGCCGTTCCTGCTGATCGTCTCGGCCTGCCGTGAGCTGCTGCGGGATACGCCCGACACCGACCGGGTGTGGCGGCTGCTGCTGATCGCGGTGCTGGTGCTGGTGGTCCGGGCGGTGCTGCAGGCGGTCGCGCTGACCTGGTCGCACGCCGTGGACGCCCGCTACCAGCTGACCCTGCGCCGGCTGCTGGCCGACAAGCTGACCCGGGTGCCGCTGGGCTGGTTCGGCGCCCGCACCTCCACCGAGGTGAAGAAGTACCTCCAGGACGATGTCGAGGCGCTGCACTATCTGGTGGCGCATGCGCGGCTGGACTTCATCGGTTCGGTGACGATCCCGCTGGTCACCCTGGTCTACCTGGCGACCGTGGACTGGCGGCTGACGCTCATTCTGCTGCTGCCGCTGGTCGTCTACGCGCTGTGCATGCGCGCGATGCTGGACGAGCCCGGCCGCGAACGCCTGCTGGCCTACAACGCCGCCGAGCAGCGCACCCGCGCCGCGACCGTCGAATTCGTGGACGGCATCCAGGTGGTGCGGGCTTTCGGGCGAGCCGGCCGGGCGCACAGCGAGTTCCGGGCCGCCGTCGAGGAGCAGACCGAGCGGCTGCGGCGGCTGAAAATGCCGGTGATGACGGTGCAGTCGATCTCGGACACGGTGGTCTCGCCGGTGTTCGTCATGCTGCTGGTCGTGGTGGCCGGGCTCGCGGGCGTGCGCCTCGGGTGGATCGAGCCGCTGGATGTGCTGCCGTTCCTGCTGGTCGGGCTCGGGCTGGGCAGTTCGCTGCTGGGTCTGGGCTACGGCACCCAGGCGCTGCGCACGGCCGGTGACGCGGCGCTGCGGCTGCACGATCTGCTGCAGACCGCCGAATTGGCGTCCGGCACGGGCGATTCCGCACCGCAGCAGGCTCCCGCCGGGCTGATCCGTTTCGAGGGCGTGAGTTTCGGCTACCGCGCCGACCATCAGGTGCTGCGCGATCTCGACCTCGAGCTGGCGCCCGGCACCATGACCGCCCTGGTGGGCCCGAGCGGTTCCGGCAAGTCGACGCTGGCCAAGCTGCTGCCGCGCTTCTACGACGTGGATGCGGGCCGGATCACCCTCGGCGGCCGCGATATTCGCGACTTCCCGAGCGAGGAGCTCTATCGCACGGTCGGATTCGTCTTCCAGGACGTCCGGCTGATCCGCGGCACCATCGCCGACAATCTGCGCCTGGCCCGCCCCGACGCCGATGCCGCGGCCCTGGAACGCGCGGCCCGCGCGGCCCGCATCCACGACCGCATCCTGGCGTTGCCGCGCGGCTACGACTCCGAGATCGGGGTGGACGCCGTGCTGTCCTGTGGTGAGGCGCAACGGCTTTCGATCGCCCGCACCCTGCTGGCCGACACCCCGATCCTGGTGCTGGACGAGGCCACCGCCTTCGCCGACCCCGAATCCGAGGCGGCGGTGCAGGACGCGCTGGCCGAACTGGTGGCCGGTCGCACCGTGCTGGTCATCGCGCACCGGCTGCACACCATCACCGGTGTGGACCGAATCCTGGTGCTGGAGAACGGAATCCTGGTCGAACAGGGTGACCATGCCGGTCTGCACACCGCGGGCGGCCTCTACCAGCGGCTCTGGGAAGTCAATGAGGCGGCCCTGGCGGCCGTCGCCGGCGCCGACCGCGCCGCCGGGAGCGCCGATCGGCCTTCGGGCGCATGGTCGGACGGAACCGACCCGGTGGCAGGCGATCTCGGGGACGGCCGAGCCGGGATGAAGGCCGGCCGCACCGCCGCCGCTGAGGAGGGTAATCGATGATCCGCAAGGTGCTCGGCCTGGTGCCGGGCGAATTCGCGCGGCTGACACCGCGACTGCTGCTGGCCATCGTGGTCCAGGCACTGTCGCAGGCCGCCGCCTATGTGCTGCTGGTGCCGGTCTTGCAGGCCTTGTTCGACAAGGATCTGGGCCGGGCCTGGTGGTGGACGCTGTGGCTGGCGCTGGCCGTGGCCGGGGTCGTGGTGTTCGGTTACCTGCAGTCGGTGCTGGGCCTGCGCGTCGGCGTGGGCATGCAGCACGGTTTGCAGACCCGGCTCGGTGATCACCTGAATGCCCTGCCGCTGGGCTGGTTCGACGACCGGCACGCGGGGGAGCTGTCGCGGGTGATGGTCGAGAATGTCCGCGAGGTGCAGGGCCTGATCGCCTATCTGCTGGCGAAAATGCTGACCGGCGTGCTGGTTCCGCTCGGTGTGGCGGTGGGCATGCTGGTCGTCGACTGGCGTATTTCGCTGGCCATGCTGGTGACGGCCCCGGTGCTGTTCCTGGTGAATCTGTGGGCCAACCGCTCCTATGTCGCCGCCGATGAGCGCATGCACGAGGCCGCCGCCGAGGCGAACGCCCGGGTCCTGGAATTCGCGCAGGCGCAACCGGTGCTGCGTTCGCTGGGCGCGGTCGGCGCTGGTAATCGCGCGTTGGACACGGCATTGGCCCGCCAGCGCCGGGCCGCCAATGGCCTGCTGATCGCCGCGGTGCCCGGCCTGATCGTGTTCTCGCTGGTGGTGCAGGCCGTCTTCCTGGTGCTGGTCTACCTGGTGGTGGGCCGGGCCACCGACGGCGCGCTCTCCGCCGCCGCGGCGATCGCCCTGATCGCGGTGAGTTCCCGTTTCATCGAGCCGCTGACCCAGGCCGCGCAGCTGGGTGGCGCCCTGCGCTCCGCCGCCGCGGCGGCCGACCGGGTGAGTGCGCTGCTTGCGGAACCGGCACTGCCGCAGCCGGATTCACCGGTGACGCCAGGTGCGCCGCAGGTGGAGTTCGACCGGGTCAGCTTCGGCTACGGCGCGGACAAGACGGTGCTGCAGGACATCTCGTTCACCGCGGCGCCCGGCACCACGACCGCCATCGTGGGTCCGAGCGGCGCGGGCAAATCCACGCTGCTGCGCCTGGCTGCCCGCTTCCACGACACCGATTCCGGTCTTGTCCTGGTCGGCGGCCACGATGTGCGCGAGCAGCCGGCGGCGGCCTTGCTGAACCGGCTGGCGCTGGTCTTCCAGAATGTCTACCTCTTCGATCGCTCTGTGCTGGAGAACATCCGGGCGGGCCGTCCGGACGCGACCGAGGCCGAGGTCCTCGCGGCCGCCCGGGTCGCGCGGGTGGACGAGATCGCCGACCGGCTGCCCGACGGCTGGCAGACCGCGGTCGGCGAGGGCGGTTCCGCGCTGTCCGGTGGTGAGCGCCAGCGTGTTTCGATTGCCCGCGCCCTGGTCAAGGCTGCTCCGATCGTGTTGCTGGACGAGGCCACGAGCGCCCTCGATCCGCACAACGAGGCGGCGGTGGTGCGCGGTGTGCACGAACTCACCCGTGGCAGAACCGTTCTCGTGGTGGCGCATCGTCTCGCGACCATCGCGCACGCCGATCAGATCCTGTTCATGGACTGCGGTCGCATCGTCGAGCGCGGTACGCACGCCGAGCTGCTCGCGCTCGGCGGCCGCTACGCCGCCTTCTGGACCGAGCGCACCCGTTCCTCCGGCTGGCGTCTGGCGCCGGTACCCGCGTAGCCGGACGGCCCCGGATTCCGCGCGAGTCCGGGGCCGTCCGGGTGGGTCACTCTCGAATTGGCAGAGTCATTGCCGACGGGTCAGAGGGTCATTGCCGACGGGTCAGAGGCTGCAGGGCAGCATCGCGACGCTCGCGACGGTGCACTCGCCCTCGCGGGACAGCTTCCAGTCGCCGTCGATGAGCTTCCAGGTCAGCGGGAAGGTGAACGGATCGAAGCCGTCCACGGCCGTCTGCAGGGTGGCCGAGAGGGTGTCGCCGTTCTCGGTGACCGGGCCCAGGATGGTCCAGCGGAAGCTCGGCGGGGCGGCGTTCATCGCGGTGCCGATCTGGTCCAGCAGCGGCAGTCCGGCCTCGCCGGCCTCGAGCTCGGCGGCGCGGGTGGCGGCCGGGGCACCGGTGTTGAGGGCGGTCTGCAGCTTGGCCTTCAGATCGCCGGTGCTCGGGGCGGCGGTGCGCACGGGGGCGAAAGCCGGTGCGGCCGTGGCGGTGACGGCGCTGACGCCGGTTCCGGCGAGCAGGGCGGCGGTGGCGAGGGCGGCACCGAGGAGGCGCGAGGTACGGGGCATGGTTTCCAGTCCAATCGTTTTCGTCACGAGCGCTTCGCAAGCGCTGCCAAGCAATATAAGGTAAGGCTATGCAAACCTAAAGCGGTTGGTGGGTTGTGCGAGGCAGACAACAGTGAGCAACTGGGACGGAGAAGCGGTGGAGACACTTCTGGTGGTCGGTGCGGGGCCGAAAGCCCTGGCGGTAGCGGCCAAGTCGCATGTGCTGCGGGAACTCGGCCTGCCCGCACCGCGGGTGACCGTGGTCGAGGCGCAGACGGTCGGCGGCAACTGGCTACCCACCGGCGGCTGGACCGACGGCCGGCACCGCCTGGGCACCAGCCCCGAGAAAGACGTCGGCTTCCCGTACCACTCGACCTGGGCGCGCGGCCACAACCGCGAGATCGACGCGGCCATGCGGACTTTCAGCTGGACTGCCTTCCTGGTCGAGCACGGCACCTACGCCGAGTGGATCGACCGCGGCCGGCCCAGCCCCCAGCATCACGTGTGGGCCAAATACCTGCAGTGGGTGGCCCGGCGCATCGACCTGGATCTGGTCCAGGGCACGGCGACCGGCATCGCCGCCGCGGCCGACGGCTGGCTGGTGTCGGTCGCCGACACCGCCGGCCGCACTGACGTCACCGCCGGCCACGTGGACGAGATCGATTGCGACGCGGTCATGATCACCGGGCCCGGCCGCAGCGACCGGGCCCTGGCCGAGCATCCGAAGGTGCTCAGCATCTCCGAATTCTGGGAGCTGGCGGGCCGCCGTGAACTGCCCCCGTCCTCGCGGGTGGCGGTGATCGGCGGCGGCGAGACCGCGGGTTCGGCGCTGGACGAGCTGGTTCGCCACGAGATGCTCACCGTCTCGGTGATCTCGCCCAAGGCGACGTTGTACACGCGTGGTGAAAGCTATTTCGAGAACTCGCTCTACAGCGATCCGACCAAGTGGGCGGGCCTGGGCATGGCCGAACGCCGCGATGTCATCCGGCGCACCGATCGCGGGGTGTTCTCGGTGCGGGTGCAGGAAAGCCTGTTGGGGGACAACCGGGTTCACCATCTGCAGGGCCGGGTGGTGAATCTCGCCGACCAGGACGACCGGGTCGCCCTCACCCTGCGCAACGACCTGCGCGCCGATCAGGTGCACACCTTCGATCTGGTGGTGGACGCCACCGGCGGTCAGCCGCTGTGGTTCCTGGATCTGTTCGATTCGGCCGCGACCGATCTGCTCGAACTGGCGGTGGGCGGACCGTTGGAGACCGCGCGCATCGAGGCGGCCATCGGCTTCGATCTGGCGGTGTCCGGGCTGGACGCCAAGCTGTACCTGCCGAACCTGGCCGCCATGGCGCAGGGTCCGGGCTTCCCGAATCTCAGCTGTCTGGGCGAGCTTTCGGACCGGATCCTGCAACCGGCGGTGAATCCCGCGCCGCGCTATCGGATCTCGGGCAGGTCGGCGGCGCTGCGTGGCAGCGCGTAGAGCGAGATGCGCCGATCCGGCCGGATGTCGAAGTCGCCCAGGTGCTGCCACCCGATCTTCTCCAACGCTTTCCGCATGGGGGTGTTGCGATGATCGGGTTCGCACAGCAGCCGGCGGCATTCGGGTTCGGCGGCCAGGATCGCCTGCCCCAGCAGGCGCATCCAGCCCGACATGACGCCGCGGCCCAGCAGCGTCGCGTCCGCGGTGGCGATGTGGAAGCCCATGTCGCGGGCGTCGGCGTCGTAGAGGCGCGCGATCTCGTCCTTGGCGGGGCGGTACAACTCCACATACGCCACCTCGCGGTTGCCCAGGTCGGGGCGGTCCAGGGCGGCGAAGTCGTATTCGAGAATGCACGGGCGGGAGAAGGTTCCGGCCAGCTGGGCCGCGCAGTCGGCGCGGCGGCGATCGGCGTCCCAGGCCTGTTCCCAGGTCTCGAGCAGGTGTGGCCGGTGCATCCACTCGGTGATGGTCTCCGGATCGCGGGAGCCGACGTCCACCGGCCGCAGCGTGAACGGTGCGGCGAACTCGGGCAGCACCGGTGCGGGCGCGCGGCGGATGTGGTCGGGAAGGTCCGTGAGTTCGCGCGCGAGGACGTAGGTCGTCCGGTTCATCGCTGTGGCGCTCCGTTCGTCGGTTAGCTTGATCACCCTGCTTGGTAAGGCTAGCCTATACTAAGTAGGCGGTGTTACGGTTGCCCGGACATTGCAAGGGGGACAAGCGGAACCGACGCCGAATGCGGTCGGGCAGTTGCGTAGGAGAGATGCGGGAAATGCCACGGGAACTCGGCTGGATCAGGCAATTTCAGGCCCCGAGTGCGGAATCCGCGCCACCGCTGCTGATCTTCCCGCACGCCGGTGCGGGCGCCTCCGCCTATCGGGTCTTCGCCAGGACGCTGGCTGCCGAATTCGATGTCGTGGTGTTCCAGTACCCGGGCCGTCAGGACCGGGCCCGCCAGGCGGCTCTGGAAACGCTGCCCGACATCGCGGCCGGGGCCTTCGCCGAATTCCGGGAATCCGCGCATGAAACCGGTGTTCCCCTCACGGTTTTCGGGCACAGCATGGGCGCGGTGATCGCGTTCGAATTCGCCCGCCTGGCCGAGGCCGCGGGGCTGAGCGTGCGACTGCTGGTCGCCTCCTCGGCCGCCGCACCCGCCCGGGTCGCCGCGCTGCCGGGGCATCCCACCGAGGACGAGGCCCTGCTCGACCACATGTCGGCGCTCAATGGCACCGGTGCGGAGGTGCTGGGGAGCCGCGAGGTACTACGTATGGCGCTGCCGGTCATGAAGGCCGATTACCGTGCCTTCGACGCGTATTCGTGCGCGCAGGATATTGCCGTGGACGCGCCGATCCTGGTGCTGGGTGGCGACGAGGACGAATTCGTCGCGCCGCGTGATCTGTACGCGTGGGAAAGCCACAGCCGCGGCGGAATTCGGGTCACCCTGTTCGCGGGCGGGCATTTCTATCTCAACGACCATGTCGACGGTATCGCCGAACTGCTGGTAGCCGAGAAGAGCGTCGTCGCGTGAGCGCGCTGGATTCCGGCGATCCCGTTGTGATCGTCGGCATGGGTATCGAGGCGCCCGGTGGCATCGACACCCTGCCGGAATTCTGGGCGGCCCTGGCGTCCGGGCGGGAATTGCTCGGCCCGTTTCCTCGTGATCGGGAATGGCCGCTGGCGGAATTGCTGTCCCTGGACCGGCACGAGGGCTGGGGCGCGGTGCCGGACGCCGGCGGGTTCCTCACCGGCGCCACCGACTTCGATGCGCTGTTCTTCGGCATCACGCCGCGCGAGGCCGTGGCCATGGATCCGCAGCAGCGGGCCGGTCTGCGGGTGGCCTGGCGGGCGCTCGAGCAGGCCGGGATCAATCCCGGTGCGGTGGACGGTGATTCGGCCGGATGCTGGATGGGCGCCTCGGTGATGGAGTACGGGCCGCGGGTGGCCTCGGTCAACGAGTACAGCGGGTACCGGGCCACCGGCACCGCGCTGGGTGCGGTGGCCGGGCGGATCTCGCACGGGCTGGGCCTGACCGGGCCGTCGGTCACCGTCGACACCGCGTGCGCGTCCGCGCTCACCGCCGTGCATCAGGCGGCCGCCGCCATCCGGGCGGGGGAGTGCGAGTGGGCGCTGGCGGGCGGGGTGTGCGTCATGGGTTCGCCGGGCGCGTTCTACGAGTTCTCCAAGAACAATGCGCTGGCCGCCGACGGCCACTGCCGGTCCTACTCCGCCGACGCCACCGGCACGCTGTGGGGTGAGGGCGCGGGAGTCGTTGTGCTGGAACGGGAGTCGCGGGCGCGGGCGCTCGGGCATCGGGTGTACGGGCGGCTGCTGGGTTCGCGCGTGAACCACAATGGCAAGGGCGCGCCGATCGCGGTGCCGAGCGCGGCGGCGCAGGAGCGGCTCATCCGCGACACCCTGGCCGTGTCCGGGATTTCCGCCGGACAGGTCGGGCTCATCGAGGGTCACGGCACCGGTACTCCGGTGGGTGATCCGCTCGAATTGACCGCGCTCGCAGCCACTTACGGTCTCCCGTCCGCCGCGGGGGCGCGGCTGGGATCGGTGAAGTCCAATGCCGGTCACGCGCAGGCCGCCTCCGGAATCCTGGGCCTGATCAAGGTGCTGTTGGCAGGAGCGCACGGGCAGATCCCGCCCACCCTGCACGCCGACCGGCCGACCGCCGACATCGATTGGGCCGAAACCACTCTGCGGCTCGCCACCGAACTCGAGCCCTGGCCGGCCGTGGACGGCATGCGATACGCGGCGGTGTCCTCGTTCGGTGTCGCGGGCACCAATGCCCACGCCCTCGTGAGCCTGCCCGAGCTGGAGGAAAGCGATGTGTAGCCACCGGCTGCCCGATGGCAGCATCCCCGTCCTGCTCTCGTCCGACACCGCCGACGGCGTGCGCGCCGAGGCCGCGGGCATCCTGGCCTACCTGGAGCAGCGGCCCGCCGTCGCCCCGGATCGGGTGGCGGACATGCTGTTCCGCACCCGCACGGCCCGCCGCTACCGGGCGCTGGCCATGGTCACCGGGCGTGCGGAGCTGCTCGATGCCCTGCGCGCCATCGCCGACGGGACCTCGCATCCCGCGGTGGTGCTGGGTGACGGTCCCGCGACCGTGCGCCGGATCGGCTTCGTGTTCCCCGGTCAGGGCAGTCAGCGTACCGGCATGGGCGCGCTGTACTACGACCTGTCCCCGCACTACCGGGCCGCCGTCGACGAGTGCGCGGCCGTGCATGCCGAGCGCTTCGGCCACGATCAGCCGCTGCACTATCTGCTGGGCACCGCGGGCGCGTACCAGGACACCGTGTGGGAGGTGCAGCCCGCCTTGATGTTCCATATGGCCGGTCTGGCCGCCATGTGGCAGGCCGCCGGCGTGCGCCCGGCCGCCACCATCGGTCACAGCCAGGGCGAGCTGGCCGCGGGCGCGGTCTCGCGGGTCATGTCGGTGCGTGACGCCGTGCTGGTGGTGACCCACCGCGCGCGCCTGGTGGAGCGTCTCTCGCCGCGTGGCTACGCCATGGCCGTGCTGGCCATGAACCGCGAGGACTGCGAGGCGCTGCTGGCCCGCCACTCGGGCTGGGCCGAGCTGTCGGTGGTGAACGCCCCGCACATCATGGCCATCTCCGGCGACCGCGACACCATCGCCGACATGGTCGCCACCGCCACCGAGCGCGGTCATTTCGCCCGCGAGATCGGCGTCGCCTACCCCGCGCACACCTCGATCGTGGCGGAGCTGCGCGCAGAATTCGAAGGGTTCCTCGGCGGCGAGCTGAGTGACCCGACCTTCACCGACACCGACATCCCTTGCTACGGGGCGACTCTCGGCGCCCCCATCACGGCAGACCTGGTCCAGGAACAGTACTGGTACTGGAACCTGCGCAACCGGGTCCGCTTCGACCGCGCCGTGGTCGCCGCCGCCACCGACGGCATCGACACCCTCATCGAGGTCGTCGAACACCCCGTCCTGCAACTGGCCCTCCAGGAGAACCTCTCCCTGGTCCCGCGCGACCCGTCCCGCGGCCCCCGCGACTTCAAGGTCCTCGGCACCTCCCTGCGCACCGCCACCTCCCTGCGCGAATTCACCCGCAACCTGGCCGCCATCGCCGTCCACGACCTCGCCTACGACTGGACCGCCCTGCGCACCGACGCGCCCCCGGCCCTCCCGCTGCGCGACTTCCCCCACACGGTCATGAATCCCAAGCGCCTGTGGGCCGACCCGGGCTACGCCCCCGAGACAGTGCACCCGCCGACCCCGGCCGTCCCCAAACCCCAACGCCTGGTGGAGAAGTGGACCCCCTGGGAGCGCCGCACCCTGACCCCGCCCCGCCGCCTGGCCTTCCTCGACCCCACCGGCCGCTGCGCCGACCAATTGTCCGCCCTCCTCGCCGCGGCAGATCGCTACGGCGCCACCGCCACCGCCCTCGAGCCGACGGCGGTCGCGGGCACAACTCAGGCCGCCGGCGCACGCGAGGCCTTGCACCAGAGTGAACCCTCCACGACCGAAGGCACGACGGCACAATCACCCTCGAGCGGCCTCGCACGGGAGACCTTGGGCCGCAGGTCAGTCGGTCGCTTCGATGTCGGCGCGGTGCTGGATCTGGCCGAGATGGCGGCGGTCGCCGCGGAGAACGCCGGTCCGGGCGCGCTCAGCGAGGCGCTGGCAGCCGAAGCCGCCTCGACGCTGTCCGGCTCGGGTCTCAGCAGCGGAAAGGAATCACCGCAGCAGGCGGACTTCGACAGCGTGGTGATTCTGTGGCCCGCGCTGCCCGAGTCGACCGTCGTGGACGCGGTGGCCGAGCTGACGGAGTTCTTCGCCGCGCGCACCTGGCTGTCCGCGGTGTCGGATGTGCGTGCGGGCGGTGAGGTCTGGCTGGTGACGGTCGGGGGTGAGGTTGTGGTGCCGGAAGATACGGTGCCGCAGTTGTTCCACGGGGCCGTGGCGTCCGGGTTCCGGTGTGTCGGTGTGGAGAAACCCGGGGTGCTGTTCCGGCATCTGGATCTTGCGGCCGATGCGGGGGTCAGAGAAGCGAATCGGGTTGTGGCGGCGCTGCATACGGCGGGTGAGCCGGAGGTGGCGCTGCGTGGCGGAAAGGTGTTCGTCAAGCGGTTGGTCGCGGACGAGTCTGTGCCGGGGGAGGCCGCTGAACTCGATCATGTGCTGATCGTGGGTGGCACCGGCAAGCTCGGGCTGTTGTTCGCCGAGCACTTCGTGCGGCAGGGCGCCGGGCGGGTCACGCTGGTGAGCCGGTCCGGCGAATCCAGCTCGGCTGCCGCGGAAGTGGCGCGACTGCGCGCACTCGGCGCCACCGAGATCGTGGTCGCGGCCTGTGATGTCAACGATGCGGACGCTGTCGCGCGCCTCGCGGCAGGACTGGGGGAGCGGCCGGTGAGCCTGCTCGTCCATGCGGCGGTCAACTATGTGGACGCCGGGATCGAGGAGATCACCGCCGAGATGGTCGGCACCGCCGCGGCGTCGAAGGTGCTGGGCCTGGAGGCGGTGCTCGACGCGGTGCCGTTGCGTCCGAACGGCCGGGTGCTGCTGTGCTCGTCCATGGCCGCGACACTCGGTGGGCGCGGGCAGATTCTGTATGCCGTCGCCAACCGGATGCTGGATATTCTCGCCCGCCGCCTGCGCGAGCGCGGGATCGATTGCGCCGCACTGGAGTGGGGCCTGTGGAGTGTCGCGGGTCCGCTCGATGCGGCGGGTATGGCGCGGGTCGAGGGTGCGGGGGTGTACCCCATGAATCCGGCCGACGCCATCGCCGCGGGATTCGCCGGGCAGCCGACCGACGCGGTGGTGATCTCCGCCGACTGGCCGTTCCTGCGTGATGTCATGGGAGCCTTCGGCCAGGCTGCTGTGCTGTCGGAGGTGCCGGAGCCCGAGACGATCATGCCGCCGCGCATCGCGGCAGCGGATGTGTGCGCGAATCAGACTGTCACAGAGACGAATCCGTCATCGCCCGCTGCTGATCAGCCGGTGGCGTCGGCACCGGACCGCCCGCTGGCGGACCAGGTGCTCGCCGAGCTCGAGCGGGTGATGGGCATCGATGCCGGCGACACCATCGACCGCTCCACGCCGCTGGTCGCACTGGGCCTGGATTCCTTGCAGGCCTTGGACTTCCGCAAGCGGGTCCAGGCGTCGCTGGATCGGGAGCTGCCGGTCGCGGCGATCCTGGGCGGCGCGTCGCTGGACGATGTCGTGCTGCTGATGGCAGAGAACACCAACTAGGGCTAGGGGCCAGATTTCATGTCAGACACCGATGCCACCGTGACCGTGGCCGGAACCTCCGTCGCCGACCGCCGCCGGGAACTGCTGCGGCGCAGGCTCGCCGAGCAGGGCCTGGCCGCCGCCACCACCGCGCCGGTGCGCCGCACCCGGGTCGGGGAGCGGCGTCCGCTGTCGGCCGGGCAGCGCCGCATGTGGTTCCTGCAGACGCGCGACCCCGAGGACACCACACTGAATATCTGTGTGGCGTACCGGCTCACAGGCGCACTCGACGAGCAGCGCCTGCGGACCGCGGTGGCGGCGGTGTTCGCCCGGCACGACGTGCTGCGCACCACCTTCGGTACGGATGCGGACGGCGAGCCGTTCCAGGTGTTCGCCGACGACATCACCCTGCCGTGGCAGTCGCACGATCTGACCGACCTGGCCGAGTCCGCCCGCCCGTTGCGGGTGGAGGTGCTGGCCCGCCGGGAATTCGGCCGCCCCTTCGACCTCGCCACCGAGCTGCCCCTGCGGATCACGCTGGTGCGCACCGGAACAGCGGAGTGGGTGCTGCTGCTGGCCGCACACCACAGCTGCTGGGACGACGACGCCTGGGGCGTGTTCTTCGCCGACCTCAACGCCGCCTACAACGGAGCCCGGACCGCCGCCCCGGCCGCGCAGTTCGTCGATCTCGAGGTCCTGGACGCCCCCGCCGAGGACGAGGCGGACATCGCCTACTGGCGGAACACCCTGCGCCCCTTGCCGGAACCCCTCGAACTTCCCGGCTCGGCCGTGGTCGCGCCGTCGAAGCGCGCCGACCGCTGCACCGTCGCGCTGCCGGCCGATCTCCTGAACCGGGTGGACGTCTTCGCCCGCGAGCAGGCGGCCAGCCCGTTCATGGTGCTGCTCGCCGGCTACGCCGCCCTGATCCAGCGCTACACCGCCGCCGACGATTTCCTGGTCTCCATCCCGGTCACCAATCGCCGGTCGGCGGCCGCCGAACAGCTCATCGGCTACTTCGGCAACACCCTGCTGCTGCGCGAAACCGTCGACCGCGCCGAGACTTTCACCGGCCTGGTCGCGGCCACCAAGCGCACCTGCCTGGACGCCTTCGCCCATCAGGCCGTCGGCATCGACCGCGTGGTGCGCGAGGTGAACCCGGAACGCGTCGCCGGACGGGACGGCATGGATCAGCTGGTGCGCCTGGGCTTCAGCGTCCGCAAGAGCGCCGACGGTTTCGCGCTGGACGGCGTCACCTCGACCCAGCTGGACGAACTGGGCGCCCCCACCGCACAGGTCCCGCTGGCCGTCGCGGTCGTGACCGAGAGCGCGCACGGCGCGGTGCTCGAGGCCGAATACCAGGTGGACGTGCTGCCCCGGCCGCTGGTGCAGCGCATGCTGGAACACTATGTGCGGCTGCTGGATCGGGCGCTGAGCACCCCGGGCGGCCGGCTCGCCGACCTCGACATGCTGGGCGGCGACGACCGCCTCGCCATCCTGGAACAGTCGCGCGGCGCGGACGTGCCGGCCGGCCCGGCCACCATGGTCGGCCTGTTCGAGGCCAGTGTCGCCGCCGGACCCGGCACCCTGGCCCTGGTCTCCGACGACCTCGAACTCACTTATGCCGACCTGAACCGCCGCGCGAACCGCCTGGCGCACTGGCTGATTCGCGAGGGCATCGGCAGCGAGGACATCGTCGCCCTGCGCATGAGCAACTCGGTCGAGTTCATCGCGGCCGTCTACGGCGTGCTCAAGGCGGGCGCGGCCTACCTGCCCATCGACCCGGCCTACCCGGACGACCGCATCGACTACCTGATCGCCGATGCGGGCCCGCGCCTGGTGCTGGGCCGCGTCGAACTCGACGCCGCCGAGGACGCCGCCGCCGCGCTGCCGGACACCGATCCCGCCGACACCGACCGCGTCCGCCCGCTGCTCCCGGCGAACCTGGCCTACGTCATCTACACCTCGGGTTCGACCGGCAAGCCCAAGGGCGTCCCGGTCTCGCACGCCGCCATCGCCGAGCACGTGGTGAGCTTCACCGCCGAATGGGGCATGACCGCCGACGATCGGCTGCTGCAATCGTCCTCGGTGAGCTTCGACGCCTCCCTGCTGGACATCTTCGTCACCCTCGCGCTGGGCGCGCGGCTGATCGTGCCGAAACCCGATGCCTTCCGCGACATCCGCTATGTCGCCGACCTGATCACCCGCCGCGGCGTGACCGTGCTGCACATGGTGCCGTCCATGCTCGGCACCTTCCTGCTGCTGCCCGAGGTGAGCGAATGGCGTGCGCTGCGCCATGTCCCGGTGGGCGGCGAGGCGCTGCCGGGCGAGGTGGCCGACCGGTTCGCCGCCGTCTTCGACGCCGAGCTGCGCAATCACTACGGGCCGACCGAGGCCGTGGTCTGCGCGACCCATCAGCCGGTGGCGGGCCCGCAGGGCACCGGGATCGTGCCCATCGGCGTACCCAATCAGAACGTGCACGCCTACGTGCTCGACGAGGCCCTGCAGCTGGTGCCCGCCGGGGTGGTCGGCGAGATCTACCTGGGTGGTGCGCAATTGGCGCGCGGCTACCTGGGCCGGCCCGCGCTCACCGCGAGCCGCTTCGTCGCCGACCCGTTCACCGCCGGCGCGCGGCTCTACCGCACCGGAGATCTGGCCCGCCGCAACGAGTTCGGGGAACTGGACTTCGTCGGCCGCGCCGATGAGCAGGTCAAGGTGCGCGGCTTCCGGATCGAGCTCGGCGAGGTGGAGTCGGCGCTGACCGCACACCCGAGCGTGGGGCACTGCGTGGTGATCGTGACCGAGGATCCGGCCGTCGGCGCACAGCTCGCCGCCTACCTGGTGCCCGCGGCCGGTGCGACGGTCGAGGTGGACCAGGTGCGCGCCCACGTCGCCGCCGCGCTGCCGGAGTACATGGTGCCCAGCGCTTTCGCCGTCATCGACGAGATCCCGCTGACCGTCAACGGCAAGCTGGACAAGCGGGCGCTGCCCGCGCCGGCGCCCGCGGTGGGGCGGGTGCACCGCGCGCCCGCCACCGCCACCGAGCGCCGCCTGTGTGCCATCTACACCCAGCTGTTCGGCATTCCGACGGCGGGCGCGGATGATTCGTTCTTCGAACTGGGTGGGCATTCGCTGCTGGCCGCGCGCCTGGTCGCGCAGATCCGCGCCGAATTCGGTGTGGAGCTGGATGTGCGGATCGTATTCGACACCCCGACCCCGGCCGGGCTGGCCGCCGGTCTGGTCGCGCGGTTCCGCGACGAGTTCGGCATCGACCTGGATGCCATGGACGACGACATCGAGTCGGTCGAGACCGCCTGTGCCGCACCGGCTTCCGCACGTCCGGCCGTCACCTCGCGCCCGCGTCCGGACCGGCTGCCGCTGTCCTACTCGCAGCTGGCCATGTGGTTCCAGTACCGCATGGAGGGCCCGAGCGCGGTCGGCAATCTGCCCTTCGCCGTCCGCTTCGACGGCGGCATCGATATCGCCGCGTTGCGCGCCGCGCTCGCCGATGTGGTGGCGCGGCACGAGGCGCTGCGCACCGGTTTCGGTGAGCAGGACGGCGTTCCGTACCAGGTGGTGCGAGCCGCCGGGGCGGTCGAGCTCGAGATCACCGGCATCGACGCCGACCGGTTGACGGACGAGCTCGCCGAGATCGGCCGCTACCCCTTCACGGTCGAATCCGAACCGCTGCTGCGGGCCCGCCTGCTGGTCCTCGACCCGGGCACGCACGTGCTGTCGCTGCTGGTCCACCACATCGTGGCCGACCACGCGTCGCTGGGCATCCTGCTCGAGGACCTGGTCGCCGCCTACCGTGCGCGGGTCGAGGGCGGGCGGGCGCCGCAGTGGACCCCGCTTGCCGTGCAGTACCCGGATTACGTGCTGTGGCAGCACGATGCGTTCGCCTCCGGTGCGGATGGCCTGCCCGGCGACTACGGCCGGGCGCAGCTGGACTTCTGGCGCGCCGCCCTCGCCGGTGTGCCGGACCAGATCGATGTCGCCCCTGATCGGCCGCGGCCCGCGGTCCTCGGCAAGCGCGGCGAGGTCGCCACCTTCGCGGCGCCCGCCGCCCTGCGCTCCGGGCTGGCCGCGCTCGCCGAAGCCTGCGGCGCAACGGAATTCATGGTGTACGAGGCCGCCGTCGCGACCCTGCTGCACAAGCTGGGCGGCGGCACGGACATCACCCTGGGCACCCCGGTGGCCTGCCGCGTCGACGACGCGACCGCACCGCTCGTCGGTCTGTTCGCCAATATGGCGGTGCTGCGCAACGATCTGTCGGGCACCCCGACCCTGCGCGACACCGTGCTGCGCGGCCGCGACGTGGTCCTGGATGCCCAGGCGCACCAGGAACTTCCGATCGAACGCCTGGTGGAGGCGCTCAACCCGCCGCGCTCGCGCTCCCGCAACCCACTGTTCCAGAGCATGCTGCACTTCCGCGGCGCGGACTGGGCGCCCGCCACCCTGGCCGTGGCGGGCACGACCACCGCCACCGTGCTGCCGGTCGACTTCGACGTCTCCTTCCTGGACCTCAATGTCTCCGTGAACGTCACCGGTGATGGCGGCCTGGCCGTGCGCGTGGTCGCCAATGCCGACCTGTACGACCCGGAGACCGTGCAGCACATCGCGACCGCGCTGGCCACCACCCTGGCGGCGTACGCCACCGCGCCCGACCGCACCGTGGCCGAGCTCGAGGTGCTGCCCGCCGACCGGCTGGAGCGGCTGCTCGCCCCGCCCGCGCCCGCCGCGGCGACCCGCGCCGCCGCCACCGGCGACCACGCCCGCACCGAACGCGCGCTCATCGACCTGCTCGAAGAGCTGCTGGACATCAGCGAGGTCGAGCCCGACGACAACTTCTTCGCCCTCGGCGGCGACAGCGTCATCTCCATCCAGTGGTCGGCCCGCGCCACCGAGCTCGGCCTGCCGCTCAGCCCGCAGCTGGTGTTCGAGCATTTCACCATCGCCGAACTCGCCGCCGCGGTCGACGCCGCAGAACCCGTTGCCGTGCAAGCGGAGTCGATCCCGCAGGAGGAATCCGCCCCCATGAGCGCCTCCGGCCTCGACGCCGACGCCCTCGCCGCCCTCACCTCCTCCTGGCAGGCCCGATGACCACCACCGAAAACCGCACCCCGCCACCGCAGATCGAGGACGTGCTGGCGCTGAGCCCGCTGCAGGAGGGGCTGTTCTCGCTGTCACGCCTCAGCGGCGACGACCTCGACCTGTACACCATGCAGTTCGTGGTCGACATCGACGGACCGCTGGACACCTCGCTGCTGCGGCGCAGCGCGCAGGCCATGCTGGACCGGCATCCCAACCTGCGCGCCGCCTTCTGGGACGAGAACGTGCCGCGGCCGGTGCAGATCGTGCCCGCACAGGCCGAACTGCCCTGGACCGAAAAATCTGCGCGGCCAGCGGAATTCGACGCCATCGCGGCGACCGAACGACACGCGCCGTTCGACCTGAGCCGCGGTCCGGCCCTGCGTATCCTGCTGCTCACCGTGCCCGACACCGGCACCCGGCGCATGATCCTCACCGCCCACCACATCCTGATGGACGGCTGGGCGGTGGCGGTGTTCTTCACCGAACTGCTCGCCGTCTACCGATCCGGCGGATCCGTTGCGGCACTGCCGAAACCGCGCCCCTACCGCGACTACATCGCGTGGCTGGGCGCACAGGACACCGCCGCGGTCACCCAGCGCTGGGTCGACTACCTCGCGGGAGTGAGCGGTCCGCTCATGCTGGCGGACGGCGCGCCGGCCGGCCCGAACGCCGTGCCGGAGAAGACCCGCCTGCTGCTGTCCGCTGCCGACACCGACCGGGTCCGTACCTGGGCCGGTGCGCACGGGCTGACCCTCAACACCGCCGTGCAATTCGCCTGGACGGTGCTGCTCGGGCGGCTCACCGATCGCCGCGACATCGTGTACGGCACCACCATCTCCGGTCGGCCCGACCAGCTTCCGGGCGTGGAGGGCATGGTCGGGTTGTTCATCAACACCGTGCCCGTCGCCCACCATCTGGACTCCGGCACCTCCATCGCCGACCAGTGCGCACGCCTGCAGCGCGAGTGCGCCGCCATGCGCGACATCGGCTTCCTGAGCCTGTCGGCCGTGCAGCGCGCCACGGGGCACGGCACCCTCTTCGACACGCTGTTCGTCTTCGAGAACGCCCCCATCGACGACGCCATCCGCACCGTCACCGCCCCCGATGGCGCCTGCTTCCGTCCGATCGAGATGGAGAGCCTCGCGCACTACCCGCTCACGGTGGTCGCGCACATGAGCGGCGACCAGCTGCTGGTCCAGCTCGAGGTGATGCCCGCCGCGCTCCCCTACTTCCCGGCCGCGGACCTGGGCGAGCGGCTGCTCGCGCTGCTGCGGCAACTACCGGAAACCGGCACGGCCACACCCGATTCGCTCAGCGTGCTCACCGCGTCGGAGCAGGAGCTGCCCGCAGCGCCGCATTCCACGACCGCAGGCGCCGACGCTGCCTCGGTCTGGGAGCTGTTCGAGCGGCAGGTGGCCGCCACGCCGGAAGCCGTTGCACTCCAGGACAGCTCCGGCTCCCGGTACACCTACCGCGCCCTGCATGACGCGGCCGTCCGGCTCGGCGCCGAGTTCGCCGCGCAGGGTGTCGGCCCGGAAACAGTGGTAGCGCTGCTGCTTCCACGCACCGTGCGATCGATCGTCGCGGTGCTCGCGGCCTTCGCCGCGGGCGGAGCCTATGTGCCGGTGGATATCACGCTGCCCGTCGCACGCGTAGAATCGATCCTCCGGCAGGCGCGGCCGACGTTGGTGGTCACCGACGACACCACCCGCGATCTGCTCGAAACCGCCGAATCCCCGGGGTCCGGCGCAGGTGTCGCAGCTGTCGGCGAGCAGCGGGTGCCGATGCTGCTCCTCGGCGATCCCCTTGCCGCCGAACGACCCTCCGCCGCCCCTGTCGAACTCCCGCGCGTCGTCCGCCACCCGGACCAGCTCGCGTACCTCATCTTCACCTCCGGCTCGACGGGCGAACCCAAGGGCGTCGCCGGGACCAATGCCGCCCTCATGGCCTACTTCGCCGACCATCGCGACCGGATCTACCGGCCCGCCATGGCCCGCCTGGGCCGGCCACTGCGCATCGCGCACGCCTGGTCGCTGAGCTTCGACGCCTCCTGGCAGCCCATGGTGGGCCTGCTCGCCGGACAGACCATCCACCTGTTCGACGCCACGGAAATGCGTGACGCGCAGCGGTTGTGCGCGGGCATGATCGCCCACGACATCGACATGATCGACACCACCCCGTCGATGTTCGCCCAGCTCAACGCCGCTGGGCTGGTGGACCGCGTGCTGCCCGTGCTGGCGCTGGGCGGTGAGGCCATCGACGCCGCGCTGTGGTCGCGGCTGCGCGCGCTGGCCCCGTCCGAAGGCCGGTCCGGCACCGCGGTCTACAACTGCTACGGACCCACCGAGACCACCGTCGAGGCCGTGGTGGCCCCGGTCGCGGACTTCGACACCCCGACCATCGGCACCGCGAACGCCGGAATGTCCGGCTACGTCCTGGATTCCGGGCTGCGCCCGGTACCCGGCGGCGTCGTCGGCGAGCTGTACCTGTCCGGGCCGCAGCTGGCCCGCGGCTATATCGGCCGCGCCGCAACCACATCCGACCGCTTCGTCGCAGACCCCTTCCGGCCCGGCCGCCGCATGTACCGGACCGGCGATCTGGTCCGCCGGCTGCCCCACGGTGGCTTCGGCTACCTGGGCCGCGCCGACGCGCAGGTGAAGGTGCGCGGCTACCGCATCGAGATCGGTGAGATCGAGACCGCCCTGCGGCGACTGCCCGGCGTGGACACCGCCGCCGTCACCGTGGTGCGCCGCGCGGGCGGGGCGAGCCTGGTCGGATTCGTCGTGGGGGAGCGGGGCGAGTCCGTCGATCCCGCGCGCACCCGCGCCGCGCTCGCGGAACGCCTGCCCGCCTACATGATTCCGGCCCGCGTGCTCGCCCTGCCACGGCTGCCGGTGAACGCCAACGGCAAACTCGACGGCCCCGAGCTGACGCGGCTCGCCGAAGCCGCCCTCGCCGACGCCGGGTCGGGCGCCGCGCCCAGCACCGCCACCGAGAAGGAGCTCGCCGAGGTCCTCGCCGAACTCTTCGACGGCCGCACCCCCGGTCTCGACGACGACTTCTTCGCCCTCGGCGTGGACAGCATCGTCGCCATCTCCCTGGTCAACAAGGCCCGCCGCCGCGGCCTCACCCTCACCCCGCGCATGGTGCTGGCCACCCCGACCCTGCGCGAACTCGCCGCGGCCCTCGACGCCGCGGACTCGGCCCCCGCGGAGCGGGTGGCGGATTACGGTGCGGTGCATCCGCTTCCGGTCGTGTCGTGGATGTACGAGTACGGCAACTACCGCCGCTTCACCCAGACCGCCCTGCTCCGGCTGCCCGACGGCATCGACCGCGGCACCCTCGGGGCTTCGCTGCAGGCCGTCCTCGACGGCTACGACACCCTGCGCTCACGCCTCGTCGACACCGACGACGGCCCGCGCCTGGTCACCGCCGCGCCGGGCACGGTCCGCGCGGCCGACATCCTCACGCACACAGCCGATCCCGCCGACACCGCCGCGGCCGTGCACGCCGCGGCCCGGACGGTCATGGACCAGATCGACCCGCGCACCGGCGATATGGTGCGCGCCGTCCGGTTCTCCGGCACCGAACACGGCGATGTCCTGCTGCTCACCGTCCACCACCTGGCAGTGGACGTGGTCTCCTGGCACCTGCTCATCGCCGCCCTGAACGAGGGCGCCGCCCTCCCCGAATCCACCTCGTACCGCGAGTTCTCCCGCCGCATGGCGGAGCGGGCGGAGTCCGTGGAAGTCCTTGCACAGCAGGACTATTGGCGCGACCAGCTCGCCGCTCCCGACCCCGCCATCGGCCGCCGCATCCCGTACCCGCACACCGACACCTGGTCCGCTCTCCGGGTCGCCACCGCCGTGACCCCGGTCGAGGTCACCGCCCGCCTGCTCGCCGCGCTCACCCGCGACGAGGGTGTGCGCGAACTGCTGCTCACCGCCCTCACCATCACCCTGGCGAGCTGGCGGCGCGAACGCGCCCAGGATCCTTCCCACGGCGCTCTCCTCGCCCTGGAGGGCCATGGCCGCGCCGACGACCTGCTCGGCACCGACACCAGCAACACCCTCGGCTGGTTCACCACCGTGTTCCCGATCCGACTCGGCGCGGGTGAGACGGTGGATGCCGAACGGGCGGAACAGGATCCGGCCGCGGCCCGCGCTCTTCTGGAATCGGTGACCGCGCACCTGGCCGCCATCCCCAACCGGGGCGTGGACTACGGCCTGCTCCGCTACACTGCCCGCGTCCCCGAACTGGCCACCGCACGGCACCCCCAGATCGAGTTCAACTACCTCGGCCGAGTCGACCTCAGTGGCCAGGACTCCCGATCCTGGTCCCTGCTCACCGGCCCGCTCAACGAGGCACTGCCGCTGGACCCGGAACCCGAGCTCCCCCTGCGCTACGCACTGGACGTCATCGCCGGCATCGGCTCGACCCCGGAGGGCCCGCAACTCACCACCAATTGGCGCTGGAGCGAAACCCTGTTCACCGCAGCGGAAGCCAACCGGCTGACCGAACTCTGGCAGCGCAGCCTGGTTGCCGTGGCAGTCGCCGTGTCCTGATCACCCAGGCGGTAAGGGCCGTCCGCCGCGCGAGAGTGGGCGGGCGGCCGGTATCGCGGACGAAGTTCGGCGGTCGGGCCGCCGCAGGAGAGGCTGCGCGGCCGGCCGAAGATACGGGCGGGGCGCGGTCAGGCCGCGGCGTAGCCGGTGGTGTCGCCCCGGCCCGGCGCGGGGATCGGCTCGGTGGCCGAAGGCGCTGCGGGAGACACGGATTCGATCATGTCCAGCAGCAGCCAGCCATCGGCGGTCCAGCCGCCGTGCGTGTCGGTGCGTACCAGCCGCCCGCCCGGCACGAAGGGGTCGTCCACGAAACCCTCAGCGGCACCGTCCAATTCCAGCGCCAGCGCGGAACCACCCAGGTACACCTGCCCGGAGCGTCCCGGCGGCACCAGCCGCAGCGACTCGTCCAGCACCAGCAGCCGCGCGCCCGGAATCGGCCGCACCCGGCCGGAGCCGTCCAGCGGTCCGCGCGCCGCGACGCCCGCGTATTCCGGTGTGGTGTAGGCGAATCCGGTGCACGACCCGGGGGCCAGTTCGCGCAGCAGGGCGGAAAGCGCGGCCGGGCAGTCGTTTCCGAACACATCCCAGCGCCGCACGGTCGGCAGCGCTGGGGAGGGCAGGAAGGCCAGGTTCGCGAGGGTCCCGGCGTCGGCCACCACATGGGTCGAGGCGCTCAGGGCGATCAGCTCGGCCAGGGCGGCCGCGTCCGCGCGCTGAGCGGCGGTGGCCAGTACCAGGGTCGCGCCGTCGGCCAGCGTGGCCAGCAGTTCCACCGCGGCGTCGGTGGTGTCCCAGTGGATGGCCAGCAGCCGCACATCCGGCGAGCCGTAGGCCCGGTCGATGGGGCAGGAGCGTTGATCAGCGGCAACCGCGCGGCGATCGTCGGCGGCCGCGGCCACCGCGACCGGCTTCATGCCGGTGCCGTGCGGCCCGAGTTCGGACAGCACCGAGCCGAATTCGGCGGCCGCGGCGATATCGCACAGCACGCGGGCCAGATCGTCGAGCGTGGGCCCGGCGGTCCCGGTGACGCCGCCGTCGAGGCGTTCGAAGAGTTCGGCATAGGTGAGGATGTGATCGCCGCAGCGCACGGCGGTCCGCAGGGAGGGCACGCGGCGCCCGCACTCGATGAGCATGGAGACCGACGGCACGTCGTACAGTTCGACGCCATTGGCCCATTCGTCCACGAGCCGATGACGCTCGACGGCGGACAAGATTTCCGGCACCGCTCGCTCCATCGTTCCAAACCCCCGGTTCTAACTTATGCAACCCTAACCTAATCGATCGAGGGCACGATCAACCACCCCTTAGGGGATCGAATCGGCGACAACGGTCCCCACTCCTCGGGAAAATTAGGCTAGGCTCACCTACCGCTCGCCCTCGAACGGGCGGGCATCGGCAGACAGGAGAGTCACGATGAAGTCGGCGTTCACCGCGCGCAGCGGGCGATCGATCACCGCGCGAGCCGCCATTGCGGCCGTGGTGAGCCTGCTCGCCCTGGGGCTCGCGGCCTGCGGATCGAAGTCCAACGACTCGGCCGCCGGCGGTGGCGAACCGGTCACCATCACCCACGCCCTCGGGCAGACCACCGTGAACGGGACCCCGGCCCGCATCGTGGCGCTGGGCAATCAGTGGCTCGATACCGCGCAGGCGCTCGGCGTCACCCCGGTCGGCTACATCGACAACATCGCGGTGCTCAGCAAGGGCGCACCGCCGTGGGAACCGGCCGCGCTGGCACAGTCCACCGCGCTGCAGACCACCGGCAACCTCGCCGAACAGGTGGCCGCGCTGAACCCGGACCTGATCCTGGCCGACCCGTTCATCGCCGACGCCAAGACCTACGGCGACCTGTCCAAGGTCGCGCCCACCCTGCCCGGGCTCACCAAGGAGGCCGTCACGCCCTGGGCCGACCAGGTGCGCGCGCTCGGCCAGGTGCTGCACAAGACCGACGCCGCCGACAAGCTGATCGCCGACCTGAACGGCCGCATCGACGGTATCGCGCAACGCAATCCGGGCCTGAAGAACAAGACCTTCATCAGCTCCTGGCTGGCCGGGCCGTCGCAGCTCATGGTGCTCACCGACCCCAAGGACGGGTCCAGCCGCCTGTTCACCCAGCTCGGCATGACCATCCCGCAGCATCTGGTGGACCAGGGCGGCTCCGGCGGCCGCCTGGCCCTCTCGCCCGAACGCCTCGACGAACTCGACTCCGACCTGCTGCTGGCCGGCTACTCGCCCGGCATGGACGAGAAGTACCGCGGCCTACCGGGATTCGGCGCGCTGCCCGCGGTCAAGAAGAACTCCGCGGTCTTCCTCACCGTCCAGGAGATCAGCGCCATCAACCAGCCCACCCCGCTGGCCCTGCCCTACCTGCTCGACAAGCTCGAACCGGCTCTCGCCAACGCCGCCAAATGATCCGCACCCACGACTTCCGCTACGCCCTCCGTCCCGGCGTCACCTGCCTGACCGTCCCCGGCGGCGCGGTCCTGTTGAACCCGCCGCACAACGAGAAGCTGACCGGGCTCACCCCGGCCCAGAGCCAGGCGCTGAAGACCCTCAATCGGGGTCCGGCGACTGCGGGCGAACTCGCGGCCGAATCCGAGTCGGTGGCAACCCTTCTCGACCGGCTGGCCGGGACGGGCTGGCTGGAGGTCACCGTCCGCGACGGCGACCGGGACCTCTACACCCTGCGCCCCTTCGTCACCCCGCCCGCGCGTCCGAGCGCAGGCGGACCGCGCCCGGTCCTGTCGAAATTCACTGTCATCCACCGTGATCCGGACGGCCTGGTCCTGGAGCACCCCACCTCCTGGTGCGACCTCCGCGTCCACGACCCCCGCCTGCTGGCCCTCGCCGCCGGCGCCGATCCCACCGAACTCGGCCTGCCCGAGGCCCTTTCGGTCCGCATCGCCGCCGACCTGCGCTGGGGCGGCTTCACCGCCGACCCCGCCGCCGAGGACCGCGACTTCACCACCCGCAGCTGGAGCGCCCCCGACCTCTGGTTCCACCGGCGCAGTACCCTCGGCTCCCGCACCGTCACCTGGGACAACTTCGGCCCCACGGCATGGGCGAAAGACGAGTTCCCGCAACGCCCGGCGCGGCGCGCGCCCTACCCGGGCGCCCCGATCGCGCTCCCGGCGCCGGACCTCGCCACTCTCCGCGCCACCGACCCGGCCCTGACCGCCGTCCTCGAGGACCGTCGCTCCTGCCGGTCCTTCGACGACGCCCGGCCGATCACCCTCGCCCAGCTGGCCGAACTGCTCTACCGCAGTGCCCGCACCCGCTCGGTGGAGTCCACCCCCGACGGCGGCGAACTCCCTTCCCGCCCTTACCCTTCCGGCGGCAGCGTCCACGAACTGGAGCTGTATCCGGTGGTCCGCAATGTCGAGGGCCTGACCCCCGGCATGTACCACTACGACTCCTTCGAGCACGCCCTGCGCCCCGTCGCCCCCGCCGATTCCGCCGCGGTCCAGCGACTCGTGCGCACCACCACGGCCACCCTCGCCAACGCCGCCGAACCCCAACTGCTGCTGCTGATCTCGGCTCGGGCAGGTCGCGTCATGTGGTCCTACGAGTCGGTCGCCTACGCGAATATCCTCAAACACGTCGGGGTCCTCATGCAGACCCTCTACCTCACCGCCACCGCCATGAACCTCGGTGCGGTGGCCCAGGGCTTCTCCGACACCGCCGCCTTCACCGCCGCCACCGGTGCCGACGAACTGGAGGAATGCAATGTGGGCAGCATGATCCTCGGCACCCCCGCGGGGGACCGCTGGTCCGGGTGTCATACCCGGCTGGGAGCATCGAGATCATGACGGCGACCGGGGATCAGGTGCGGGCGGTGGCGCTCGCGCTGGCGCGCACCACCGAGCAGTTCGAATGGCAGATGCCCACCTTCCGGGTGGCCGGGAAACTGTTCCTGACCCTGCCCGAGAACGAGACCTCCATGGCGGTCCGGTGCCCCATCGTGGATCGGGACGAGCTGGTGCAGGCCGAGCCGGAGAAGTTCTGGATCGCCCCGCACGAGGCCGGGAACGCGTGGGTGCGGGTGCGACTCGCCGCCCTGGACGACCACGATGAACTGACGGCCATCGTCACCGACTCCTGGCGGCTGGCCGCACCCCGGGAACTGGTGGATCCGGTCTGAACGGCCGGATCCCGCCGCGATCGGGGTGGGTCAGAAGGTGACGCGCTGGTCCTCGGCCAGGAAGAGTTTGTCGCCGTCCTTGGTGGTGAAGGCCGCGTGGTACTCGGCCTGGTTGCGGACCACCTGGTTGGCACGGAACTCGTCGGGCGAATGGGAGTCGTTGGCGAGCAGATTCTCGGTGTACTGCGAGGTCTGCTTGGATCGCCAGTTGCGTCCCCAGGATTCGAGCATGGGCTGATAGTCGGGGTTCTCGACGCCGGCCCGCTTCTGGTTGATGCGATAGGCGGCGAAGGCCATCTGCAGGCCGCGGTTGTCGGCCACGTTCTCGCTGAGGGTGAGGGTGCCGTCGACGTGGTGCGCGGGGTCGAGACCAGCGGGGACCAGGCCGTTGTACTGGTCGACGAGCTTCTTGGTACGGGCGTCGAACTTCGCCCGGTCCTCGGCGGTCCACCAGTCCTTCAGGTTGCCGTCCGCGTCGTACTTGGAGCCCTGATCGTCGAAGCCGTGGCCGATCTCGTGACCGATGACCGCGCCGCCCGCGCCGTAGTTGACCGCCGCCTCGGCCTTCGGGTCGAAGAACGGCGGCTGCAAAAAGGCTGCGGGGAACACGATTTCATTGTTGACCGGCTGGTAGTAGGCGTTCACCGTCTGCGGCGTCATACCCCACTCGGTCTTGTCCACCGGCTTGTCCAGCTTGTCGAACATCTTCTTGGCGCCGAAAACATTGGCGGCGCGCAGGGATTGGATGAGCTGGCCCCGGGTGATCTTCAGCCCGGTGTAGTCCTCCCACTTGTCCGGATAGCCGATCTTCACGCCCATCTTGCCCAGCTTGACCAGCGCGGCGTCCCGGGTGGGCTGCGACATCCACGTCGAATTGGTGAAGTTGTCCTTGTAGGCCGCGACCAGGTCGGCCACCATGTCCATCGCCCGATTCTTGGCCTCGGGCGGGAAATGCTTGGCCACGTACAGCTTTCCGAGCTGCTCGCCCACCGTGCTGTCGACGGTGCCGACCGCCGACTTCCACCGCTCCGGCCGCTGCTGCTGCCCGCTCATCACGGTGCCGAAGAATTCGAAGTTGGCGTCGGAGAGCGTCTTCGGCAGGAACCGGGCGAACTCCCGCACCAGCGACAGTTTCAAGTAGTCCCGCCACACCGCGATATCCACGTCGTGCCACAGCTGCCCCGCCGCGGTGACGAACGACGGCTCGCCGACGATCACCGTCGCGAACAGGCTCTTGGGCCGATCGGTATTCCCGGAAAGCCAGGGCTCCCAATCGAATTGCGGCGCCAGCGCCACCATGTCGGTCCACGACATCCTGTTGTAGCTGGCCTCGGTGTCGTGCAGTTTGATGTTGTCCCAGAACCCGGCCGCGATCCGCTTCTCCAGATCCAGTACCCGGCCCGCCATGGCCACCGGGTCCGGGAATCCGGCCCCGGTCGCGATCTTCTCCAGGTATGCCTTGTATCCGGCCAGCTTGTCGGCGTATTCGGGCTTGCGATAGTACTGCTCGCTCAAGCCGATTCCGGATTGACCGACCGAGGCGATGTACGTGCGGGAGTTCTTCCGGTCCACCGAGACGCCCAGCCCGATCAGCCCGCCGATCGGCAGCGCGCCCATCACCTTGGCCAGCTCCGGCTTGCCCGTGGCCTTGTCGATGTCGGCGAACATGTCGGCGAGCGGCGTGAGGCCCAGCTGCTCGATGGTGTCGACATCCATCCGGGCGTCGTACAGATCGCGGATCTGCTGCTCGGGTGTGTCCGGCTTGGGATCCTTGATGTCCTCGATGATCTCGCGCAGCTGGCCCTGGACCCGATCCGCGACATCGTCGAAGGTCCCGAACGACACCTTGTCCGGCGGCAGCTGATACTCCTGCAGCCACTTGCCGTTGACGAACCGGTACAGGTCGTCCTGCGGCCGCACCGTCGCGTCCGACCCGGACATGTCGGGGCCGGTGAGCTGGGTCGAGGTGACCGTGTTCTTCGTATCGCTGCTACACGCCGCCAGCGTGGCGACGGCCGGCGCGAGACCGAGCGCGATCAGAAAACGACGACGGTCCATACCGGCCGGACGATCCGACGAACTCACAGGCACTACCTCTCCCCGAAGCTGCGATACCGACGCGAGGCTACCGGGGACGGCGGCCTCGCGCGGGTTGTCACGTTCTCAGAGGGTGACGCGCTGGTCCGGCGGCAGGTATGCTTTGTCGCCGTCCTTCAGGTGATAGGTGCTGTAGAACTCGCCCAGATTCCGTACCACCTGATTGCACCGGAATTCGGCCGGAGAGTGCGGATCGGACGCGATCTGACTCTGCAGCGCCTCGGCGGTCATCTTGGTGCGCCAGGTCCGGCCCCAGGATTCGAACATCGGCCGATAGTCGGGAGTATCCGTCCCCTTGCGCTTCTCGGCCATCCGATAGGCCGCCAGGGAAATCTCGAGCCCGCGCAGATCCGCCAGATTCTCACCGACCGTGAGCTCGCCGTTGACGTGCTGATCGGGCGGCAGGCCCGCCGGCACCAGCGCGTTGTACTGCGCGATCAGCTGGTTGGTCTTGGCCGCGAAGGCCGCCTTGTCCTCCGGTGTCCACCAATCCTTCAGATTGCCGTCCCCGTCGTACTTGGAGCCCTGATCGTCGAACCCGTGGCCGATCTCGTGCCCGATCACCGCACCGCCCGCACCGTAGTTCACCGCGGGCTGGGCATCCGGATCGAAGAACGGCGGCTGCAGAAAGGCCGCGGGGAACACGATTTCATTGCCGCTGGGGTTGTAGTAGGCGTTCACCGTCTGCGGCGGCATGACCCATTCCGACTTGTCCACCGGCGTCCCCAGCCGATCGAACATCCGCTTCGCCTCGAAAGCGTCCGTGGCGCGCAGGGATTCGACCAGCCTGCCCCTGGTGACCGTGAGTTTGGAGTAGTCCTTCCACTTGTCCGGGTAGCCGATCTTGGCGTTGATCTTCCCGAGTTTCGCGATGGCCGCGTCCCGGGTGGGTGGCGACATCCACGTCGAATTCTGGAAGTTCTCCCGATACGCCGCGCGCAGATCGTCGACCATCTCGAGTGCCCGCTTCTTGGCCTCGGCCGGGAAATGCTTGGCCACGTACTGCTTTCCGAGCGCTTCGCCCACGGCGTCGTTGACCGTTTCCACGGCCCGCCGCCACTGCTCCGGCTGTTCCCGCAGCCCCTGGACCACCTTGCCCGTGAAATCGAAATTGGCGTCGGCGATCGCCTTGGGCAGATAGGGCGCGTACGCGCGCACCAGGCTCAGCTTCAGGTACTCGCGCCAGGCGGCGAGGTCGACGTCGGCCCACAGCTGCCCCGCGCCGGTCACGAACGACGGCTCGGCCACATCGACCTTGCCGAACATGTTCTTGGGCCGGTCGGTGTTCCCCGAAAGCCAAGGGTCCCAGTCGAATTGCGGTCCCAGCGCGGTCAGCTCGGTCCAGGTCATCAGGTTGTAGGTCGCGTCGGTATCGCGGGTTCTGACATTGTCCCAATGGAATCCGGCGATGCGGGTCTCCAGGTCCACCACCCGGTCGGCCAGCGCGGTCGGGTCCGGGAACCCGGCTCCGGCGGCGAGGCGCTGCATGAACGTCCGGTACGCGGCGAGCCGGGCGGCGTATTCGGGCTTGCGGTAGTACTGCTCGCCCATGCCGAGCCCGGACTGCTCGATCGAGGGGAGATAGGCATTGGAGTTCTTCGGGTCCGGGCCCACGCTCAGGCCGATGAGACCCACAGTGGTGAATCCGCCCATCACATGCGCGAGATCCGGCTTGGTCGCGGCCTTGTCGATCTGATCGAACAGATCCTGCAGCGGCGTCATGCCGAGCGTCTCGATCTCGTCCCGGTTCATCCGCGCGTCGTAGAGGTCGCGGATCTTCTGCTCGTCCGACCCGGCCTTGGGATCGCGGATCCCCTCGATGATCTCCCTCAGCTGCCCCTGGACCCGCTCCTGCACGTCGTCGAAGGTCCCGAACGACGACTTGTCCGGTGGCAGCTGATACTCCTGCAGCCACTTCCCGTTGACGAACCGGTACAGATCGTCCTGCGGCCGCACCGTCGGATCCGACCCGGACATGTCCGGCCCGGTCGGCGGTTTCGAGGACTGGGAGTCCGGGGAGCAGGCGGGCAATACGGCCACGGCGGGCGCCAGGCCCAGGGCGATCAGGAACGTACGGCGGTCGAGAGCGATGGGGCGCTCGGACAACGCGAATCTCCTCTACCGGATGATCGGAACAGCTCGGACGTTGCTCGCGCCGACGCTAGTTGACCCGACTGAGGAAAATCTGAATCCGCGCCGAGCCATCTGCTCCGCCCCGATTTCACCCTGAACAGGGTCTTCGCTAAACTGTTCCGGTTGCCTGCGGGAGCTATGCCCGCACTTCGGCCGCGAACCCACAGTGGTTGTTCTCCTGTTCGGTGAAAAACCGCTGGCAGGCGCTGCCCCGCGTACCTGCGGAGCGGGCCATTGGCTCAGCTGAAGGGCAACTGACCATGCCCGTCGGGTCGGCAATCCGGCGTGCATATCGTCCAGGTCTAGGAGGAGCTGAAGTGATTCAGCAGGAGTCGCGGCTGCGCGTCGCCGACAACACGGGTGCCAAGGAGATCCTCTGCATCCGCGTTCTCGGTGGTTCGTCGCGCCGCTATGCCGGCATCGGCGACATCATCGTCGCCACTGTCAAGGACGCCATCCCCGGCGGCAATGTCAAGAAGGGCGAGGTCGTCAAGGCCGTCGTCGTGCGCACCGTCAAGGAGCGTCGTCGCCCGGATGGCTCGTACATCAAGTTCGACGAGAACGCTGCGGTGCTGATCAAGGCGGACAACGATCCGCGTGGCACCCGCATCTTCGGCCCGGTCGGCCGTGAGCTGCGTGAGAAGCGCTTCATGAAGATCGTCTCGCTGGCCCCGGAGGTGCTGTAACCATGAAGGTGCACAAGGGCGACACGGTCATCGTGATCTCGGGCAAGGACAAGGGCGCCAAGGGCAAGGTCATCCAGGCCTACCCGGCGACCGGCAAGGTCCTCGTCGAGGGCGTGAACCGCATCAAGAAGCACGTCGCGAACTCCGCGAACCAGCGTGGCGCCAGCTCGGGCGGCATCGTCACCCAGGAAGCGCCGATCCAGGCCTCCAACGTGATGGTCGTCGACTCCGACGGCAAGCCGACCCGCGTGGGCTACCGCACCGATGAGAACGGCAAGCGGGTCCGCATCTCCCGTCGCAACGGGAAGGACATCTGAGATGACTTCTACTGAGAACAAGGTGCAGCCGCGCCTGAAGACCCGCTACCGCGAGGAAATCAAGCCGGCCCTGAACAACGAGTTCAACTACGCCAACGTGATGCAGATCCCGGGCGTGGTGAAGGTCGTCGTCAACATGGGTGTCGGCGACGCCGCCCGTGACGCCAAGCTGATCAACGGTGCGGTCGCCGACCTCACCCTGATCACCGGCCAGAAGCCCGAGATCCGCAAGGCGACTAAGTCCATCGCGCAGTTCAAGCTGCGTGAGGGCATGCCGATCGGCGCGAAGGTCACCCTGCGCGGCGACCGGATGTGGGAGTTCCTGGACCGTCTGATCTCGATCGCGCTGCCGCGTATCCGCGACTTCCGCGGTCTGTCGCCGAAGCAGTTCGACGGCAACGGCAACTACACCTTCGGTCTCTCCGAGCAGTCCATGTTCCACGAGATCGACGTCGACAAGATCGACCGTCCGCGTGGTATGGACATCACCGTGGTGACCACCGCCACCAACAACGAAGAAGGCCGGGCCCTGCTCAAGCACCTCGGCTTCCCGTTCAAGGAGAACTGATCCATGGCTAAGAAGGCTCTGATCAACAAGGCCAACGCCAAGCCGAAGTTCGCGGTGCGCGCCTACACCCGCTGCCAGCGCTGCGGCCGCCCGCACGCCGTCTACCGCAAGTTCGGCCTGTGCCGCGTGTGCCTGCGCGAGATGGCCCACCGCGGCGAACTCCCGGGCGTCCACAAGTCGTCCTGGTGACTTGCCGGTCCTGGTGACCGCGTAATACCAAACCCGAAGGCCCCCACCGAGATCCGTCTCGGCGGGGGCCTTCGACGCGATGAGGCTTCAGCTGCCGCCGCTGGGGAGATGGCCGCCGAATCCGCCGCGCAACACCCGGCCGCCGGCCGCGGGGACGCCGCGGTCGAGGACGCGGCCGGTGGCGGGGCGGATGAAGCTGCCCAGCGTCAGGCCTACGACCGCGCCGACGGCGGGGTAGATCAGCGACGAGGAATGATGCAGCCAGAAGCGTGAATACGTGTCCTCGTCGGTGTCGCAAAGGTCATCGTCGACCCGTACGTTGGTTTCCGGGTCCATGCAGATCGCCACATCGGTCGGTTCGGTGTCCGCGTAGGTGGTGGTCGGGGCCTGTGTGGTGGTTGTCGGGACCGTAGTGGTCGGGACTCGTGTGGTGGTTGTCGGTCGCACAGTGGTGAGGGCGATCGGCGGCAGGGTAGTGCTCGGGGCCGCACGCTCCGAGGGGGCGGCGACGCACCCACTCGATACCAGCGCGGCCGCCACCGTCGCCGGTAGCAGATATGACACCCGAAGTGAGCGCTTGCGCGGTCTATCGGTGGCTGTCCCGATCTTCCCTGGCATGAAAACCGGTCCTTCCCCCATCGTCAGAGCGGGGAGCCTAGCAGTACCGGGCGGGCCAGACACTGGCTTCGTGGTGACCGACCGATTGCTCAGCCGATTCGAATCGGCATTGGCGCAACTACTTGCCGGCTTGGCGCACGTTGCGCTCGATATCGGGTATATTTGAATCTGATATTGCATATATAGGCGAATCGGTGAGGAGTTCGTCCATGTCCAAACTTCTGATCGAAGTCGATGATGAGGCACTCGCGGAGGCCCAGCGCATTCTGGGCACATCCACCAAGAAGGACACGGTGAATGCCGCACTCATCGAGGTCGCGAAGCGGATCAAACGAGCCAAGGCTCTCGCGGAGCTAGCGGAGATGGGGGAGCGGGGTGATTTCGACATCCTGCTCGAGAAGGGCAACTACCGCCCATGATCCACTACTTGATCGACACTTCGGCCGCGGGACGGTTGTTCTCGAATCCATCTCTGCGCAAGGCTTGGGAAGAGCCACTGACCGCCGGGGTGATCGCCGTCTGCGACGTTGTCGAACTCGAGTTCCTCTTCAGCGCGACTTCCCTGGCGGACCGACTGCGCAAGAAGGAGCTCATGTCCGAGCTCTTCGGATGGGTTGTCATGCCCGACGATGGATGGCAGCGGGCTCATCGCATACAACAATCCCTCACCGAATCCGGCCGACATCGCAGCGCAGGCGTCACGGATCTGTCGGTAGCGATCACAGCTGCCACCCATAATCTCACAATTCTCCACTACGACCATGATTTCGAGACGGTTGCCGGCGTGACCGGCCAACCGACACAGTGGATTTCACCGCCCGGCTCGATTCCGTGACTCCGCTCTGGCTCTCTAGGCCCGCTTCGCGACCTCGGCACCCGCCGAATCCGATCTCGACGCCGCCTCGGAGGCCCACCAGATCAGAAGGCCGCGCCCTGCTCGAGCACATCGGCTTCCCGTTCAAGGAGAATTGATCCACAGTCGGAGAGCGAGCAGCGGTTGGAGTGCGCTGCCATGCGCAGCCGGGCGGCAAGTCCAACCGTTCCAAACTCGCACTACAACTGAGAAATTGGCGCGAGAACACCATTCGATGGCGGATATTGCGGGGCTACACCGGTCGTCGGTGACTCGGCAGGTTCACCTTCGGCGACCGGCCACCGGTGCGGGCGGACGATATCTACGCCGATGGGCTGACCAGCAAGCACCACAGGGCGAGAGCGGGGTTGCTGGACTCCGTCCGCTGCGAAGGTCTGCGACTTCAGCATCGAAGCTACCGACGCTTGCGTGTCGTTCGCGCGCCACGCATTCGCTCCAATGCCGAGTTGACAGCGTTCTTGTCGAATTGCGCGGGATCGAAATCGTCGGCGGTGTCGAGGCCGAGCCATTCCAGCACGTCTTCGTGATCGTGGCCGTTCGGGTCGGCGAGGGTCGCCAGGATGTTCTCGTATCCCCAGATTCCGCCGCAGTCTTCCGGCGGAGCTGCGCGCCTTCCGCCGGTGCAGCGAGGGTACTCGGCCGTGGCTTCGGCGGGGCCGATGTGCTCGACGAGAATGGTGTGCTCCCAGTCATCGCCGAAGTCGTAGGTGTAGACCAGCTTCGCGCCGCCGCTGGCGACCTGTTCCAGCGTCGCCTTGGTCTCGGCGCGACGACCCAACTCGGGGTTCGGCTCGCCGAAATCGCCGAAATCGGTTTCGAACACGTGCAAATGGTCGTCGTCCCATTCGAACGCGGCTTGCAACACATCGTGCAGTTCGTTCAGCGGGATGTCGCCCGGTACCTCGAGTCGCCGCCAGATCGGCGGCTTGGCACCGCGTAGATCGACCCGCAGCCGGTAGATCGGCGCCCGGCCGTCGCGGGTCTTGCGCTTGGCCGGCAGCTTGCGGGGTCTGGGCGAGCCGAGGGGGCGGCCGGCCGCAGTCGTGAACTGGCGCAGCATGTCCAGCAGGTCGTCGGGTGACGACTGCGGGTGGGCCGGAATCGGTTTCGGTGACCTCGGCAGCGCGCGCAGCCGGGCCTGCAACAGCGGGAGCACGATGTGGTAGCCGGGGCCGTCCTCGTCGCCCAGGTCGATGATGTCGGCCAGGTCGGCGGTGTCGAGATCCTCGCGGTCGTGCGTTGCGCGGCGATCCAGCGCCACCTCGGCGCGCCAGCGGAATTCGGCTGGGCTGAGCGATGTTTCGTGGAAGGTGAGTCCGGCCTCGCATGCCTGTTGCCGGATGGTGTCGAGTGCGTCCGGCAAATGGTGCGAGTCGATCAGATTGATGCTGGCCGCCGCGCCGCAGTGGTCTGGTTCGACGAGCAGGATGATCGCGTGTGACCGGTCCGATCGGTCGAAACACACTGACAGTACGAAGGTTTCGTCGTCGGGCTCGGTGATGGCCAGGAAGTCTCGGGCGGTCACCGGTTGGGCCAGTTCCACGATCCACGGCGCGGATCCGCGCGCCGGCAACCGGTCGAGTTCGGCGGCGGCCTCCTGCCCGAGGCGGCCCGTACTGAGGGACACCAGCACAGCCAGCACCGCGGACGCGTTCTCACCCAGGGCGAGGATCGCCGGAAGCATTGGGGCGATTCCTGTTTCCTCCAGGTCGTCACCGGCCAGGCGGGTGGTCGCCAGCAGCATTCCGCCGAAGAGTTCGGCCTCTACCGGATCGATGAAGTGCTCGAGTGCGTGCAGGATCTCCTGCCTCGCGTTCTCGGGGTCGGCGCCGCCGCACTCGCCGCATTCACACCCGGTCGGAGCCTCCGCCGAACCCACCACTCGAAGGCTGCCGCGTGTCTCTCGCTTCCGGTTCACCCGCACTACCCTATGTGCGAGCGGCCGCCCGTTCCATCGATTGCGCTCACGTCCGGAACCGATCAATCTTGGGGCTCCGGTTGAGGGCTGGACGGCCTCGTCCCCACTCAGTTCCGATGCGGTGGCATCGCGCTCGACCGCGTGAACCCGCTGGCGGCCAGGGCCGGGGCCCGCAGCATCATCGCCGGGGGCACCGGGGGAGCGCTGTCGACGGGTTCGCCGCCCATCGCCGTCCGGTGTGGTGAAATCCCGATGGCCCACCGGGTTTTCGAGCACGGGGGACGTGCCGAAGTAGACGGTGCCGGTCCAGCGGCGGATGTGGTCGGTGGCCGTATTCAGTTCGGCCGCCTGGGCGGCCAGCATGGAGCGCAGGGCGAACGCGGCCGCGAGCGGCGGACTCCTGAGGGTGGGTGTCGGGATGCTCGAGCCGCTGCTGCCGACGAAACGGCAAGTTCTGCAAGCCTGTCAGGGCCTCGGATGTGTTCGGCATCCGCTGTTGGACGCACTGCGCCAGCTCACCGAGCCGCACGCGGAATGGGCTGCGCAAGACCGCCGATTTCGTGAAAGTGAGCGGCGCAGAGTCGAACTCATCGATTTCATCGATGATTGGGTGCATTCGGCGCTACCGCCCGCGCACGGCTGTGTGGCCCTGCACGCCGAATCGCTGGGGTCGATCGCAGACCGGCTGGCGCACCTCGCGGCGTGCGCCGCCGCACATCTGGCCCCCACCCTGGTTGATGTCTGGGGCCGGCTGGCCGAATTGGCGGTCGGCTACCGCGGTGTCATGTCACGTACGTGGTGACTCACACCGGTACGACGGTCAGCAGCGGTTCCAAACCCTTGAAGTCGTCCGCGTTGCGGGTGAACAGAGGCAGGTCGTTTGCCGAGGCGATGGCAGCGATCATCAAGGCCATTTTGCGGGGTTTCGGGCTACGGCCTGATGCGACAACGAGTTTCGCCATCGACGTGAACCGTCGAGCGGATGCGGTGCAGAATGGCAGCGCGTAAAGCCGTGTTCGATCGCTAGTAGACGCTCCGTACGAAGGGCGAGTGCCTGGGGTGTTGCCGCTAGAGCTATCCCCAAACCGAGCTCGGCCAGCGTCACCGTGCTGATCCGCGGTCGCACGGGCAGTCTGGAATCCTCGATGAGATCGATATCGATGAGAACGCAGGTGTCGAACAGTCCCTCGGCGAACCGTCCAGCCGATATCGGATCAGTCATCGAGGCGATCCTCGCCGAAGGCGGAGTCGATCTCCGCGCGTTCTTCGGCGGTGGAGCTGCTGCGTCCGAGCATACCGCGCTACCCCTATCGCGGGGGAGTCGAATCTCTCACCGGCACAAGGGTTCACGCAGGCAGTACACCGAGACCGACGGGCCCGCTCTGCTGCTGGGACACGGGTTCCGTCATCGGTGGTCACGTAGGGCACCGGCCCAACTCCCTTGTCGAATAATCGAACTCGCGTGCTGGATGGCCGCCCTAGCGGACGGTTCCGCCAGCTGGAGGCGTCGTACTGTGCAGAGGGACGCGGGGAAGGTGGTGGCCGCCCGCGATCATCCGAGCCACCGACCCCGCAATGTCCGAGGTCGATACCGAACGGCTGCTCGAGTTGGCCGCGCGACGGCTGTGAACGTTGCTCCGGCGCTTTCTCTCTACACGGGGCGTGGAATCTCATCTGTTCGCATGAGGATTTTCCGGGCGGCCGGTGCTGTGCTGATGAGCGAGGAAAACTCCGGATGGGTTGACCTTCGTACACCAGGATTGCATGCAGTTAGGAAAGGTCATGAGGATGAATAAGATTCGCGCGACCGTGGCAGCGTTCGCGTGTGCGCCGTTGATCGTGATAGGCACCGGAGTCGCCGCGGCGTCGCCCGCTCCCGACCCTGCCCCCACCCCTGCGGTACCGGTACAGGTCGAGCCTGCCGTTTTAACGCTGGTGCCTTCATTGGGGCTCAGCCTACTTCTCGTTCCGGGCTGCATTGCCGCCCTCACCCCCCCGTTCACCGCGATCGGGGTTGCCTGCCTGGTGGCCGTCTGACCTGGAGAAATCCGCAGCGCGCTCTCGCATTTCGGTGCGAGAGCGCCCCTCGGTTACAGCGCGACACTTCGGGAGAGCAATATTCGGCAGATGTCCACCAGGGGCCGCAGGTGTCATCGGCCTGACACTCGCAACCATGGGGGGCGTGCACGCGGCGCCCCCGGCGGAACTGGGCGGTGGATCGGGGATAGTTCTCGACGACGGCTCACTGTGCACCCACACAGCGATTGGCTGGGACGCATACGGCCGGATGGTCGGATTGACTGCGGGCCATTGAATGCGCGTGGCGGTGTGGGTTCGGGGTTCCGCCCGGCCTAGGCGTGCGGGCGAGTGCGCCGCCGCAATGGTCGTGATCTCCGAGAGTTATTGCGCGGCATTCGCGACAGTCAGCAAGAGCCGCACCAGCTCGGCCTGCCGGTGGGTCCCCGTCTTGATGAAGATGTGTTGCAGGTGCGTGCGGGCCGTGGCCAAGGAGACCGAGAGCTGGTCGGCGACAGCCGGTAAGCCTTCACCGTGCAGCACTCCGTTGGCGACCATGGTCTCGGCTTCGGTCAGCTCATACAGTTCCTGTAGCACTTCCGATTGCGGTCCCGGATCGTGATCCGGATCGACGACCAGCAGTAGCGCGGCTCGATGCCACGGCAAGCCTCCGGCCATACCGTCCAGAGGTGTGACATGCACCGTGAGAGCACGCTTTCCCGATCGTCGAGCGACTGCGATAGTGCCGCCCGCACCCGCCGGGGCGGCGGCCTCGCGGATGAGCCGGCACAGCTGCATATGCTTCGCGGGCGGTGTGGCGCGCAACCTCCCGAAGGAGTCCACCGCCAGCCCGTCGATATCGAGTGTGATCTCTTCGGCCATGGAGTTGGCGAACATCAGCGTGGCATCCTCGGCGACGATCAGGATTCCGTACTGCGCCTTTTCCAGTGTCGCGAACGCGAATGCGCGCTCACGGGCCAATTCGACCAGCTTCGACTGCGTGTGAAGGGCCTGCTCCAGGTGCGGCACCAGGGCGCGCATGAGTGCTCTGCCCTCGGAGTGACGGGATACATCGATGCTTTCGGGCAAGACAACGCAGATCCACGATGCCGGGATCTCGCCGCTGATGCGAGCGATGAGGCTGTTCGCCAGGCCGTCCGGACTGGTCTCGTCGGCACCGGGGCCGTTTCGCCGATGCTGGACCGCGAGGACTTCGTCGCTGGTCGCAATGGTGCCGACCGGAAGTTTATGGACGCGTTTGGCGACACGGGTCAGCTGTTCGCCGACGTCGTCTGCGGTGGCATCGGCACCGAACGCCTGAATGGTGAGCCGTCGGGTTGCCGGATCGGCGATGATCAGAAAGCCGTGAACGGCACCGAAAGCGGCCGCGATCTCACCGATTACCCCGGCCCATCGGTCCGGATTGGCGCCCGCGTCATAGATTCCGGAGATCAAGTGCGAGAACCGCTGGAGGGCGATCTGCACGTTCAGCCCTCCCACTCTCGGACTGGGGGCCACTGCGGTTGATCATCTGCGATGCATTGCATAGGCATTTACCAGCCGGTCGGAATGCAACCTTCCGTCAAACGTAAGATCGTTTTCGCAGTCGTCGTCGGTACAAACCGTCTACGTGGTCACTGGCACTGGCAGATGGATCTCCGGAGCCGCCGCTCACGTGCCCATCGTGAGGAAACGTAGCTCGTATCAGACCAATTCGGACGACTGGTTTCAAGTGCGACTCGCCGGTCGATGGGTCTGTGGCCGTGTGTCGGCCGGCGTCGGACAGACCACTCGGTGTAAAGCTCGGTGACTCGGTCGAAAGACGCCACGTGGTGCAGGTCACCGGCTTCGGATCTGGGCACCCCGATTTGGGGTGGACCAGGACGATTGCCTACACTGGTCCGGTTGCTTGGGCACCTGTGTGTCCGCAGGCGTCTGTCTGCGGCGTGTTCCGGGCGCAAGCGAATCATCCGGTCGGGCGTTCCCGGCTGGACCGCCCCGAATTGTCGTAGGCCCACGACCGCCGATCTCAGACGGTGCTGAATGGGAACCGCGGCAGGAAGGTACCGGTCAAACAACATGACCATGACTGATCCCATCGCAGACTTCTTGACCCGTCTGCGCAACGCCAACTCGGCGTACCACGATCAGGTGAAGGCTCCGCACTCGAAGCTCAAGGTGAACATCGCCGAGATCCTCAAGCGCGAGGGCTACATCGCCGACTTCCGCGTCGAAGATGCGCCCGTCGGCAAGAACCTGATCGTCGACCTGAAGTACGGCCCGAGCCGTGAGCGCTCCCTGCAGGGTGTGCGCCGCGTGTCGAAGCCGGGCCTCCGGGTCTACGCGAAGTCCACCAACCTGCCCAAGGTGCTCGGCGGCCTGGGCGTGGCGATCATCTCCACGTCCTCGGGTCTGCTCACTGACCGTCAGGCCAAGCAGCAGGGCGTGGGCGGCGAAGTCCTCGCCTACGTCTGGTAAGGGAGGTAGGAACAATGTCGCGTATCGGTAAGAAGCCGATCCCGGTTCCCGCCGGCGTCGAGGTGACCATCGACGGCCAGAACATCACGGTGAAGGGTTCCAAGGGCACCCTCTCGCACGTGATCGCCGAGCCGATCACCGTTGCCAAGGCCGAGTCCGGTGAGCTGGAGGTGGTTCGTCCCAACGACGAGCGCCAGAACCGCTCCCTGCATGGTCTGACCCGCACCCTGATCAGCAACATGATCGTGGGTGTGACGCAGGGCTACGAGAAGAAGATGGAAATCTTCGGCGTCGGTTACCGCGTGCAGGCCAAGGGCTCGAACCTCGAGTTCGCCCTGGGCTACAGCCACCCGGTTCCGGTCGACGCGCCCGAGGGCATCACCTTCGCGGTGGAGTCCCCGACCAAGTTCTCGGTGTCCGGCATCGACAAGCAGAAGGTCGGCCAGATCGCCGCGGTGATCCACGGCCTGCGTAAGCCCGATCCGTACAAGGGCAAGGGCATCCGCTACGCCGGCGAGGTCGTTCGCCGCAAGGTCGGAAAGACGGGTAAGTAAGCCATGGCACAAACCGAAAAGCAGAAGGCCGCTCGCAAGCCGATCGGCAAGGACGCCTCGACCGCGCGCCGCCTGTCCAAGACGCGCCGTCACTTCCGTCTGCGCAAGAAGGTCGTCGGCACCACCGCGCGTCCGCGCCTGGTGGTCAACCGCTCCGCGCGCCACATCCACGCCCAGCTGATCGACGACTCCGCCGGCAAGACCATTGCCGCCGCGTCGACCATCGAGGCCGATGTGCGTGCTCTCGAGGGTGACAAGTCCGCCAAGGGCGCCAAGGTCGGCGAGCTGATCGCCGCCCGCGCCAAGGCTGCCGGTGTCGAGGCGGTCGTGTTCGACCGTGGTGGTCACGACTACCACGGCCGTATCGCGGCTCTCGCTGACGCCGCCCGTGAAGGTGGGCTGAAGTTCTGATGATCAACACTGCGAACGGAAGGAACGTCTGATGCCGGGACGTCAGCGGCGCGACGGCGGAAACGGTCCCGCCGGACAGAATGGTGGCAGCGACAACCGCGATCAGCGCGGTGGCGGTCGCGACCGCCGCGGCGGTAGCGACCGTCGCGACAATGCCGCCGAGAAGAACCAGCTCGAGCGCGTCGTCGCGATCAACCGCGTCTCCAAGGTCGTGAAGGGTGGTCGTCGCTTCAGCTTCACCGCCCTCGTGATCGTCGGTGACGGCAATGGTCTCGTCGGCGTCGGCTACGGCAAGGCCAAGGAAGTTCCCGCGGCCATCCAGAAGGGTGTCGAAGAGGCTCGCAAGAACTTCTTCCGCGTTCCGATGATCGGCTCCACCGTCACCCACCCGGTTCAGGGTGAGGCGGCCGCCGGTGTCGTCATGCTGCGTCCGGCTTCGCCCGGTACCGGTGTGATCGCCGGTGGCGCGTGCCGTGCCGTGCTGGAATGCGCGGGCATCCATGATGTTCTGGCCAAGTCGCTCGGTAGCGACAACGCCATCAACGTCGTGCACGCCACCGTTGCGGCTCTCAAGATGCTGCAGCGTCCCGAAGAGGTCGCCGCTCGCCGCGGTCTGCCGATCGAGGACGTGGCCCCGGCCGGCATGCTGCGTGCGCGCGCGGGACAGGGAGTCTGATATGGCACAGCTGAAAGTGACCCAGGTCAAGTCCAGCATCGGCGCCAAGGCGAATCAGCGGGACTCGCTGCGCACCCTCGGGCTGCGCGGCATCCGCAAGGTCGTGGTGCGTGAGGACAACGCGCAGAACCGCGGCCTGATCAACGTCGTGCGCCACCTCGTTCAGGTTGAGGAGGTCTAAGCATGACCATCAAGTTGCACCACCTGCGTCCTGCCCCCGGTGCCAAGACCGAGAAGACCCGTGTGGGTCGCGGTGAAGGCTCGAAGGGCAAGACCGCGGGCCGCGGTACCAAGGGTACGAAGGCTCGCAAGAATGTCCCGGTCCGCTTCGAGGGCGGTCAGATGCCGATTCACATGCGTCTGCCCAAGCTCAAGGGCTTCACCAACCCGTTCCGCACCGAGTACCAGGTCGTGAACGTCGGTGACATCGCCCGCGTGTTCCCGGAGGGCGGCACCATCGGCAAGGCCGAGCTGGTCGCCAACGGCCTCGTTCGCAAGAACGAGCTCGTGAAGGTGCTCGGCGAGGGCGAAATCGCTGTGGCCGTTCAGGTCTCGGCCGACAAGTTCTCCGGCTCCGCCAAGGAGAAGATCACTGCGGCGGGTGGCACTGCCACCGAGCTGGCCTGACGGTAACCTGAAATAGCAATGGCACCGGGCGAGTCGCGAGCTCGCCCGGTGCCGCTGTTAGAGTTCAAGTGTTGTCTGCCAACACCGTCATGGTTCTCGGCGTTTTTCGGCTAAACCAGCCCATCGCTGAATCCGTGGCCTGACCCATGTCGTTAGCCAGGAGGATCTGTGCTTTCCGCCTTCGTGTCGGCTTTCCGGACCCCGGACTTACGGCGGAAGATTCTCTTCACGCTGGGACTGATCGCGCTCTACCGGCTCGGTGCGTCGCTGCCCTCGCCGGGCGTCAGTTACAAGAACGTTCAAGAATGCATCAACCTGGTCAACGGCGGCAATGACGCCGGTATCTACCAGCTGATCAACCTCTTCTCCGGCGGCGCGTTGCTGCAGCTGTCCGTGTTCGCGATCGGCATCATGCCGTACATCACGGCGAGCATCATCATCCAGCTGCTGACGGTCGTCATCCCGCGGTTCGAGGAACTGCGCAAAGAAGGCCAGTCGGGTCAGAACAAGATGACCCAGTACACGCGGTATCTGTCGATCGCGCTGGCCGTGCTGCAGTCGACCGGTCTGGTCGCGCTCGCCTCCCGCGGTCAGCTGCTGCGCGGCTGCCAGAAGGACATCCTGGACGACACCTCGATCTTCGGCATGATCATCATCGTGCTGGTCATGACCGCGGGCGCGGCCCTGGTCATGTGGTTCGGCGAGCAGATCACCGAGCGCGGCATCGGTAACGGCATGTCGCTGTTGATCTTTGCCGGTATCGCGGCGCGAGTTCCGTCGCAGGGCAAGCAGATCTACGACAGCCGTGGCCTGCTCACCACGATCCTGGTCGGTTTCGCCGCATTCGTGGTCATCGTGGGCGTCATCTTCGTCGAGCAGGGCCAGCGCCGGATTCCGGTGCAGTACGCCAAGCGCGTGGTCGGCCGGAAGATGTACGGCGGGTCCTCGACCTATCTGCCGTTGAAGGTGAACCAGGCCGGTGTCATCCCGGTCATCTTCGCTTCCTCGCTGCTGTATCTGCCGAACCTGTTGGCGCAGTTGACCCAGAAGAGTTCCGGTAACCCTGCCAAGTGGCAGGAGCTGATCCAGAAGTACCTGGTCAACCCGAGTAACCCGGTCTATGTGGCGATCTACTTCGCCCTGATCGTGTTCTTCACCTACTTCTATGTCGCGATCACCTTCAATCCGGAGGAGCGCGCGGACGAGATGAAGAAGTTCGGCGGCTTCATTCCCGGCTACCGCCCGGGCAGGCCGACCGCCGATTACCTGAACTTCGTCCTGAGCCGGATCACCCTGCCCGGCTCGCTCTACCTCGGCGCTGTTGCGGTGCTACCGAACCTGCTGCTGGGCATCGGCTCCGGAGGCGGCGGCGTGTCCAGCCTGCCGTTCGGTGGTACCTCCGTGCTGATCATTGTGAGCGTCGGCCTCGATACCGTGAAACAGATCGAGAGCCAGTTGATGAACCGAAACTACGAAGGGTTCCTGAAGTGAGACTCGTACTGCTCGGACCGCCCGGTGCCGGTAAAGGCACCCAGGCCGAACTGTTGTCGGAAAAGCTCGGTGTTCCGCACATCTCCACCGGGAACCTCTTCCGCACGAATATCGCGGAGCAGACTCCGCTGGGCCGCGAGGCGCAGCAGTACCTGGACGCCGGCAACCTGGTCCCGTCGGACGTGACCAACCGCATGGTCGAGGCGCGCATCGCCGAGCCGGACGCTGTCAACGGCTTCATCCTGGACGGCTACCCGCGCACCGTGGACCAGGCCGAGGCGCTGGAGAAGATGCTCAAGGAGGCCGGCAAGGAGCTCGACGCCGTCATCTCCTTCGTGGTCGACGAGGACGTGGTGGTCGAGCGCATGCTGGCCCGGGGCCGCGGCGACGACACCGAAGAGGTCATCCGCAACCGCATGCGCGTGTACCGCGAGGAGACCGAGCCGCTGCTGGAGCACTACGACGGCCAGGTCGTCTCGGTCGAGGGTGTCGGCGACGTCGCCGAGGTCAACGATCGGGCGCTGAAGGCCCTGGGCCGCTGAATGGTCTTCGGACGCAAGAGCAAGCGGGTGGTGCCCTTCCGCACCGCCGGTGAACTGGACGCCATGGCGGCGGCCGGCGCTATCGTCGGCCGCGCGCTGGTGGCGGTGCGCGCCGCCGCCGCGCCCGGCGTCTCCACCTGGGAGCTGGACGAGGTGGCCGAGCAGGTCATCCGTGAGGCCGGTGCGATCCCGTCCTTCAAGGGCTATCACGGTTTCCCGGGTTCCATCTGCTCATCGGTGAACGACCGGGTGGTGCACGGCATCCCGTCCAAGGACGAGGTCCTCGCCGAGGGCGACCTGGTATCCATCGACTGCGGCGCCATCCTCGAGGGCTGGCACGGTGATTCGGCGTGGACGTTCGGCGTCGGCACCATCATCGAGGCGGACCGTCTGCTCAGCGAGGCGACCCGGCTGTCCATGGAGGCCGGCATCGCCGCCATGCTCCCGGGCAACCGGCTCTCGGACGTCTCGCACGCTATCGAGCAGGGCACCTACGCCGCCGAGAAGCTGCACGACCGCAAGTACGGCATCGTCTCCGGTTACGGCGGCCACGCCATCGGCCGTGAAATGCACATGGACCCGTTCCTGCCCAACGAGGGCGCACCCGGCAAGGGCCCCGAACTCCGTGTCGGCTCCGTCCTCGCCATCGAGCCCATGCTCACCCTCGGCACCACGGAAACCCATGAGCTGGACGACAACTGGACCGTCGTCACCGACGACGGCACCCGAGCCGCCCACTGGGAGCACACGGTCGCGGTCACCGAAAACGGCCCGCGCATCCTGACCCTGCGCCCGGAGTAGGCTCCGCACAACACTTTCCGCGCCCGCTTCAGCCCCAGGCTGAGGCGGGCGCGGTCGTTCCGGCCCATGCGAGTTGGTGATACCGGGTATGCGGGATTCTCGCTGTTCGCATACCCGCACCGCTCGTAGCGTCGACCGTATGAGCAACACCGACAACCGAGAACTCCTCCGGGCCGTCTTCGAGCAGCTGGCGCTGGGCAACGGTCGTGCCCTGACCGACGCGATGGCCGACGATTGCCGCTGGACCTTTCCCGGATCGTGGTCGTGGTCGGGCACCTGGGGTCCGAAAACCGCTGTGGTGCACGGTCTTCTGCGTCCCCTCATGGGCCAGTTCGCCGACGCCTACCGCATGGAGGCGGATCTGATCCTGGCCGACGGCGACCGAGTGGTGGTCCAGGCCCGCGGCTACGCCACCACCCTCGCCGGCGAGCCCTACCACCAGACCTATTGCCTGCTGTTCACCATGTCGGACGGCCTGATCACCGAGGTGGTGGAGCACTGCGACACGGCCCTGGTGGAGCGGGTCCTGAAGCTGCTCACGCCCACGTCCTGATGCGTCGGGCGTGGCGGCGGGGGCCCGGGGCGGGTTCTGGTTCGATGGAGTGATGGCCGACAGGGTTGTTCTCATCACCGGGACCTCCAGCGGGATCGGGCTGGCGGTCGCCGCCGCGGCGGTGCGGGCGGGGTACCGGACCGTGGCGACACTGCGCAATCTGGACAAGGCCGCGCGGGTCCGGGACGCCGGGGCCGACGTGCGTCGCCTGGATGTCACCGATCCCGCCTCCATCGCCGAGTGCCTGGCGGGCGTGGTCGCCGACTACGGCCGGCTGGACGCTCTGGTCAACAATGCGGGCGTCTCGGTGCTGGGCACCCTGGAGCACCTGCCGATGGCGGACATCCGCCGGGCCATGGAGGTCAACTACTTCGGAGTGGTAGAGGTGACCAGGGCCGCCATGCCGCATCTGCGCGCGTCGAAGGGTCGCGTGGTGACGGTGACCAGCGTCGGCGGCGCGGTCGGGCAGCCCTTCAACGAGGCGTACTGCGCGGCGAAATTCGCGGTCGAGGGGTTCATGCAGAGCCTGGAGCCGGTAGCCGCCACGGTCGGCGTCGGGGTGAGTGTCATCGAACCCGGCGCGGTGACAACGGAATTCGTCAACAACGCGCGAATCGACATCCCCGCCGCCATCGACGCCGCCGGTCCCTACGCCCCCGCGCTCGAGGCCTACATCAACCGTACCCGCGGCGCCTACCGCACTGCCCAAACCGCCGACCAGGTCGCCGAGGTGGTCCTGTCCGCGCTCACCGCCTACCCGGTCGTCTTCCGCTGGCAGACTTCGGACTTCGCCCGAGCCTTCGTCGCCGACAGCCTCTCGGACCTCGACGGTTCCATCGTCGCGGGCCTGACCTCGAAGTGGGTCCGCTGACAGCGGGGTTCAGAACAGTCGAATATGCCTGACCCCCACCAGGATCCGCCGTAGCTCGGTGCGGAGTCTGCCGTCGGTGTTCGGGGTCAGGGTAAGGCCGCAGGCGGCGGCGATGTGGTCGGCGACCGCACGCAGCGAGAGCTCGTCGGTGTGGAGGTGTTCGGCGAATTCCGGTCGAGCCAGGGCATTCAGGCAATGATCCACCCGGTCGATGGCGAAGCTCTCGTGCCGCAGCCCGCCCAGCGCCCGTTCCCGCAGTCGCCGTACCACCGTCTCCGGACGCGCCATGAGCGCGAAATGCCTTACGTCGTGACCCTTTTCGCGCAGCCGCCCGACTGTTTCCGCGAAATAGACCGGCTCGACCACCGTCATCGGCGCGATCACCGGCCCGCCGTGTTTGCTCAACACCAGATCGAGTGTCTCGAAGACGCCCTGCCGCCAGGCCGGTAGATCCTGGAAGTCGGGTCGGAACTCCTTGGGGATAACCCGATGCAGCCCGAACCCGACCTCCTCGGGATCGCAGACCAGGCTCCCGGGCAACCGCCGATGCAACTCGAACGCGGTGTGCGTCTTCCCTCCGCCGAAGGGTCCATTGATCCACAGCAGCATGCCTGCCACCCTAGCTGCGGTCGTTGCTGTCCCTGGTCAGCTCTCGAGTAGGACGGTGACTGGGCCGTCGTTGACGAGCTCGACATGCATATGCGCCCCGAACCGTCCGGTGGCGACCGTCGCCCCGAGTGTGCGCAGGGTGGCGGCAAACGTGTCCACCAGCGGTTCCGCGACCGGCCCGGGGGCGGCGGCGTTCCACGAGGGGCGACGACCCTTGGCGGTATCGGCGTAGAGAGTGAACTGGCTGATCACCAGAATGGGCGCGGACAGGTCGGCGGCGGAGCGCTCGCCGTCCAGAATCCGCAATCGAAACAGCTTGTCGGCCAGCGCTTTCGCGGTGCCCTCCGTGTCGGTGTGGGTGACACCGACCAAGGCCACCAGCCCGTGCGGCGCGCCGTGCGCGGCCGGATCGATCCGTCCGACCACCTCGCCGTCGACGGTCACCTGAGCCGATGTCACACGCTGCACCAGTACTCGCATGACAGTCGATCTTCCCAGATGGCCGAGCCGCGCTCGCTTGGCTACCCTGGGGCGGCCGCGCATGCCCCGAATTTCCTTGTGCGCCACCGGGAGTTCACAGCAGTAGGCTGTGCTGGCATCTTCAGCTGGCAACGGGCGGAGCGACAGTAGTTAGCGATGGCACCTGATAACAAAGACAAGTACAAGGACAAGGACCAGACGGCCTGGCCGACGCTGAAAGACCAGGCGAATTCCGGTCATCTGGAATTCGAGCCGGGCGCGGCCGAGCAGGGCGCGCAGGCCGCGGCGACCCTGGTCGGCGATCTGCTGTACTACCAACAGATCATCGACGGTCATCTCACCGATATCGGCCCGATCGGCGATCAGGAGTCGGGCCGGACGCTGGCCACCTATCTCGGTGCGATCGGCACGCACATGTCGGATGCGCTCACCACGCATATCGCCATCCTGCGGGACATGATCGACACGTTCAATCAGGCCGGGCGCAACTACGTCGACACCGACCACATGTCGGCCGACAACCTGCGCTACCTGCACACCTCGGCGCCGGACAAAGCCACCGACCTGAAAATCGACATCCCGAACAAGAAGTCGCCCAATAGTTACGACGATTCGGCCGACGACGGCTATCCGGACAGCCTGAAGAACTACAAGGGCGGCAAGGAGTCCTACTCCGTCCGTCCGGAGCCCAAGGACACCAGGAGCTGGGAGCAGCTGTACAACCTCGGGCAGGATATGAAGCCCGATCCGTACAACAACGCCTACGAGCTCTACAAGCTGCTGAAGACCAAGGTCGACAGCAGCCTCACCGACTTCGACAACAAGGTCCAGGCGCTGCAGAGCAAGTGGCGCAGCGATGGCGCGAGCGCCGCGCAGGCCGCGGTGACGAGCTACTGCAACAGCATTCAGCCGCTGCTCGACACCATGGACAACGCGTCCCAGCTCATGCGCTACACCAACCGCTGGATGATCCAGACCGCGGCGTCCATGCCGTACGAGGGTCCGCATCAGCCGTGGAGCTGTGACAAGCAGGGTGAGCTGGACCGTTACCGCGGCTATTACCAGGACCATTACGTCGATGGCATGAACCACACCGTGCAGTCGACGCCTTCGGTTCCCGTTCCGGCGCCGGTCGAGAAGCCCAAGCCGAACCCCGATCCGAATCCGAACCCCAATCCGAACCCGAACCCCAATCCGAATCCAAACCCCAATCCGAACCCGAACCCCAATCCGAACCCGAACCCGAACCCGAACGCCAATCCCAACCCGAATGCCGGTGGCGGCACCCCGAATTCCGGTGGTGGGACTCCGAACGCGGGTGGCGGCACTCCGAACGCCGGTGGTGGTACACCGGCCCCCAACCCCAAGGTGCCTCCGCTGAAGGACGCCAAGGATCCGAACCCCAAGGGCTCCAACCCGAACGGAACCAATCCGAACGGTGCGAACCCGAACGGCGCGAATCCCAACGGTTCCAACCCCAACGGCACGAACCCCAACGGTTCCAACCCGAGCCTCCCGAATCAGACTCAGCCGCAGAACACCTCGAACGGCACCGGCTCCGGCGGCTCGGACATGTCGCAGCTGACCAGCCTGTTGAGCACGCTGGTCAGCGGTGCCAGCACCGGCATCTCGACGCTGGCCCAGCAGCTGCCGACCATCCTGCAGGCGCTGGATTCGATGCACTCCACGGATCTGTCGACCTTGGCCACCGCGCTGGGCGTGCCCGAGGACAAGCTGACGACCGCCTTCAGCGCCATCGAGCAGGACCCGTCGAAGGTGACGCAGCTGTCGCAACTGCTGGGCCTGTCGAACGCACCGCAGACGCCGACGGCCGGACTGCCAGGGGACACCACACCGCTGGGCGCGTTGGCGACGCCGAACTCGGGCCTGGCGAACGCGATTCCCGCGGCCGCCGTGACCAATCCGCCCTTGGCCGGTCTGACCAACCTGTTCGGCGGAGCCTCGACCCCCGGTCCGGAGCCGCTGGTGGGTGTCGTGGCCGCGCCGTCGGACGCGGCCGCACCGATCGCGACCGGGATCCCGAGCGCCGCGGCCGAACCCGAGGCCGAGCACGTCGACTTCATCCGGGGTCTCGGGCAGACCATCGAGGGTGTCGTCGAAGGGAACCCGGTGGTCGAGGCATGACCTGGGAATTCACCGACCTCGAGTTCAAGGTCCTGTGCAATCTGTACCGGCAGGGCGCGATTCCGTCGCCGCTGGTGTACACGAGCCGGACCATGGATCCCGACGTCTACGACCGCGAGCTGTTGGCGGCCCAGGAGGATCTCGACCTGCGACTCGATTCGTACTTCCGCGCGGTGTTCGAAGCCGTCTGCAACCCGGAGGTTTTCGTGGGTGTGCACGGCTGGCACGACGCGGATATCGACAATCCGGCAAAGCATCTGGTGGTGCACGGGGCGCGGCGCGGCCGCCGCGCCTGCGTGCTGATCCAGAAGCCCGGTGAGACGACGATGCACAGCGGCGGCGTCACGATGCTCGAGTGCGAACCGGAGGAACTGTCGGCCCTGCTGGTCGCGCAGCTCCCCGAGGCCGAGCCCGGCCAGTCGACCGCGATCCCGATCGCCACCGAGCCCGCGCCGCCGGATCCCTATGAGGCGCCGCGTGCTTCGGCCTTCGACACCTTCGAGGAGTCGGTCGACACCCGCAGTCTGCGTTTCTTCTCGACCCCGGCCGATCAGACCGGGGCCATGCAGATTCTGCAGGGCCGTTCCAAATACGGTCCCCGAGGCGTCGCGGTCTCCACCCTGGTGTGGCGGGATCTACCCGGCGACGGCCGCTACCTGATCGATCTCGATCCGGAGGTGAAGTCCGCTGTCGGCGTGGACAATCGCCGGTTCATCGAGCACCTCGACGGTGTCATCGCACAGATTCGGATGCACATGGAAGCCCGTGGGGAACAGCAGGAATTCGTCTGATCGAGGCCGGGGGACACGGCGCTGGCGTCGCCGTGTCCCCCGGATCACCACTCTCCGTTCAACTTCCGGCAACTGAGCGGTTGCCAGGAGCTGAAAGGGTCCTTGTCATGAGTGGTCGGTTGGAGTCATACCGGGACTTGTTGATGAGGGCGTCGGAGAAGACCGGTGAGGTCCGCGATGGCATCAATGGTGTGGTGAACACCTTCACCGCTCAGTCCGACGCGCTCGGCACGCCGTGGGGCAACGACTCGCTCGGCAGTCAGTTCGCGAATGGCGATCAGGGCTATCTGGCCAGCAAGAAGAACATACTCGAGGGTGCGTCCAACATGGCCGGTACGTTCGCGAATTTCTCCAAGTCGCAGAAGGATTCGGCCGACGAGCTGGAGCGCACCGAAGAGGCCAACCGCGAGGGCTTCCAGCAGGCCGCGCAATGAGCAACGAGCGTCGGAAGGCGGAGCTGGCGGAGATCCTGGACGGCTTCGGCGAGCAGATGCGCCTCATCACCCGACTGCAGCGCGAGCGGGCGGCGTTGACCGCGTCGGTGACGGTGCGCAAGCGAGTGACGGTCACCGTGAACGCCGACGGCACCGTGATCGATACCAAATTCTCGTCCGGCATAGAGGATCTCGACTATTCGGAGATCGCCCGGGCGGTCACCGAGGCCGCGCAGCAGGCCGCCGCCGAGGTGGCCCGCCGCGGCCGCGACATCATGGCCCCGGTATCCCAGAACCGCAAGCGGCTGCCCACCCTCGCCGACCTGGTGCCCGGCATGCCCGACCTGAGCAAGGAACTCGCCATTCCGGAGCCGCCGGTGGTCTCCACCGCGCCGCCGAAATCGCCGGAGCGCCTGGATGGTTACCGGGATCTAGACGCGAATACCGATGCGGCGCAGCCGCGGCGGGGCGGGGCCACCGATTCCGGATGGTGATACGACCGCGCTGGGCGAGGTAGCCGACCGTGGCTCTCGAACTGCCCTCGGAACTCGAATGGCTGGGCTGGATCGTCGGGGTCGAATGGCCCGAGGGCAACGAAGACCAGATGTGGGACCTGGCCACCTACTGGAAGAACGCGGCCGACGGCCTGCGTGACCAGGTCTCGGGTATGGACGCGGCCAAATCCGCCACGCTGGCCGCGTATGTCGACGGTGACGGCCGCGACAAGATGGCCAAGCAATTCGATCTGATGGCCGGCGTCGGCGGGAAACAGGACGGCAATACCTCCATCCTGGATCTGGCGGGCTTCTTCGACCAGCTGGGTGAATCGGTGCACGACACCGGAACCGAGATCGAGTCGACCAAGCTGATGTTCTACTCGTCGCTGGCCATGCTGGCGGTCGAGATGGCGGCGGCCTGGGCCTTCCCGCCCACCGCACCGGCCGCGGAGGCGGCGGCGCAGGCGGCCACCCGCATCGCGGTGCGCATCATCGGCCGGGAGGCGGTCGAGCGCATCGCCGAATACGTCGGCGAGCTGGTGGGCTCGTCGCTGGCGAAATTCATGCTGCGGCACTTCGTCCTGGATGCCGGGCTGGGCGTGCTCCAGGAAGTGGGCATCGAGGGCTATCAGATCGCGGCCGGGCACCGCAGTGGACTGGACTGGGGCAAGATCGGCGTCACCGCCGTCAGTTCGGCCGCGGGCGGTATCGCCGGTGGCAAGGTCGGCAAGGCGCTGGGCGAGCACTTCGAGGGCTCGGCCATGAATCACTACCTGAGCGCGGCCATCACCGGCACGAGTGCCGGATTGGCCGGTGCGGGAGCGGGATTCCTCGCCGGTACCGGTGCGCAGTTCGGGCTCGACGTGTACCAGCACGGGTGGGGCGACGCCTTCAAGAACATGGGCAACGCCTTCACCAATTTCGACCCGCGCATGCTGACCGCGGGCGTCGCCAACGGTGGCCTCTCCGGCCTCAATCACACGGCATCCCACCAGTTCTGGGAGCCCCGGGTGTCGCGCATGCGTGCGGGCGTCCCCGACAACTTCAATGTCGGCTTCCGACCCGATGCGGGCGGCACCGGCGACCTCGGCGGAAACTCCCACGGCAACGGCCATGTCGGCGATCCGGGCTCGACCCCCCGCGATGGCGGCGACCTGGGCGGCAATGGCCATGGCGGCGGCGGTGACACCGGCGGCCCCCAAACCCACGCCGCCGGATTCGCCGGTGACACACACGATTCCGACCCGCGCCCCACCGGCGACGGCAGCACGGCGCGGCCCGAGGGCGGCGATCCCAGCGGCAATGGCGGCTACAGCGGCTCTGATTCCCGCGCACCCGCGGATCGCGGTACGACCGAGGATCCGAGCGCGGCGACCGGCGGCGACCACTCCGCCCAGTCCCACACCCCGTCGGACACCGGCTCGGTGGCGCACCCACCCGCCGATTCCGCCACCCAGCCACAGGCGCAGACCCACGAAAGTCACAGCGGCAACCCAGAATCCGGTGTCCAAGCGGGCACCCGCGATACCCTCGCGCCGACCTCGGCCGCCCCGACCTCCTCGAACGCTCCATCGTCCGCGTATGCTCCGATGTCCTCGAACGCACCGACGGCGACGACCAGCGGCGACTCGCGCGCCCCCTCGACTTCCACGTCCGCCGGGAATTCGGCGGCACCCACCGGCGGCGAGTCCGGGGCGCGCACTTCCGGCGACAGCACATCCGGTGTCACCTCGAACTCGGCCGGGGACCCGGCTACCACTTCGGCGGCCCCCGCGGATTCGACCGCGGCAGCCCCGGCCACGGACTCGCGCGCCGCCGTTGCCGGTGACTCTCCCGGCCTGTCCCCGCAGAGCGCCCCATCCGGCCCGGCCACCTCACACGAGGCGGGCGCGGCCGTCGGGTCTGCGCCGGTCGGCGACCGCTCCGATACGCCGATCGCCGCCTCCTCCAACGGAACTCAGGCCCCCGTCAGCGCCGCCCCGGCCACCTCCACGTCCGGCACGACGGCCGCTCCCCAGCACGGTACGGCGGCTCCCGAACCGCGGTCCGTCTCCGAGACACCTCGCTCGACCGCCGAGGTCCGTCCGACCGCCGAGGCGCGTACGGCCGGTGAGACGCGTCCAACGGGTGCCCGTGCGGGCGACGCCACCGGAGCGCGCGCCGATGCCCCACGCGCCGACGGATCTCGTTTGAACGCTCCCCGCCACCAGGGCGCGGACACCCGCCCGGCCACGGGAGCCCACGCCCGCCCCACCGCCCCCGAGGCCGGTCGCACTCCCGAGCATGCCGCCTCAGCTGACGGCGTGACCGCACGCCCGGGCCTGGAAGATCCTGTCGCACAACCGGAATCCCGTACCATCGAGCCGGAACACCCACTCCCACCCGAGTCGACCGACCCGATCGCGCACGAGTCCACCGACTCGCGTGCGCCTGAGTCCACAGACCCGGTCGCGCCCGAGTCCACCGAACCTGTCGCGTCCGAGTCCACCGATCCGGTCGCGTCCGACCCTCGCCCGGACGCGAGCGGCTCCGACGAGCACCCCGTATCGGATGATCGTGCGGAACAGCCGGATTCCCGCACGCCCGCCGAAGGACCCCTCGAGTCGCCCCGCGAGACGGAACCGCGCGCCGAGACCACCCCGGACCGCGACGGTGCCCTGCCCAATGCGAACGAGCACGAGGGCTCGCCCACCGAACACCGCGACGAGGCCCGCGATCCCGCTGCGACGGAATCCCGTGGCGGACGCGATGCCACCGAGCCCACCGCGCGGCGTGACGAATCCGGTGCGCACCGCGACGATGCAAAACTGCCGCACGATGATTCGCCCCTCTCGCGTGACGATTCGGCGGCTCGGCGCGACGATTCGATGCGGGAACATGACGATCCGACGCCGCGGATCGACGACTCGACGCCGCAGCGTCAGGAATCCGCGCCGAGCACGCATGATCCGTCGCTGAGTGAGGCTGATCCCCGTGCGCGCCAGGATGATTCCCAGGCGCCCCAAGATGATTCCTATGCATCCCAGGAAGATCCCCGGACGCGCCAGGAAGATTCCCGAATGCGCCAGAATGATCCAAAGGCGCGCGTGGACGATTCGCAGCCGCGGGATGGTTCCGCAGATCGTCCGGCATCCCCGGAGGGCGCAGACCACCCCGGGTTCGAGCGTCGGCATTCTGCCGGGGGGCGGCCGGAACCCGTTGCGGCACAGCGGAATGGTGAGGTGCGCGATGGTGGCACCCGGTCGGAGGATGAGCACGACTCGGCCAACCCGGACGCGGGACTGCTGGTCGCGCCGATTCCTCTCGGCGATCACCCGGTCGGACGTCCGCTGGAGCCTCGGTCTGCCGGGGGTGATCGGCCGCACGAGACCCCCGGCGGCGATCGCGCGCCGGAACGGTCCGCCACCGCCGAACGTCCGACCGATCGGCGCGATGGTGTAACCAAGCGCGGGGATGGGGCCACGGCGCATCCGGGCAAGCTCGACGAGCCGGAAGTTTCCGCCTCACACCAGGAGCCGGATTCGGAACCGAGCCGTGGCCCGGAGAACCCGAATCGCGGACGCTGCGCCGAACTCTCCCTGCGCCTGCTGCGGATGCTGACCGGCAACGACTCGATCCGGGTACCGGAGCGCGCGGTCGGCCCGGAGGGCATGTCCGTCTCGGAGGTCGTGGCGGCCGCTGGCGGCAAGCTGCGCACCTACGACGACCACGACGCCATCTCCGCCCGGCTCCTTGAACTGGGCCCGGGCTCCTCAGCCCTGGTCATCGACCGCTACGCCGGTCCTGCCGACGAACACGGCGTCGGCGCCCACGGCTACATCCTGTTCAACGACGGCGGCGAGGTGAAGGTCCTCGACCCCGGAGCCGGTCGCGACCAAGGCTTCCCACCCGACATACCCCGCGAAACCAAGGCCACCCACGCCATCCTCTTCGAACCCGCCGAAAAGGGCGGCGCAGCCGTAGACCCCCTCAACGCCCGAACCCGTGCAGGCCTCGACCCAACCCACTTCACCCACCACCCCACCCCCGACCAACATCCCACCGACTCCGAGGACCCTGCTGACGCCCTCTCGCCCGAGGCCCGCCGCCCCTCGCCCTCGGACCCCGAATCCCCAACAGGGTCCGAAGACCACTCGCGCTCGGAAGACCGTCCGCGCCAGGATGACCCATCGCGGCCCGAAGACCCCTCCCGCGCGGCGGACACCCCACGTGCCGGAGATCGACCCCGGCCGGAGGAGCCACCACGCGAAGGGGGCCGGTCCCATCCCGACGAGCAGTCGCACGATGGCAGCGAGCCGCGCTCGGAAGAAGCTCCGCGCGAAGGCAACGAGTCGAGTCCCGAGGGCACCCCGCCCGAAGAAGGTCAGCCGCACCCGGAGGAGCTATCGCGTCCGGACGACCAGCCTGAGCCGAGGGAGCCTCGGGACCGGGAGCAGGCGACCGAACGGGGACCGGGTGAGGAGCGCACGCAGTCGGTCGCTTCGAATGAGTCTGTGCCCGTCCATGATTCGGAGCGCGGGCCCGGCCGCACCGAGGAACCCACCTCGGAACATCGGGCTGCTGATGCGCGCGTCGGGGATGAGCCGCCGGCGCACGATGGTGAGCGGCGTGAGCAGCCGGATGCGCATGAGCGTGGGGACGAGCATCCGGCCTATGAGTCGGCGGAAAAGCCGGAATGGGCGCTGCAGGTTGACGACGAGTGGTCGGGGCTGAGTGCCGAGGAGATTGCGGAGAAGCTCGAACAGCGGTGGGATGTCGATGTTTTCGGGTTCGACGCCGATATCCATCCCGAGGTGCTGCGCGAGTTTGCGCGCGCCGTCGACGCGATGTTCGAAAAGTATCCCGCCACCAATGTGCGGTCGGTTGGGATCGGGGATCTGCCGGAGTCCGTCTACGCGCGGTCGACGCCGGAGAAGAGCCCGAAGGTTGGCTGGTACGCCGAGAAGATCGTTCTGAATGAGCGTTACGCGCATGATCCCGAGGAAGCCCTGCGGTTGGCCCGGCGGGACGAGGCGTCGGGGCATGATGTGCCGGGCTCGAGCGAGCGCCCGATCTACGCGACGATCATGCACGAGTTCGCGCACGCGATGGACTGGACAGGTCAGGGCAAGGCCCGAAATCGCATGCTGGATGCCCTCGCCGAGCACTACGTGGCCGAGAACGGCAATATCGCCGGATTCCGACACTGGTTGGAGCGCAACCTCTCCGGCTACAGCTTCGACGGCCGCGACGGCATGACCAAGCACCTGGACAAGGCCGAAGCCCTGGCCGAGGCCTTCCAGGACGTCGAACTCAACGGCGACAACGCCAGCCCCGCCGCGAAGGTCATCCACCGGGTCCTAGTCGACGCCCTGGCCGAACACGCAGCCCAACACCCCTCCGAGCGCGGCCCCCGAACCCGGATCGACCCTGCAGCCGAGCACCGCCCCGCCGAGGCGCGCCCGGCGCAAGCGCATCCGGCATCAACGCATCGCCAGGAAGGTGAGCAGCCCAAGGACTCTCGCTTCGGCAGACGATCCGACGACCCCGATGGTGAGCACCCGTCGCAGTCCCACGACAGCGACCCCTCCGGCCGCGAGCGCCGCCCCACCGGCTACGACGACGGAAGGCCCATCCCCCCACCGGAATCGGAGCGGGGCCCACGCGTGCCCAAGGAGGAATACCTCGCGGCATCTCCCCAAGAGCGCCACACCATCAACCTCCCGCTCGACGAATGGTCGGCGATGTCTCCGTCGGAGGTCGCTCACGAGCTCGGCGAACGCTGGGGCCTGGAGGTCACCGGATTCGACAATGCGACCGTAGACCCCCATGTCGCGAGGGAATTCGCACGCGCGGTCGACGACATGATGCGCCGCTACCCGGCCGTCCGGAACCTGAAGCGCATCTCGATCGAGGAGATGGCGGACAACAACGTCTACGCCTACTGCGAGCGCACGATCCCGGGCCGCTTCGAGGGCGGTCCGCGCAGACTGGAAGCCGACGCGATCGTGCTGAACGCGCACTACGCGCACGATTACGCCCTACTGCGCAAGGCGATCTCCATCGAGGTGAAAGCGGGCGTCACCCCGCGTGGCGCCTCCCTGCGCCCCGTGCACGCGGTGATCGTGCACGAACTCGCACACGCCATGGATGTCGAGGCCACCCCCGCCGGAGCCATCCGCAACCGCCCATCCCGAAGCGCACTGCGCGTCCTGCGCGACTACTTCGAAGCCACCCGCCCCGACCTGGGCCGCAAGGAGTTCCGCACCGCCTTCCAAGACTGGCTCGATCAACTCAGCGGCTACAGCCGAGGCGGCACCGAGCGCGTGGGCCTGGGCCCCAAGTACAAATTCGACGGCGGCGAGGCCATGGCCGAAGCCCTCCAAGAGGTCGAATACAACGGCGAACGAGCCTCCGAACCCGCCAAGGTCCTCTACTGGCACCTGATGGACAGCATGGCCGAACACGCCCGCGTCGACGCCCCCCACCACATGCCCCCCGAATCGATTTCGAGGCCGACCCCGCCGACCCCGGGGGAGGAGAGCGCCCCCGCCACCCGCCGTCCCGCCGTCACTCCGAAGGTCGACGATGCGCCCGCCAGCGGTGCGCGTCCGGACTCGCCGAATCCGGCAGACGGTTCGAATACCCGTGGTGCACACGACGAGTCGGCCTCGATCGAGCCCCAGCCCCGAAGCAGTGAAGCGGAACCCCCGGCCGAGCCGGTCGATCCCGGCAAGTCCCAGGGAGATGACGAGGGCAACCCTCGCGCTCGCGATCTCAAGGCCGGTGGCCAGAACGAGACCGAAGGCACGGGCCGCAATGACCCCGAGGCCGAGCCCCCCGCTGAGCCGGCGGCCGGTGGTGCCGGAGGCGAACAACCGCCGACACCCGGCAACAAGGCCGCCCCCGGTCCCGAGCCCGAGCCGAACAGCGCCAACAACGAGGCTTCCGAGCCCACCGGTGGCCGGCCCGAAACTCCCAGTGCAGCGGGGGGATCCGAGCCGGACACGCGAAGCCCCTGGCTGCGGCGCGAGGAAGCGGTCCAAGCCGACTGGAATGCCGAAATGGCGGACCAGCGCGCGAAGTGGCTGCGCGGCATAGCCGATTCACTCCCGCAGGGCAGCCCCGATCGCGCCCTGTACGAGGCTCGCGCGACCAATGCGGAAGCCGAGGCCCGCACCGCCAAGACCACCGCGGATCAGGCGTGGGAAAGCGCCGGTGGCCGCCCCGACGAGCCGGTCACCTTCAGCGACCCAGACCCGAATCCGCCGGAGCCGCAACAGGAGCCAGGCGAGGGGCAGCGCGAGGGAGAAGGCCAGGAGCAGCGAACGGAAGAGAGCCAGGGCCAGGGCGGGGAGCCGGGTCAGGGCCAGCGCGCGGAATCGGCCCAAGGGCAGCAAACGGAGTCGAGCCAGGGGCAGCGCGAGGAGCCGGGAGAAGGGCCGGGATCGACTGCTGCGGCGACGTTGCCGGATACGCGCCTGCATACCGATATCCTGGTCGATCCGACGTTCCCGGAGGCTCACACTCAGGAATTGCTTATCCCGGCAGGAGAGGTGACGCGTGCCGTTGATCCGGTGGACGCCTCTCCGGCCTTGCATGCGGTGGCCGATTACCTGGGGCGGTCCGAGGCTCCGCCGAGTCTTCGGGAGCACAGCGCGGCCGATTTGGAGTACGCGGCGCATTTGATGGACGCGCTCGGTATGGACGGCTCCATTGGGCAGCAGCGAGATCCGCTGGCCGCCATGCGGGATGTGGCCGAGAATGCGCGTGCGCGTGGCGCTTTCGGAGATCCACGAGGCGATCGTCCGCCGCGTGCCCTGCGTCCCGAGGAATTCGGTCGACTCTCGGACGAGGATCGCTTCCTTCCGAAGCCGGTGGAACGGCCTGCGGGGGAGACGCCCCGTGAGCTGCCGCTCGAGCCGTGGTCGGAGGCGAATCACGGTCCCGTCGAGGGGGAACCGCGCACATACACGCTGTCGGAGTTGCGTCAGGAGCTGGCCGACCGCCTGGGTCTGCGGCCCGAGGATGTCACTCCGGAGCACTTGTCCGAGGTGGCCGGTGAACTCCAGTACCGGAATCTATTGCGCGCGGGTGCGATCGAAGCCCTCGCCGATGCGGTGAACCTGCACGATCGTGCTGCCACACCCGAGGGCCGTGAGGTCTTCGGAAAGATCCGCGACGAGTGGGCCCGCTTGCTGGGCGTCGATCCCGAACACCTGGCCCGCGATCCGGAGCGCGTCCTCACCGACCTTCGCGACGAAACACTTTGCCGTGCAAACGATGTCGCGGACGTCATGGCCGCCACCTTCCACCACCCGGACCCCGCCGCCGGCCCGCGCCTGGTGCTCGAGGCCGATGGCCACCGCGTGCACGTTGAGATCACCGCGGGTCCGGATGGCACGCACGGCCTCCGCACCGTCGATCGCCCGGCGGTGGAGCTCGAGCCGAAACCCGGTGCCCCGGAACAGAAGATCGGCCTACTCCGCCGCGCCTGGCGCTCGTTCAAGGGCTACGAGGGTCAGTACCCCAAGTACATGTCCGGCTACGAGCACGGCGACGGCGAAGGCCAGGCCAAGATCATTCGCGGCGTCGCCCACATGTTCGGCCACGACTTCCCCCTCGAGGAGGAGGCGAACCCGCACGAGCATGTCGCCCCCGGCCACAAACCTCACACCATCGAGGTGCTGGCGGAGGCTCCTATCGCCCGCGCCATCAAGGAGGGCGCCACCATCTGGAAGGCCCGGGAGCGCATGCCGTTCCTGAAGCGCTGGACCAGCCGCGTCGCGGACATCTCCGCCGATGTGGTCCCCATGCGCGGCCGCCGTGGCGGCGAGTACGAACCCTGGTTTTCCGAGGCCGATCCCCATCTCCGCGCCCAGATCGAGCACAGCCTGCGCTTGGGCGAGATGAAGACCGAGGCGGATTACCTCCGCGAACGTCAGGAAGGCGACACCCAGGAGCTTCCGGCCGGTTCACACACCCCGGAACTGCCCCCTCCGCCGGAACACCATTGGGCGTCGAATCTGCCCGAACCCGTGGCGCACGCGCTCGAGGCCCGCGACGCCGCCCTGCGGGAACTGGCGCGGGTGGCCCGCGAACACGGATACGAACTCTCCGAGGCGAATCCGGAGCAGCTGCGTCGCGTGGTCACCGACGAGGCGTACAAGCTGCTTCGCCGGGCCGCCGCGCTCGAGGCCCTCAACCACGCCGCCCACGAGTTCAACGAGGTCGAGGCTCGCGTCCCCCGGCGTCCGGTCGCCCACAATGACAAGAATCCGCTGGGCCGCTTCGTGCGTGAGGTCCACGCGGTCCAGGAACTGGAGCGCCGACAGGCCCAGGCCGACCGCAAGCGCGAGAAACACGGTGCCGCGCCGGATGATCCGTCGGAGCGGTTCCAGCCCAAGAAGCCCCGCAGCACCTTCCTCGACGCCGTCGGCACCAACAACAATGGCGAGTGGGCGAACCACTTCGAGGATGCCGACGAGGGCTTCCGCCAGAGCGAGCGCGGTGATCTGTTCCGCGACGCCCTCGAGCGCGACCAGCTCGCCGAGGAACAGTCGAACTGGGCGCAGCTGCTCGGCATCGGTTTGGACGAACTCGGCCCGGGCGAACTCGATCGCACCATTGCCGAGCACCGGATGGCGATCCGTGACGCCCGCGACCATCTGAACGAATTGTCCACCGCCGTAGACCATTTCCTCGCACTGGACGAGGCCTCGAAGCAACAGGCCCGAGAGCTGATCGACAGCGCGGCACACGAGTGGATGGACGCCAATGGCGGCGCCATGCTCGAGCCCGGCATCGGCGTGCGCCCGGGCGAGCACGTCGGCGACCCGAACCGCCTGGTCGTGATCAGCGGCGACGAAGACCACCACGCCCGCCTCGCCGAGGCCCTCGCCGAGTATCCGCGGCTGGCCGACCTGCTCAATCGCGGTGAGCTGCACCTGGATTACCGCACCGTCGGCATGAACGACGATGGCGTGCTGCACGTCGTCGACGAGGCCACACCGCAGGTCCGCTTCGCCGATCTGGAGCCCGGCGGCGACCGCACCCCGGTGCTCATGCTGCGCGACGGCCACGGCCCCTGGGAAGTGGTCCAGCCCGAAGCCCGGTCCGCCACACCGGAGCACGAGACCTCCACCCGGAATGAAACACCGAGTGCGCCAAGGGATCCAGATGTGGTCCGCGCCGAGCGCAATGCCGTCGCCGCCCGCCTCGAGGGCGCTTCCCACATGGACCTCGGCGAGCACCTCGACGAGACCATCGCCGCCCTGCGCCAGGACAATATGCTGCGGGCCGCGCAGATCGAGGGCATGGCCGACTACATCCGCAGCAGCGATGCCATCGAACACTTCCACGAACTGAGCGACAAGCTCGGCGATCTGGGCCACGTGCTCGGCATCGATCCGGAGCACATGTCGCCCCAGCGCGTGGCCGAGGCGATCACCGATCCGAAGACGCCGCGCGCGCGTCGCGCCCAGGCCATCGGCGATCTGCTGGATTACGCGAAACAGCTGGGCAAGACCAAGGGCCCGGAGGTCATCGCCGCCCGCGACCGGCTGGCGCGACGGCTCGGCGTCGACCCGGAAGACCTGCACGGATCGAAGTACCAGAAGAGCGAGGACAAGCGGCGGATCACCGGCTATGGGCCGGAGGCCGACGCCACCAGCAAGCGCGCGACGGTGCGCGCCATCAACAATGCGCTGGGCCGTGACGGCGAGCGCCCGCACGTGGCCGCCGCGCTCGAGGAGTACACCCGCGCGCTCGGAGCCGTCGACCCCTACCACCCGGACCTGCGATTCGACCCGCGCACCGATCCGCGCGCGGCCGACGGAGTCCTGCCCATCCATCCGGAGTCCGCGACCGCGCTCCTGCACAGCCTGCTCAGCGAAACCGTCGGCGAGCGACCGCTTTCCGGCAACCCGTCCCATGCCAGCGGCGTCTGGGCGCATCTGCTCGGCACCGATCTGCACGATGTCGACCGCATGGTCGCGTCGTATTCCAAGGAGCTGCCGGGCCTGCACGAGCGGATGTCGCCCGAGCAGATGCGGCAGGCCCTGGGCTCGCTGCCCGAGCACGCCACGCTCGAGCGGCTCCGGGAGCGCAAGCTCTCGCCGGAGGAGACGGACGCGCTCCGAGCGTCCTACGACGAGTACATGTCGGGGCTGGCGTCCGAGCAGCGTCCGCTGTCGATCGGCGAGTACGTCGAACTGGTTCAGGGCGTCCGGGACGCGCGTTTCGCCGAGGTCTACGAGGTCTATCGCGACGGCAAGATCGAGGAGCACGAGCGACCCAAGCCGGAGAAGTTCCGGCAGATGCTCGACGAACTGCGCGCCGAGGTTCGCGCCCGCGAGGCCGATATCGACGAGCTGCAGCGGCTGGCCGCCGAACACCACGCCCTCACCTCGACGCCGGAACCGCAAGCACCACACCGGAGTCCGCTTGCGGAGGCGGGTGATCTGGTCGAGGCCAGGAATGCCCGCGACCTGGCCCTCGAACAGCGCGAGGCCGCGCTGAGCCACCTGGAGACCGGCTCGGACCGCGGAGTGCGCGCCAGCGATCTGACCCCCGAGCGACTGCGCGGCACCCTCGATTACCTGGCCACCCGGACCACCGAGGATGGTCACCCGCTCAATTCCCAACAGCGCATCGACGAGTTGGCCCGCACGGCCACCGAATTCAATGAAGCGCAGGCCCGCGTCGATGATCAGGAAGCGCGAGTGCGCGCGTCCGTCGAGGCCGCCGCGGGCCCCGGCGAGGCACCGGCCGATGTGTGGCGTCGCGAAGTCGACAGTGCCGGAGCCGATGTGGTCGCCAAGGCCGCCGCCACACCGGGCCACTGGCCCGAGGATCGCGATCAGATCGTCGGACAGCTCGACCGAATCTCCCGCGGACTCCCCGAGAGCGGTGCGGAGCTCACCCACGAACTCGATCCGCTCCGCGAGGCCGTACAGCGCTACCAGACCGCTCTGGACTTCCAGGGCGCGGTCCGGCCCGAGCCCATCGAATCGGTGCGCGCGGGGGAGTCGCCGCGACAGCAGGCCGAGCGTGAACTGAACTACGCCCACCAGGACGCCGACATCGCCAAGCTGGCCGTGGAGTCGGCGCGGGCGGGTCTGCCGGTCACCGAGGCCGACCTTACCCGCGACTGGATCGACCGCACCCGAACCGAATTCGGCGGCACCCCACCCGACCGCCTTACCCCCGACCAGCGCAGCCTGCTCCGCCTCGCCGACGTCGCCGAACACCATCTCGACGTCCTCGACCGGGCCGCCCGCTGGCAGGCCCAACTCGACCACCTCGACGCCGAGGCTCGCCACGCCGCCGACACGCCCCGTGCCGCCGCGGCCCGCGCCGTCGACACCGCCCGCGCCGAACGGGCCGCCGCGATTGAGAACGTCCGCCGCCAACTGGGCATCCACATCGACGAAACCGAGCTCACCCGAACCACTCTCGCCGAAACCATCGAGGGCCTGTCGAACCGCACCATCATCACCGTCCCGGGCGAAGACCCACTCGTGGCGATGGCCGCGGCCGAACACCTCCGCTCCGCCGCCGAAAACCTCCACAACGCAGAAGATTTCGCCGACTGGGCCGACCGCCACCTCACCGACCACAACCCCGGCGACGATCCCGACGGCAATTCCGGCCACGATTCCGGCAGCGGCCCCGGCGACGACGGCGATGGCTCGTCCAAGCCTCCGACCGGTCCCGGCGATCCCGATGGGTCGGGTGACCCGGGGCGTGGCAAGTCCGGCGACAACTCGACCAACTCGAACGAGGGAGCGGACCCCAACCCCGGCCGGGACCCGAACGCGGGCAATGACCCGAATTCGGGTGTGGATCCCACTGGAGTTCAGCCTGTTCCGACATCGACCGGGGCATGGGAGCCGGTCGGGCCGAGCCGGGTTCACGTGCCCGCCGATCCCGCGGTCGCGGCCCGGATCGCGGAGGATATGCGGGCCGGGAATCAGTCCCGGACCGATGCGGAGAACGATCTGGCCAGGGTCGGCGAACTGGCCCGCGAATTCGGCGTGGATCCCACCGGATTGTCCGCGCGCGAGCTCGAGCACGCCCTGACCCAGGCGCTCGACGCCGAGGTCGCGCGCTGCGAAGAGGTGCAGGGCCGCGAGAACATCCCCAAAGAGAAGATGGTCGAGTACTTCGCCGAACGCGATGCGGCAACGCTGCGCTCGGCCGAGGTGAGTGCCGCCCGCGCCCGAATGTCCGCGGATCTGGGCCGCTATCACCAGGGCCAGAACGACGCGGTCGCCTCGATCACCTCCGCCTACCAGGCAGCCGTCGACGACGTCCTGACCTCCTCCACCGACCGCGTCGTGAACCCCGGCGTCGGCGTCACCGGCCAGCCCCCGCGCCTGGTCGTGGTGAGCCACCTCGACAACCACGACATCATCGTCGGCCCCGACCTGCGCGCCTCCCTGGCTGCGCAAGGCATCGACATCAGCTTCCACCGAGTCGAGGTAAGCCCGGACGGCACCATCACCGTCCAGGAAATCCGTCCTCCCTCGAACCCCACCGCCTCCCACCACGATCCGGGCTCCGACCCAGGCGGCTCCGGCGATGACTCCGGCCCCGGCAAGCCTGGCGGCGCCGGCGGCCGCAGCCCCGGCGACAATGGCTCCGGCACACCGACTTCCGGCCCCGGCGACCCAGATCCCTCTGGCTCCGGCGGCAAGTCGGGCTCCGGCGGCAAGGACGGCGGCACGGACCCAGCCACCGGCACCCCGGACCCCGAAGAGCCCGAGGGCAACTCGAGTTCCAACGGCAAGGGACCCGGGGCCAATGACTCCGGCGACATCAGCGGTCCGACGACCGAGCACAAGGCCGAGGCCCCCGGCACCTCGCCCACCGGCACCGTCGACCCGAACGCGGAGACGGTCGAGCTCCCGCCTTCGTCCGAGCGCCCGACCGTTGAGCTGCCCCCACTGTCGGAGCGCCCCACGGTCGAGTTGCCGCCGATATCGGAGCGTCCGACCGTCGAATTGCCGCAGGCCTCCGAGGCTTCGACGGTGGAGGTACCGCCGCATTCGTCCGGCGACCCAACCGTGGAAGTGCCGCCGCACTCATCGGGGGATCCGACCGTAGAGTTGCCGCCGCCAGGCTCCGGAGATCCGACGGTCGAGTTGCCGCCGCCGGGTGCCGGGGATCCGACGGTGGAGTTGCCCCCGCCGTCGTCCGAGGTTGCGACGGTGGAAGTTTCGCCGACGCCGGGGGAGGATCCGCTGTCGGTGAATCCGGCGGTGGTCTCGCCCACCTTGAAGGCGGTCGCGGATTTCCTGGCCGATGCTCCGCTCGAGCACAATGCGCATCAGCGGACTCCCGAGGAGCTCGCCTACTTGGCCCGGCTGGCCGAGGGCCTGGGTTTGGTCGAGCCGTTGTCGCAGCGTGCGGACGCGTTGGCCTCATTGCAGGAGCTGGCCGAAATGGCCAGGGCGCGTGGTCTGTTCGGTGATCCGGAGACCGGTGTCGGCCCCGCCTCGATGCACGGCGACGACTTCCGCCCGCTCACCACCGACGAGCGTTACGGCGGCGAGGAGTACTGGCGCTCCGAGGTCGACCCTCGCGAACTGCGCGCCATCGAGGCCGAGTTCCGGGATCTGGGCATCGCCGACCGCCTGCACCAGGCGGAGTTGGAGGAGGCCGCCACCGCTCGACAAGCCCTGGAGCAGAACGCGTCTCGCCCCACCGGTCCGGTCCGGGATCTCCCACTCGAGCCGTGGTCGGATACCACCCACCCGGCGGGAACCCCGCCGCGCGCCCTGACACTAGAAGAGCTGCGTCAGGACATCGCCACCCGCCTGGGCCTGTCCGACGCCGACCTCACCCGGCAGCGACTGCCAGAGGTCGCGGGCGAGCTGCAATACCGAAACATGTTGCGCGCCGGCGCGATCGAGGCGCTCGATGAGGCGGCAGCCCGCCACGATGCCGCTACCGATCCGCGCGAGCGCGCACGGCTCGCCGAGGTCCGCGACGAGTGGGCGCGCCTGCTCGGCGTCGAGCCCGACCGTCTCGCCCCGGAGCACCGCGCCGCGACCTTGGCCGACCTGCGCGCCGAAACCCTCCGCCGCGCCGACGATGTCGCCGACCTGATGGCCGCGACCTTCCATGATCCGGACCCGTCCGCCCCCCAGCGGCTGGTCCTCGAGGTCGACGGCCAGCGCGTCCACGCCACGGTCCGCACCTACGCGGATGGCGTGCGCCACCTGGAACCCGCCACCCGCCCGCCCCTGCCCGGCGACCGTCTCCCCGCCGAGCGGCCCGCAGCCCGTCCGCCGTTCCTGCGCCGCCTGTGGGACATGGTGCGCAGCGGATTCCAGGGCCAGTACCCGAAATACGCCTCGGGTTCGGGCATCGACGGCACCGGTCAGAAGCAGATCATTCACGAGGTCGGCGGCTGGCTGCACAACAACTTCCTCGAGCACGTCGAGATCAACCCCTCGCGCCTGGGCAAGGAGTTCGCCACCCTGTGGAAGGCGCGTGAGGATCTACCGTTCGTCAACCACCTCACCGCCCGGGTCGCGGATGTGGCCTCCGAACTGGTGCCCATGCGCACCCGAGACGGCGGCGAGTATGAGCCCTGGTACAGCGAGGTCGATCCCGCCACCCGGGCGCGCATGGCCGCGGAACTGGAGTTCGCCGGTATCGATCCGGGCGACCCGGAGCCCGTCGGACCGCACCCGCCGCACGATCCCGCCACGGACCCCGCGCAGGTCACTCAGCGTGAGCCGCTGCCGGAACTGCCCTCCGGCGATGATCCCGAACATGCTGGGACACAATCGGATCCGACGACCGCGTACCAACCTGACCCACCGGTGTCGCGCGACGCGCTGCCCAAGGTACTCGCCGACGGCCTCGACGTCCGGGACGCGGCCCTGAACGAAGTCCTGAAACAGGCGGCCCGCCAGGGCATCGATGTGCGTACGGCCGATCCGGAGACGCTGCGCCGCCTGGTCGACGAGACGACCTACGTGATGCTGCGCCGCGCCGGAGCCGTGGAGGCGCTGTTCGACGCCGCCGAGCGCTACAACGCGGAAGACGCCCGAATTCCCTACAGCCGCAACGTCAACTACTTCGAAAAGGATCCACTGGGCCGCTTCCTGCGCGAGCTGGTGCACAGCGACCCGACCCGTCACGACTGGGCGGTCTCGCGGCTGGCCCGCAAGCTCGGGCTGTTCGGCAGGGACGACCCGCTGTTCACCACCCTCGAATGGGACGGCACCCCCAATGGCGGCGAGCCCGCCCTCCACTTCGACGACCTCTCGCCCGAGGAGCTGCTGACCCGCAAGGAGGGCGTGCTCTTCACCCAGGGCTTGGACCGCGATCAGGTGCGTGAGGAGCGCGGCAACTGGGCGCAGCTGCTCGGTGTCGGCCTCGACGACCTGACCCCGGAACGCCTGCCGCACACCGTCGCCGAACTGCGCATGGCGGTGCGCGAGCACGCCGACCAGATCGCCGATCTCGGCCGCGCCGTCGACGAATACGTGCGCGCCGACGCTAACCTGCGCGCCACCGCGCACGATATCGCCGACGACGCGGCCCGCACCTGGTCCGGCGAGCATGGCGGCGTACCGCTCGATCGCGGTATCGCCGTCCTGCCCGGTGAACCGCCGCGCCTCACCGTGATTCGCGCCGACGGCGCCCACGAGCGCGCGTTGGCCGAGTACCTCGCCGACCATCCCGAGATCGGCCGTCAGCTCAACGACGAGCACCTGCGACCCGACTTCCGCACGGTCACCATGGACGAGCAGGGCCGGGTGCGGGTCGTCGCCGAACACACACCCGAGGTGCGTTTCCACGAGCCCGAGGTCGGTGGCGAGACGATTCCCACCACCACCGTGCGCGACCATCCCGCGGGCCCGTGGCGGGTCGTCGAACACCCGCCTGCCGACCCGACCCCGCACGAAACCCCCGCGCGGCCGACGCGCACGCCGGACGAATTGCACACGGCGCGTGATGAACTGGCCGCCAAGCTGGGCGTCGATCTGGACAATCTCACACCCGACAAGCTGGCCGACACCATCAAGGCCCTGCAGCACGACAACGCACTACACGCCGCGCAGATCGAGGGCATCCGCGACTTCATGCGCAGCAGTGACGATATCGAGTCGTTCAACGATCTGAACGCGGCACTGCAGCAGTTGGCGCATCGGCTGGATCTCGAGCCGTCCGCGCTGACGCCGGAGAGCCTGGCGCGGGCACTGACCGACCCCGGACTGCGCAATGTGCGACGTTTGCAGGCGGTCGAGGATCTGGTCCGCTACGCGAAATCGGTACGCGGAGTGGATGAACGGGCAGCGCTGGCCGCGCGCGATCGCCTGGCGGAGCGCCTCGGTGTGCCCCGCGAGGAGTTGCTCGCCAGCAAGTACAACAAGTCCGCCGACCGGTTCGAACCCGATGCGAAGAGCATCGCGCCCAAGGCCCTGCTGCGCGCGATCAACGACATGCAGCACCGCTCGCTGGAACAGCCGCGGCTGGTCGACGCGCTGGCCGAATACGCGCGCACGCTCAGCGGCATCGACCCCTACCACAACGATCTGCGCTTCGATCCGAGCACCGATCCCCGGGTGGCGGAGGGCGAGCTGCCCATTCACGATCCGGCCGCACCCGCCCTGCTACGCGACTTCGACCCCGAATTGATGGGCGAGCCACCGCGTTTGGACGATCCCTCCTGGGTGGATTCGGCGTGGGCCAGGCTCCAGGGCCTCGAACTCGGCGACGATCCCGCGCGCCTGGCCAAGGCTTACGAGGCGTATCGCGACGGCAAGATCGAGAAGTTCGAGCGTCCGGACGATGCCCAAACCCGCGCCACCGTCGAGGAATTGCGCAGCGAGGTCCGCGAGCGGGCCGCCGCCATCGAGGAGCTGCGACAGCTCGCGCACGAATACAACGAGGCGGACACGCCGGCGCAGACCCCCACGCAGCCGCTGCGACCGGTGCGGGCGGCACGCGAACTCCAGAGTGCGCGTGTGGAGTTCGAGCACGCCAGCAATGCCCGCGATTACGCGCTGTCGCGGATCACGCAACCCGATGAGCATCAGCCGCATCTCGAGGGCGCTCCGGGCCGCCGCATCGACGCCGCGGATCTGACCCCGCAGCGGTTGGCGTCCACGATCGAGCACCTCGAAAACTTGCCCGTACCCGAGGCCATGCGGCCGGGCCACGAGGCCAGGATCGCCGCACTGCGCACGGCCGCCGACCATCACAACGACGCCGAAGTCCAGCTGCGTGCGGCGGAGCACGAGCTCGACCGATCCCTGATGGCCGATGCCCGCCCGGACGAGGCTCCGGTGGACACCCTGCGCCGCGCCCTCGACCAGGCGCTACACGAGCAGCGGCAGGCGACGCACGGCGTGCGAGTCGACCCTGCCGACCTGACCCCGCAGCGCTACCGCGAGGCCCTGACCGAGGCGGCCCAGCACGCCCGTACCCTCGAGGAACAGGCCGCGGCCACCCCGCGCATCCAGCGCCTCGAGGACGCGACCATCCGCGTGCACCAGATCCAGGAACTCATCGCCCAACACGAGGCCGCCGCCGAGGCACAGTCCCGCGCCGCGGAGACACCCCTGGACACCGCCCGCCGCGAATCCCGTGCCGCACAACAGGAACTGCGCGCCGCCCAAACCGCCCGCGACCTGCTCATGACCGCCCCGAAGCCCACCAACCCGGAGGAATTCGCCGCCCACACCGACGCCCTCCGCGCCGCCACCGACCGAGTCGACCAGGCCCAAGCCGCCGCCAACCGCTGGTCCACCGAACTGAAACGCCTCTGGTCCGCCTACACCCGAGCCGAAATCACCCCCTACGAGGCAGCCGCCACAGCCCGCAACGAAGCCCGTGCAGCCCTCCGCCAGGCCATCACCGACTTCCACACCGCAACCGGCCTCCGCGTAGCCGAGTCCGACCTAACCCCCGAATCCCTGGACCCCACAATCGAATACCTCCAGGGCAAAACCATCCTGATCGGCCCCGGCAGCGCCACCGCCTTCGAAGACCTCCACCGCGCTGCCACCCACTCCCACCAAGCCGACGCCCTGGCCCAATGGGTCAACGAAAACATCCCCCACCCCGACAACCCCCAACCCGGCACGGCCACACCGAATTCTGGCCCCGACGGCCCCGATCCCGCCTCCGGCCCTGCGGGCAACGGCCCGAAGCCACCCAGCGACTTCGACGGCGGCGCCGCGCACCCCGAGCCGAACAGCCCCGCACAACCCGACCCCGACTTCGCGGTCACCCAGGTACTCACTCCCGGCGAGACCTCTGATGCCCCGGGCGGGCCTGCACACACCCCGTCTCCGACGCCCCCTGAGGTTCGGGAGACGAATTCTGCTGCACCGATGTCGGGTCCGGTTCAAGCCGAGCCTCAGAAGTCGGCGGTAGTCGAGACTCCGCCTGCGGTGCGGGCGGAATCGGAGAATCCGGCCGACAACGACGCTGACGCGGCGAAGCACGGCGTCGAGTCCGAGAAGCTGTTGCCGCCCAGGACCTCCGACGGTTTCGCGGCTGGATCTGTCCCGGTTGAGGAGTCAGATTCGGCGACTGTCGGCATGCAGAAGTCGGCGGGCGGTGAGCCGGAGCCGACCGGAGGCGGAGAGGAACCCGATTCGAAGCGGCCGGTGGAGCTTGGAAAGGCCCTGCCGCCGAAGACCTCCGGCGAACCCGGTGAGGGTGCAGTTCCGCCGCTCGATAGTGAGCCGCGCAGCACCGGTGAGAGCGGTGGGTTCAATTGGGATCCGAATTGGCGGTCGCATATTCCACATCCGCCGCGGTTCTTCGATCCGGAGTTTCCGCAGTACACGCCGCAGCCGTCGCAGGAGGCCGCGCCGTGGTCGCTGCCGCCGGAGGCGAATCCGCCGCAGCCACCGGCTCCGCCCAATCCTCCGGCACCGCCGAATCCGCCGCAGCCGCCGTATCCGCTGCCGCCGGGTGGGCCGGGCGGGCAGCCGTATCCCGGTGGGCCCGGGATGCCCGGCGGGGCTATGCCGCAGCCGCCGCGCATCCCTCAGATGCCTCAGGTGCCGCGGATGCCAGAGCCGCCGCAGCTGCCGCAGCCGCCGGAGACTCCGCCGTACGGGCAGACGCCGCCGGGCGGTTCCTATCCGGGTGTGCCGACGCCGCCGGATCCGGGCTGGCCGAGCGGGCAGCTGCCGACCAACGGTCAACAGCTGCCGTGGGGTTCGTGGCCAGGCTCGCAGCAGCCCGGCGGATCCTCCCAGTGGCCCAACGGTTCGCCGCAGTGGCCGGTCTCGCCCGATGGGCAGAACCCGGGCTACCCGGGCTCGCCCGACGGACAAAACCCGGGGTACCCAGGCTTGCCCGATGGACGGAATCCCGGCTATCCCGGCTCGCCCGACGGGCGTAGTCCCGGTTACCCGGGTTCGCCTTCGGCCTCCGGGCCGCGCGGTCCCGGTGGGCCGAATGGCTCTGCGCCGCATGCTCCGAACGGTGCTCCCGGCTGGAATGCCCTGCCGGACAACACTCCATCCGGCGGCAACGGCCAGAACGGCACGAATGGCAATGGCGCGAACGGCGCGTCCGGCACCCCGGGCGGTTTCCCGGGTGGTCCGATGAGTGGCGCGCTGGGCGGCCAGCAGCCTGGTGCGTCCAATGGCGGCCGCGGACGCGGCGGCAACCGTTTCCCGCGAGCATCAGGCCCGGCGTCCTCGGGCTCGGGTGTCTACCTGCGCTCGCATTCCGGCTTCGGTGAGTTCGCCACGCTGAACCCCCTGACCGGTGAACTGAACTCGGCTCCGGTCGGCGCGGGTTCCCTGGCCGGTGTCTACGACGACATGGACGGCCTACGCGTGGTCTTCTACCGCGATCCCCAATCGGGCCTGGTCCTCCGCGTCGGTGATCAGGCCATCGAGGTGGACCGCATGGGCGCGGAGGTGTATTGGGAGCGCACCCAGCAGGGCTTCAACCGCCTGCTGGTCGGTGTCGGCGGCACTCCGCAGTGCGAGGTGCGCTATCGAACCGTCCCGCAGGACGCCGATCTGGGCCTGCTGATTCGCGATGTGCTCTCCGATCCGGATCGCAGGGCGGGCATTTTCGGGTGATCCACGGGCGAGTTCGCCGATTCTTACGGTTACCGCAACCGCGCGGTCGATCGGAATATGTGATGCTGAGATCCGGCTCGGCACCGGGAGGAGAGGGACATGCGGCACGGCCACCCCAGCGACGATGAGTTGCGAAAGAATTTCGACGAGGTGCTCGCGCATGTCCTGGCGGGTCGTGGCGTGCACACCGCCACCGGTCTCGACGACGACACCCAGGACGCGCTCTGGGCGATCGCCGAGGCGTACCCCAACGCCACCCCCGACCTGATCGACGCCGCCCGGCAAGCCTTCGCCGGTCAGCTGGACGGCAGCAATGCCGAACGCTGGCAAGAGGAAATGGACAACTGGTTTGAAGGACGCGAGGAGCGCAAGGCCGCCCGCGAACGACAGCCGGGCTCGGCCGAGGGCAGCTGACGGACCGACCAGGCTCGCCCCGGCGGCGGCACCGTCGCGGGCCGAGGAGAAGATTGCGTGTGACGATTCCCCCTGACCACAGCGAAAACCACACCGGCGCAGCCACATCCGCCGGACTCGTCCCCCCGGCGGCCGAGGCCGAGGAGCTCATCGAAGTCTTCGAGGCCCCCGCCGATTCGGATCCCGACATCGGCTTCAGCATGACCGCCCCGGTGATCGACATCCCGCAGCGCGCCCGCAACCTGGCCCACCGCATCGCGGGGGAGTTGCGCGAGTTGGGCCCGCAGGGCTGGGTGCACCTGAGCGCCGCCTTCGCCCTCACGGTCAACGGCCAGCGGACGCGGGTCGTGTTCTCCGACGATCAACAGCGCAGTGCCCAGATCCTGCCGCCCACGGAGATCCTCGCCCTGGTGGCCGAGCATCGTAAGCTCTCCGCCGAACTCGGCGATCCCTGGTGGCGGCTCGAATTGGAGGTCACCGCCGCGGGCGAACTCACCGTCGACCACGACTACGGCGACGAGCCGTTCCCGGCCGACCAGATGTTCGCCCCGCAGGACTACCTCGCCGACCTGGCGGCCCACCCGCGCGACGAGCTACCCATGTGGCTGGCCGCGTACCTGCGCCACGACGACCGCCAGTCCCGCGATCCGCGCCAGGCCGCCATCGCCGCGCGCGCGGACCGCGAATCCGGTTATCTCCCCGTGGTTTCCGAGGACGGCTTCCCGAATTTCCCACTGCTGTGGTCGCGTTGGGCCGCCATCTCCGCCGCCTTCGTGGCGGTGGGCTCCGAGTGGGGCCCCCGGGTGCTTCCGTCCTTCGGCTGGTTCGAGGGTTCGCGCCGATCCGGTTCGTCGCTGTACCTGCTGCCCGGTGGCCGCGCGGTCCTGTCCGGAGGTGTCTGGAACGCACCGGAATTGGTGGCCGCCTACAACGGTCGCGCCGCCCTGCCGCGCCCGTTCGCGGGCGCACCGGAGTGGGTCGCCAACCCGGTGCTGAACACCCGCGCGGCCGGTGGTCTGCTCACCTTCTGCTACTGGTGGGAGCGTGGCCGCTGGTATCGCGGCGAATCCCCGGCCGCCGCCGACGTGGCCGCCGCGGTCCCGGGCATCTGGACGACCGCCACCGTCGCCGACGTGATCAGCGGACTCATCGCCGAGGCACCCACCGACGAACAGCGCTCGGCTGTAGCGGAATTCGTGGCCGCCGCAGAACGCTCCGATGTCACCCGCGCCGTCCTCGCGTCCGCCTTCGGACCCACCGCGGACCTCGACGGCGCGCACTACCAGCTGACCCTGGCCGGGGTGGCCAGGCTGGGTCCGGACCCCCTGCCGGAGTCCGAGGCCCTGGACGCGGTCCGTCACCAGGTGCGCACCGCGGGCACGGACACCTCCGCCTATCCGCTGGATCGCCTTCGCGCCGAACGGCTTCCGGTCGGCTGGATGGTGTACGTGCCCACCGAGCCGGACGAGCTGGTGATCGATCGGGCCCTCTACTACGTCGCCGACGACGGTGTGGTGGAGCAGACCACCTCCAGCATGCCCGCCTCGGTCTACCTGCCGGGCATGGAACAGCGGTTCCGCCAACGACATTCGCAGTGAGACGGGTCGAACGACTGTGGCATCTGCGGCGACGACCCGTAATCTTTCAGGCGTTGGTCGAGTTAGGAGCGGTACATGGGTGACACCTACAACCCTTGGCTCGGGCTGTCGCGGGACGCGCACTCGAGACACGACCGGCTGCAGTTGGACCCGGGCTCGGCCGAGGCGGGCGCCAAGTACGCCGCCGAGGCCATCAACGCGCTCAACGCGGCCCGGGGCTACGCCTATCTGCTCGATCAGTACTCCGGTTTCAGCAATAACGGTGTCCTGCAGTCGGCCCTGAACCTCCAGGATCGGTTCGCCAAGGAGGGCGGCCGGGTCGCCGGGATCATCGACGACTACGTCGCCCTGTTGAACGCCATGGGCGACACCTTCGTGGCGGCGGGCAAGTCCTACCGCGAGACCGACGATCAATCGAAGTCGGACTTCGACAAGCTCAAGACCCAGGCCGTCGTCGACATGCACTTCGACGGCATCCCGCTGGACGGCACCACGCACCTGTCGAGCTGGTCGGACGCCTCGTCCCCGACGCCCTCCGACAGCAACGGCATGGGCGATATGGCCAAGGTGGCCAAGGAGAAATCGGGTCGCTACACCGATCCGATCGGCTCCGAGGACCCGACCCACCACGGCGGCAAGTGGTTCTTCGACGTGGGCCAGGGCATCGACCCGACGCCGATCGCCAATCGCAGCGCCCTGTGGAAGTGGATCGCGCAGGTTGTCGGCTCCTCGTTCGAGACCCTGACCGGCGCGGTCAAAAGGCTGGAGTCCGACGGTCATTGGACCGGCAAGGGCGCCGACGCCGCGGTCGCGGCGTGTCAGGCATTCGAGGCACAGGGCACGGCCTTCGCCACCGACCTGTGGGCCGTCGCCGAGAACCTGCTCTACACCGCCACCTGGCTGAACCAGACCAAGGCCGGCATGCCGCGCCACTGGGAGGACAGCTTCAAGGGCACCTCCACCGAGACCTACATCATCAATACCGGCACCGCCGCCTTCACCGCCTGGTACATCCCGGGAATCGGCAACTCCAGCACCACGATTCCGATCCTGGTGGATCCCACCAAACCGCCCACGCAGAATCCCTCGGACGATCCGCGCTCGGATTACGGTGGCTCCCGGCCGGATCCACGCTCGGGCGGCCCGACCGGACGGGTCTCGCCAACCGGCCCGGGCGGCGGCGACCCGGGCGCGAAGAGGCCGGGCGGGAAGACCGACCCCAAGGGCGCGCATCCGAGCAAGGACGACCCGAACAAGGATCACAAGGATCCGAACGGCAAGGACCACAAGGACCCCAACGGCAAGGATCCGAACGGTAAGGACCCCAACGGCAAGGATCCGACGGGTAAGAACCCAGACGGCAAGAACCCGACCGGCACCTCGCCAAACGGCTCGAATCCGGATGGCACCAACTCGAATTCGTCGAATCCGAGCTCCTCGTCGAATTCGGGCACGTCCGCGCTGTCGGGCCTGCAGAGCGCGCTGCAATCACTGACCTCCACGGGTTCGCAGAGCACCGATCAGAAAAAGGCGCAGGAGCTCAAGGATCAGCTCAAGGATTCGCCGCTGACCAACCTGCTCGACAACCTGAAGACGCCGGCCGGCGGTTCCCCCGGCGGCGGCGGTCCCGGCGGTGGTGCCCCGCTCAAGCCGCTCGCCGACGTGGCCAATGCGCGCCTGTTCCCGCGCGCGGCCGTGGCCGAAGAGGCGTTGGAGGGCAATATCGCCGGTGCCGCCCGCGCGGGCGTCGCCTCCGGTACCAGCACCGGCGGCATGGGCGGCGGCATGGGCGGCATGGGCCACGGCGGCAGTGGCGCGCACGGAGCCCAGGGCAAGGAGCACAAGCGCCCCGACTTCCTGGATTCCAACGAGTACCTCGACGAGGCCATGGGCACCGCGCCGATCGTGGCGAAGCCCGTGGTGGAGGGCTGAATTCGTGCTCCGGACCTGGAAATTCACCGATCTCGAGCTGCTGTCGCTGTGGCAGGGCCTGGGTGAGGAGTTCCTGCCGCACCCGCTGACCTTCGCCAGCCGCACCCAGTGGTGGAACGACCACCTGGCGAACATGGCCCGCGCCCGCGAGAGCCTGCGCGCTCGGGAGGCCGAGGACGAGGCCGATTACACCGAGGTGCTGCACGCCCTGCTCCGGCCGGAGGTGCGGGTCGAGGTGCACGGCTGGGACGGCCGCGATCGCCTCTCGGCGTCGGGCACCATTCGCCTGCTCGGCATCCGCTCGGGTGAGGCCGGGTACCTGCTGGTGCAGCATCCGGGTGAAACCTACCGGCACAGCAGCGGTTTCACGCTGTCGGAGTTCTATGCCGAGGAACTGGCCGAGCGCGTGGTGGCGGCGCTGCCGGACACCCCGGCGGGCCGCGACTTCCCGGGTGCGCAGGGCGGCGATCTGGTGCTCGCCGAGACCGAGGACACCGATCAGACCGACTACGACTTCGGCATGTCGCCCGCACACGAAACCCTGGAGGGCACCGTCGTCACCCGCGCCGCCGACTTCCTGGCCGCGCCCACGCCGAGCCAGGGCACCATCGAAGTGGTCCAGGGCCGTTCACGTTTCGGCCCGCGCGGCATCGCCCGCTATCGACTGCAGTGGCGCGACCTCGAGGACGACGGACGCTACGTGATCATCGGCGAGCATCCCCCGGTGGCCGCCGCGGCCGACCGCCGCCGCCTGGTTCAGGTGCTGGACGACCACATCGCCGAGGTGGTGCAGGTGATGGCCGATGAGTGAAGGGAACGACCCCATGGAATCCCAGGACCTCCCCGCCGCATCCACGGACACCCCGGCAGCCCCCGACTTCCCGACCGAGTTCACCCTGTCCTCGCGCACCGGCGCGATCGTGGTGACCACCACGGAAGCTGGCCTGCCCCGGGCGATTTCGGTGGAACGGGATCGCCTGCGCGAGGACCCGCAGCTGCTGGCCGCGGAGATTCTGCGCCTGTGCCGCCAGTCCGCGGCCCGCGCCGGGGTCGAGCGGCGTGCCCAGCTGCAAGCCGCCGGTCTCGCGCCCGAACTGTTGGCGCTGACCGGTTTACCGACCATGGCAGAGGTGACTCGCCAGGAATATGTCGAGGAACAGGAGTACGAGACCGAGCCCGACAGCTGGCTGCGACCGATCTGAACCGAGTGAGATATCCAGTGCGCCAGCATGGTTGGATATCGGACGTGACAACTGGTTTCGGGAGGCGCGGGTAACTCGCCGGGCACGCCCAAAATTGTTGTGGCACTGTATGTTGGCGCGGGTGTATGGCGTTGGACGCTCCCCGAGCCGTCCGCTGAAGTTCCGGGGAGGCGGAGTTGTATACCCGGCGTTCACCGGTCTGTTCGTCAGTTCGTGAACTCTTCCCTATGCCGGGCGAATGTCCGCTCTGTATAGTTCGATTTGAAATGATCTTCCCGATGGGGGTCTCATGAGCAGCCATCTCGTTGCCACACCGGAAGCGATCCGCGCCTACGGAGACGCCTCGGCCACCATGGCGAGCGCCGTCGCCGGTGCCGCCGCGGTCGATCAGGTCGCCACGGTCGCCGGATTGGTCCCGGTCTTCGGTCTGATCGGACAGGACTTTCTCCTGAGTTACGCGGGCGCGCAAGCCAATCACCTGGCCTCGGTGGCCGAACTGGCCGCCGTGCACGCCGGCACCGCGGTCACCGCCCACGAGGCGGCGGCGGGCTACCAGGCCACCGACGAGGCCGCGGGCGTCGATTTCCTCTCGTTGTCGCGGGACCTGTGAGCGCGCCGTTCGACCCGGGCTCGACGGGAGCCGCCCAGGCCACGCCGACCGTCGCCACCGGCCAGTCGGTGGCGGATGCCTTGCGCGACACCAACTTCGCGCCGCTGCTGGACAGCCCGGTGGGCGATGTCCTGCAGACGCTCGGCCTGCCCGCGCTGCCGCAGCTGCCGTCGATCCCGCCGCTGCCGGATATGCCGCCGCTGCCCACCCTGGATCTGACCGCGCTCACCAAGCCGCTCACCGATCTGGCCTCCGCGTTCGGCACCGGGCAACTGGGTCAGGGCCTGGACGCCACGCAGATGCTCTCGGGCGTGTCGAGCGCGCTGCAGCAGGTGATGTCGATCGCCCAGTCGGTCATGTCGCTGGCCAACTCGAATTCCTGGCAGGGCTCCGGCGCGACCGGCGCGGCCGAGAAGGGCACGGCGGCACAGACGAACGCGCTCGAGCTGGAAGCCCAGAACGGACAGCAGAAGACGGTGATGGCGGGCGCGGCGACCTCGGTGGCCACCGGCGCGGCGACCATGTCGGCCATCATCGCCAAGTTCGTCACCGGCGTCACCATGGCCGCCCCGTTCATCGCCACCCCGCCCGGGCAGGCGTTCCTGCTGTCGTTGGCCACCGAGACGGGTGTGGAGGCGACCGCCACCGTGGCCAAGACCCGCGCGGAAATGACGGTGCACAGCGCGAATATGACCACCGCCGGACACAAGGTGAAGGTCACCGACGCCCCGAAGGGCGTGGACTCGCTGTCGCAGGTGACGCAGCTGCTGAGCCTGATCTCGCCGGTGAGCAGTGCGGCCAGCACGGGCGTGCAGCAATTGCAGCAGTTGCAGTCGATCAGCCAGACCTCCCAGGTGGATCCGACCCCGGAAGCCGAACCGATTGCCGCCAAGACGGATTCGGGCGGTCTCGGCGGCGGTCTCGCCCCGATCGGCGGTCTCGGCGGAGCGGGCACGCCCTCGACCCCGCTGGGCCAGGCCAGCCCCCGCACCATGAGCACGACCACCACGCCGCCCGTTCCGGCTCCCGCGCCGGTGTCGGCCACCGGAGGCGTGGGCATGGGCGGCGGCATGGTGCCGCCCATGGGTGCCGCCGCGGGTGCGTCCGCGCAGGCCGGTGACGCCGACGAGGAAGTCCGCACGAATATGGTCACCGCCGAGCACGGCGACGAGGTCGTGGGCGAGCTGGGCTACACCGGTGTGCCGGTGGTCGGCGCGGTCGGCACCAACGGCCCGCGTCCCGCACAGTCGTGAAACCCAGTCGGTATCGGTCGGTGCGACGCGATAAGATGCGCTGAAAAGGGAGGGACGATGAGCGAATTCAACTTGCGCGGCGTACGTTTCGACGCCGATGAGGTCCTGGCCGCGGCCGCGGACCTGGAGGCCATGGCCGATCGCCTGGAGGCAGCACTCGGCGCGGACGGCGAGGCCCTGGCCGTCCCCGCCGCTGGATCCGACAAGGTATCCCTGGCCGCCGCCGACACCCTGACCGCGGTCGGCGCATCCTTCGTCAGCCAGAGTGCTTCCGGCGTGGACGAACTGCGCAAACTAGCCGCGGTCGTCCGCGACCAGGCCCACACCTTCGGCCAGGTCGAAACCGCCAACGCGGTGGACTTCACCAACCTCTGATCCAGCTCGGCCGCGAAGCCCTGGGAACTCCAGCCGGTTTCGCGGTGATCCGACCGGATGCGCGAATCGGGGAGCCCGCCTGGGCTGGGGAGCCCTCGTCGGGCTCGGGGCGCGTCTGCGGATGACGGACTCTCGCGAGGTACCGGGAGTGGGGCTCGGCGCTGCGCTCCGGCTTGCGCCTGAGAGCGCTCGGAGGCGGGTCCCTACGGGTGCTCGATCGTGGTGGGAAGCGGTTCCGCGGCTTCCGATTCGGGCTCGAAGGGCGGGGTGGAGCCGGCGAGGCTGAGGTAGCCGTTGACGCTCTGGGTGAGGGCGAAACCGAATCCATCGGGGGTGCGCGCGTACGCCGCGCGCGGGAGCTGGTTCGGGTCGGAGCTGGTGGCCCAGCCCTGCTCGGTCCACGCGCGCAGCACCGACTCGAAATACCGTTCCGATGTTTCGGGCGTGGTGCCCAGCACCCAGTACCTGATGTCCAGGAAGCGCAGCGGGCTGTCGGGATCGCCGTCGTCCCAGGGCAGGGTGACGCCACGGTGGAAAACCGCCTTGGGCAGGTCCGGATGCCGGACCGTCAGCGACAGCTCCGCGGGCAACGCGCGCAGGGTCTCGCCGAGGTGCCGCAGTAGTTGTGCGCGGGCGGCACTCTGCGTTGTCGCCGTGGGCATCCGGTCCTCGTCTCCTCGCTTCGAAGGGCGCGCGCTCGGCCCCGTGGTGTGTGTTGTCACCGCAGCCGGTGCGCGTTGCCGGTCAGGATCATGCCCAGGATCCGGTAGGAATCGTGGGCGGCGCTGAAGTAGTTCTTGCCGCCGTGATCGTCCGGATTCCAGCCCAGCCGGGTCTGCGTGGGCTGGCTGCCCGACTCGAAAACCCTAGCGCCGTACCCCGGATCACTGGGCAGGGGACCGTGGGTGGGCGGCATCAGCACCAGCGAGTCGTACTCGGCCATGGTCGCGAACACGTGGTCGCCGATCTCGGTCGGATCGACACCGGTCAGTCGGAGATCCCCGACATGCGTGACACCACTGCCGATGGCACCGATGAAAACCACCGTGTCGGTGTTCAATTCCTGCCCGTGCCCGGCCGCGTGCCCCGCGGTGACACCGCCGTACGAGTGCGCGATGGTGGTGATGTTCGCGGGCGGCCCCTGATGGGTGGCCCGCAGCCCGTCGTGGAACTCGCGCAGCTTCGCCGCACCGCCCTCGCCGTGCTCGGAGTGCATGCCCTGGACCAGCGAATTCGGATTGTTGTAGGCGCCGAACAGGATGACCGACGTCTCCGCGGTCGGGTCGATCGCCAGGGCGGCCTGCCGCACCTGGGCCAGCGTCTCGAGCGCGTACCCGACACCGCTGCGTCGCCGGAACGCACCGGCCACTTCGACGGCCACGTTCTGGGCGGTATCCGGATCGCCCAGCGCGTAGATGTACTGGAGTTTCTCGTCGATATACGCCAGGTGCACGGCGGGCATGCCCTCCTCGGTCGGCAGGCTCAGGTAGTTGTCCCACATGTCCCGGAGGATGTCGAGGCGCTCCTGGATCCGCTTGCGCTCGGCCAGCACCTCCGGCGTCTCGGGTTCGGCCTGAGCCCGCAGCATGTCCTGCTCGGCCTGGTGCCGCAGCATGTCGAAGGTTTGCCGGTTGTAATGATCGCGGTCGGCGTGCGGTATGCCGTCGCGGTTTCCGATGAACGGATCCGCGCGATGCCACGCGTCGCGTTCCTCGGGGGAGAGGTGCTGCCATTCGTCGTGCAGCTGGTGCGGATCGATCGGCAGTCGGTGGTCGGGATCGGTGGGGAGCCCGATGTCCGGCGCCGGCGTGTGGTCGGGGTACTCGTGTGTGCTGGGCGGCCACCGGAACCAGCGCTCACCGGTTCGGGGATCCTGGACCACGTGCGGGTCGTCCGTGAGCCGCAGCGGTCCCGACTCCGCCCGCTGGGGGTGCGCGAGATGCTCGGCCATCTCGGCCCGATAGACCATGTGGGTCCGCATGATCGCGCCGTGGGTCGGGATGGACAGGTAGTCGAGCGCGTCCGCGGCCCGGCGTTCGAGGCGGACCGTCTCGACGTATTCCCTATCGGCGGTGGGCAATTCGGTCTCGCGACGGCCGACGTCGGCGAGCAGGTCCTCGACGTGCCCGCGGGCGTGCTCGGTCAGGTATTCGGCGACGAGCGCACGCCGGTCGGCCGCGCCCGGGGTGCCTTCCCGCAATCCGAGTCGTTCGACCAGGGCCAGCGCTTCCCGGCGGGTGGCGGGATCGTGCCCCGCCTGTGCCCCCTCGGCCAGTTCACGCAACTGTCGAATGCGGCCGAGGTCATGCTCGGTCGGGATGGCGTCGTGGTCCACCGGGCCGGGGCGCAGCACACCGGGGTCCGGTAGGCGCGTCTGATCGATCAGACGCGCCAGGTCCGGATCGTGCTGGGCCAGTAGCCGTTCCACGGTGGGCGCGTGCTCGGGATCGTGCAGACCCAGGTGGTGCATCAGGTCGATCAGGTCGCGGCGCAGGGGCGCCAGGAGATGCGGTTTGACGCGCGCCGCGACGCCCTCGCCGATCTGGTCGACCAGGACCCGCAGCTCGGCGAAGCGGCCGCCCAGGTGTGAGGTCAGCCGGGTGGGGCGGTCGTCGGTGCGGTCGGTGAGTACGTGGTCGTCCTGTTCGAGTCGGATTTCGGCCAGTTCGTGTGCCACCGCGCGGACCACATCCTCGTCGCGGGCGTGCGGGGAGACCTGGATGTCGTAACCGGTGACCCGACCGGATTCGTCGGTGCGCCAGGTGAATTCGGCGACGGCGTTGTCTCGGGTCGGCCCGACCTCCACGGTGATGTCGAGGGTCCGGCCGTCGTGGTGCATTTCGAAGCGGCTCGCCTCGGGATTCCAGACGACGTCCTCGGGCTGGATCAGCCGCAGATTGCCCTCGACCTTGTCGACCACGTTCTCCCGCGTCAGCGGTTCCGCGCCCTCGGGTCGCGCGTCACCCCGGAATTCGCCGACCGGGCTCGCCGTGCCGTGCTCTGTCGACGGTGTCTCGGTGCGCGGCGTTTCGGGGTGGGGTGTCTCGGTGTGGGGTGCTTCCGGAGTCGAATATCCTTGCTCGCCGGTGGAATGCGGGTCGTAGGTGATCACCATCCGGTGTTCGGGCAACGGCGGGTTGTAGGTCGCCATCACCTTGGTGTTCAGCTTGTTGCTGGCACCGGCGTCGATGGTGTAGTCGTAATTCTCATTGCCGGGCGGCGGGAATGTCTCCTCGGTCTGACGGAACGGGTTCTCCGCGTCCCGGTAGTGCCATTCGATGGCCTCCCACAGCTTGGTGCCCAGAATGTGGTGGCGATCGCCCTCCTCGCCGCCGAGCTTCTCGGGCTTCATGTCCCACTGCACCTCGACTCGCCCACCGGGAGCGAGGGTTTCGGGCAGTCGCGCGGCGATGTCGCGGTAGACATGCTCGGGCAGGTCAGCGCTGACATTGTTGATGAAGATCCGCGCCACCTCGCCGGTGGGCGCGGCGCTCAGGATATTGCCCTGGGTGAGCAGGTCGCCGAAGACCATGACGGTGCCCGGCTCGGTCAGCGGTCCGGGATCGAGGATGCCGAGATCGCGTCGACGCTGGCCCTTGATGGGGAATTCGGAGGCCAGCTCGGTCTTGATGATCAGGCCGCGGCCGGCACGGTCGGCGGCCGGGGTCATCTCGACGGCGAAGGCGCTGCGGCCGACGCCGATATCGATGGTGTGGCCCTCGACGCCCGTGGCGGGCAGTCGCTCGTGCTGGATGCGAGTGTTGTTCTCGCCGAAGACATTCTGGTCCAACGGCAGTCGATGCTGCGGCCGTGGTCGCGACAGCACCTCGACGGCGGACTTGCCGTCCACGGCGTCGTGCACGACCACCGTGTACTCGACATTGAGCCCGTTCTCGCCCGCGCCGCGATTGGCGCTGTCCACCTGGCGCAGGAAGTCGCCGAGGTTGGTGGCCTCGCCGTCGATGACGAGCACGCCGGTGGCGTGGTCCATTACGGCATTGATCCGGTCCATGCCGGACGCGACCCTATCGGCGGCGTCGTACATGTCGTGGAAGACCTGTGTGCCGATGGCCTCGTGGAATTTCTCGGGCATATCGTCGCGGAAGCGCGCGATGGCCATCTTCATCGCCTCGGCGCGGTCGCCGGGGCTCAGCGTCGGGTCATTGATCGCCGCGTTGAGCGGGTCGAGCGCGTTGAGCAGGTATTCGATATCGACGGTCTTGCGGGCGGCCCTGGTGCTGTTATCGAAGAGCGGGTCGAAGACGCGGCGCGCCATTTCCTCGCGCATGCGCCCGTCGAGTGCCAGCTGCTCGGCCCGCACCACATCGGCCACACGATCGCCGGACAGCGAGTGCTCCAACTGATTCAGATGCTCTGCGCTGGAGTGTTCGAAGGTGTCTTCGGTCAGGTGGGTGTCGAAGATCGGCCGATGTTTGTGCAGGCCCAGCTCTTCGAGCTTGAGTCGCTGCGCGACCTCCGGATCGTGCCTGGTCAGTAGGTCGCGCACGGTGGCCGCGTGGTCGCTATCGTTCATCCCGAGGTGTTCGGCGAGGTCGCGCAGGTCCTGACGCAGTTGTGGAAGTTCGTGCGCGCGAGCCGGATCGGCGCTGGCGCGGTCGATATGCGCTTCGAGCACCCGCATTTCGGCGAACCGGCCACCCAGGTGGGGGGTCATGGTCGAGGGCCGATCGTCGTGCGGATCGATCAGGATGTTCGGGTCCTGCGACAGGCGGATCTCGGCCAGTTCGTGCGCGAGCGCCCGCACCACGTCCTCGTTGCGAGCCCGCTCCGAGAGCACCACGTCATACCCGGAACCGTCTGCCCGAGCGTGGAATTCGGCCACATTGCCGTCACTGGTGGTGCCCACGGTGACCTTCACGGTGCCACCGTCGCCGGGGAGCAGGAAGTGGTGCTCGTCGCGGTTCCAGGCGACGCCCTCCGGGGTGATGAGCCCCAGATTGTCCCGGATCTGGTCGAGCACGAACTCCGGCTGCAGATTCTCCGCGCCCTCACGAGCGTCGCCGTGGAAGTCGCCGATCGGGCTGGCATTTCCGTGGTCGGTGTCCTGGTCGTGCGGGAGCGACGCCCCTTCGTGCTCCGAGACGCCGTGTGTGGCAGTGGAATCCGGGTCGTAGACCATGATCCACCGATGCTCGGGCTGCGGAGGCGAAAACCCAGCCATCCGCTCGTGCGGCAGCTCGTTACTGGAGCCCGCGTCGATGGTGTAGTAGTAGTCCGGATTGCCGGGGTGCGGGAACTCCTTGCGCTCCACCAGCTTGAACGGACTCCCGCCGTCGGGGTACGGCGCTTCCATCGCCTCCCACAGCTTGGTGCCCAGAATGTGCTTCCGATCGCCCTCCTCGCCGCCGGGCTTCTCGGGCTTCATGTCCCACTGGATCTCGATTTGGCCGCCGGGAGCCATAATCTTCGAAAGGTGTTCGGCGATAGGGTGATACGCCTCGTCTGGGAGCTTGGCGCTGACATTGTTGATGAACACGCGCGCGATGTCCCCGCCGAGCAGGTGCCCATTGCCCAGCAGATCGCCGTACACCATGACCGAGCCGGGTTCCATGAGCGGTCCCGCGTCGAGGATGCCGAGATCGCGGCGGCGCTGCCCGCCGATCGCGGCGTCGGTGAGTTCGGTCTTGATGATCAGCCCGCCACCGGCCTTGTCGGATGCCGGGGTCATCTCGACGGCGAATGCGCCGCGGCCGACACCGACATCGATGGTGTGCCCGCCCGCCGCGGCCGCCGGGGCGGATGGCCGGGGTTGGTGGTCGATGGGATGGTTGTCGTCGCCGAACCGGTACTGCTCCAGGGGAAGTCGATGCTGCGGCTGCGGGCGGGGGAGTACCTCGACCGTGGACAGCCCGTCCACCGCGTCGTGCAGGATGACCGTGTACTCGACGGTGAGGTTGTTGTCGGTCGCGCCCCGGTTGGCGCGGTCGATGCCGTGCAGGAAATCGGCGAGGGTGGTCTGCTCGCCGCCGATGGTCATGCGCCCGGTCGCGTGGTCGATGACGCCGGTGACGCGGTCGGGCGCGGTGGCGAAGGCGTCCGCGGCGGCGTGCATGCGCGCGAAGCGCTCGGGGCCGAGGGCGTCGCGCGCCGACTGCGGCATGCCGTCGTGGAAGGCGTCGATCGCCCGGTGAATGGCGGCGGCCTGCTCGTGCCCGCGCAGCGTCGGATGGTTGATGGCCGCGTTGACCGGGTCCAGCGCGGGGAGCAGCCCGGGCACCTGCTTGCGGGGGGCCCTGGCCTCTTCTTCGAAGATCGGCTCGAAGACTCGACGGGAAAGCTCCTCGCGCATCCGGCCGTTGAGGCCCTGCTGTTCGGCGCGCAGGAGATCTTCGGCGTGGTCGCCGGTCATCAGCTCGTGCAGTCGGTCGAGATGTTGCTCGGCCGCGTGCTGGAACTCGTCCTCGGTGAGGTGTTGGTCGAAGGTCGGCCGCTCGGCGAGCACACCCTCGGCCTCCAGCTGCAGCCGGTGCGCGAGGTCCGGATCATGCTCGGCCAGTAGCCGTTCCACGGTCGGCGCGTGCTCGGAATCGTTGAACCCGAGATGATCCAACAGGTCGTGCAGGTCGTGCCGCAACCTGGGGAGCTGTTCCGCCCGGGCCGGGTTCATGGTGGCGTGATCGATCTGCGTGGTGAGCGTCCGCAGCTCGGCGAAGCGTCCGCCGAGCTGGGTGGACATCCGGGTGGGTCGATCATCGTGCGGATCGATCAGGATGTCCGGGTCCTGCGACAGACGGATCTCGGCCAGTTCGTGGGCGAGCGCGCGCACGACATCCTCGTTGCGGGCGTGCTTCGACAGCCGCACGTCGTAACCGTCGGCGCTGGGCCGGAATTCGGCCACATTCCGGTTCGACGTCTCGCCGACCTCGATCCGGACGACGCGCCCGTCGGACAGGACGAAATGACCCTTCTCCGGATTCCACGACATCCCTTCGGGTGTCATGATCCGCAGGCCTTCCTGAATCTGGCCGTGCACGTCCGTGAGTGTGAGTTCGCCGGAGCCGCGGTTGTTTCCGTGGAAGTCGCCGACCGGACCGGCCGCGGCGGGCGCGTACTCGCGGGCGTCCGGACGGGCGTGTGGTGGCGTGTCGACGGGAAACGGGAAGATGGCCACGCCATCCGGATGCTCACCCGGGGAACCTGCGCGGTCATCGGGGGATACGCGGTGATCGCCGGGCAGCCCGCCGCGGTCGTCTGCCGGACCGTCGTTGTCGCGGGACCTGGCGGCATGGTCCCCGGGGCGGTCGGCCTGCTCCCCGGGACGGGCGGTGCGGTCGCCGGGTCGGTCGGTGTGATCGCCGGGCCGGCCGACCCGATCGCCGGATTGGTCGGCTCGGTCGTGCGTGGTGGCGGTCGGTTCGACCGGCTCTCGCGTCGTGTCGCCGGAGAGGTTCAGGAAGTCGTTGGACGCGTCCGCGGTCACCCGTTGCTCGTGATTGCCGGTGTTCGAGTCGGCCTGCCGCACAGTCGGTTCGACGCCGGTGCGGTGCGCCTGCACCGGGGCGTCGGGCCGGGTGGCGCGGTCGAGTCCGACTCCGGCGCGGCTGTCGGGGGTCCGGGGCGAACCGCCATCCGTGGGCTTGGGGGCGGTGCCGTCCGTGGCTCTGGGGGCACTGCCGTCGGCGGGTTTGGGAATGCTGCCGTCCGTCGTACCGCGGGGTAGGTCGCGCGGTGCGGTGACCTTGGCCGGATCCGCTGCCGGGGACCGCGTTTCGCTGTTCGAGGTGCTGGTATCCGCCGACTTGCCGGGCTCGCCGATGGGACGGGTGCTGTTCTCGTTCGAGAAGTTCGTCGCCGTCGTGGAATTCGCGTCCCTGGATGCTTCCGAGGTGTGGTCGACAGTGGATTCTGTTGTGCGCGCGTCCATTCCGGTGTCGTGCACGCGACCGGTCGGGTCGATGGCGGACGTTGCGTCTCCGGCGCGATGTTCCGGAGTTCCGCTCGCATCCGCGCGTGTGGTGTCACCGGCTGACGAGTCGCCGACCGAGTGGGTGTCGGAGGCGCGATGCGCCCCGGAATCGGTTGCGCCGCCGGTGTCCTGCACATTCGGGTCCGCGGGCGCGCGGCGGCTGTCCGAGGTGAACGAGCCGTTGTTGTCGGACCGCTGGGAGTCGCCACTGTGGTCGGAGGACTGATCGTGGGCGGGTGGCGCGGTGTCGGTGGCGGTGGCCTCCGGCGCGCTGGCCGCGTGCAGACTGGGCCCGCCGGACTGCTGCCCGTGCGGGTTGTCGCCGCCACCGGACGAGTCACCGGTATTCCCGTGCTGCCCATTGCCATTCGGGTCGCCACCGGTGGCATGCTGCCCGTTCGCACTCGTATCCCCGGTGGTGTGCTGCCCGTCGGGGCTCGTATCCCCGGGGGCTCCGTGTTGTCCGTTCCCGTTCGGATCCCCGGTGGTGGCGTGCTGCCCATTGGCGCTCGTGTCGCCGGTGGTGCCGTGCTGGCCGTTGGCGTTCGTCTCGCCGGGGCTGCCGTGTTGTCCAGCGCCCGAGTCTCCGGGTGTGGTCTGTCCGTTGCCGGGCGCATCGACGTTGGCCGTCCGGCCGTCCGAGGTGGTGCCCGGCTGCTCGGGTACGTCGACCTTGGTGCTGGTTTCGCTGGGAGCGCGCACACTGCCATCGCCGCGTTCACTGCCCATGGGTGCTCCGGCGTGGGGGGATTCGCCGTTGTAGCCGTGCAGTCCACTGGGACCCGCACCCGCGAACGCGCCACCGGTGAGGGAGCGCGGGTCGAATGACCAGTCGCCGTTGACCAATCCATTGGCCAGCCAGCCCGCGCCCGCGCCGCCCGCTCCGGCGGCCGCGCCGGTGAGCATGCCGCTGAACGCGCCCTTGAAACCGCCTCCGGCCTCGCTGGGCAGGATGTGGTGCGCGCCAAGGCCGATCGCGCCGCCCGCACCGCCGGACAGCCCCGCGACCAGCGCATTCTTCCCGATCGCGCCGAGGTCGAAACCGTGCCCGTGCCCGTCCATGTTCTGAATGGACTGGACCAGCAATTCCTGGGTGGTGGCCTGGATGGTGGAGATGACCGCGCCCTTGCCGATCTCGTAGATGGCCTTGGTCAACACCTCCCGCAGCAGCGCATTGGTGATCCGGCTCTCGACCAGTTCCGCGATCCGGTCCGCGAACAGCTGGCCCAGCTTGCGGAAGGCGATGCGCGCCGACGCGAAGACCGCCGCCTCCGACTCCGGCGCGAAGGGCCCGGTGGCCGCGGCCCAGGCCAGCTCCCCGATCAGCCATCCGCCCGCGATATAGAAGTTGAGCTTCGCGCCTTGGAGCTGATCGCCGAATCCGTCGGCGGCCGTGGACAGCTGACGATAGTTGTCGCCGAACTCCTTGATCGAGCCGTGCCCGGTGCCGTCCCCGTCGCGTAGCGGCTTCAGCCATTTCAGGATCTCTTCGCCGCCGGTGCCGTCCGGGTAGGCCTTGCCGATCGCGCCGATCAGATGATCGAGGTCATCCAGAAGTTTATCGGCCTGTCCGCCAACCGATTCCAGGTCACGGGCCATGTGCCACATGGTGTCTTCGTTGCCATGCGGCCATTCGGAGCCCACCAACCAGCTCAGCCACTCGAGCCACGATGGAAACTCCAGCGCCACAGGCCACCTCACGCCGGTCGGGATCTGATCTTGGCCAGACCGACTGTGCCACAGCCAAGCAGGTGAACTCAACACGAACGCCGAATGAGTCACCGGTGACCGGCCCGCATACTCCCTGCGGTGATAGGGTCCGGCTGGAAGGAGGCCGCATGGGCGACATCTCGAGTGCACGCGAGGAACTGGACCGGCTGGGCGCGGCCCTGCGGGCGCAACTGGTCGAACTCATTACCGACCTGACCCCCGGCACCGACCTGAGCCTGCTGTTTCTCGACGATCCCACCGTCGTCGACTGGGCCGAACCGCCGCGCTACCACTATTCGGGGCTGATCCGCGGGCAGCGACCGGCACAGGTCCCACCCGCCGATATCGTCCAGCGCGCCGGCGCCCTGCTCGCTGCCGCGGGCTGGGAGGTCAGCGCGCAGGAGGTGGAGAACCGCGCTGTGCTGGTCACCGGTCACCGCGACGGCAGCACCATCGAAGTCCGTGTGAGCGACCAGAGTTCATCGGTGATGTTCAGCGGCCGAACCCCCGCCCTGGCCCTGCGCGCCGCGGGCGACTACCCCCGCCCCGAGCCGGCGCGTACACCCGAAACCCTGACCCCCGGCTACGTCCTCTGCTACGAGTGCGACGGCCTGGGTGCCTGCCCCGAATGCGACGGCCGGGGCCGACTGTCCAGCGGCCGCCTCTGCCCCGAATGCAACGGCTCCCGCTACTGCCCTATCTGCCGAGGCGCGGGCCAATTGGCCCCCTCCGAACTGTCACCCTTCCAGCGCACCTACTACCCCGAATTGCGCGGGCCCTCGGAGTAATTCACCAGCCGGAGTCGGTGGCTCCCCGCTTGTCTTGGTCCTCGGTCCACGCTTCGTAGCCCACCGCATTGCTGAAGTCGGGTCCGGGCTCGTGGAGCTGGGACAGCCGTTCCCGCGAGCGCGGGGGAGCGAGTGAGGCGGGTTCGACGGTCGGCGCTTGGGATTCGATATCCGGCATGCCCTCGATCAGTTCCGACAGCTTGGGCATCCGCGCCCGCTTGTCCCGCAACGGCTGCAACAGTTCTCGCCCCTGCCGCGCGACATCGGTCGCGGCGTTCTGCGCGGCCGTCGTCACCGCCTTGGCGATCTCCTCATAGCTCAGTTCGTCAATGTCGGAGGAGAACCGCGTGGCGATCACGACCCCGTCGGCGTTCACCGTGACCTGTACGCGCCCGCCCGCCGCCGAGGCGCTGGCGATCAACTTGGTCCGCTGGCGCGAGGCCTCCGCGATCTCCCGCATCTGCGCCGTGAACCCCTCGAGGATGTCGGCCTTCGCGAGTTCGCCGTTCTCCCTGACCATTTCGCCCGCCTACGCAAAAGTGCTGCGGTTGCCGTGTTCCATCTGGTCGAGCTTGTCGGCGGAATCGGTCAGCCCGCTGTGCAGATTCTTGAACGACTCGGCCAGCTTCTCGGTCCCGCTGGCCATGTTCTCGCTACTGGTGGAGAACCCCTTCGCGCCGTCGGCGAACTTGCCCCCGAAATCGTCATCGCCCCACCCGGCGGCCCCCGGCGAGACGGCCGCCCGCGCATTGTCTGCCATCGACTGCAAGCGGGCCTGAATATCCGCGGCGAACCCCGCGGCGTCGCGCACCGATTCCGGATTTACCTGCACTCTCCCGGCCATAAGATCGACTGTCCCACAACCGATCAGTGAACACAACATGAACGAGACGCGTCGCCCCGCGCCTGGCAAGATCAATCCCGAACCGCCCACCCCGGCCGAAGGAGCCCCCATGCCCGACACCCTCCCGCTGGCCCGGACCAACGCCGAGGCCCGCCTCTACCTCACCCTTCAACCCTGCCCCACCTGCGGCGAAACCCGCTGCCAATACCGCAGCGCGGTCATCACCACCGACGACGGCGACCTGGCCAGCCGCTACACCGGCGACTGCCCTCGCTGCGGCACCACCCGCACCTACGAATTCCGCCTCCCCGCCGACATCCTCCCGCCCCCCGCCGATTCGGTCCGCTTCGGCCTGGACAACCCCTCCGAACTCCTCGACCCCGGCGTCTGGCTCTGGTACTCCGACGTCTGCATCCGCCAGGTCCCGGCGACTTTCGAGGGCCTGGACGACCGCGCCGCGCGAGCCGCCCGCCACACCCTCGCCACGGCCCTGGCCGCAGTGGAGGAAACCCTCAAATTCCTCCCACCCACCGCCGACCGAATCCCCGCCTCCGCCTTCGTCTCCGACAAAGGCCGAGCCACCTACAACACCGAACCCGGCCGCTTCACCCGCCCCCGCCTAGAAGCCCTCCGCGACACCTACACCGCCGCCCTCACCCCCCGGTAATAACCCGCACCGCCGCATCTTTCGCAGCCTCATCCACCTCCCCCACCCGATACCCCCGGTTCGCAATGTGCCGCACCAGCTCCGCCTCCGGCGGCAACCCATGCTTATGCAGGTAATGCGACACGGGCCCCCGCTCAAACCCAAGTCCCATCGGTCCGGAAATTCAACGGCACATCCCGATCCGCCGGCACAAACTCATCCTGCTCAAAACTCCGAGCCGCCAACACAACCGGCGCCGACTCCAAATAGGCAAGCACCGCAGTCCGCACATTCCCCTCCAACACAGGCCGCTCCACCACCGGCCGCCCCTCACCATCCTTCCCGTCATACACCTTCGCCATCCGAGGCGGCTGCGGCGGAAGCTTCACGGTCGCTTCAACATTGGGCGCGGGCGCGAACGGATTGGGCGCCGGCGAGGCGGGCGCGAACGGATTCGGCGTAGGCATGGCCGGTGCGAACGGATTCGGAGCACTAACCGGCATCGCGACCGGCGGCGGCATGAATCCCGGCGCGTACCCCGGGAAGCCTGGCGCTTGTAGCCGAGGTGCGGCCAGATGCGCCACCAGGCTGGCGATGGTCGCGGCGATCGACACGATTACCGCCAGCAGCATGATGAAGTAGCCGATCGGGGTGGCGTCGAGGGCACTGAGAAAGCCCGTCCCGGACTTCTTGAAAAGCGCATGTGTCAGGGCGATTCCAAACACGATTCCAGCCGTGCTGGAACCGAGCATCCGAATCACTGGGCTGGTGACGCCCCGGCCCATGAACAGCAGCCCGGCGATAACGCAGCCTACGACCCCGGTGATCACCGGAAGTGCAATTGCGGCATTGACATGGAGGGGATATCCCTGATCAATGGCCGACTTCAGGGTCAGCGCCTCGGAACTGAAGGTCAGCAGTGCAGCCAGCACGAGGAACGTCGCCGAGACCCGATCGGCGACACCACCGGCCCCGTTCGGCGACCCGTTCGCCGTTTCGCGAATCGCCGCCGCAATGGCGGCAATCGCTCCGAAGAACGCCAGCACCAGCAGCCAGAAACCGAACCCGTAACTGACCCCGTCATACGACGCCACACTCGTCGAAATCGCCAGCGCGACGGCGATCACGCTCCCGGCCGCGAAGGTCCCGAACCACCGCACTCCCGGCCGTCGAACCCCTAGACCCGCGATGAGCAGCACTCCGCTCAGCGTGGCCAGCGCGGCCGCAACTTCGAATGCCGCCCCGACGACGAGGAATTCCGATCGCGATTGAGCATGCGCATTGAAGTAGTCGACCAGTTTCCACGCGAACAACTGCCAGCCGTTTCCGTGAATCCACCTATGTCCCAACTCCAAAACAGAAGCCGCGGCCATCAATACCCCGACCGCCAGCAGTAGCGCCCCCGCGATTCGCCAACCGACGGCACCTCGCTGTGCCGACACACTGACGACGCCGTCATTCTGCCTGTAGGTCATAGATTCGCGTCCCTCCCATCACCTGATTCACATCCATCGCCCGAAAAGCACCTCATCCCAGGCGATCCGGCCCCCACGCTATCGACAACCTCACCCCACAGCGAGTTGCGGCCCCAGCCCCACCCCCGGCAGGGTCATTGCATCCGAACGTGAGGGGGCCGCTCAATTGACAATCGTTTCGTGGCAATGGCCCCTGGTCTTCGCCCTGGTCGTGATCCGCCTCCTGGCCCCCGGCTGGCTGATCATGCTCACCCTCTGGACCCTGGGCCTCCCCGTCTTCATCGTCTGCGCCCCACTGCTTTTCGCGGCCTCACTGTCCACCCCCGACCAACACCCGCTCATACGACTGGCCGACATCCTCCTCCTTGTAGCCGCCTTCACCGTCCCCGATGGCGGCGACAACAGCGGCTACCACATCCCCCTGCTGACTCTGTTGAAGGGCAACCCTGAAATCGACGAAAAGAACCTGATAGGCAGGGCGCTCGTTTGGACCGGTATGGGCAGCGTCCTCGCCTACGCGGTCGTACTCCTCATCCTCTGGGCCAAGATCGGCGAGGCCCACGGCTGGATCACCCTAGGCTTCACCTAACCAAGATCAGGGAGCTCTCACCGTGGCAATTCGTCCGAATCACCACGCTGAGAGCTCCCTGATCTTGATGTCGTCGGAGTGTTCCCCCACCTCGTCTCAGGAGTACCCGGGCCGCTACGCAGCCGAAGGATGCACCTGCGGTCTTGCGGCGCTCGACATCGTAACGGCGCTGACCGGACACTGCCGTACACGGTACTGAGATCGACTACGCGTCGCCGGGCGTGGAAAGTGTTGCGACGCTGACGATTACAAGGTGTCGTTAAGGTGCTGAAAAGCTCCTGGCGATCAACTGTGTGTGTCGGAATTCCCGTTCCGGCACAACACTATTGACGAAAGCGAACATCATGAGACCGGCGTCTGCTGTCAAGATCGCACTCATGTGCGCCGCCACCGCCACCGCGGCGACCGCTATGGCCGCCCCCGCCCACGCCGACCTGTACCCGGGCGCGTGCCTGTACGTCGACAACCAAACATCTTCTACCGCCACCATCACCGTCCACAGCAGCATCGTCGGCGACATCGACTTCGACATCGACCCTTACCAACTGAGCTACCTGACCTACGACGGCAACCCGATCTCAACAGTCACCGGCGGCTGGAACATCAGCTACTCACCCAGCTACGCCCAGGGCTCCTGGCGCTACGAATCTGACTGGGCCCCAGCCTCCGACTGCAACGGCTCCTGGGTCTTCACCATGAGCTAGGGTCAGGCCGGATCGAGATGCGCATTCGCCGAGGTTCCGGTCCTGCTCCGCCGGTCGGCGCGCTGTGTGGCTGCTATCCGGCGAAGGCGTTGGCCGACAAGTGCAAAGGGCAACAGCTACTGCGAGCGTTTCAACTGGGCGGCCCGCTCCCTGATCTTCCGGTCGGACTCTTCCCTCCATCGCGCCGCATTGCTGCCGTCGAGCTGTCCGGCGAAGGCGCTGCGTGACTCCTCGACAAGTTCCTCGCTCGCGTTCGGATGCGCGCGGGCAATCGCATTGAGCGCGTCTCGGGTAGGTCGGTCGAGTCCGGTCTCGGTCCGAACGAGTCGTCCTTCCGACGCGCTCGCGAGCACCTGCTCGAATGTCTGCTGCAGCTGTTCCTTGCTCGGACGTCCACGTCGCATATCCGCCTCCTTCCGCCACCGGCTCTTCCAGGCGGATGGTCCCGCTACGGAATCGGAAGTAGGACGGCGATTGCCGGAGCATCAGCGAACCTTCGTGTGGCATGCCTACGGTCAGGCATCCTCGGGCCGCTTTCTGACGTAGGAAGGCAGGTATTGGCCGAAGAACTCCGCTACGGCCCCGGTGATCGGCCGGATTATCGACAGGGAGTAGTTCAGAACGAATCCGGCCATACCGTGACCGCCACCCCAGTACCGGTATTCGGGCTCGAGTTCATCCAACGGTTGCTGGTAGAGATCGCGTACCTTCAGGAAGTCGAGAAGTTGCAACAGACTCCATTTCGAGACCTCCGCCCCAGGATCCTCTGGCAGGACCGCTGTCCCCTCCCCATTGCTGCCTCGCACCTTTTCACCCTGGCTGAGCGCCTCGGCGGCTTTCAGATCGAAGAAGTGGTACGGCCCGGCGTGCTCGATGAACACCCACTCGTTGAACCGTGGATTCTCGTATACATCGCCGGTGGGCAGCTGGGCGACGAGGTTGGTGAAACCCAGTCCAGTACGACGAATCTCGTGGCTCTGCCCGTCTTCATCGAGCACGGTGATGGTGTCCTCGACAGTGGTGATCCAGTCGGTAATCGACTTCCGGAACTCCTCGCGCCTGTCGAATCCACGCACACACTCGAGATGAAACGGCCATTCGAAGAAATTCGCCTCATCGTCCCACGGTGCCAGGATCAGGTGATACGGCTGCACCGATTCGGCCCAGCCCTCCACCTCGAGAACGTATCGACCGCAAAAGTGACATACGTTGCTACCGTGGAACACTCGTCGCCTCTCCCCATCACCCACGTCGACCACTGACCGGTCCTCGGAGACTCCGCCCAGACTCCACGCACTCTATCCTTCCCTACCTATTGCCGCCGTGGCGACCCGACCAGGTACTTTGGCTCACTCCTGCTCGGCGAGGTGGCGAAGAGCAGCGAGGTCCGGTGCCGACTGTTCGATTGCGTCGGGTCCGATGATGCCGAAGCGGTCGTAGACGTATGGGGCGGCGTTCCGGCACTGCCGCAATGCCTCCTGTGACGAGGTGCCCGCACCAAAAGCGTCTCGTAGGCGAAGCTTCCACAAGCCGCCGGCGGCGATTCCGTCAGCGCCGGCGGCCGTACGGGGGAGGTAGTCGGCTGCGTTTTCCGTGGTCGCCGACCACAGATATCCGAGGACCGTATTTTCCCTGGTAACGGCGTAAAAGACGAGAGGAGAGGTGGTCTCGACCGGAAAGGGGGGTTTCGGGGGTGCCGAGACCAATGGACCCCAGCCGTTCGATCGATCATCTGGGGAACCGGTAGGCGAGGTACCGTCTTGAATCCAAGGCCCCTTTCCCAGCGGTACACCGGGGTTCAGTTGGAGCGCCAGATCCTGGATGGTGTCAGCCACCGCCACTTCCGTATCCGCCGCCACCTCACCGTATTCCGCGTCGGAAGGCCTGCCGATGAAATATCGGACGGCTTCCTCAGGAGAGAGCCCCATGGTGCAGGTTTCGGTGAGCCGGTTCTGCCAGTAGGAGGCTGCCTTGTTTCGATTGCCGTGCGCCGCCACACACGGCAGGAATCCCGCCGAGTTCCCGCCCCGTGAGCCGTAGAGGTAGCCGACCAGCTCTTCGCCTCGTGTCACAGGCACATAGTCGACCCGCAAACGGGTCCAGAACTCATACTTCGCCTGACGCGCGGCGTGGTCCCGTACTTCGCCCGGCGCGATGGTGTTCTCCGGTGTCACCGGTCCAAATCCCTTGTTGAACTTGGGATTGTCATCGACGATGCGCTCGGCGCGGCTGAGCGCATCGCGGGCACGCTGATCTGCCGCGGTCTGCCGGTCTATCTCATGTAACCGCTCGACAGTGATTCCCATTCGCGCCGCGGTTTGTTCGTCGACTTCCCGCTGCTTCTCCGGATCTGCGGGGTTCAACCAAGGTGGTGTCTGCATGGCAGTGCTACCCCTCCCATCTGCCGGTAATGATGCGTACCGCGATCTCTTTCGTGGCCTCGTCGATCTCCCCGAGTTGGTACCCACGATCAACGATGTGCTGCACCAATTCCGGCTCCGGCGGCAACCCATGCTTGCGCAGATAATGCGGCACCGACCCCGACCAGATCCACGCCCCATCGGTCCGAAAGTTCAGCGGCACATCACGATCGCCCGGAATGAACTCGTCCTCGTCGAAGCTGCGCGCGGCGAGCACGACCGGCGCACTTTCCAAATAGGTGATCAGCTGGTCCCGCACCTGGTCAGGCAGTACTTCTCGCACTGCCATCGGCCGCCCGCTATCGTCCCGCCCGTCATAAACCCGCGCCATGCGAAGTTGATCGGTTCCCTCGCTCACCACCCGAAACCTTCCTGCTCCCCCAACTCTGACTTCGCCGATCCTAGTCAAGAGCACCACCCACGTGCTCCTGGACGCCAGATCGCCGGACCGCCCCGACGGATTCGAGCAGGGTTCGCGACGTCTTGTTCAATGCGGAATCGGGCCTGGCAGGGCGGCAATGACAATGGCCGTGTAGTTCCTATGGCCTATATGAATAATTGCTTCGCCCGCAGGATCTCCGAGACCCGCTTGTTGTGGGCGGCGACGCGCTCCCTATCCGGTCGGGTCTGTTCAGGATCTTCGTAGATTCGCCGCCGCTCGTAGTTCTCGAGGAGCGTGGTCGACCCGTCCTCTCGGACCCGGCCGTGTGAGGAGGTTTCCCCGTCGTTGGCTGTCTGGAAGTAATCCAGGAAGTAGCCGGTCTCGTCGTGCTCGGCGCGGACGACAATCCGCTGGCGGGGAGACCCGTCCGGTGCGAGCAGCCCTATCCTGATCCCTAGCGGTAGAGGATCCGGGAGTGCGGCGATGTGGGTCGTCACCTGCGTCAGGGCCGCGACGAAGATATCCCGCACTGGACCCGGCACAGCTTCTTCCACGGTCATGACTGCGTGGTTCCTCTGACTTAGAAATAGAAACCCTTCGCCCGCAAGATCTCCGAGACCTTCTTGTTGTGGGCGGCGACCCGCTCCTCTTCCTGCCGGTCCTCTTCGGGATCAGCGAAGTATCGCGTCATTTGATAGTTCTCCAGTCGCGTGACCGAGCCGTCTTCACGGACCCGGCCGTGCGAGAAGGTTTCCCCGTCGTTGCTCTCCTGATAGAAGTCGAGGTAGTAGCCGGTCTCGTCGTGCTCAGCGCGGACGACAATCCGCTCACGAGAAGATCCGGCTGGCGCGGACAGCTCTATCCGGGTCCCCAGTGGCAGTGGATCCGGGAGCGCGGTGATGTGGGTCGTCCCCGGTTTCAGGGCCGCGACGAAGATGTCCCGTAGCGGAGCGGGCACCACTTCTTCCGACGTCATGAACGTCTCCTCCTGCTTCTGATCACCCGTTAGGGAACCGTGGGGGTAGTCGGCCCGGCTGACCCGAGTACCTCGAGCTCGATGACGTGGCCCGTCGTTCCGTCGGGCAACACATGCGGGGTCACGCTCACGACCCGCACCACCTTACCGGCCGGCAGCAGCAGCTCCTTGCCGTCATTGGGCGGGACCTTGTAGTGCAGCCCGTCGGCGAAGTCGGAGATGTCGTAAGCCACACCACCCCGGATCTTGAACAGAACGTTCTCCCCCGGCTGCTCCCACCAGGTCCCGCCGACCTCATCGGCCACCGAGCTGAACGCCTTCCACTTGATAACCGCTCCATCGGTATACGTCGCGAGGAAGTCGGGTAGGTCCCAGGGTTTGACGGACAGCGATCGGTAGACCTCGGACACTACGGCCGGAGGAAGCTTGCTCAAGGAGTCATTGACAGCTTGTTGCAGTTCGGCGACGGAGTCAACGTCCGTATCGGTGCGCAGCCGGCGGTTGAGTTCCTCGTAGTAGAGCTTGGTCGTGTACAGGTCGATGACGAGTACGTCGCCGTGTGGAATGCCGTACTGGCGGGCCAGACCCTCGAGGTCGGGCAGGTAGCGCTGACGGCTGCGGTCGTTGTGGTTGTCGACGATGTACTCGACAGCGACTTTCCTACTCACGCCGAACTTCTCCAGTGCGTGGATCAGCTTGTCGGGCACGATCGCGTCAACCTCCGCGAAGGTGATGTCGCGACGCGGCACCGCGGCCGGGTCGGCATGCTCACCGCGCAGCGGCAGTCCGTCGTTGTCGGTGCGCGCAGGCGGAGGGCGTCGTAGGCCGATATCGTCGGCCACCGCATTGACGTCGAGGCCCGCCTCGGTCATCAACGCCCGGCGTTGCATGGCCGGTCCGTCGTTGCGCAGGACGTCTTTGCCCGCCCGCAGCACACCCGCGTTCTCCAACTCGGTACGCAGCTTCGCCTTGGTGGCCGTCTGGTCGACGCCGGCCCGGTTCAGGTCGTCGCGGAGCTCCTCGATGCGCTCGATGCGCTCGACGTCGGCGCGGTTGAGTTCTCGCGCCGGACTGCCCGAGACCAGTGCGTCGCGGCTATGTGTGCGGAGCCGCGCTTCGTCGCGAACCTCTTGCGCGCGGTCGTCGATGTGTCGATCGCGCGCGCCGACGGGATCGAGGTCGCTCTTGTGTTCCTCATGTGTTCCCGGAGCGAATCCATCTTCTGTCGCACGGGTTTTGGTGCCGTCGGGGTGATGCGTTTCCCATTCGCCGTCGGGTGGGATGCGGGGGCGGCGGGTGCCGTCCGGGTGGGTTTCCGCGGTACTGGTGTAGAGGCGGCCTTGGGTGTCGGACCAGGCGGGTTTGGTGGGTGCCAGGACGTCTACGTCGAGGTGTGTGGCGAGGCGTGCTGCGAAGCCGTTGGTACCGGCGTCGCAGCCGATCAGTCGGATAGGCTTCTTGCCGTCCCAACCTGATTCGCGGAGGAGGTCGCCGAATTCTTCGGGGGTGTAGACCTTTCCGTTGATGTGAGCGTTGCCGTCCTTGTCGATGTGGACATCGGCGGTGAAGTGGTTGGGGTCCTCGGGGATCAGACCGGCAAGGTCGGACAGCGCCGCATCGTCGGGATGGAAGGACACACCGGCTTCGGTCTCGGTGGCGAGGTGTTCGGTGCGATCGCCTGAAAGGTCCTCGCGCCCAGTGTGATCAGCTGGTATCTCACGCAGAGGTGCATGTTCACTGGACTCGTAGAGGAACACGCGTGTCTTGCCGAACAAGCCCGAGTTCGGGTCCTCTTCCACACCGCGCACCTCGAATGTGGTGCCAGGCTTGAACAGCACTTCCTGCTCGCCCGGCCGTGCGGAGAGGGCGCTGATATCGCGACCCGACTCCGAGTGGATGATGAATTCGACGTTGCTGGTGAAGATTCGGCGAGAATCTCGAGAGGTGCTGGTGAAGGCGGGCTCGGTTACCTTCGCGCCGGGAACGTAGCGGGCGAGCTGCTCGGAGGTGAGATGCATTCCGCGCCAAACGGTGCCGTCGTACGCTGGCAGTTTCTCCAGTCCCGATGCGATATCGGCAGCGAGCTTCTGCTGCGCCGAGTCGAGTTCGAGCTCGTTGCGCAGGCGGTGATTCAGATCGCTGAATATGTCGGCATCCGGATCGGTATACCGATGTATCGCGGATTGCTCATCATGGGTGAGTTCCGTCGCAGTACGGTCCACATCGGGAATCGCGTTGTCTGCCAGGGTATCCGGATCATCGGCGAGCGGTGTTTCTTTGGACTGTTCATCGTGCGGTCTGGAGGTCTGGTTTTCGGCGTGCTCTTCGGTGTGCTGCTGTTCGCTGGTTTCGTGGCCAACAGCTTCCGGGCTGGATTTGCTACGAACCGCAGCGAGGTCTTCCACACTCGGCAGCAGATGCTCATGGTTCTGCTGAAGATAATTCGCGAGTGCAGCGTCGTGCTCGCCGAACAACCTCCACGGCGTTTCCCAGTTCTGCTGGTCGCGTAGTCCGAGCTTGTCGACGACGTCGCCGAGTTTCACACGTAGCCCAGGCAATTCGGCTGTGCGTGCGAGATCGTTGTGGGCCGCGACGATGTCGCTGATGTGACCCCCGAGCTCCTCGAAGCGATTCTTCAGATGCTGGGTCAGTGTCGCGGGTCGGTCTGAATCGAGTTCGTGCCGAGCTACACCCTCGTTGGCATGCTCCCCGGGCTCGGGTTTCAGCGGCGAGTGTTCGTGCGGCTCAACCGCATCACCCCAGGCGCGGCCAAGCTCACGATCATTCGGCAGCAGTTTCGCTTTAATCAGATAGTCGGCGCCTGCGGCATTCGGTCCAGTAGGTTCGGCTATGACATCGGTGATGACATACGGTGTTCGCCGCCCGACCAGGAGCTCGCCCTCATAAGGGTACGAACTTTCTCGGCCCAGCCAGACGGCGGGTGTTCCTTCCGGAATCTCGATTTCCAGGACGTAGCGTGGAGATCCTGGCGGTGTCGCGCCGAGCGTGGTCGACAAATAGCCCTCGTCGGTTTGGACCGTGCCTGCGAGCTGCATCGGATCTCGGCTCCCGAGCAACTCACCATCCGGGCCGCGCATGAATTCGACGGACTTGATGCCGCGTACGGCGACAAGGTTTTCCGGCAGCGGCTGAGAGGTCGCACGGTCGAGCGTCGCGACGTAATCCCGGAGCGATTCGACCGTCGGCTCGCCGCCCAGCTGCCGCTGCATCTTCTCGTAGTGCTTGGCATCCTCCCAGATGCTTTCCAGCACACCCTGCCGGTAGGGGTCGTTGAGGATCTCGTCGAGGAGTTCCCGATTCCGTTCGATTGCCGCACGCTGCGCTTCGGAAAGATCCGGACGATTGACGTGCGCCTCGAGCTTGTTGGCGTTCGGTGCGTAGTGCCCACCGAAGATCTCTTTCACCGCATTGCGCTGTTGCAAGGCATTCGCCTGCTTGTCCAGCTCGTGCTGTGGATTCTCCATCCGGAGCAGATCATTGATAGCCGAATTCCATGAGTAGCTGCGCAGACTCTCTAGCTCGTCGTGCGGCAACGCATCTCGGATCGGGCCGAATTCGGTTTCGCCGTACTCCCTGCCGCCGTCATTGTTCTCGAACCGGCGGAAACTCTCATCCTGTGACGGCTCTGCGGCGACTACATGCGGATCGGAGGACAACACCTCGCCGGGAGCATCGTGCTCGGCCGTGGTCCTCGGTTCTGTGTGGGATCGCGCAGGCGCTTCCTCTGCTGGAGGTAACAGGTCATGGCCGTAGGTCGCAAGGTAGTCGGCCAGTTTGGAGTCGTGTTCGCGGAACAGCCGCCATGCGTTGGGTTCGGTCTCGGGATTGCGCAGGCCGAGTTCATCGAAGCGGGTGGCCATTTCCTGGCGCAACTGCGGCAGCTCGTCGGCTCGGGCCGGATCACCGAATGCCTCGACGACTTTCTTCGCGCTGTTGCGAAGCTCTTCGAAGTTGCTGCTGAGCTCTGGTGTCAGCCTTGTGGGGTGCGACGTGATGTCAGGAGTTGCCTCGACGGAGTACGGTCCTGGACTCGGAGCATCGTCGAGACTCATGGCTCGAATGTCTTCGGTGTGCCCGGGCTTGGACGGCGTCTCCTGGCGCGGCGCGTCGGTAGCGGGTGCTTGATCAGGAGAGAAGTTCCGCGGCGCGGAGCCTTCCACAGCAGGCTGGGCCTCCAGGCCGTCGACCGGGACGACGAATCCACGATCGTTGAAGGGACCGCCGGCCGGATACTCGCCGGGCGGAACATCGAGAAGGCCCTTGTTCGTGAAGAACCGGACTTGCCCGTCGCGGCTCACCACTGCCTCGATATGCGGTGTGAACTTGGACTGGAGGTCCTGCCGCATGCTGTTCGTGGTGGTTCTGCGGAGCCTGAGCTCTTCTTCGCTCGGTGGTCCGGGAAGTCGATCCTCAGGATGTGTGTGCAGCACGAACCGGTACTCACCGCGTAGATCGTCGGGAATTCTGCTTCGGCTCTGCTCGCCGCGGAAGAGGCGCAAGTCGCCCTTCGCATTCTGGACGATGGCGTGTTCGACGCCCGAGAACTGTTGCAGCTCGGTGAGATGCCCGACATTCACTTCGCCGGGTCGAAGCGGAATGTATTCGGCTTCGGCGAGCGAATTCACCAGGTGCTTGGCCTTCGGCGAAAGCTCGTCGAAGGTGATCAGCCCACCGTCCATCCGGGAGTTGGACTTGTAGTGCGACGCCATTTCCCGGCTGTCTTCGCCGTGTGAAGCGGTATCCGGCTGGTGCGCTTCAGGATCCGACCTGCTGACCGCCGGTGAAGCTTGGTCAGGATCCTTCGCGACACCGTGGTTTTTGGGAGCGCTGGCCACATGTTCGCCAGGCTGGTCTTTGGCGACGCTCGTTGCCTGTCGGGATTGCTTGGTTACCGTCGCCATTTCAGGCCTCCGGGCCGACGGGGTGTCCGGTTGGCCGCGTGTCTCTTTCGCAGGCTGAATAGGCTCGGCCGAATTGTGAGAAGCGCTGCGTTCTTCGACCTCGGTTGTCAGACCGGTCGACTGCTGCTCGGTCTCCTTCTGGTTCTTGGCCGACGATTCATGAGTCTCGAGCTCCGGTTCGTGGGGAGACGGACGTTCCCGCGACTCGACGTGATCGCCTGCGCGATCATGCAACTCAGATCTGCCGTCTTCACGGAGGAGGTCAGCCCCGCGCTCGGATTCGTCTAGTACTTGTGGATCAGGTGTGCGGGCCAGATCCCGTTCTTCCGGTTGGCGACCACCCAACCCATCGCCTGGCTTGCTGGTTCCGGCATCCCCTCCACGTTCGTCCGAGCGTGGAGGGTTTCCTTGTTCACGATCAGCTGGAGTTCCGTGGTCGGCGCCGGGGGTTCGGTCAGAGACTCCGCGGTCACCCGGTATTCGATCTCGGTCTGATCCTCCCGCGTCCGTTGGATGTTCAGCTTCCACCGGTGCGGGTAGATCTGTCCGCCCGCGGGCATCGGTTCGCCCGTCCGAATCGACTGGTCGTACATCCTGCCCCAAGTGATCGGTGGCCTCGCGCTGCCGTAGCCCGTCACCACTCCCGTCCGGGCGTCCACTATGCAGCATCCCCCCGTTCCCGGACTCTGCCTCGCTTCGGCCTGTTCCGCCGGAGTCATCGGCTTCCAGCAGACCCATGCGAACTCGGTCTGGTAGATGTTGATCTCCCGGTCCGGCGGGAAGATGCGAGCCTGCCGGAGATACTCCGCCACCTGCTCCCGAGTGCGCAGCTCCTGCACCTGTGATGCCTCCGTTCGGGTCGATAGCGATGAAAGACAGCGAAGCCGAATCTAGCTGCATGTCCAGCGGAGGTTTATCCGACATGGTTCCCATTTGGGGGTCCCACCAGACCGGACCCGATGCTCCACGCGGGTAGACGACCACCGTTGCGTGAGAACCGTCGAGCGTAGGTGTCCCATCGGGTTCATACAGGAGGTTGCCGTTGGCATCGCGCGCATGCCACGTGTTGACGACCAGAGCGGCGGACATTTCGCCCTGCTGACTGATGTGATCATGGAGCCAGGCGAATTGGTCGATAACAGGAGTCGGGCTGTTGAGAGGCCACGACAATTCGTGGTCCCCCAGCCAGTACATCGCTCGATTCATCCCACGGTGTTCGCCCGCCGGATTGAACTCGCCACTGGGCAGTTTGTCTTCGTAACGCGGAAGACCAACTTGGGGCTCGCCATAGAACGACGACAGCGCCGAGAGGCTCTGGTCGAGACAGTTGTATCGGCGTACATCGGTGTGTGGGCCGCCGTCATTGATCAACTTGCCGTACGGATTGGTTCGAGGGTCGGCTCCGACCAGGAATCGGTCGCCGTCGCGCAACGCATCCTCTACGTCCCACTGGTACTGCGGGTCTTCCAGATCACCCAGCCGCCTCGGCCCGATTGTTCGAGTCTCGGGCAGTCCGGTCAACAGATTGTCGGTATTGGCGTGCGCGATGTCATTGCTGATGTGGCGCAGGTCGATATCGGTCAGTCCGCGGTCGTCCTTGCGCAACCCGAGGTGTTCGCGCAGTCGCTCAGCGAGTACATCCGACGGGGTCTCGCGATGCCAGACATGCGGATCGGCGTTCTCGTGCGGGTTGCCGACAGTGGCCTTCAGATGTGCCGCGGCGGGGTCATCGACGAATTCGAGTTCGACGCGAAGACGATCTCCGCTGAGCAACCGTTCACCGGTGTTGAAGGCGCGGTCGGATGTGCTGTGCAGCTGGCCGATGATCTCCCGCAGATGTTCCGGCGGCACGCTCCCGATTTCTTCGAGATGCACCTTGACGGTGAGAGTCGTCAGCTTCTCGTCGGGTCCATAGCTGAAGCGGCGTGCCTCGTATGCCGTTGTGGGGGTGGGTGATCCGCCATCGCGCGGGCTGACACCAGTGGGCTTGGCGGCTTCGGCGTTCTGTTCCTTGTAGAAATCCTCGAAATCGGCCTTTGCCCTGGCAACGGACGGATCACGTTCGACGCCGGTGATCTTGTCGATGCGACTGCGTACCTCGAGCGGATGCTCGGCGGCCGGATGTGGCATCGGGGTGACGAGGAGCGCCGGTGCGTCCGGCCCAGGTTCGTCGTGCTGCGCCGCATGATCCGATCCGGTATTGCCCGGTTCTTCCTTCGGCACTTGATGATCGCCATTCAGTGGCTGTGTGCCGGGTTTTCCGTCGCTAGGGGAGTGGCCGGTGATCGGATCCGGGCGGTCAGCGCTCGGCGCGTTGTCGGTGGGGGCAGCGCGAGTGGGTGTGCCGTTGTCTGGCGGGACTTCCGTCCGAGTCGGATGTACCTCGGTGGGGCGTATTGCAGTCGGCTGTGCAGCGGGCTCGGCGCGCACTGCCGATTCCGGGGCACGTACCTCCGGTGTCCGTGCTGTCGGAGTGGGTGCGGGCTTGTCCTGCGTGCCCGCGACAAAATTCGACTTCTGTTCGGCAGGGGCGACATTGGCCGCTCTCGCAGGGCTGTCTACCGTCGGACGTGCAGAGGTGGTGTCCTTGGGGGCAACGGACTCGCCAGGACGGTCGCTCGGGGAGACCGGGCGCGTTCCGCTGTCCGCCAACTTGGACCCGGTATCGACGGGCCGACCGGTGCTATCTGGTGTCCGGGTGGCTGTGTCGGCTGGACGGCTGTGGTCGACCAGACCAGAACGCGGCTGCTCTGTTGCCTGCGGAGTCGTATTCGCCGGTGCGGCACGGTTTTCCGTGCCCGTGGCCAGATCGGCCTTCGCCGGTTGCTGCCCGTTCTCGCGGGCGCTCGTGTCGTGTGCCGCGGCCGGGCTGTCGTGCGTCGGATTCGCTTCCGGTGTGAGCTTGGTCGGGGCGTCGGCTGGAACGCCTTTCGCCAGTGAGCCACTGGGTTCGCCGGTGCTGGGAACACCGCCGTGTTCCTTGCCCGCTGCTTTCATGCCACCCAGGCCGCCCATGGCGAGGCCACCCGCCAGCAGCTGTGGGCTCAGGGATTTGTCGACGTCGTGCCAGTTTCCCTTGTCGTAGTACTGAACTCCGAGGCCGGCCCCGTACATGCCGAAGGCCCCGGCAACTCCGCCGATGCCGCCGGATACGAACCCACCGAGCCGCGGGGTCAGGCCGGGGAGCGTTCGTTTGAGTGCTGCGTCCGCCAGCGTGTGGGCGGGTGCGCCGACCAAACCGCCTACGCCCCATTCGATACCGGTCGTGAACGTCTGCTTGAGGTCGAATCCGTCGTCTCGGTGCCCCATCCCCAACTGGATCGCCTGGATACCGGCATCGAGACCCGCGCCCATGCCACCGGCGATCACGGCGCCCTTGCCGATCTGAAGGGCGGTCGGGGCGATCCGCTTGGCCAGCGGGACGACGATTTCCTTCGACAACGGCTTCGCCATCGACTCCAGGGCGGCCCGGCTGGCAAGCGCGGCAATGCGTTTCATCATCGATTCCGCGAAGACCGCCAGGCCCTCCCGGGCAAGGGCGAGGTACGCGGGGACGAGCACCTCGCCCCACAGCGAGACCATGAGGGATCCCACGGTCCACAGCGTGAGAAGCGCGAAGGCTTCTTCTTGAATCTTTGTGTACTCGATCGTGGTCGCCGTGGAACGGGTGTCATGCCCCAACGAATGCAGGTTCGATACCAGTTTCTGGATCGAATAGTCCTTGCCGTCGAACAGCGTGGCGAATTCTTCGGAGATCTTGGTCGCGCCATCGCCCTCGTAGTACTGCGGAACCTTGCCGGTAACCGATCTCAGCTCGGGTTCGAGCTTTTCGAGTTCGCTGGCCGCCTTGTTCCACGCGTCGCCGAGCGCGAACAGCGCCTCCTCATCACCTTCGGGATACGCCATTCCGAAGTTGAGGGCCTGCATGAGCCAGCCCGGCAGGAGGTCTCCGCCCTTGGTCCATAACGACATTGATCACCACTCGGGAGCGGCGATGCTCGATCGATTTCGAGCGTCGTGTTCCCAGTCCTCGACATCGGTGAATTCTGGTGCCGATCCGTCCGGAGCGTCGCGTTCCGGTGATCCGGGAGGCGCGGTCGAGATCTCGGGTGGCGTCGGGATCATTGCCTGGATATCGGGCATGGCCGGGAAGAACTCGGACATAGCGGGGATGTGCGCTTGCTCGCGCTGCAGGGCCGCCATGATCTCCTGAGATTTCTGGCGTACCTGGGCCGCGGCCTCTTGAGTGGCGGTCGTCACCGCCGCGGCGATCTCCGAGAACGGGAGATCGTCTACGTCGTCACTGAATTCGGTCTTGATGACCACTCCGTCGGCATTGACGGTGATGGTCACCCGCCGCCCGCCCGCTTGCGCGGTCGCGGTCAGCCGAGCGCGATCCTCTTGCGCCCGTGCGACCGACGCGAAGCCGCCTTGCACCATCTCGAGCAGCTCGGCCAGTCGGGACTTCTCCGCCTCGTTTGCCATACCTGATCGACGCCGCTCAGTACTTGAAACGGTCGGCGTTGTTCTCTTCGGTGGTCTCCAACGATGTGGCGCCGTCCCTGAGACCCTTCGAATACTCGCGCAGTCGCGCGGCCTTGGATTTCAGGACATCTTCGAGATTGGCCGACCGCTTCTTGTAGCCACTGTCCCCCTCGGCGAAGGGACGGCCGTACTCGTCGTCTCCCCAGCAGCCGTCATGGGCTTTCGAGGCGGCGTCGACAGCGGCCAGGATCGTATCGATCTGCGTGGATACGCTATCGAGCCCGTCTGCGGTCGAACGCATTCCGGCAACTTCGACCCGAACCTTGTCTGCTGTCATGGCAATCCCCCGATGTGCTGGTACCGACCAATGCACCGATGATCATATACGGCACTGGCGAGTGACCCGGTGGTGAAGTGTGGTCAGACCGACTGTGCTGAAACCGAACTCGCGGTACCGGCGAGCATCAGTTGGTAAAAGGCGTCATCTGTCTCGAATGCGCCATCGCCGAGTGCGTGCGCCAGCATTGGCCGCGTCACCTGATAGGTCTCTGCTGCGGACACCAGATTCGATATAGCGGAATTCCCGTCGGTGTCCAGTGCCTGGGCGATCATCTCGGCGGTGATCCTGCTGGTCCAGATGCCCGGCAACGCGGCGCCGATAGCGGTCGGATCCGGTGATTCGCCTTGATACCAGGCATTTCCGTCCCACCAGTAGCAGAACGACAGCAGACCGTTGCCCGCGCGTGGACTCAGGACCGGATCGGCCACCCAGTCAGGAGCACCTCGATAGAGAAGTGGCATCGCGGCACCGTGGTTGTACACGGCATTCAGTTCCGCGGAGTTCCACACACCGCCCGACAGAACCGCGCGGCCGCCGGGCAGCCGATGCAGTGTCGCACCGCTGCGTTTGGATCCCTCGAACCAGCCCACCGCCGCGGTGATCCGAGGTCCCCACTGGGAATTCGCAGCCACGAATGCGGCCGAGACTACGGCCCAGCGTGCCCACATCAGCGGGAACGGCGGAAGCGCCAGCGCTGTCGGAGTCGCGGTGACGCCAGCGGCCACATCCGCCTGTGCCTGCGCAACAGCCATTTTCGGTGTTCGAACCTGGCGACCCTGGTGTCCTACGTAGGCGGCGAGCCATACCGGCACGGTTTTGCGGGGATACGCCTGCAGATCCGCTTGATACGCGGCAGGGGGAAAGAGGTGCTCGTCAGGAAAGGGTTCGGAGCCATAGTCGTAGTCGACCGTTGCTTCACCGGTGTTCGTCACAGACACCAGGAACCGCCACCACGGCCCATCGCCGACTGACGCCGACCGATGACGATGCTCCCGTAGCAGCTCGACCACGCGCGCGGAAGGCCGTGTGGGAACGGCACGTTGACCGTCGGACAGAATGAGCTGCGCTGCTTCGTCACTCACGGTGAGCGCGAACGCCGCATCCAGCCGCGTCCAGGCCGGTGCGAGCAGCCGTGCCAGCTCGTCGGTGATCTCCCTCTCCAAGTCGAGAGGCGGTCGCACCGCCGTCTGCGATTCGTTGGGCAGGCGTGGAAAACTCACGAGTGCTCCTCCCTGGCCATGTGACGCCACACGCCGGAGAACACTAGGCGACCTCGCCCAGGTGCCGCATCTGGTATCGGCGCGGTGGGAGGTCGGCCACTGTCGGCAGTGGGCCGGGTGGTTTCACATGCGTTATCGTGCCGTGCAGAACACGACTGATCGGGGGCATCGATGGAACAGCCGCAACAGCCTTCTTCGGTGTCGAATGCGGCGGTATCCGGGCTGCCGATTGAAGTAACCGTTGTGTCGGATGCCGACACGACTCGGCGCTTGAGCCGAGTCCTGGCTCTGGCGCGATTGCGCTCCCCATACACCTGGGGATTTATCCTCCTGATTCCTCTGATCCTGATGTCCCGCCGCTTCATCGAAGTCTTCATCGCGGCCAACTCGCCAGGCTGGAGCGTCTCGAACCTGTTCGTGTCGTACTTCGGCTTGCTGGCGGTCACAATCGTTATGGGCCTGCTTCTCACCGGCATCCAGATGATCAAGCGCAACCCGAGCATCGCGGCCTATACGGCCCCCGGCACCCCGGTATCGGCCCGCTTCCATCAGGATTCGCTAGAACTGCTACTGGCTACTGGCACCACTTCCATCCCTTACGGCAAGATCAAGGACCTGTTCGGCATCGGCGGCGGAGTCTTCCTGCGCGAGCAAGGCACCCGCGGCTTGGCTCTCCCCCGGGAGCTGTTCCCCGACAAGGCGCTCGATGTGATGGGGCGTCAGCTTCCTGGCCATGTCGCGGACGGATTGTCGGGTCCCCTGGTCGAGCCGGCTCGAGCTCCCACGGCGGCGCAGTCGCATCCACCTGCCAAGCGCGATCGCAAACTGATGCTGGTGGCAGCGGCAGGCGGTCTGGTCGTCGTAGCTGTCATCGCGGTAGTTGCGGTGAGCCAGCGGAGTTCCGACTCTGCCGTGGATACCCAATCCAGGCAGCAGATTTCTCCGGCATCCTCGGCGCCGTTTGTTCCGCTACCCAACCCGTGCGCACTCCCCTCGGATCAGATGCAGCGATTCGGCTTCATACGGCAGGTTCTCAATGAGGATGCTCAGACACAACGACGCTGTGAGTGGTACACCAACCACAATTCCGATGACAGACAATACGACTCCGCCCGAGTGTTCCTCAGAACGAAACGAATGGCCGATCAGTCGTCACCACGGCCCGTTCGTATCGGAGACGCGATCGATGGCCAAGAGTTCGTCGAGGTCGACGATCCCGGTACCAACCACTATGTGATGTGTTACGTGGTGTGGCCTACCTCGTATGGCTTCGTTCGATTGGAGCTACACGGCTACAGCATCAAGGGAGTGGACTCCGGCCAACTCTGCAGGGACGCGGAGGAGTTGGCGAACGTGCTCTCCAAGGGCTTGTCGAACTGATCTGGCCGTTGGTCGTGGCAGGCTGGCGGTGGCGAACTCCGATGATGCTAGGCAAGATAAGGTCGCCTCGGGCTGTACCGCCTGCGGCGGTGCCGGTGTAGGTCACAGGTGGGGGAGGATCCCGGATGGTCGATACAAGCAAAGTGGACTTCGACCCGAAGGTGGCGTCGACGGCGATCAGCGCTTGCCAGACGTTGATCGAGCACCTGTTGACGGTTCAGTCGTTCCTGGGATCGCGACAAGTCGATCAATTCGCTGGCCCGCCTGAGCAATTCAACTCGGGAGAGGTGTGGGCCGAAGGGTTCCGGAAGCTTGACAAGGACCTGGGCGGGGCGCTCAACGGGCATATCACCGTTGTGACCGATCTGTCGGAAAAGTTCAAGACGGCGATCAAGGAATTCAAGAACGCCGAAGACGAGTCGATCGCCGGATTCTTGAATCAGAAGATGCCTGACAAGTTGACGAACCCGGCCGGTCTGGGGCCGGACTACTCCAAGGTCAGTAGCAAAATTCCCACGCCGAATCCTGTTGAGAAATATACTCAAAACGGTAAGAACCGTTCGCGAACGGATGCGTACAACTATAACGACTTGAAGTTGCCTGCTGGCAACGATCGCACTGTATGGCCGGAGAACCCCCACAGCAAAGACTGGAACGCTTTGCGTGGGCTGGGGGAAAGCATCAAGGGTGTGCCAGGTCGCCTAGCTGCCGATTGGGGCTGGATGAAGGACGAGCTCAACAAGGCTGTCGAAACCTTCAAATCGGCTACCAACGACGGTCACTTCCGAAATTCGTGGACGAGTGGATCCGGACCAATTGCGTTGGCTGCCGTCGACAGTGCTCGAACCGCGATAACCGACCTGACCGCCAAGATGGGCGATGTGGAGGATCGGCTGTACAAAGCCGAAGGGTGGTTGAAAGCGACCGCCGAGCGTATGCCGAAGGGTGCAGAGCCAGCTGTCAGCTTCTCCTCTGGTGGAACCCAGACGGGTGGTAGAACTACGCAACCTCGCTACGGGGCCACGGACAACAACCGCAATGTTACCTACACGGCGGCCACTGCCAACGACTGCATGGAGATGATTCTCAGCAAATACCGGCAGGATTGCGAAGCTTACTACGTTGCCGGAATCATGGAATACAACTCCTCGCTCGTAGCGGTTCCCCAGCCTCAGGTCCCGACGGCTCCGGCGCCGCCTGCTCCGCAACCCGAACAGCCGAAGAAGGACCAGCCCGCGGGCACACCACAGGTCAGTCCGTCCGGATCACCAACAGGCGGAAATCCATCAACCCCAACCACTCCCACAGATACCCCGACGACGCCCAACACGCCGACAACCCCGACGACACCGACAACTCAGAATCCGACGAACACCAACACCGACACGACGCTGTCCACCATTACCTCGGCCTTTACCACCCTGGCCCAGGACGGCGTGCAGATGGTGGAATCGCTTGCAACGCAGGGATCCAGCTTGATCCAGTCCCTGGTGTCCTCGGCTCAGAAGACCACGGATACCACTACACAGCAGCTGGAACAGCAGCTTACTTCGCTACTGAACCCGACGACTCCGACCGAAACCGCGTCGCCGGGCGGGACTCCTACCAGCCCCGGGGGCACACCGACCGGAGGCACCCCGAGCACCCCGAAGGTCGAAACTCCGAAGTCTCAGCTCTTCCCGCGAGCCACGGTGACCGCGGAAGAAGAGAAGACCGACACGGTAACCGCGTCACGTGCAGGCCTGGCCACCGGCACCACCACGAGCACAGGCACTTCCTCCGGAACCGGCATGAGCCCGATGGGGGCTGGGGCAGGTGCCGGACAAAGCGGTGGCAAAGAACACAAGCGGCCCGAGTTCCTGAGGTCCGGACAGAATCTCGATGACGTGTTCGATGCTGTTCCGGAAGCGGTGAGGCCGGTGGCAGAGAAGTGACCGCTGGTCTGCGTTTCGAGGACCTCGAGTTCGTGGTGCTGTGGGAGCAAGCCACCGGCGAGGCAATGCCCGCCCCGTTCCTGTACACCAGCCGCACGCCTATGTATTACGACTACCTTCGAGAGAAGCGGCAGGTATACGAAGGTCTGCAGGGCAGATGGACGAGGCGACTGGACCTGCTGACCGACGCGATTGCCGAACCGGATATCCGTATATCCGTCAATGGTTTTGACGGCCGCGATCCAGCTCGTGCCGACGGCCGGGTTCGGATGGTCGCGCTACGGCGAGGCTCTTATGGATACCTGGTCGAGCAGTTGCCGGGCGAAACCTACCTACATAGCGGTGGATTCACGGTTACCGAGTGTGATCCGGTGGCATTGGCGGAAATGGTCGTCGCGACCTTGCCGCAAGTGCAGGCCGGTCGCCAGTCGGATATCACTTTGCAAGTGCCCGATGAGCCGGATAGTGGCTACGACGAATACAGTCGATCGTTGATCGATGACATCTTCGAGGATCCGATCGGTCAGCGGGCGAAGCGTTTTCTAACCGCGCCGATGGCGTGCATGGGGACCATAGAAGTGGTCCAGGGCTCCTCGAAGTTCGGTCCGCGTGGCATAACCGCTCGCCAACTGGACTGGCGGGACGTCGAAGATGACGGTCGATATGTGATCGGCGGCGACGAGCTTCCGTATGTCGCGGTGTCAGCGGATCCCAAGCGGATGATCACCGCGATCAACAGTCGAGTCGCCGCGGTTGTTCAAGCCATACGGGAGGAACGCGGGCAGTGATTGTTCGATCGCGGAGCATTCCGCGCCGGTGGCCGACTGCCGAGAATCTCGGTGGCACAGGTCGGCGCCGTATGGTACTCATACGCAAGGCAACTGGGAGGGGGTTCGCAAATGTCTGAGGCGGGGACGGTGAATGGTGGTGCTGCTGAGGGGGATTGGGCTTCGCTGGTTGTTGCCAACACGTCCGGGTCGATTCGGGTGCGGGCAACCAACCAGGGACTGCCATTGGCCGTGAAGGTCGAATCGGCTGAGCTGCATCGGGATCCGACGCAGCTGGCAGGAGAGGTCTTGCGCCTCTGTCAGAAAGCCGCCAACCGCGCCGGCCTCGCACTCCGAAAGCAGTTGGAGGAAGCCGGGCTTGGGGCGGAGGCTATCGCCCGTGCCAACCTCCCCACCGAAGCCGATGTAGCTCGGCAGGAAATCGTCGAGGAGCAGGACTACGATCATGAGCCGCAGAGCTGGCTCAGGTCGGTGTGAGAGGGGCGCACGTGGTTTCGTCGATGGATGAGTTGCAGGAGCAGGTTCGGCGGCAGCTGTATCGGTTTCAGGATCTCGCGGATCAGATGAAGGCTGTCAGGGGGCGGGAGACGTCTGAGGATGGCGCTGTGATGGCCGAGGTCGACGGGAACGGGGCGCTGACGGATCTGCAGTTCAGTAGCGCTGTTTCGCGGATGTCGACGGGGGAGTTCGAGCAGGCCGTGGTGACGACGGCGGCGCAGGCGGCGCGGCGGGCGTTCGAGCGGCGGGCCGAGATCATGAACCGGTTCAATGAGGAGATGGCCGGGTAGCGTCCGCTCTGTTAACAGAAGTTTGAGCCAGAGTTTGCGCCTTGCGGTCTGGCACAAGGAAATTCGCACTTGTAGTCTGAGCAGGATCATAGGTAGTGGGAGGGACACTGATGGCTGATCACGTGGCGGCGGATTTTCCGCCGATCTTGGCTTACGCCACCGAGAAGGCCGGTATCGCCACGCAGGTCGCGGGGACGGCCGCGGCGGATGTGGGTACCGCGCTCGCGCAGGCCGTGCCGACGTTCGGCCTGATCGGGCAGCAGTTCCTCGCGGCTTTCGCTGTCGCGCAGGGGAACTTCCTGATGTCCTCGGCGGAGATCGCGGCGGTGCACGCGAATACGGCGACTACGGCGTACGCGGCGGTCGGCGCGTACGGCGCCAATGAGGTCACCTCCGCGGCCAGCTTCCTCTCGACGGTGCTGTGACCAATCCGTCCAACCCGACGGTGCTCGACGAGCTGCGCAGCAGTCCCCTCGGTGCCTACCTCGACACGCCGGTCACGGATGTCGTGGGCAACCTGGGACTGCCGCAGCTGCCGCAGTTGCCGTCCATCACCTTGCCGGATCTGTCGGGGATCCAGCTGCCGACGCTGCCGACGATCGATCTGACCACGCTGATCCAGCCGGTCGTCAGCATGCTGCAATCGTTCGGAAGCGGAATCCTGAGCAGCGGCTTCAATCCGGCGACCATCCTGACCTCGGTGATCAGTGCGCTGACTTCTTCTGCGTCGCAAAGCAAGTCCGCCACCAGCACGGTCATGAACACCTGGACCGGCGATGCCGCGACCGCCGCGGAGGCGAAGAGCCAGGCGGTCGAGACGCAGAGTGGCGAGGTGGCCGCGCAAGGAGCGAACCAGCACGCCATCCTGGGCGTGGCTCAGGGAGTCGTCGCCGCGGGCAACGCCCAAATGGTGGCTCTCATCAATAAATTCGTCCTTCAAGTAACCGGCAGCATCGCGCTGCTGGCCACTCCCGCCGGTATCCCATGGTTGATCGAAACCGCGATCGAGACGATCGGCGAGGGCATGGGCATCGTGGCCGATACCCAGGTCGCCTTGGCGGGCCCCACGACCGACATCATCGCGGCCGGAACGAAGATCATGATCGCGGGCGCGCCGATCGCGTCCAATATCGAGTCGCTGGTCAACATGGTCGGTACGGCGCTGCAGCCCATCAGCAGCGTTGCCCCGACGGTCGCGGAGAAGGTGGTCGAGAAGGGCGCGTCGGTCGTCTCCACCGGCGTCAGCGACATCAGCTCGGCCCTGAGCAACAGCAACAGCAATACGAACACCAACACCAACACCAATACGAACACCAAGACCACCACGCCGGTCACCACCAAGACCGACGACGACAAGAAGACCGACAGCACGGACACCAGCAAGACCACCGACGGTGGCGGCGGCAGTCCGCTCAGCACGATCTTCGGTGGCACACCCACGACCGCGACGCCGTCGAGCCCGTTGGGCACCAGCCGGATTCCATCCGGTGAAGTGAGCAACACCGGCGCCGGGATCCCCAAGACCACCACCGAGGCGAACGGCCGCACCACCGCGACCACCTCGCCGAGCATGGGCGCCGCGGGTGCGGCGGGCCGCGCCGGGGCCGCCGACGAAGAGTCCACTTCGGACCGCTCCGGTCTGGTCACCGCCGCGCACGGCGACGAGGTGGTCGGCGTCATCGAGGGTGTGGTCCTGCCGGTCGTCGGCGCCATCGAAGCCATCGAAGAGCCGCCGGACAAGGCGCTCACACTCTGAACTTGATTTGCCAGGGGTAACAGGAGGATTGGCATGAGCACCAACGCATTCGACGGTCTGCGCTTCGACGCCTCGACCGCGCGCGACGCCGCGGCCCAGCTGGACGCGCTCGCCGACCGCATCGCCAACGGACTCGGGATCGAGCAGGCCAAGCTCGACTTCGCGCCCGCCGGAGCGGACGAGGTGTCACAGCGTGCCGCGCAGACGCTCAACGCGGTGGCCGCGTCCTTCGTGACCTCCGGTAGCGACGGCGTCACCGAACTGCGCAATCTCGCTTCGACACTGCGTAGTCAGTTCGATGCCTTCGGGCAGGTCGAGGAGCAGTCCGTCCTCGGCTTCGCCGGCTGACCTGAGAGACTTCCCCCGATGCTGGAACCGACGAAACCCGGCTTCACCGAGACGGTTTGGGAATCCCGGCCGCCCGAACAGCTGGCGCGCGACCTGGTGACGGGCGCCGGTGCGGTACCCGCCGCCGAGGCCGGTCTCGCGTGGACGCGATTGAGCGCGGGTTTCGCGGCTGCCGCCGTCGAATACGAGCGGATTCTTGTAATCCTGGACAGCGCTTGGGAATCCAAGAACAGCGGGCCGTTCATCGAACGCATCAAGTCGTTGCGGGACTGGCTCGGTGCGTCCGCGGCCGCCGCCGCCGGTAACGCCACCCAGGCCGAATCACACGCTGCGGCATATGAACTCGCGAAGCTGACCATGCCGGACGTCGACGAGGTCGAGAAGCTCAAAGACCTCCAGCAGCTGATGCAGCAGCTCGGTCTGGCCGCTGGCCTGCCGCTGCTGGGCGGACTGGCGACGACCGAGACCGACGCCGAGAAAGCGAAAGCCGAGGCAGCCCGGGTTATGCGGACATACGAGGCTGCCACCGAATCGCTGGCCAGACCCTGGGAACACCAGGCGCCGCCACAGGTCACCGCAGGGCTGACGCCTACAGAGCAACCGGCCGAACCTGTGGAGAACCCGGAAACGCCGTCGATCGCGCCGACCTCGCTGCCGACCCTGTCCCTCGACTCGCTGAACCTGCCGCCGATGCCACTGACCCAGGTGCGCGCGACAACGGTCGAGGCCAAGGAGGCGACGACGCAACGTGTTGTGACGCAGCCGGTTACGGTTCAGCAGGCCGGCGCGTCGATGGCGCCCACCGCCATGGGCAGTGCGGGACAGGACAACGACGAAGAGCACATCCCGCGCGCGGGACTGGTGGGTGCACCCACCAGCGACGCCGAGCTGGGCCTCACCTCCGGCATGCAGGTCGCGCCCGCCGTGCTCGGCGGAATCGACCCGGCCGCGCAGCGCGCCCCGGTCGACATCGCGTTCAACGCGGGTAGTACTGGATCTGAAAGTGCCTCTGGCGCCAAGGAATCCGGTCAAGAGGCGGCCTCATGACGACCCTCACCAACGACGGCGTGATCGCGCTCGCTGGACACCTAGGTGTGCAGACCCTACCTCTGGTGCTATCGATAGGCCCGCAGCAGGATACGTACCAGGAATGGGAACAGGCGCAGGAGCTAGCCCGCGCCGACCTACGCGCCCGCCGCATAGTCGACGTCCACGGTGATGTCGACACCGACACCGCCACAGCATTTTTCGTCTTAGCTCAGCCCGACCGTGAACTGGCCATGCGTGTCCACACCGCCGACGGCCCGATCCGAGTCTGCGTCACTCGCCGCGCCGAAGACCACGCCGTCGCCATCCGCCGCGGCGACACCTTCGACATCCACCCCCTGTGGTCCGACGGTTCCGGCGCCTCCCTTGCCCGCCCCCTCCTCGACGCCCTCGGCCCCTGCCCGCCCGCCGACCTCGCCGCCTTCAGCGCCGAGTCCGCCGATCTGGCCGAACGCCTCGACACCGCAACAACTTCCGCGGACTACGCGAGCACCGTCTACAGCCTGGGCGTCCCCGATACCGACGCCACCACCTACGGCCTCGCCCTGTCCGCCACCCACGCCTACGCCGAAATCGTGGCCTACGCCTACGCCGACGGCCTCACAGACCGATCGCCCGGAGCCGTCGCTGTCTACGACACCGCACGGGGCCGCATCGTGGCCGCACCGGGGGTCGCCCCGGACCAGCAACTCTGGTCCACGCTGACACCGGGCAGTGATCACCGTATCGCGCAGTCGATTTCAACTCTGATCGACTCGCTGCCTGGGGGGAGGTGGCTGTCGTGAGTCCCGCGTGACCCACCTACAGCTGATCTACCCCGAACCGGTGATGCACAGCGCATCGCCTATCTATTCCGAGAAAAGGCAAGGTACAGACGATGACCGGATCTATTTCAAATGACGCGGCAGTTGCGAAGGCCGCGCAGAGCCACATGGCTGACGTAGTCGCGTCCGTCAAGGACATCCTGCGCAAGATCACCGACCGCGTGGACTCGTCCAAGGACAGCTTCCAGGGTGACGCTGCTGATTCGTTCAAGGCTGCGGCGGTCGCGTGGGATGACGAGTCCGTGAAGCTGAACGCCGCCCTGGACGAATTCGAGAAGAAGGTCGGCCAGGGTACCGACGTGTTCAGCAACGTGGATATCTCCAACAAGGACGACTTCAGCAAGGCTCTCACGAACCTCGGCTAGTCGGTCACCGCTCACCCAGCTTCTCAACACTGCAAAGGAATACGCAATGCTTTACGACGCCGCAGGGATGACCTCCCTCGTCCAGGACCTCCGTCAGTTCCACAAGGACCTCGTCGCCGTTGCCGGTGACGGTCAGTCCAAGGTTGATACCTCCAGCGATCTCGGCCAGGCTGTCGAGCGCCTGAAGCAGGCGTGGTCGAACCCGAACAGCGGCGCGGAGAACGGCGCACTGGAAGGTGTTACGGCCGCGAAGTCCGACTGGGACAACGCGTACGCCGAAAAGTGCCTGTCGACGTTGGACGCCGTTGCCACCGCGGTGGAGAGCGCGCTGCACAACGCCCTCAGCGCGGACAACAAGGTCAAGAACGCCTTCATGTAACGAGGACGTCGGTGCCGATCCGACAGCGCACGCCTCCAGCTAGGAGGGGTGCGCTGTCGTCGGTCGCGGCCAGTAATCTCTACGCCCGTAGTTCCCGGCTCGACGGAGGATTTGGTTAGTGCCAGCACAATTGAGCACGCGTGCCCAGGTCAATGGGTACCGCTTTCTGCTGCGCCGACTCGACCACGCGTTGATCCGTCGGGACGTTCGAATGCTGCACGATCCCATGCGGTCGCAGTTTCGATCTCTGATGGTCGGAGCGGTTCTCGCGTTGCTCGTGGTCGCCGGTGCGGCAATCATGGCTTTCATTCGCCCGCAGGGATCCATCGGTGACGCGAACATCGTGATGGGCAAGGACAGCGGAGCACTCTACGTCGTGGTGCGGGACAAAGACGATAAAACCAAGATGACCTTGTACCCGACGCTGAATCTCGCATCGGCGCGGTTGATCTCGGGTACCAGCGAAACTCCGAAATCAGTCAAGGACAGCAAGCTCAACACGGTTCCGCGCGGACCGATTCTCGGCATCCCCGGTGTGCCTGCGGCTTTGCCCGGCACTGGGCAGGGCGAGCGGTCCCAATGGACGCTCTGCGACAAGGTGCCGCTGTCGGCATCCGGTGGCGCAGCCTCGTCCTCCGGCGCAGAAACCACGATCATCTCCGGCAGCCTCGAGCTCAGTGATCGCGTCAAGGCGGTCGATTCGAGCTCGGCTATTTGGGTGAGCAAGGGCGGCAAGGACTATCTGATCTACGACGGCAAGGTTGCCGAGTTCGATCGCACGAAGGACTCGATAGCGCAAGCGTTGGGCTCGAGCGGCAAGCGATCGCGGCCCGCTACTACCGACCTGATCGGTGCTGCGGTCAAGGTGCCGCCTCTGGTTCCGCCCACCATCCCTCGCATCGGGGAGAACGGCCTGGGCAAGCTGAACAATGTGCCGGTAGGCGGCATCGTGAAGGTGGCGGCACTGGACGGTTCCGATCGGTCCGACTTGTATGTCGTGTTGGCTGACGGTGTGCAGCGCATTTCGGCGTTCACCGCGCAGGTCATCGGCTCCGACAACTCTCAGGGCATGAACGGCTTCAAGTCCGTGACACCAGACGTGCTGAACGGAATCCCGGTTGTGCATTCCCTGCCGGTCGACGACTTCCCAAACGCCACACCAAAGATCATTACCGCCGAGGACAACCCGGTTGCCTGTGTCACCTGGGCGAAGAAGAGCGGTCTCGGGAAGGAACAGCCGGACGCAACAGAGGGACCCGCGGATCGGGCTACGGTCCAACTGCTGCTCGGCACACGTCTGCCGCTGCCCGACTCACAGAAGCCGGTGGACCTGGCTACCAAGGATGGGGCAGCGGGCGACCGTGTCGACGCTGTGTACGTGCCACCCACTACGGGTGAGTTCGTCCGTACTACTGGTGTCGAACCGGGTAGTCAGCGACGCGAGAATCTGTTCTACATCTCTGACAACGGAATCCGTTACGGCATCCCGGATCTCGCAACCGCACAGATCCTCGGGCTGGGTGCTACGCCACATCTGGCACCGTGGGAGATCATTGGCCAACTCGTTCCAGGTCCCACCTTGTCCAGGCAGGACGCCTTGAAGAACTGGGACACTCTGCCGACGCAGTAGCGACGACTGCCTGTGCTCCTACCCGTTCGATGCTGAATGGTCTTGCCATCCGTCCAGTGTTAGGTTGTCCTGTGCCTGGGCGGGTCCGCACCACGGACAGTACGGCTCGGAGTTCGAATTTGGAGGGGTCCGCCGAGAGCGCGCGGAGTCGGGGAGGGATGTATGCGGTTCAGGCTGAGGAGAGCCGCCGCTGCCGCGGTCGGGCTCGTCGTACTGGCGGGGATGGCGGCTTGTGGTGGAAGTGGCGGGGATACATCGGATTACGGACCGTATTCCGGCAAGCCGAGCCCGTCGGATTTCGACCAGAAGCCCAGCAAAGCTCGGGGCATGCTCGTGGAATCGTTGCGATTGGGCGAACACATCATGTATGCGACGGACATCGATCCGGAGATCGGAATGGGTCGGGGCGGAGGCGTTTTCGCCGACCGTCTCGGCCTCGGCCTCGGCGATTCGGTTATCTCCGCGCCGGAGACGCGCGCCGCTAACGGTCACGACCCGCTCGCGGCCTTCGGGGCGATGGCAGCGAGTAAATCTTATGCGGACTATGCGGCCGGGAAACCACAGAAGTTCCTAGCGACGTCGCTGGTCGAGTTCCCCGACGAGGCGGCGGCGAGTGCGGCGGCAGCCGATATGGATCGGGCCGACTTCGAGGCGAATGCCGATAACGTGCCTGTGGCGGTCGATGCTTTTCCGGCCGCGATCAGCCATTGGCGGCCAGGCATTCCCACGCTCGGGAGCACCATGGCCTACAAGTCGCTGGTTATCCGGGTGTACGTACAGTCGCTGGATCCGGATCTCGGAACGCTGGTCGACATGGTCACCCGGTCGTACCGGCGACAGATCGATCTGCTCGCGAACTACACGCCGACCCCGTCGGCGGATCTGCCCAAACTGCAACTCGATCCGGACAAGCTGTTGCCCCGGATGGTGTTGACCGACGACCCCATGCCCACCGCCATGAAGTTCGCCGTCTGGGGAGTGCATGCCTACTCGGCGCTGCTGGACAGTCCCGCGGAGGATGCGAAGGCGAATGCCGAGCACGGCATCAACACAGTGGCGGTCTCCTATAACAAGCGCCTGTTCAAGATGCGCGACGCCACTGCGGCCAAGAACTACGCCGGATATCTCGACGGGCAACCGGGCGACACCGAATACATGCCGATCAGGGGAGTGTCCGGACTGCCCGATGTGGCCTGCCGCCAGCTCTCCAAGCCCTCGAAAAATCTGGAAGCCAGGCGTTTCCGTTGTGTGATGTTCCGCGGTGAGTACGTCGCGACGGTGTACAGCAATACCGATATCGATTTGAGGCAGCTGGCTGGCGCGCAGTATTCGGTCATGGGAGGGACGGTATGAGGGCGCTGACGCCGCAGGATCCGAAATGGCTGGGGCGCAATCGCACTATCGCGGTTATCGGGCGGGGTGGCATGGGCCGAGTGCTGCTGGGCCGCACGCCGACCGGACGACTGGTTGCGATCAAGCAGATTCACCCGCACCTGGCCGGAGATCCGCAATTCCGAGACCGGTTCGCTCGCGAGGTGGAGGCCTGTCGGCAGCTCACCGGTGCCTACACCGCAGCCGTGATCGACAGCGACACGGAATCCGAGAGTCCCTGGCTGGCCACCGAGTACATCAATGGTCCCGATCTGAAGACGGTCATCGACGAGTGCGGGCCGTTGAACCTCGGTGGGCTGCGGCTGCTCGCCACCGGGTTGGCGTCCGCGTTACTGGAGATCCACCGCGCCGGGCTACTGCATCGAGATCTCAAGCCGGGCAACGTTCTTCTGACCGGCGAAGGCCCACGGATCATCGACTTCGGCATTGCCCGTGCCCAGGACAGCGACGCACTGACCGCTACCGGCACAGTCTTGGGATCCCCGGCGTACATGTCGCCCGAGCAGGCCGAGGGGCGGCCCCTCACGGCTGCCGCGGACGTGTACTCGGTGGGCGCGATTCTGGCCATGGCGGCGACGGGTTCCAGTCCGTTCCCGGGTGTTTCGACACCGCAGGTCCTTTACAGCGTCATCCATACCATGCCCAACACCGAGGGCGTGCCGGTTGCGCTGCGGGAGTCGGTGGACGCCTGCCTGTCGAAGGATCCGGCCCGGAGGCCGACAGCGGAAGAGTTGCTGGACGCGGCGAGCCGGATTCAGCCCGAGCCCATGTGGCCCGCTCCGGTGACGGCCCGGATCGACGCGCACCGTGCGGACTCCGACTGGTGGGTCCATACCTCAGAAAGGGAGTCGAAGCTCGAGGAGGAGGTGGAACAGGCCAAGTCCAATCGACGCAGGATGCTGAGATTGGTCGCGGCGGCCGCGGCGACTCTGGTGGTGCTCGGCGCGGGAACCTTCGGGGTGCGCGAAATATCCATGCAGAGCGGGCATTCGCAGGCGATGGCCGATCCCTCGCTGACGGTCACGACCATGGAGTTGCAGCAGCTCGATACTTGCAAGGTGCTCGATCTCGTGACGCCGAAGCTGGGCACGCGGGTCAAGGCTCCGAGCATGCAATACAGCGGATGCGAGACAACGGTCACCGACTCGGACCAGCACAAGATCAGTGTGGAACTGGATAACTTCACCTCGGCCGGCGAAGTGGAGCAGACCACGGAGGCCACCGGCCAGACTGTGGGCTGGGTACCGATCCTTCGTAACAAGAGTGGGTACAGTGCGTGTGATCGCTATGTTCTCACGCAGAGTGGTGGCCACAATGCCCTGAAGATCCAGATCTACGCACCCAACGGCGGTGACGGCTGCGCGATGGCGGACAAGGCGATCACGGCCGTCGTGCAGCAGCTCACCGTGTACGCACCCCAGTTGAAGCTTCCGCAGAACTCGATTCTGCGCGTTGACCCGTGCTCGTTGCTGGACCCGACGCTCGCAGGTGGCCTTGCTGGTGACCCCGCCCGGCGCGTTCGTGGTGCCGGTGACTGTTACTACCAAGGCGGCACCGGAACCGTCGAAGTCACACTGCAGGACACTGATCGGCTCGACAAGGACAACACCCGGTACGAGACCATTCAGATCGGGCAAACCACGGCCTACATCGAGAAGCTCTGGTTGAAGGCCTCGAATGGCAACTGCGAAGTGAAATACCAGGCCCGCCTGACCACCAACGACAAGGCCGAAATCGTCAGGACCCGGATCAGCGACTGGGGAACGGCCGACACGGGTTCATGCGAGAAGGCCAAGAAGCTCATGGCCGATGTGCTACCGAGGCTGCCGAAGTAATGGCGGTCAAGCCACTCGATCCCGCCGAGCCCCGAGTCATCGGCCGCTATCGAGTTCTGGGAGTGCTGGGTTCGGGCGGAATGGGCCGGGTACTGCTCGGTATCGGGCCCGACGGGCGATTCGTGGCGATCAAGCAGATTCATCAGCACCTGCTGGGCGAACACGAGTATCGGGCCCGGTTTCGGCGTGAGGTCAACGCCAGCACCCGGGTGTCGGGTGCCTTCACCGCTCCGGTGGTCGATTTCGACGTGGACGGTGGAAACCCCTGGCTCGCTTCGGTATTCGTGGTTGGCATACCGCTGGACAAGGTGGTGGCCGAGTTCGGGCCACTACCGGTGCCCGCGGTCAAGGCGTTGGCCGCCGGTCTGGCGGTGGCCCTGCAGGATATTCACCGGCTCGGGCTGGTGCATCGAGATCTCAAGCCCGCCAATGTGATGCTCACGGCGGAGGGGCCGCGCGTGATCGACTTCGGAATCGCGCAGCTCCACGAGAACCCGAGCGGATTGACCGAAACCGGTTCCGCCTTGGGCTCTCCCGCCTACATGTCTCCGGAGCAAGCTTCGGCAGAGCCGATCAGCCCGGCGAGCGACATCTTCTCCCTGGGTGCGCTGCTGGTCATGGCGGCGACCGGCAAGAGCCCCTTTGCCGCCCCCTCGATGGCGTACACGCTGTTCAATATCGTGCACGCGGAACCGGATTGGGATCAGATGGCACCGGAGCTGCGGCATCTGATCGCCCCCTGCTTGGCGAAGAGACCGGAGTATCGCCCCACTCCTGCGCAATTGCTGGACCAGATCGGATGGCTGGCGGAAGGTGCCGCGCCGTGGCCGGGACCGGTACACGCTGGAATCCAGCGGCAGCTCGCCGGGCTCACCGCTCTGACCTCGAACCCTGACGCGACCGTCATCGTCTCGGGCAACGGCCATCAGGCCACCGTCATGGGCACGGGGTTCGAGGTGGCCGATGTGCCGGGGTCGGGCAAGGCCGGGTTACGTGGAAGCAAGATGGCCCGGCATGTGGGCCTGGCCGCGCTGCTGGTGCTGCTATTGGTCGCGGGTGCGATCACCTGGGTTCGACTGTCGGACAAGCCAGCCGGAACGAATACTGTCGCCGCGATGCTCGATCGATTGCGCAATGCCGATGCCTGCGCGTGGCTCCGGCAGTCGATGCAGGGCTCGGTCCCGCCGGATTCGGACTGGCCCAGCGATGTCTCGACGTGGAATCCCGATACCTATCTGAGCTGGGAATGTGCGGTCCACAAATCAGGCGGCCAATACATGACGGTCAAGCCCGGCGCCAGCACGGACCTGCTGCAGGGGACCGGTCGAAGCGTGGACAGTTTGCCGATCCTCGCCGACGACGACGCCGCCTTTTCGGAGTGCCGACGGGGCGTCGACCTCTCCGGCACGAACCAGAAGTGGGGCATTGTCGTCACGTTGGGCAAAGCCACGTCATGCGACCTTGCCGAAAAGGTACTCGCCCGGCTGGTCGCCACACGGAATACGCCGCCGCAGCGGTCCGATGCCGTATCGCTGGGCCGGATCGATCCGTGCGGGCTGGTTTCCGACAAGCGGTTGAACGATGCGGTCGGACCGGTTGCGGCCGCGCCGACTGACGTTTCCGCGCATGAATGCCACTGGCAGGGAACGTCCGAGGTGCGACTTCAGCTGAATTTCGTGAATTCCACTGAAGTCGCCGTGAACGAACCGATCGACCTCGGCAACGGCAAGACGGCCATCCCGCACAACCATGTCGTGGATACGATCTGCACGCTCGAATATCCCTATCGCTCCGTCGGCGACAAGATCGAACTGGTCCAGCTGTCATTGCAAGGCGAAGGCGAAGGCGGCGACCTCTACCAGAAGATCTGCTCCGCAACGAAATCCATCATGCAGGAAGTAATCGCCAACTTACCCAGGCGCTGAACTGCGGGGGCCGAACCGACTGAGGCAGCTCGGCGTCCTGCTTGTTCGCGAGTGCCGGCCTCAAGGGCGGTCGAATGTTCCGTCCTGTACCCCCGTAAAGAAGATATCCCAGGCACCCGGGGCGAAGACATGAGCGGGGCCATCTGGATTCTTGGAGTCCCGCACACCGATCTCACCGCTGCCGAGGAAAGCGATCTCGACGCACTCACCCTGAGCTTGGCTGTAGGTGCTCTTGAACCAGTTCGCCACGGATAGCTCGTTATTCACGTTCGTACTCCTTTGCCACCCTGGTGATCAGGGCCTGACTTGCCTTGGGGCCAAGGCTGGCTTGCGCGATGCTTCGGAAGGCCCGGTCGTAGAATGCGACGTCGTCAGGCTTCCTGAGGACGCAGTGTTCGGCGGCTGTCTCGCGGATCTGCTGACGCAGCTCTGCAGGCAGTTTCAGCGAGGTGGTGACCATGCCGGTTTCGATCTCGTCATTAGTGGGCGGCAGGGACGGCACGGCAGTGGTGTCGTCGAAGGTGAGCCCGTTGAGGAAGGCGTCGCAACGGTGCGCGGGTAGCCATGGTCTGGCGTGTTGTTCTCAGTCGGCCTCCCATGCGGTGTATTCGGCGAGCTGGTGCGGTCCCATCGGCACGGCCATCAGGATCTGCCAGCGTGTGGCGGGCGAGGGCAGGTGCCGCAGGACGATCTGGATCGGCGTGTCACCGGGTGCCGACAGCGTAGGTCAGCCAGGGCCACACGAGAACGCCGCAGGGCAGCCCCGAGGTCACGCGCGACACGAGCCATCGCACCCCGCGCCTCACCCTGCTCACGCGCGGGGCGGGTTACGCCGCTTGGGCGCGAACGAGTTTGACGATCAGCGGTAGATCCGCCAGCGTCAGGGGGCGATCCACCGGCTGGTTCAGATCATGCTCGACGAGCCACCGCAGGTATTCCGACTGACTCATGCCCCGTTCCTTGGCGCGGGCCTTCAGCCGGCGGTCCTGGGTGGGGGTCAGCTTCACTGACCGTGGAATATTGGCCAGCTCGGTTTCGGCATCGGCCGGGGGTGGCAACAATTGCGCTTGGTCGGTCTGAATGCGCAAGCGCTGCATCATCTCCAGGATTTGGTCGGGGGTCATGTTCTCGAAATCGTTTGCCGGATCAGTCATGGCGGGCCTCCCATGCTTCAAAGTCGGCGACCAGCTCACTGGACGGACGGCTTGCGTTGATGATGTAGATATCGCGGCGATCGATTCGAGCGAGGAGCACCAGCACCTCGCCCGAGTCGCTTCGGCCTATCAGCACCGAGGGCTTCAACCCGGTTGTGTCATCGACTGCGGGCATGAAACAAATCCGACGCTCGCCTCGAAGCCAGGCGTAGAGCATATCGGCGACATCGTCGAAGTCGATCCCCGACACCGCCAACAGCCGTGCTAAACCCCAGTAATAGGTTATCGCCACCATTTAAGACTACCATGGACTACAGGCGACTACCTGGCTGGTAATCAGGGCAGACCGGTTACCGGCTGAGGTCGGCCGCTGTTAGCCGATGCCGAGGTAAACGCTGCCCGGCCCGGCTATTGGAGGGGTACGCCGGTTGCCGGAACTTACGCGCGGAGCACTGTGACGGTGCGGCCGGATGGAGTGTGGGCCTCGTTGAAGGCGGTGCGGTCGGCGATCGGCGCTGCCTGGGGGCTTCGGTCGAAGATCACCAGGACGCCGGTCGCAAGGCCGAGGCGGTCGAGATAGCCGTCGAGTTGGGTGAGGCCCTCGGGCAACGGGTCGGGGCGGCCGGTGGCCCAGACCTTCAGCTCGAGTGCCTCGCGTTGTTCCGCGGGTCGTCCGTCGGCGTCCTCGTACGGCTGGCGCACCAGCAGGTCGATGCGGCCTCGGCCTACACCTACCTCGCGGTCGATGTGCCCGGCGCCGTTGACGATTCGATGCAGGTACGCCATCAATACCAATTGCGCGGCGGCCTCGTGGTAGTTGTCGCGGGCGGCCAGGATATCGCCGTGCTGAATCCAGAACACCGTGAATTCCCGCAGCAGACGCGGGAAGTCGATGCGACCGTCGGGGTAGCGGAAGCTCGGCGGCTCGGCGGTGATCACCGCTTCGGTGCGCTGACCGAGCACCCGGACGATGACCTCCTGGTAGATCGGATTCGCGAACCGCAACTGCCTGCCCTGCGCGATCAGTCCCAGATCCCGTACGTAGGCCACGTCGTCGTCGAAACTGGCGTCTAGATCGGGGATTTCGCCAGTGATGACGGGCTCGAGCACCCGTTGTACCCGCGGTTGGTTCAATTTGTCGATCAGCGAATCGAGGTGCGTGGCGCGCGCCAGGATCAACCGCTCCTTCGCGGTCTCGACGTGTTCGAGGGTGATGGTCTCGCGAACCCGCATCTCGCCGATGATCTCCCAGGCCAGTGCGTTCACCAGCCTGGGCTGGCCCTGGGTGTAGTAGAACGCGAGATCGATGGCCTTGTCATCGAATTCCTGCCCGGTATCGGTGGTGTGCTGGCCATACAGTTGGCGCATTTCGACCTCGTCGAAGTCGCCGATCCGGATCGAGTCGATCGTGATGTTGAACGGGCTCGCGGTTCCCTGCCGCTTCGAGTCGTCGCCAGAGGCCGCATGGTCGTCCCGCACATCCTGCCGCCCGCACAGCACCACCGAGTGCATGAAATTCTCGCGGTCTTCTGTGTATCCGGCGCGCAGTTGCTGCAAGACATTGAACAGTCCGTTACCACGCAATGCGTCGATCTCGTCGAAGAAGAACACCAGTGGGCGTGGGCATTTGGCCACCCAGGCGTCCAGTCCTTTCTTCAGGCGGGTGCCGGGCTTGGCATCGGGCCACTGGTCCGGAGGCATCAGTTCCGGCGGCCAGTGCTGCCGTTCGGCCTTCTGCCGCAGCTCGCTCAGCAGTATGCTCTCGACCGCCCCGACGTCGTCGCCGATGACCTGCGCGGTCTCGCAGGAGATCGACATCGCCAGGTAATGCCCCTCAGCGGTCAGCTCACGCGCCAAGCCCAGCAGTGCGGTGGTCTTGCCGGACGGCTGGGGTACGTGGACGACGAAGTAGGACCCGAATTCGATGTACTTCCGGGCGCCGGGCAGCCGCTCCGCGGCGGACAGCATGTAGTGCAGGTCCGGGTAACACGGACCCGCCGTGTTGAAGTACCTCACCTGCACACCGTATCCACCCGAGTAGCAGGCTGCCGCAGGTTATCTCCGTCGACCGGGGTAAATCGGCACGAACAACTATCGATCAGCGCCGAGCCGTGGCCCCGCTCAGGTAGTGCTGTTCGGCCGGCGTGGTGACCATTTGCGCGGTGGTCATGGTGGCGGGGGTGTGCACCGAGATGGTGTGTGGGGCATCAGGGTGCTGGACGATCGTCACGTCGGCGTCGGGTTGGTAATCGGCGGAGATGGATTCGTGGATCGTGACCACCGTGGCCGAGCCCGGGGGAGCGCTGGCCGGGACACCGTCGAAGACGATGACCGTGGCGGCCGGGTTGGGGAGGCGGCCGGTGATGGCGGTGCCGCGGGAGCTGTGGGTTACCGAGGAGGCCAGGGAGAGTGCGTGCGGGGCGGCGACATTTGTCACCATGCCCTGCCAGGCTCCCGGGCGGGAAGTGTGGACCACCGCGCCGGCGCCGAGGGCGATAGCGCGGAGGATGACCTGTTGGGCCAGTTGGAGGCTGGCGATGATGTCGATGCGGCGGGAGCCGTCGCCGATGAGGGGGACCGCGATGCCGCTGCCGGTGGCGTCGGCGCCGATCAGCTGGCCGCAGCCGGCTGTCGGCATGGTGATGTCGGTGAGGACGTCCACGGGGCCGCGGTAGCCGCTGGGGCGAATCTCCTGAGTGCCATAGGCGAGGATGTCCATGAGCGCCCACATTTGGCGGCGGGGTAGTTCCTTCAGACCCGCGACCGGGGGTTCGCCGTGCTCGTACGGGGTGTCGTAGCGGACTCGGGCGTCCACCTCGATGATGCTCGCGGGCTGACCGGGCTTCGCACCCGGCTCGGGGACCGGTTGCAGGCGGACGGTCACGGTGGTGGCGAGGCTGCGCACGGCCCAGATCTTGGCCAGGCCATCGGAATTGAACAGCTGGGGATCGATCTGGTAGCTCGTCAGGTGAACCCCGTTGTGCTCCAGGTTGTCCGGGTGCTCGGTGAATTCGCCGACAGGAATACCGCGGGTGAGCTCACGCACTGCGGTCGTCATCTCGGACGTGGTCAGTACCGACGCCGTAATGCCGTGCCCGGCAAGGCGATTCGCGACCCGTCGGGTGGCGACCAGCGCCGAGCGCAGGGCGCCCTCGGGACCGCCACCGCGATTGTCGACGGCCTTGGCGTTGTCGAGCGGGTTCAGGCGCAGCACCAGCCACATGGTGCGGTGTGCGATGGCGGGCAGCGGGCCCAGGATCTCGTCGTAGAGGCGGCCCAGCGGTGCGATGCTGGCCGCGTAGCCGGAGATCACCGCCTCGGTGCTGGCGGTGCGGGTGCCGGTGCTGATGACATCGACCGAATGCAGCTCGACATCGTATTGCCGCAGGCAGGCCGCGATCTCGTTGAGCGGCAACAGCTGATCGGTACTCAGTGAACCGCGCCGCAGCAACGTCAGCGTGTCCGGCGGCGGATCGATGCGCAGCATGGTGGTCAACAGCGTGCCGTCCCAGCGCAATCCGCAGCTGCCGCCATCGGGCAGCGGGACGTCGACCAGGGCGTTCTCGTCGAGACTCGCGCGCCGTGCCTGCTTCCAGCGATACCCGACCCATCGACCCAGCCGCAGCCCGATCGGCGTGCCGGCCACCGGGACCAGTCCGATGAGCGCGGGCACCAGCCCGGCCACCAAGGCCGCCCACCAGGGTGCGCGCAGCGCCACCACGACCAACGAGACCGCGACGCCGATCAACGCCACCGGAATCACCAGGCGCAGCGGCAGATTCCGCAGCAGCCACAGATCATCCGAACGCAGCTCGGCCGCAACGGCATCCGCCGCGGGTCGGTGCGCTGCGGGCTGTGAGCGCTGCCCCTGAGGCTCCACGGGCTCCGGTGCGGACTGCGCCGCCGGGGGACGCGGTTGCGGCGGCGCCGGTCGCGGCGGCGCGGCTACGGGCGAGCCGCCGTGCGAGAACGCGTCGAACCCGCCATGCCCGAAATCGCCGTCCCCGCTGCGTGAATGGCCGCTCGCCGCACCGCTCGGCGCGAAGTTGCCGCCGGGCCCGAAGCCCGGCTCGCCCTGTTCGTATTCTCGTGGTTCGCCCGGACCGTAGCCGCCCGGACCGCCCTGCGGGTAACCGCTCGGCGGCCGGCCGTGCCGACCGTCTCCGGAGTAGCCCCCATCCCCGACTTGGTTCCCACCACTTCCGCCCGGCTGATAGCCGCCCGCTCCCCGCGGAAAGTCGTTCACAGTTCAGTTGCCCCTCAGTCGGCGGCCGACGATAGGTTGAGTGACGTGAGCAGGGTGCTCAGCGCGGCCTTCATGTCGGGGCCCTCGATCCGCATGAGCACCGACTCGTCGACGGCGCTCAGATCGATGGATTCGTCATTGGCCAGCCGGAATTCGCGTTCCTCCTCGGCGGCCTCGATCAGGTTGCGGATGAAACGGCCGTTGCCGGCCACGTCGACACCGCGGCGCGGTTGCCCGCTCTGGTCGGTGCTCTCCATGGTGTAGAGCTTCTCGCAGGTCGTGACCAAGGCGCGCAGTGCGTCCTCGGATAGTTCCGAATCCCGCTTGGACGCGACGACCTCGCCGATCCGGCCGAGCTCTTCCGCCGTGTAGGACGGGAACTGGAGCCGCTTGGCGAAGCGGGAGGCCAGACCGTCGTTGGCGGCCAGGAAGCGGTCGATCTCGCCGTCGTATCCGGCGATGATCACCACCAGGCGGTCGCGGTCGTTCTCCATGCGGGCCAGCAGCGTGTCGACGGCCTCGCGGCCGAACGCGTCACCACCCGAAAGACCCTGCTGGATCAGGGTGTACGCCTCGTCGATGAACAGCACGCCGTCCATGGCGGTGTCGATCAGCGCGTCGGTCTTGATGGCGGTGGAACCCAGGTGCTGGCCGACGAAGTCGGAACGCTTGGTCTCGACGACCTTGTCGGTCTTGAGAATGCCCAGGCCGCAATAGATCTTGGCGACCACGCGCGCGATAGTGGTCTTACCGGTTCCGGGCGGGCCGGTGAACGCGAGATGCTGACCGCGCGCGGAGCTCGAAAGTCCCTTCTCCGCACGGATCTTCGCGAGCTGCGCGCTCGACTGCAGCTTGGCCACCTGCGTCTTCACCGCGGCCAGGCCGATCTGCTTGTCCAGCTCGGCGCGCGCCTGCGCCAGGATCTCCTTGGCCCGGTCCTCGTGCTCGGCGGCCTGCTTCTCCTCCAGCGAGGGCGCCGAGGCCGGATCCCACCTGTCGGTGCGGGCCTCGATCACCTCCTTGGTGGTGAGGGTGATCCGGTAGGTGCGGTCACGCATGGCCGCGGTGTTGGCGTCGAAATCCGGTGCCTGCGAATACACCTTCTCGAACAGCGACTGCGCCTCATCGGCCTGACCCTGTTCGCGCAGGCACAGGCCGCGGCAGAACATGGCCGCGGTGCGCGCGGCCGGAATCGGGCCCGCCTCTGCGGCTTCCATCCGGCGAATCGCCTCACCGAACAGACCCAGCTGCGCACACGCTGTGCCGACCATCACATGCGCGCCGGCCGCCAGATACGGGTCTTCCCAACCCTCGGAACCGGCCAGCACGGTCATCACATCCGGCCAGCGCTGAGTGTTGTAGTGCAGGATGCCGCGCACGTACTTGGCGATGCGGCCGTCGATTTCGAAATCCGGCTCGGAAGCCCGTGCCCGCCGGTGCTTTTCGAGTTCGCCGAGCACCTGCTCGGCCTCGTCGTACTGCTTCTCGGCGATCAGATGCGCGGCCCACGCCAGATGGATCTCGGTGAAACCGGCCAGCGGGTAATCGATGTAGAGGCCCGGCAGGAAACGTCCGGCAAGCTGTCGCGGCGCCAGCCCCAACCGGCGCTGTTCCCGCCCCAGCGAGACGGTGCTGCACTTGTACAGATTGCTCAGAACATCCTTGGTGACCTCGCCGGCGGCGGCCCGGCCCAGCCAGGCGTCGGCCATGGTGGGGTCCCATTCGGTCGCGCGCTGGAAGGCGAGTTTGGCGTAGTCGAGGTCCCGGTTCGACTCCTGGCCCTCGATGCTCAACCCCAGTGACAGCACTCCCGCATCGAAGGCGCGTTGGGCCTGGCGAGTGTCGATCATCCTAGTCGAACCCCGAATTCGTCGAGCCTGGTTGGTCTTTCGTTCACAATCCCCACCCACACCATGCGAATCGCACGGCTGCGGACAGTCGGATACATTATGGTTAACCGCCCTGGGCGGGCAACTGTTGAGAGCTACAGGGGAGCAGTTCAGCTAGTGACAGCACAGTCGATCAGTGGCCCGCGGGCGGCTGAACCCGAATTGTGCCGTGTGTCCGTCATCGGGGGGAATACCCAGCTCGACGTCGGTCTGCCGGCCAACGTTCCGATCGCCGCCTTCATCGGTGATCTGGTGCGCCTCATCGAATCCCGCAATCCGGACCCGATCGGCGGCGAGGAGGGGGGAACACCACTCCAGTCGCAGCATTGGACGCTGGCCAAATTGGGACGCGACATGATCGCGCCCAGTCAGACGCTCAATGACGCCGAGATCTACGACGGCGAATTGCTGGTGCTGCGGGCGGTTTCCGCCAAGGAAGCGCCCGCGCTGTTCGACGACGTCATCGACGCCGTGTCGAGGCTCACGGCCGAGGAGTTCCGCAGCTGGTCCGTGACCGCCGCACGGTGGACCGGACTGGTGGCCGGGGTGGCCGCGGTCGCGTTCGCGGTTGTGCTGGGGCTGATCTCGCGATCCGGGGGCGACAAGTTCGTGGCGTCGCCGCTGCTGCTGGGTGGCGCCGTCGCCGCGCTGGTCGCCGCCGCCATCGCCATGCGCAAGTACGCCGACGAGCTGACCGCGACCGTGCTCACGCTGTGCATGCTGCTGCTCACCTTCGGCGGCGCGGCGCTGGCCGTGCCCGGCTCGGTGGGCAGTCCGCACCTCATGCTCGGCGCGGCCGCGACCCTGCTGCTCGCCGTGGTCGGCTACCGCATCATCGGGGCCGGCGCCGCGGTGGTGTCCGCTGTCGTGACCGTGGTGATCCTCTCCGGAATCGGCGCGGCCGTGCGGATGATCTGGGATGCCGGAGTGCCGAAAGTGGCTGCGGGCGTACTGGTCGCGTCGATCATCGTGCTGTCGATGGTGCCGCGGCTGGCCGCCATGCTGGCGCGACTACCCGTGCCGCCGGTGCCCACCGCCGGCGCCGCCATCGATCCGGCCGACCACGAACCTCGCCCCACCATCGAGGGCATCGGCGCCATCGGCGCGACCGTGCTGCCCTCCGCGCACGGACTCGGGCAGCGTGCCCGCACCGCCAATCAGTTCCAGACCGGCATCGTCATCGGCAGTGCGCTGGGCGCCGTCGCCGGTGCGCTCGGCACGGCCGACCCACTGCACTCCGACCGCTGGCAGGGTATCGCCCTGGCCGTCGTCATCTCGATCATTCTCTGCCTGCGCGGACGCTCGTTCGCCGATCTCACCCAGGCCGCCACGCTGATCGCCAGCGGCTGTGTCACTTTCATCGGTCTGGCGGTGCTGCTGGCACTGTCCGATGACGGGATGCTGCTCGTCTCCGCCGGACTGCTGCTGGTATTCGCGGTGGGAGCCGTCGGATTCGGCGTCATCGGCCCGCACGTCGAGGTCACCCCGGTCACCCGGCGCTTCAACGAGCTGTTCGAATACGGCCTGATCGTGTCGATCGTCCCGTTGGTGCTGTGGATCATGGACGTCTACTCGACGGCTCGGAACATATGATTCGGCGTCCCGGAAACTGGGCGCGAACACTGTGTGCGGGGGCGATTCTCGGCGGTGCGCTGCTGGGGCCGCAGGGCACCGCGGCGGCCACCGTCACCCAGCCCGATCCCGACCTCTCCCATATCGGGGATGCGCAGGCGCTGGCCGGCAAGCCCGCGCCACCGGTGCCGACCCAGAAGAACGCGGTCTGTGTCGAACAGTCGCTGAAGGGTGACACCCCGCGCGATGAACCCGTCGCGCAGAAGGTGCTCGACCTGCCCGGGGCCTGGCAGGCCAATCCGGGGCCGAACCACAGGGGCGCGGGGCAGAAGGTCGCGGTGATCGACACGGGTGTGAATCGGCATCCGCGGCTGGCGAACCTGCAGGGCGGCGGGGATTACGTCTCCGACGGAGACGGCACCACCGAGGATTGCGACGGCCACGGCACCCTGGTCGCGGGCATCATCGCCGCTCAGCCCAGCGCGGACGACGCGTTCGTGGGAGTCGCGCCGGACGCGGAGATCCTCTCGATCCGTCAGCTCAGCGACGCCTACAAGGCCAAGGACTCCAATGGCGGGGACACGCCGGGCAGCATGAGCAAGTCGGGGTACGGCAATATGCAGACCCTCGCCGCGGCCGTGGTGCGCGCGGTGAATATGGGTGCGACCGTTATCAATATCTCCGAGGACGCCTGCACGGCCGCCGGTGGCGACACCGCGGACAGCGCGCTCGGCGACGCCGTGCGGTTCGCCTACGAACAGAACGTGGTCGTGGTCGTCGCCGCCGGCAATGTGGACCAGGCCAATGGCTGCGGAACGCAGAACGACCAGTACAGCAATACCAAGACCAGCTGGGACAAGGTGAAGACCATCTCCAGCCCGGCCTGGTTCAACAAGTACGTGCTGGCGGTCGCCTCGGTCGATCCCAGCGGCGGACCCTCCAGCTTCTCGCTCTACGGCCCGTGGGTCGGTGTCGCGGCGATCGGGACCAACATCGTCTCGCTCGACAACAAGCCCGGCGGAACCGGGCTGGTCAACGCCACCGGTATCGACTCGGGCCAGAAGGCCATCAACGGAACCAGTTTCGCGGCGCCGTACGTGGCGGGCCTGGCGGCGCTGGTGCGGGCGAAGTACCCGGACTGGACCGCGCGGCAGGTGATGAACCAGATCATGCTCACCGCGCATCAGCCCGGCACCGGCCGCGATGACCGCGTCGGCGCGGGCCTGATCGATCCGGTCGCCGCCCTCACCGCGCAGTTCCCGGCGAGCACGCTCACGGCGGACACGCCCGAGCTGCCGATCCATGTCGGGGCCGCGAAATCCCAGGCCTTCCCCACACCGCAAAAGCCTGTCGGCCCAGCGCGATTGCCGCGGCTGGTCGCCACCGTCGGAACCATTGTCTGTCTGTCCGCGCTGGGAATCGGTCTCGCCGTGTCGATTCCGTTCCGGCGACGCCGCCGCGACGACGAGCTACCCGACCTCGATTCCTAACGACCGGAGAAATACCCATGGCTACCGAAGGTTTCGTGCGCCGGCCCCGCATCGCCCCACCCCGCGCCCCGGGCGGTGAGATGGCGCTGACCGCGCCGCCGGAGATTCCGCGTCCGGTGCCCGCGCCGCTCATGAGCAAGCTCATGCCGGTCGTCATGGTCGTCGCCATGATCGGCATGCTCGCCATGATGAGCTTGATGGGCCGGTCGATGCTGTCCAACCCGTACATGATGATGATGCCGATGATGATGATCATGTCGATGGCCGGCATGCTCATGGGTCAGCGCGGCAGCAGCAAGAGCTCCTCGGAGCTGAACGAGGAACGCAAGGACTACTTCCGGTACCTCGACCAGACCCGCCGCGAGGTCCGGCGCACCGGGCAGAAGCAGTTGGAGACGCTGGTCTGGAGTCATCCGGAACCGGCGGACCTGCCGTCCATCGTGGGCACCCGGCGCATGTGGGAGCGGCGGCCCAACGATCCCGACTTCGGGCATGTGCGCGTCGGCATCGGCACGCATCGGCTCGCGGCCAAGCTGGCGCGGCCGGAAACGGGTCCGCTGGAGGATCTGGAACCGGTGTCCACCGTGGCGTTGCGGCGTTTCGTGCGAACGCATTCCGTGGTGCACCACCTGCCGACCGCGGTGTCGCTGCGCGCCTTCCCCGCCATCAATGTGGAGGGGCCGGCCGAGGATACGCGCGGGCTGGTGTGGTCGATGCTCATGGAGCTCACCGCGTTCCACGGCCCCGACAACGTCGCCGTCGCCATCGTCACCGCCGAACCCGACTGCGAGGTCTGGGCGTGGGCGAAATGGCTGCCGCACGTGCAGCATTCGAGCCAGCGCGACGGCATGGGCGCGGCCCGCATGATCTACGGCTCGCTCGGTGAGCTGGAGACGGCGCTGGCCGACGATCTGCTCGAACGCGGGCGGTTCATGCGCAATCCGCAACCGACGCAGGGGCGCATGCACCTGGTCGTCATCATCGACGACGGATATGTCAGCGGCAGTGAGCGTTTGATCAGCGAGTCCGGTCTGGACGCGGTCACCGTCATCGATCTGAGCGCCGCCGAGAACAGCCTGGCCGCGCGGCGCGGGCTGCAGCTCGTCGCGGCGGGGGGAGAGGTGTTCGCCAAGAGCGCGGCGGGCACCGAGAAGTTCGCCAATGCCGACAGCGTGACCCTCGCCGAGGCGGAGGCGTTCTCGCGCAGCCTGGCTCGCTTCCGCCTCGCCACCGCGGCGCAGATCGTCAGCCTGGGCGACAACACCTCCGCCGCCGACCCCGGTCTGATGAACCTGCTCAAGATCCCGGACGCGTCCCAGATCGACCCGGCCAAGGTGTGGCGGCCGCGCGCCGGACGCGAGCGACTACGTGTGCCCATCGGCATCACCCCGGACGGGACGCCCGTCGAGATCGACATCAAGGAATCCGCCGAGAACGGCATGGGGCCGCACGGCCTCTGCATCGGCGCCACCGGTTCGGGTAAGTCGGAATTCCTTCGCACACTGATTCTTTCGATGGTCACCACGCACTCGCCGGATCAGCTCAACCTGATCCTGGTCGACTTCAAGGGTGGTGCGACGTTCCTCGGTATGGACCCGCTGCCGCACGTGGCGGCGGTCATCACCAACCTCGAAGAAGAGCTCTCGCTCGTCGACCGTATGCGCGACGCGCTCGCCGGTGAGATGAACCGGCGGCAGGAACTGCTGCGCTCCGCGGGCAACTTCGCCAATGTCAACGAGTACGAGAAGGCCCGCGCGGCGGGCGTGCCGCTCGACCCGCTGCCCGCGCTGTTCGTGGTCATCGACGAGTTCTCCGAATTGCTCTCGCAGAAGCCGGATTTCGCGGATCTGTTCGTCATGATCGGCCGACTGGGCCGCTCGCTCCACGTCCACCTGCTGCTGGCCTCGCAGCGGCTGGAAGAGAACAAGATGCGCGGCCTCGACTCGCATCTGTCCTATCGCATCGGTCTGCGTACGTTCTCGGCCAACGAATCCCGCGCGGTGCTCGGCATCACCGACGCCTATCACCTGCCCGGTGTCCCGGGTTCCGGCTACCTCAAGAGCGACGCCTCGGATCCGTTGCGGTTCAACGCTACCTATGTATCGGGTCCCTACGTCGCGCCCCGGGCCGCCCGGCAGGCCGCGGACGGCACCACCGTCGTCGAAGCGCCGCCGCGCGAATTCACCGCCGCGATGGTCGAAATCCTCGAGCAGCCCGAACCGGAGAACCCGCTCGATCCGCTCGACCTGCTGCCGCCCCCGCCGCCGACGGGCGACGAAGGCCTGCCCGACAGCCTGCTCCAGACCGTCGTGAAACGCCTGACCGGTCACGGTCGCCCGGCCCACGAGGTCTGGCTGCCGCCGCTTGACGAGTCGCCGACCGTGGACATGCTGCTGCCGGATCCGGACTGGCGGTCGCCGGTCAACCGGCACGGGCAGCTGTGGATGCCGATCGGCATCATCGACAAGCCCTATGAGCAGCGCCGCGACGTGCTCACCATCAATCTCGCCGGGGCGCAGGGCAATGTCGCCGTGGTCGGCGGCCCGCAGTCCGGCAAGTCCACCACGTTGCGCACCATCATCATGTCCGCGGCGGCCACGCACACGCCCGAACAGGCGCAGTTCTACTGCCTCGACTTCGGTGGTGGCTCCATGGCGGGTCTGGTCGGCCTGCCACACGTGGGTTCGGTCGCCGGCAAGCTCGACTCCGACAAAGTGCGGCGCACCATCGCCGAACTCGCCACCCTGCTGCGCGAACGCGAAGAGCGCTTTGCCGCCCAGGGCATCGAATCCATGGCCGAATTCCGGCGGCGCAAGCACGCCGCGCTGGCCTCGGACCGCGCCGACGACCCGGTACTGGCCGATCGATTCGGTGACGTGTTCCTGGTGATCGACAACTGGCAGGTCGTCCGCGAGGAATTCGACAGCCTGGAGCCGGTGGTCGGACAGCTTGCCGCCCAAGGTCTTTCGTACGGCATCCACGTGATCCTGGGCGCGAACCGCTGGGGCGAGATCCGCGCCTCCGTGAAGGACATGATCGGTACCCGCATCGAGCTGCGCCTGGGTGATCCCTCCGACTCCGAGATGGGCCGCCGCGTCGCGGTCAACGTCCCGCTCAACCGGCCCGGCCGCGGTCTCACCCCGGACCAGCTGCACATGCTCATCGCCATGCCGCGCCTGGACTCCGACACCAACGTCCAGAATCTGGCCGAGGGTGTGGCCGCCGCCCGCACCGAGATGCAGGCCATCTGGGGCGAACGCCGCGCACCCGCCGTTCGCACGCTGCCCGGTAGCGTGCCCCGCGAACAAGCGCTGGAACTGGCCCGCCGCCACGGAATTCAGCAGAGTCCCACCAAGGTCGTCATCGGCATCGGCGAATCCGAACTGCAGCCGATCGTCCTGGATTTCAGCTCCGACCCGCACTTCATGGTCTTCTCCGAAGTCGAATCGGGTAAAACCACGGTGCTGCGCAACATCATTCGCGGCCTGGCGGAGAGCTCCAATGCCGACACGGCCCGCGTCATCCTCATCGACTACCGCCGCACCCTGCTGGGGGTGCTGGAAGGCGACCAGCTGGCCGGGTACTCGACCTCCTCGCAGACCTGCGGCGGCATGATCAAGGAGGTAGTCAACTACCTCTCCAAGCGCATCCCCGGCTCCGACATCACCCCCCAGCAGCTGCGCGATCGCGACTGGTGGACCGGTCCGGAGATCTACGTCGTCGTCGACGACTACGACATGGTCGTCGCGGGCGGAAACCCCCTGGGCGCCTTGGTGGAACTCCTGCCGCAGGCCCGCGACATCGGCCTGCACGTCATCATCTCCCGCAACATGGGTGGCATCTCCCGAGCCCTCTACGACCAGGTCCTGGGCTCGATGAAGAACCTGTCGGTCCCCGCCCTCCTCATGAGCGGTTCCCGCGACGAAGGCAAACTCATCGGCGACATCCGCCCCATGCGCCTCCCACCCGGCCGCGGCATCCTCTGGTCGCGCTCCCGCGGCGACGAAATGATCCAAATCGCCGACCTCCCCGCGCTGTAACCGGGTGGCGCACAAGGAAGTCGCATGAACATCGGCCCCGGCTCGATATCCGGCGGCCACCGCATCGAACGCGCGCGCTCGGCAGCGGCGGAATGGGCACGGTCTACCTGGCCGCCCACCCCGCCCTGCCCCGCCGCTACGCCGTCTGGCCCTCTCACCGAGGACCTCGAATTCCGTGCCCGGTTGGACCGCGAAGCGAATCTCGCCGTGACCCCCGACCCTCCGAGCATCGTCGCCGTCCACCGCACGCTGTCTGCGGACGCGCGACCTGCCGAAAGCGTCTATGCCAGTGACGATCCGAAACTGCGCCGCTGAGATGCAATAGCCACAGGGATCACGTGGTTGCCGGGCCCGGCTCGGTGATCGCGCCGGGGAGGGCGCGCAGGAGTGGGTTGTGGGTGAGGGACCAGATGGTGGTGGGGTCCGGGTTCAGGGTGAAGCGGGTGGTCTCGCCTGCTGCCAGGGTGAGGGTTGGGCGCGTCGCGACTGGGTGGGGCCAGGCTGCGGTGGGGCGTTCGAAGAGGGCTCGGGAGGGGCCGGTGGCTTCGGGGCCGGCTATGCGGGCGAGGTGGAAGCCGGCGCGGAGGTAGTAGGCGTGGAGGTCGGTGTTGGTGGTCCAGGCGTCGAGGCGGACCCAGGTGCGGTGTTGTTCGCGGGCCAGGTGGGCGGCGTGGGCCAGGAGGGTTTCGCCGACGCGGATTCCGGCGAAGCGCAGGTCGACGATCATGTAGTGGATGATCACGGCGTCGGCGAGTTCGCCGGGAGACCAGAGGTTTTCGTCGGCGCGGTCGTTGACGGTGATGGTGCCGGCCGCTTCACCGTCCACCTCGGCGATCCAGGTCTCGTCCTGGCGGACCGCGTGGGCCACGGACCGGACGAAGGTCTCGATGGGGAGTCCTCGCCCCGCCCGCGTCCACTGGTCACTGCCGCGCGCCGCCAGCCAGCTCGTACGTTGCAGCCGGAACCGGGTGATGGTCCCAAGATCGGCAATACGGGCGCGGCGCAGGTGCGGTTTCATGGCGAACCGGGTAGCCGGGAATTACCGAAGGAATGGGAATTTCCGGACGGAAATGGAGCGCCCAGAGTTTTACGAATTATGTCCGTTCCTTCGTCATCGCCCAATTCGTATGCCAATCGGTTGCGGGCCGCTGTGGAACGATGGCGCGTCACTCGAGTGACGCGATCGTGATTCGCTCCGATGCGGAGATGGTCGAGCAGTAGCGTACCCGGGCCCACGCCCAGCAGCGCCGCCTCCTCGGCCGTGGCGGGTCGGGCGACGATGGTGTCGCGATGGGCGGTCTCGGCGAATCCGCGTTCGGCGAGCCGCCGCGTGGTGCCCTCCGGGATGTCGTATGGTGCGTCGATTCCGGTGGCCTCGGCCAGATCTCGCGGATAGAAGCTGACCTCCCACGACCACGGCTCGTTGTCCAGATACTGCATGATCGTGCGCGACACGACCCACTCGTCGCGCGCGACACCCAGCCAGTGCGCCACTTCCGGACTGGCCGGTTCCATTCTGGCGCTGAACTGTTTGGACGGCTCCCGCCCCGCGGCGCGCGCGATCTCGGAGAAGATGTCGTGCGCGGCCTTCGGCCGGTCCGGCCGAATATGGTTGGTGACAACGGATTCCAGCACTTCCTGACTGCGCACGATGGTGCCCCGGGAAGTGGCTGTGTAAACCAGGTTTTCGGCAACCAAGAGTTGAATTGCGTTGCGAGCTGTCGTAATCGAAACCTGCATCTGGTCGGCCAGCTCATTGTGACTCGGCAGTCGATCGCCCGGTTCCCACTTGCCGGCGCGGATCTCCTCGCGGAGGAGGTCTGCGATCCGTTGATATCTCGGACCGTCCGCCATCTCGCTCCTCGGTTGTTGCTTCAAGGCTCAGAAGTCTACTCCGGTAGTACTACTGCCGTGTAAGGCTTGACACCAGCATTCTGAGGTTTATTGTAATGAACGTCCTGAATGCGGTGTTGTTATACGTCGAAGAACGCGAGGCAACGTGGCAGGTTCGGAGACAACAAACACGGTCGTTGTGGCATTGCCCGACGTGTCCGCTTCGTATGCGGATATGGAGGCGCAGCCCTTGGCTGCCGGCCTATTGCCGACCTCCGACCTACTACTGCGCGCTTGTCGCGGTCACCGGGTGATCGGCGGACCCCTGCTGTGGTTCGCCCACGATCTCGCGGTGCTGCACGAGCGGCGGCTGGTCGGGCGCGGCGGTATCGGTCCGGAAACCGATCCCACCTCGATCGTCGAAACAAAGCGCCGCCGAATCGAATTGGTCATGGCCATCGACGACTGGATCGTGCGCTCGGTTCCCCAGCATCGGCTGGGTGCGACCCTGCACACCGAAACGGTCGGTTCGGTCATCGATCGCCTCGCAGAGGCTTCGGTTCGGGCTCATCACGCGTTGATGACCCTTGACGCGAATGATGAAATGCTACACGGCGCTTGGCACCATTTAGCCGAATTGTCGGACGCTTACGACGATCTCGTTCGTGATGTGCTCGCCGGTCGGCGGCGGCTCCCCGCCTGGTAAATAACGCAACAACTGTGCGGTCCGGGCCCGAGGGCGGCCCGGACCGCCATGTTCCGCGCGAAAGATCATTTGCAATTGCAGTGCGCGGAGTTGGCTACTTCGGCAGTTGCCGGATGGCCTCGTCGAGCAGTTTCACGGCCTTGCCGCACGCATCTGGTGAATTCGACAGATCGGACACCGTGAGCTTCAGTTGCTCGGCGTTGCCTTTATCCGTGGGCCGCACCGGATAACTGAGGTAGCAGTCGTTGCTGGAACGTGCGCCGGTGACGTACGCGGTGAATTCGCCGGCCTGCAGGGTCTCGTAGGTCCACTCGCCCTGATCGGGGCGGCTCTGGTCGACCAGGTCGACGCGGACCCAGCCGTCCCTGCCGATGGTCGCGCAGGCGTGCGGGGAGCGCTGATGGTCGGCGATATCGCCGACGATCTCCCGAATCGTGCTGTCCTGCACCAGCGAACACGGGTCCACGCGCAGAATCGAACTCGACGGGACCGTCCGCTGCGGCACGTACGAGGTGAGCTGCTGCGCGACGGCGGTCAGCGCGTCCTCCGCCGCGGTGCAGGCGGTTCCCGGCTGGGCCGCGGGGTCCAGCTCCTCGGCCGACATCCGCAGCGGCACATTCCCGCCGGACTGGGTCACCAGCACGGTGTCGCATTTGTTGTCCGCGGCTCCGGCGCTGAGGATCGGGCCCCAGCCGGCGGTCCGGCCCGTCGGCGTCAACTGGTCCACACCGATGGCGTGGTCGGGAATGTCCAGGTTGTAGTGGACCTTTCGCTGCGTCGAATCGACCACGGTGGTGCCGCAGCCGCCCTCGGGCGAGGCTTGCGGATCACCGGTGCGGGTGCCGAGCTTGCCGGGCACCGCCTTGTCGATGACCGCGCAGAAGTCCAGCAGCCGCAATTCCATGGCCGTCAAGTCCAGTGACGGGTCCGTGCGCGGCTGCGCATGGCCGTCGGTCTGCGACGACCGGCTCAGCCCCGCCAGCGTGCCGCTCACCACCACCAGTCCGGTGACGGCCGCCGCCGCCCAGCCGATCGTGCGCCGCCGCCGACCGGCCAAGCGCGCCAGCTGATCCCGGTAGCGGGTCTCCTGCTCACCGCTGGACGCCCACCATTCGGCATCTGCTCGATGCGTCTCGATGAACTCCAGCACCGGCTGCGGCCACGCCGATTCCGCGGGAATCCGCTCCGCCTGCTCCAGCAGCTGACGCGCGGACGGGCGATGCGCGTGATCGGGCGCCAGGCAGGACTCCACCAGTTTGCGCAGCGCATGCGGGACGGCCTGCAGATCCGGTGTGGCGGACATGGATCCGGTGGCGGCCAGGACCAGCAGCATACCGACCGCGTAGATGTCGACGGCGGAGGTCACCGGCTCGCCCCCGGCCTGCTCGGGGGCCACGTAGGGCGCGGCGTCGGCGACGGCGGCCGAAGCGCCCTCGCCGTCGCGTGCCCGGGTGATGCCGAAATCGATGATGCGCGGGCCCTCGGGCATCAGCAGGACATTGCCGGGCTTGAGATTCCGGTGCACCAGCACCGCCCGGTGCACCTCGATCAGGGCGGTGGCCAGGCCGGTCGCCAGCAGGCGCAGCGCCGGCAGCGGCAGCGGACCGCAGGCCGCGACGACCGTCGCGAGATCCGGCGCCGGCAGGTATTCGGTGGCAAGCCAGGGGCGTTCGGCATCCGCGTCACTGTCCACCACGGCCGCCGTATAGGGTCCGGTCAGCTGCTTGGTGGTCTCCAGCTCCCGCTGGAAGCGCGCCCGGAACTCCATATCCACGCTCTGCGAGCGGTGAATCTGCTTGACCGCCACCAGCTTTCCGGTGGGGGTGCGGCCCAGCAGCACCCGGCCCATATCGCCGGTGCCGATGACGGCGATCATATGGTGCGGGCCGATCCAGCGCGGATCGTCGGGCAGCAGTGCCTTCATCGCGGACCTCCCATGATCGCGTACTGCGCCGCCGCCAGCTGCCGGACATCGGTCTCGGTATTGCTGTAGACCACCGCCACATACCCGTCGCGCACCACCACACAGCGATAGCGGCGGGCCGGCACGGATTTCGGGTCCGGGCGGGTCGCCTGCGAACAGGTTGCGGCGGTCAGGCCGCGGACATTACGCATCCAGGTGTACTCCGAGTTCTCAGGGTCGGCGGCGAGGTCTCGGCCGTACTGTGCGGCGGCCTTCGAATCCCGCATCCGATACAGGTACTTGTTGTGGGACACCGCCAGCGTCGTCACGCCGCTGCCGGAATATTTGCCGAAAGTGTGCGGTGGCTCCGGTGAGAGTGCCGAGAAGGCGCGGACCCCGAAGGCGGCGAACGTCTTCGGGTCGGCCAGCGGATCACCGGTGCGCACCAGCCGGGTCAGCAGGCCGTCCGGATCGAGCGGCACCGTGGCCGGATCCGGAACGGGGGAGGCGTCGAAACCGGCCAGCCCGGCCACCTGCTTGCGATAGGTGGTGGTGACCATGTCGACCAGCCGGTTCAGATCGGGATCCGGCAGTTCGGCGTACACCCGGATCACCACGTTCTTCCACGCCATGAGACTGCCCAGCGACGGGACGCCCGGCCGCCAATGACTGAGCGCGGCCGGGAAGGCATCGACCCCGACCGGCGCGTTGTCGGGACTCGCCTCGAAATCGACCCGGGCCATCTCCGCCGCGGCCGCCGTCGCCGACCGCTCATCGCGAAATGCCGTGAGCGACACCGCCAGATACTTCTGCGGCGGACCGTCACCGGCCGGCCGGTTCGCGGCCGCGATACCGAAGGAGCCGGCCACCCCGAAGGGGCGCGCCGCCGCCCGCTGCTGCGGCGAGAGCGCGGTCTCGTGGAAGCCGCGATCGTCGGCCGAGATCCCGCCGCCGCGCACCGTCGTCAGGTCGGGATCGATATCGGTCGCGAAAATGATGTGATCGGCCAGCCGCACCGACTCGGCGAAGATCCCGCGGATCCGGCTCGGCTGCCGATCGAAGTCATCGACGCCGTGAATCGCGTACGGCCCGTAATCCGGTGCACCGCCGTCGTTCCCGCACGCGGCGGCCAGGACCAGCACGGCGGCACCCATTCCGGCGGTGCACCATCGCCCGGACCTCAGACGCATCCGTTCCCCTCACCCACCGGTCAGTGGCGGGCCGGCCGTACGTGCAAAACCCGCATCGCGCCGAGGCGAGCGGCGCGATCGAGCCACAAACTAGCACCCGGCCGGTGCCATGTCATGCGCAGCCTTCCCGGCCGAAGCCACTGCCCGCGAACGGATTCGGAACCGGTGCCGGAACCGGCCCAGGCTCAGCCCCGATAGTGCCGGTGGTCGGCCCCGAAATCATCGGCGACGGTGGCCGCCAGCTCGACATACGCGCGTTTGGCGGGCTTGCTCAGGCGGTGCAGATCGATCTCAGCGCCCTCACCCAGATGCGCGTCGTAGGGAATGATGTGCACTGCGCGGCAACGCGACAGGAAATAGTCGCGCAGCTGATTGATGCCGACATTCGGGGCGCCCGGGCGCGGCAGGTTGATCACCACCACGGCATTGCGGACCAGATGATCGTGGCCGTGCAGCGACAGCCAGTCCAGGGTGGCGGCGGCACTGCGCGCGCCGTCGATGGCCGAGGACGAGATGAGCACCAGGGAGTGCGCCAGATCCAGCACACCCGCCATGGCCGAATGCATCAGGCCGGTACCGCAGTCGGTGAGGATGATGTTGTAGAAGCGCTGCAGGATGCGCGCGACCGCGCGGTACTCCTCCTCGCTGAACGCCTCCGACGCCGCCGGATCCCGCTCACTGGCCAGCACCTCCAGGCGGCTGCTGCCCTGCGAAGTATGACGGCGTACATCCGAATACCGCTGAATCTGTTCGTCCAGCAACAGATCCCGCACTGTCGACCGCGTCTGCAGCGGCACCCGCTGCGACAACGTCCCGAAGTCCGGATTCGCGTCGACCGCGATCACCCGGTCCCCGCGAATCGAGGAGAAGATCGAGCCCAACCCCATGGTGGTCGTCGTCTTCCCGACGCCGCCCTTCAGCGACAGCACCGCGATCCGGTAATCCCCGCGCACCGGCTGCCGGATCCGCGCGACCAACTCCTGCAGCCGCCGCTCCTCCGCCGACATCCCGGGATTGATGGCGCCACCGGACATATGGTGCACGGCTCGCCGCCACCCCGACTCCGGAGCCTTCTTGGCCCGCCGCATCGGCACATCATCCAGCGACGGCACAGACCCGCCGGCAAAACCGCTCGGCCCGCTCGCACCCCAGGTGCCCGGCCCACGAACCCCCGGCTGCGCGGAAGCCATGCCGTATTGCCCGAAACCGCTGGGCCCGGGCTGCCCTGCGCCACCCGGCCCCGGAGCGCCGGTGCCGTACCGGCCAGGAGCCACTCCGTACTGCCCGGGGACACCCGAGTGCCCGGCTGCTGCCATGTCAGCCGGCTGTCCCGGGCCGCCGGGCATCGCGCCCGCGTCAGGCGCGGAACCGTTCGGCTGAACGGCACCCTGTTCCTGTCCCGGTGCGGCCGAAGGCATTTGCCCGCCGGGACCCGGGCCCTGAGACCCGTCCGCACCAGGTTGTCCTGGCGTGCCCCAAACCGGCTGTCCCTGCGCGTGTTCGCCGGGCGCGCCCATCCCATGCGGCCCGTGGCCACCGGCCTGCGGACCGGTCAGACCGGCAGCGGCCGCCTCGGACATGGGGGCGTTCGCCCACGGATTCGCGTCCGGGTTGGCATCCGCGCCACCCGACATCGGACCGTCCGGTCCTTGCGCCCAGGGATTCAGCTGCGGCGGAACAGCACCCGCCGGGAAGCCCGAGGTCTGCCGCATCGGCGGCATTCCCGAGTCGGTCCGGCCCGGGCCACCTGCCTGAGGTCCGCTGAAACCGGCAGCGGCTGCCTCGGACATGGGTGCGTTCGCCCAGGGGTTCGCACCCCCATCGGGGTTGCCGTACTGGACATCCGCATTGGTGGAATCCGGACCCTGTGCCTGCGCCCACGGATTCGGCTGCGGCGGAACTAGACCCGCTGGGAAGCCGGGATGCGGGTGCATCACCGGAACTCCGGAGTCGGCTGCGGGCGGCATTCCTTGCATGCCCGGCATCGGTCCCGGAACCGGTGGCGCGGGCGGCATCCACTGGCCGTCATTGCCGGACATCTGTGCCCCAGGCACAGGAACGTGAGGCAGCGGGCCGGCTCCAGCGCCCTGCGCCAGCGGGCCCGCTCCCTGTGGACCGGGTGCGGGGACCTGGGGTATCGGTCCCGTGCCCTGCGGTGCGGCGCCGGGGATCTCGCCAATCGGGCTGGGGCCCTGTGGGCCCGCCGCGGAGGGCGGCGGTGTGGTGCCGTGCCTCGCGGGCAATGGCGGGCGGCCGTCGCGTTGGCCGTGCGCGGACGCCGCGGAACTGCCCTGCTGTTCAGGAGGTATCGGGCCGCCGAGCTGGGGGTCCGAGGGCAGCGGGAGGGGGCCTTCGACGGCGCGGTGGCGGCCCGGCACCATCGACTGGTCGAAATCGGCTTTCGGGTAGGCCTGTTCGCCCTCGGCGGGTGCGCCGGTCAGGCCGGCCGGCTGAGCCTCGAGCAGCTCGTGGGTGGCGGCCGTCGTGTTCGGTACGGGCGCAGCGTCATTCGCGGCAGACGGGTTGGGAATGCGTGTGGTGAGGTCGGCGGGCGGACGCTGACCGCCAGCTTCCTGAGGGTCCCCGAGGCCATTGTCCGTGTCGCGTCGACCCGGGATGGCGGCCTGATCGGAGTCCGTCCGGTTGGCGTCATCTGGCTGATGGGAATCCGATTGACCTGCGGCGGGGCCGGTTTCGTGGGCCGGGGGGATCGGTGTGCGCGTGGTCGGGGCGGCCGGGGCGATGATGCCGGAGCCGGTCGCGTCCAGGTCGCCCGGGGCCGGGGGCAGGGGCGGGTGCGCCATCTTGGTGGTGGCGTCGGCCGGATCGGCTGCGGTGCCGGCTTCGCCGGGGGACGGGGGCAGCGGCGGACGTGCGGCGCGGAACGCCGGATCGTTTGCGGCCGAGTCGACTTCACCGGGGGAGGGCGGGAGCGGCGCCCGGGTGGCCGGATCCGCCGGGGGACGCGCGGGGTTGGCCGGGCCGGGAGTACCCGCGGCCGATGCACCGGCGAGGGAGGCGCCCCTCGGATGCGTCTCAGCGGCACTCGGGCCCTGGGGTGAGTTCGGCGAAGACGGCAGTGGCGGCGGGGTGAAGTCGGGTTTGGCCTGCTGCGGTGGCGCCGGAGCGGACAGCGCGGCCGGATCCATGGGCTCGGCGGGCGGCGTGGGCGGCGTCGAGAATTGCGGACTCTGCACCGGTCCCAGCGGACCCGGATGCGGGGCCGGCCGAGCCGGTTCGGCACTGGGGATGCGCTGTGTCGGATCAACCGGGGGCGTCGGCGGGGGCGAGAACTGCGGACCGGGCGTGGGTCCGATCGGGCCTGAATGAGGGCCCGGGCGAGCCGGTTCCGGGGCGGCCGGGTGTCCGGGTTGTCCGCCATTGGCCGGAGGGATGTCGAAGCGAGGCCCCTGCGGAAGGTTGGGCGCCTGGCCGGGATGCGGTGTACCGCCGAAGCCTTGACCGTTGGGGCCTTGCCCATTGTGCGGCGCGGGCGCAGGGCGCTGGCCGTTCTGCGGGAGCTGGGTCGGGGTTTGGCCATTCGGCGGCTGTGCCGGGCCGTGGCCACTGGGCTGTGGCGGTCGCGTGTTGTGTCCGTTGGACTGCTGATTCGCGCTGCCCGACTGGTCGCCGCGGTGCGGGAGGTTGAAGTGGGTGCCGGGGTCGCGGGTCGGCATCGGGGTGGCCGGCTGCGAGGCCCACGGATTCGGCTCGGCGCCACCGGAGGTGGGGGCGGGATTCGCGGCGGGCGGGGCGGTGGGCTCGCGTGGCGCGTCCTTGCGTGGCCTGCGCCGGCCGAAGAGGCCGCGGCCGCCCTTCTGCTCGGGGATGACCTCGTCCTGGGGGAGGTTCTCGACGGGAGCCTCGTAACCGGTTGCGGCGACTTCGCTCTCGGAGAGCCAGGGCGGGAGCATTGGGAGTCCGTCGTTCTCGCGACTCACATCTACCCCCGGTGTTCGATTGAGCGTGCAGGACAGCGCGTAGTTTAACGATCTCCGACGGGTGCGCGCCCGGCGTATCTCGTCCGCCCGGTGGCGTGCTGCACCCAACCGGTGGCATCGGCTGTGCACAGCGGGGCACGTCACGGCACCCGTATTTGGTCGGGTCTGGGGAAACGGGTAAGCTAGGTCGCTGGTGACTTACATAGTGGTTGTGGCATGTCCTAGTGCCGCCTCCAGTGAGTATGTCACCGGGTTGGCCGCAATGCACCACCAACTTCGGGGCCGACCTGCCGTAATGAGCTTGAACCAACCAGGTTCAGCCTAACCGGGATCGCGGAGGATATGGCGAAGAAGGAAGGGGCCATCGAGGTCGAGGGCCGGGTTATCGAGCCGTTGCCCAACGCGATGTTCCGGATCGAGCTGGAAAACGGTCACAAGGTGCTGGCCCACATCAGCGGCAAGATGCGGCAGCACTACATCCGCATCCTGCCCGAGGACCGCGTCGTCGTGGAGCTGTCGCCCTACGACCTGACCCGCGGCCGCATCGTCTACCGCTACAAGTGAGTCACCCCCGCGGGTGCCAAAGACTTCCGGGGCGCGAGTCCCGGGTTTTCCCCGGTCAAACCGGCCGGGGAAAAGCTGTGTTCACGGCCAGTGAACACCGACCCAGATTGGATCTGACGTGAAGGTTCAGCCGTCCGTCAAGCCGATCTGCGAGAAGTGCAAGGTGATCCGCCGCCACGGTCGGGTCATGGTGATCTGCGAGAACCTGCGCCACAAGCAGCGTCAGGGCTGATTGCGGCCTCGTGCCGTGATCGCCGGGACAGTGGATTCTTCACGCCCCCGGTCGCTCACCGCCAAGCACCGAACGCAGTTCGGATTGGCAACAAAGAAGAAACTCCCAGCGCCAGTCGCCGTCGCCGAGTCCCGTAGGGGACGGATGGCGGCCCACCCCCGGTACGGAGGCCGGGGCCCCACTCACGAGGGGACGGACAGGGAGCAGACCTCCGCAAAAGTAAGGAATCGCCAACCATGGCACGTCTGATGGGCGTCGACCTCCCGCGCGAAAAGCGCATGGAGATCGCGCTGACCTACATCTTCGGCATCGGCCGTACCCGCGCCAAGGAGATCCTGGACGTTACCGGCGTCAGCCCGGACCTGCGTTCCAAGGACCTCAGCGATGACGACCTGACCAAGCTCCGCGACTACATCGAGACGCAGGACTTCAAGGTCGAGGGTGACCTGCGCCGCGAGGTGCAGGCCGACATCCGTCGCAAGATCGAGATCGGCTGCTACCAGGGCATCCGCCACCGTCGTGGCCTGCCTGTGCGTGGCCAGCGGACCAAGACCAACGCCCGCACGCGCAAGGGTCCGAAGAAGACCGTCGCCGGCAAGAAGAAGTAGGGATAGCGCATGCCTCCGAAGAGCCGGGCCTCGGGCCCGAAGAAGACTCAGAAGTCGCGTCGCCGGGATAAGAAGAACATCCCGCACGGCCACGCGCACATCAAGAGCACGTTCAACAACACGATCGTGTCCATCACCGACCCCGAAGGCAACGTCATCTCCTGGGCGTCCTCCGGCCACGTCGGTTTCAAGGGCTCGCGTAAGTCGACTCCGTTCGCCGCGCAGCTGGCCGCCGAGAACGCTGCCCGCAAGGCGCAGGAGAACGGCGTCAAGAAGGTCGACGTCTTCGTGAAGGGCCCGGGTTCGGGCCGCGAGACCGCGATCCGTTCCCTCCAGGCCGCCGGCCTCGAGGTCGGCACGATCTCCGATGTCACCCCGCAGCCCCACAACGGCTGCCGTCCGCCCAAGCGGCGTCGCGTCTAGCGGGAAGGAAGAGTAGAAAACAATGGCTCGTTATACCGGCCCTATCACCCGCAAGTCGCGTCGTCTGCGTGTCGACCTCGTCGGAGGCGACCAGGCGTTCGAGCGTCGTCCTTACCCGCCCGGCCAGCACGGCCGCGCGCGGATCAAGGAGTCCGAGTACCTCATGCAGCTGCAGGAGAAGCAGAAGGCTCGCTTCTCGTACGGCGTCATGGAGAAGCAGTTCCGCCGCTACTACGAAGAGGCCAACCGCCAGAAGGGCAAGACCGGCGACAACCTGCTGCGTCTGCTCGAGTCGCGGCTGGACAACGTCGTGTACCGCGCCGGCCTGGCCCGGACCCGTCGTGGCGCCCGTCAGCTGGTCTCGCACGGCCACTTCACCGTCAACGGTGTGAAGGTGGACGTGCCCAGCTTCCAGGTCTCGCAGTACGACATCATCGATGTCAAGCCGAAGTCGCTGGCCATGTACCCCTTCCAGGTGGCGCGTGAGACCGTCGGCGACCGCCCGATCCCGGGCTGGCTGCAGGTCGTTCCCGGCCGTCTGCGGATCCTGGTGCACCAGCTTCCCGAGCGTGCGCAGATCGATGTTCCACTGCAGGAACAGCTGATCGTCGAGTTCTACTCGAAGTAATAGGTGCGCGTACGCGCGCCGCTGGTTGCGGCCCCGGTGTAACCGCCAGGGCCGCAACAGTTCCCAATCGTGAGCGTCAAATGGTGGGCGCTCGAAGGAGGAAGAAATGCTGATTTCACAGCGACCGACGCTGACCGAAGAGGTTGTGTCCGAGAACCGGTCGCGGTTCACCATCGAACCGCTGGAGCCGGGCTTCGGCTACACCCTCGGCAACTCGCTGCGCCGCACGCTGCTGTCGTCGATTCCTGGTGCCGCTGTCACCAGCATTCGCATCGACGGCGTGCTGCACGAGTTCACCACCGTCCCGGGCGTGAAGGAGGATGTCACCGACATCATCCTGAACCTCAAGGGCCTGGTCGTGTCGTCCGAAGAGGACGAGCCGGTCACCATGTACGTGCGCAAGCAGGGTCCGGGCACTGTCACCGCCGGTGACATCGTCCCCCCGGCGGGCGTGACCGTGCACAACCCGGACATGCACATCGCCACCCTGAACGACAAGGGCAAGCTGGAGATCGAGCTCGTGGTCGAGCGCGGTCGCGGCTACGTCCCGGCCGTCCAGAACAAGGCGTCGGGTGCGGAAATCGGCCGGATTCCGGTTGACTCGATCTACTCGCCGGTTCTCAAGGTGACGTACAAGGTCGAGGCCACCCGTGTCGAGCAGCGCACCGACTTCGACCGGCTCATCCTGGATGTCGAGACCAAGAACTCGATCTCCGCGCGGGATGCGCTGGCGTCGGCGGGCAAGACCCTGGTCGAGCTGTTCGGTCTCGCGCGCGAGCTGAACGTCGAGGCCGAGGGCATCGAGATCGGCCCCTCGCCGGCCGAAGCGGACCACATCGCTTCGTTCGGCCTGCCGATCGAGGACCTGGATCTCACCGTGCGGTCGTACAACTGCCTCAAGCGTGAAGGCGTGCACACCGTCGGCGAGCTGGTCGCCCGCACCGAGTCGGACCTGCTGGACATCCGCAACTTCGGTCAGAAGTCCATCGACGAGGTCAAGGTCAAGCTGCACTCGCTCGGCCTGTCCCTCAAGGATTCTCCGGCTTCCTTCGATCCGTCCTCCGTCGTCGGCTACGACGCGGCCAGCGGCACCTGGAGCGACAGCGGTTCGTTCAGCGACACCGACAACGGCGAGCAGGACTACGCCGAGACCGAACAGCTTTAGGTCATTCGGGGTGTAGCGCCCCGAATCGGCCTTCAACACAGGAGATTCAAACAATGCCCAAGCCCAAGAAGGGTGCCCGCTTCGGCGGGACGGCGTCGCACCAGAAGGCGATCTTCGCCAACCTGGCGACGGCGCTCTTCGAGCACGGTCGCATCACGACCACCGAGGCCAAGGCCAAGGCGCTGCGCCCCTACGCCGAGAAGCTTGTCACCAAGGCGAAGGGCGGCAGCCTGGCCGACCGTCGCGAGGTCATGAAGGTGATCCGCTCCAAGGACGTCGTGCACGCCCTGTTCGCGGAGATCGGTCCCTCGTTCGAGGGCCGTGAGGGTGGCTACACCCGCATCATCAAGACCATCCCCCGCAAGGGTGACAACGCTCCGATGGCGATCATCGAGCTGGTCCGCGAGAAGACCGTGACCAACGAGGCCGACCGTGCCCGTCGTGTCGCCGCTTCGCAGAAGGCTGCCGAGGCTCCGGCCGAGGCCAAGGCCGAAGAGGCTGTCGCCGAGGCTCCGGCCGAAGAGGCTGCCGCCGAGGACAAGGCCGCGGAGTAAATCCGGTCCTTCGGACTCGACAAGGGGTTTCAGGGGCATCCCCGGAAACCCCGAGGGTGAGATTCCATGAGTGAGCCCGCCGTCCCCTCCGGGTCGGCGGGCTTTCTCCATGTTAACCAGGAGATCGCTGTGACCGTGGAGGATCCGACGCCCGAACCGGTTTCGATTCGGGTACGGCTGGACATCAGTTACGACGGCACCGATTTCACCGGCTGGGCGCGCCAGCCCGGCCTGCGCACCGTGCAGGGCGTGCTGGAGGACGCTCTGAGCAAGGTGCAGCGCGAGCCCATCCAGCTCACCGTGGCCGGGCGCACCGACGCGGGCGTGCACGCGGAAGGTCAAGTCGCGCACTTCGATACGCACACCGAGGTGGACGGCCCCAAGCTGGTGCACCGGCTGGCGCGCTTCCTGCCGAAAGATGTGCGCATCAAGGCGGCCCACCTCGCGCCGCCCGAGTTCGACGCCCGCTTCTCCGCGATCCGCCGCCACTACGCCTACCGCCTGACCACGGCTCCCTTTGGCGCGGAACCGCTTCGGGCGCGCAGTGTCGTCCCCTGCCGCCCGGGCCCCGATGTCGAGGCCATGCGTGAGGCGTCCCGAAAACTGTTGGGCCTGCACGATTTCGCCGCCTTCTGCCGCCGCCGTGAGGGCGCGACCACCATCCGCGAACTGCAGCGCTTCGACTGGGTCCAGGACGGCGACCTGCTGACCGCCTATGTCAGCGCCGACGCCTTCTGCTGGTCCATGGTCCGGAGCCTGGTCGGCGGTGTCCTGGCCGTGGGGGAAGGCCGCCGCACGCCCGCCTGGATCGCCGGTTTGCTGAACGAGCGTGAGCGTTCGAGCTCTGTCACCGTGGCCCCGGCCCACGGCCTGTCGCTGATCGCGGTCGACTACCCGGACGACGCCGACCTGGCCGCCCGCAATGCCCAGACCCGCGAGGTCCGCACCGTTCCTGACCCCGAAGGTTGCTGCGGCGACTGACTCGTCCTGAACCCGTGTGGCACACGGCAACTGGCCGACCGAACGCTGACAAGCGACCGCGCTGACGCAGCGTTCCACCAACTGGCGTGCGGTCTGGGCCGTTTCGGGCTTTCGGAAGCACCCGCGCACCCGGGCCGGACCACATGCGTCGGCTGCACCGGTTCAACCACCGGCCGGTCGCCGGCGGCGCGCTCGGTCGCAGCGTGAATGAGCACGAAAAGTAAAGGGCGAACTTCTTTTTGGTTCGGGGGTGCGAAGTTTCGCTTTGCGATGTGGCGGCCGGGGCGCGGGCGGATAGTCCTCGGTATGGGGAAATCGAAGCGGGGCCGCGGGGGTCGAAAGCACAAGGGCGGACGTGGCGGCGGGCGACGGCCGGAGCGGGCGCTCGCATCGCACGAGGATGAGTTCGCCCGGTTCGACGGACAGGGGTTCGATCTGCGGGAGCCGATCGACCGTGTGCTGGCGGATGCTGCCGAGCTTGGGAATGACACCGATCCTCTGGAGGTCGAATTCCTGGTCGCCGATCTGCTCGCCGGGGGCGACGAGGATCTAGGGTTCGCCAAGCTGTTCGGCGCGTGGGCGGTGCTCGTGCTCGAGGAGCGGGCGACCTCGGATGCCTTGGGCACGCTGCGCGCCCTGGCCCGGCTCTCGACCGCCGAGCTGTCGCGTGCGGCGCGAGCCGCGGCGGATCGGCTCGAGGCGCAGGGAGTGAGCGTGCCGGGCTGGTCGGTCCGCTCGGCCGCCCCGCTGCGGGCGGTCGCGTGCACCCGCTCGACTGCCATGGGCGCTTCGGTGCTCGTGGGAAGTTTCGAACGCGCGGACCGCATCCATACCTTCCTGGTCTGGATCCTCCATGACGGTGGGGAGATCGCGGAGGTCATCGACCTGCTCCCGGGCGATCGGACGGCCGTGGAACGGCAGTTGGCCGGCGCGGACCTGCCCGGCGTCACGGAGCGACTGTCGCCGTGGGAGTTTCGCCGGCAGGTGGAGGCGGCGCTGGATCGGCGGGCGCGTCGGGAGCGTGCGGCGCTGATGGCGGATCTCGACGTGTTCGACGACCCGGATGACGACGGCCCGGAAGCGGATCTGCCGCCGTATGCGCTCGCCGCGACGGTACTGCGCGCGCAGCTGCGGACGATCGACTCGACCGTTCGATGTGGTCCGGCCTGCACGGCGGACAGGGCGGCGAATTCGATGTCGGGTGGAAATGACGGCCATGTGATTGTGGAAGGGGGTATGGGTGAAAGTGCAAGTCCGGGATGAAGATTCGTGGTGCGAGTTGCGGGGAATGGGGAAATCCGGGCGATGTGATGAAAGTTGGACGTTGTTAAGGGAATTCGCGGATCGGGGCGGTCGTGGGGTGCGAGAATCGGGCGATGAGGGGCGGCGTCGAGCCCGCGGTGATGGAGGTTCGGTCCACACCGGAGGTTTCGCAGCAGGAGACTTTCGAGGAATGGGAGGCCGTTGTCGCAGCGGCCTACGTTCCGCTGGTGGTGACACCGGTGCGGTCGGGGGAGTTCCGGGCGCGCATCGTGCAATCGCGATTCGACGGCATCGATGTGTCCATGGTGACGGCCAGCGGTCAGCACCTCAGCCGGATACCGCGGCTCCTCCACGAGCCCCAGGAACCCATTCTGTTCGCCAGCGTGACCACACACGGGCACGGCTGGCTGGAGCAGGACGGGCGGGTCGGGGAACTCGCCGACGGCGGGCTCACCCTGCACGTCAGTTCCCGGCCCTTCAGCGCGCATTTCGAGCAGTCCTGGGGCGTGGTGGCGGTGCAGGTGCCGCTGGCGGAGGTGGTGGGGGCGTCGGGGGTGCCGGCGGACCGGTTGCCGACCGCGGTGCGCTTCCCGCCCGAGGGGGCGGCCGGCATCGTGGGCCGATTCTTCTGCGGCCTGGCGCAATTGCAGTACACCGCACCGGACCAGGCGGCGGTGCTGGCCAAACACGGTACGGGACTGCTCGCTTCGGTGGTGCAGCTGGCGGCGGGCCAGCTGCCGCGCGACGAACCCGCCCAGACGCTGGCCAAACAGCGGGCGCTGGCGTTCATCCAACGCCATTACGCCGACCCGGAACTCACCATCGATCAGGTGGCCGGCGCCTGCGCGGTGTCACGCCGCACCCTCTACCGGTTGTTCGAGCACGGCGAGGACGGTGTGGCGGCCATGCTCCGGCGCATGCGGATCGAGCGGGCCCTGGCCCTGATCCGCACCGATCCGGCTCGGCCGTTGCTGTCCGTGGGCCGGGCATCGGGCTTCGTGTCCGAGCGGCAGTTCTATCGGGCCTTCAAACGCGAGATGGGGATGACCCCTGGCGAATTCCGGTCGAGTCATGCCTGATCAGGAGGTGCGTCGGGGCTGACGTCAATTGGCAGTGATCTGGCACGCCCGGGCAGTCACAGCGGCGCGGCGGATGGGAATACTGGTGAGGCGCCGCCCGGTCGCCGCCTTCGAGCCGCCGGCGACCGGGCAGGCGGCCTATCCGGATCGACTTGATTACCAGGATAATCCGGACGACTGGTCCGTTTTGTCGCATCGGTCGGCTTCATTCGCAGTTTCCCGGCGTCCGGTAGTGGAATGATGCACGGTGTGGGTATTGCGTCCACTGCCAGCGCCGAAGTCCGTACGACCTCAGAGGTTTCCGCGCGGCAGGCATTCGAGCAGTGGGAGGCCATCGTGGCCGACGCGGTGCTGCCGTCGATCTGCGAGCCGCTCGGCAAGGGTCAGTGGCACGGCAAGCTGCGCTTCACCCAGTTCGATCACTCCAGTCTCACCATGATGACCTCCAGCGCGCAGCGGGTGGTGCGTAACAAGCGCCAGCTCGATCAGGCCGCCGGGGACTTCCTGCTGGTGAACATTGTTGTGGAGGGCGCGAACTGGACCGAGCAGAACGGCCGGATCACCGAGGGCGGCGCGGGGACCATCGCCTTCTACGACAGCGCTCGTCCGATCGAGAGCCGCACCACCGAGAACGCGGTGTCCACGATCGTGCGCGCGCCCATGAGCGCGGTGCTCGATCATGCCGGGCTGGTGCGCGACGAGCTACCGATCGCCAAGGCGCTACCCGCCACCGGCGCGATGGGCGTGGTGGTCGACTTCTTCCGCGGCATGGCGGCCCTCCCGGTCAAGGAAACCGACCGGGCCGCGCATGCCCTCGAATCGCAGATCACGGCCATGCTCTCCTCGGCGGTGCTGCTGGCCAAAGGGCAGAACTCGCCGGCGCCGGCCGATTCGCTCTACACGCGCCAGCAGGTGCTGTCGGTGCTGCGCCAGCGCTACACCGATCCGGATCTGACCGTCGATGAGGTCGCGCACGCCTGCCTGGTATCACGCCGCACGCTCTACCGGGTGTGCGAGGACATCGGCGGCCCCGCCGCACTGGTGCGCCGCATGCGGGTCGAGCATGCCCGGCGGCTGCTGCGGGCCGACCCGGCCCGGCCGCTCTCGGCGATTGCCGCGGCTTCCGGATTCTCCACCGATCGCCATTTCTACCGCGCATTTCGCCAGGAAACCGGGGTGACGCCCGGTCAATTTCGGTCACAACTGGACGCAGGCACGCGCGGTCGGTAGCCCGGCACAGGATGTCGCTGTGACCGGTTCACGTTCGGCGAAGGGTGATTGCACATCATCCGATACCCGTCGAAGGAGCCGACGTGCCGACCAAGGTGCGAGTCGCAGCCGTCCAAGCCGAGCCACGATGGCTGGATCTGCGCGCCGGTGTCCAGCAGACCATCGAGTTGATCGAGGACGCGGCCGCGGGCGGCGCGCAGCTGGTGGCCTTCCCGGAGACCTTCCTGCCCGGATATCCGTGGTGGTTGTGGCTGGAATCGGTGAGCTGGGGGCAGGGGTTCTTCGCGCGGTACCGCACGCATTCGATGACGGTGGGCCGCACCGAGTTCCGGCGTATCGCCGACGCCGCGCGGCGGCATCGCATTCACGTGCTGCTCGGCTTCAGCGAGCGCAGTGCCAGTGCGCTCTACATGTCGCAGTGCCTCATCGATGATCGCGGGGTACTGCTCGGAATCCGTCGCAAGCCCGCGCTGACGCCGCTGGAGCACAAGATCTTCCGCAGTGGCGAGCCGGGCGAGTCGCAGGTCTTCCGCACCGGCATCGGCCGCATCGCGGTGCAGGGCGGCTCCGAGCAGTTGCGTCTGCCGGCGCGGCGGGAGCTGCAGCGCACCGGCGCGCAGATCCACGTGGTGTCCTGGCCGGGGTTCATCGTGGCGCGAGACGTGGATTGGGGTGTGCGCGTGAACAATGCGGCCACGCTCTGGTACGCGGTGGTCGGGCAGTTGAACGTGATCGCGGCGTGTGCGGTGATGGATGTGGCGGGCGGCGAGAGCCGCCGGGGATCGGAGCCGGCCAAGCAGCTGGTACCCGGGCCGGGCGGGCATGCGCGCATCTTCGCGCCGGGCGGTGAGGAACTGGCGGCGCCGCTGGCCGGGCACGAAGAGGGTTTGCTGTACGCCGATCTGGAACTGGACCTGAGTTTCGAGTCCGCGGCCTAGTGGTATCACTGCGTACCGCTCCGGGGTATTGGCTCGAATTCCCCTGATCTGACACACTCTCCCGAGTATTCGGCCGTACATCGGCCGACCATTGTCATCGAGGGATGGGGAGTGGAACGGTCAGAAGCGGTCGATCGGATCGAGGTGCGGTCCGGACCGGAGCAGTCGGCGGCGGAGGCGTTCGAGCGCTGGGAAGCGCACGTGAGCGATGCCTATGTGCCCTTGGCGGTTTCACCAAAACCGACCGATCGTTTTGTTGGCTATATCGAACACGCTCGATATGGCGACCTCGATCTGACCGTTGCCGGATCCTCCGCTCAGTTCATCCGCCGCACCGATCGGCTGATAGCGCAGGCGAATGACGAGTATCTGATCGCGAGTATTCCGCTTTCGGGTCACGCGCGCTTGCAACAGGACGGCCGTGTAGCCGATGTCCGTCCCGGTTCGATCGTGTTCTACGACACCACTCGCCCCTATCGGTGGGACCTGCAGCAGGAGTGGGAACAGGTCGTGGTGCAGGTCCCGCTGAGCCGGCTGCGCGATCACTACGGCGTTTCCGATCCCGAAGTCCCCACGGCCACCGTGTTTTCCAGTGGAACCGCGCCGGGAATCGTGGCGCAATTCTTCCGGGGTGTCGCGGGATTGCAGCGCACCGATCCGGCCGGGGCGGCACTGCTGGCCGAACCGGGGATGGATCTGCTGGCGGCGGCGGTGCTCGCGGCGTCCGGGCGCACCCCGCACGACCAGTCCGCGGACGCCCTGAATCGGCAGCGGGTGCTGGCCTTCATGCGCAGCAACTGTGCGGATCCGGATCTCGGAGTCGATCGAATCGCCGAGGGCTGCCGCATGTCGCGCCGTACTCTCTACCGGGTGTTCGGCGAGTTCGAGGGTGGACCGGGAACGGTGCTGCGCCGCATGCGAATCGAACGTGCTTGCGACCTACTACGAAATGCGCCACAGTTGCCGCTTTCGGCCGTTGCGAAAGCGTCGGGATTCCTCACCGAGCGTAGTTTCTACCGAAGCTTCCGTTTGGAAATGGGAACGACTCCGGGGGCTTTTCGTACCCTGGCATGATCAGTCGGTGATTCGGCACTCGTCGCCATTGTCTGGCCGGAAACTCTTGGCAAGCATCACGTTCCATGAGGGAACAGCGATGAGGATTACGGTGCGAGTCGCCGCCGTCCAGGCCGAACCCAGCTGGCTACGGCTGTCCGAGGGCGTGGAGCAGGTCGTCGAGCTGATCCGAGCAGCAGCGACGCGAGGCGCCCGGCTGATCGCATTCCCGGAGGCGTTTATCCCGGGATATCCCTGGTGGCGCTGGATCGATACCAATCAGTGGAATGTCGAGTACTCGACTCGGTGCCGCGAGAATTCGATGACTCGGGACGGCGTGGAAATGCGCGCGATCACCGGGGCCGCCGCCGCGCACGGCATTCACGTCGTCCTCGGATTCGGTGAACGGCAGGATCGGCGAATCTATATGTCGCAGGCCGTGATCGACGATTCCGGCGAGTTGCTGTCCGTACGCCGCAAAGCCGGGTTGAACAGCGTGGAGCGCAAGATATTCGCCTCCGGAACTCCGAATCTGCCTGCGGTGCACCACACTCCGATCGGCAAGTACGGCGCGCTGTCCGGGCAGGAGAACCAGCGGCCGCTGCTCACCCGTGCGCTACGCGCCGACGAGGAGCAGATCCATGTGGCCGCCTGGCCCGGCAGTCCGTACGCCGATGCGGCAGGACCTGATTCGAGCATCACGGTCAGCCGGATGTACGCGCTGGAGGCCGGCGCCTTCGTGCTCGCGCCCACCGCGGTGGTGGGGGAGCCGGCGTTCGACGGTATGGGCGGCGCCCCTCGGATCAGCGGCCCCACCGGCCGCGCCCGCATCTACGCCGCGGACGGCAGCGAAGTGGTGACCCCGCTGGGGGACGGCGAGGAGGGCATTCTCTACGCCGATCTGGACCTGGACGCCGGCAGCGGCGACACCCAGCAGCGCGACTCCGTCCCGGTCCGCCGCGGGTCCCGTCGGGTCGCCTCCGGCTGGCAGTCCGGCCCGGACCGCTGGGCGCTGCCCGTGTCGTTGGGTACGTATCCCGGCGGCATCGCCGCCTGCTGAGGGCTAGCTCCGTACCAGGCGGGCGATGGCGTCGGTGGCCTCCTTGATCTTGGCCTCGGCCTCGGGGCCGCCGGCGATGGCCGCGTCGACCACGCAGTGGCTGATGTGATCCTCGAGCAGGCCCATGGCGACGGCCTGCAGGGCCTTGGTCATGGCCGAGACCTGGGTGAGGATGTCGATGCAGTACTTCTCCTCGTCGACCATGCGCTGCAGGCCGCGGGCCTGGCCCTCGATGCGGCGCAGGCGCTTGAGGTAGTCGTCCTTGGCGGTGATGTAGCCGTGGGTGGCGTGGTCGTGGCAGGACTCGGCGGCTTCGGCGGGTGCAGCCGGGTCTGTGGTCGCGGTCTTGTCGTTGGTCACCTGCGCTGTCCTCACTCCCGGGCATTAATACCCCCCTAGGGTACATGGTTTGCCCTGGTCCCACCACTCGTGCGCGCATGCGCGAGAATCGTGGACATGAGTGAGGATCCACGGGCAACGCTCGCCATCATCGGAGGCAGCGGGTTCTACGACTTCTTCGGCGATGATGCGACCACGGTCGAGGTCGAGACCCCCTACGGCGCGCCCAGCGCGCCCATCACCATCGGTCAGGTGGAGGGGCGGGCGGTGGCGTTCCTGCCGCGGCACGGCCGCAAACACGAGTTCTCGCCGCACACCGTGCCCTACCGGGCCAATATGTGGGCCCTGCGTTCGCTGGGCGTGCGCCGCATCTTCGGTCCGTGCGCGGTGGGCAGCCTGCGTGCCGACTGGGGCCCGGGCACCGTGTCCGTGCCGGACCAGCTGGTGGACCGCACCTCCGGTCGCGCCCAGACCTTCTACGACACCGGCGGGGTGCACGTGGCCTTCGCGGATCCGTACTGCGAAGAGCTGCGTTCGTCGGCGATCAGCGCCCTGGGCGACGAGCTGCCCGCGCACGATCACGGCACCATGGTCGTGGTGGAGGGCCCGCGCTTCTCCACCCGCGCCGAGAGCCGCTGGTACGCCGGACAGGGCTGGGCGCTGGTCAATATGACCGGGCACCCGGAGGCCGTGCTCGCCCGCGAGCTCGAAATGTGCTACGCCGCAATCGCTCTCGTGACCGACCTGGACGCCGGCCTGGAGACCGGTGAGGGCGTCAGCGCCGCGGCCGTCTTCGCCGAGTTCGAGCGCAACCTGGTCCCCTTCAAGGCGCTGGTGCGCCGCGCCGTCGCCGCCGTCGAGGGCGACGACACCTGCGACAAGTGCCGCGTGCTCACAGGCACTGGCGTCCAGCTCCCCTTCGAGCTGCCCTGAGCTCCCCCGCCTCCCCGCGCCTTCGGCGGACGGCTGAGAGCCGTCCGCCGTTGGCAACCCGTGCCGTCGGTAGGGTGCGAAACCGATTCTGGGCGTCCCCGGCGAGTTACCCTGACCGGCGCGAAATCAGTTGTTGCGTCTGATTCGAAGAGATCTGAATGAGAATGTGGTCGCGACGTTGTCCAGCGGACCCGAGCGTCGGAGGCCGGTCGAATAGGCTGGAACCATGAATGCGGGCAGTCCCGACCCCGTGCGCGTGTTGCTGACCGGCGCGGCCGGTTACTTGGGCTCCCATGTGCACCGCGCACTGCTGGCGGCCGGTCACGAGGTTGTCGCGATCGATGTGTTGCTCGAGAGCGTCCACGGTGCGAATGCTGCTGGCCCCGATGATGTTTCCCGCCTCGATGTGCGTGATCAGGACGCGCTCGAGCCCCTGCTCGCCGATATCGACGTGGTCTGCCACCTGGCGGCGGCCGTGCCGCTGCCGCAGCAGCGGGGCACGATCGAGCTGGTGCCCGCCGACTCCTCGAATCTCTCGGCCCCGCAGGACGTTCCGCATCTGCGCCGCGGCTCGGTGGCCGGACAGCATAGTCGCGACGATGCCGCCCACGGCGCCGGTCCGTGCGTGCGCGCCCCGCTCGGCGCGGACCGGGCCGGCGCGGCGCGGCCGGGCGCGGAGGGCATGCGCTGGGCCGCGCTCTACGGCGCGCACAATGACGTCGGCACGGCCGTCCTGCTGGCCGCCATGGAGCGGGCGGGGGTGCCGCGGCTGGTGCTCGGGTCCTCGGTGGCCGTGTACGGCGAGGGCCGGTATCGGGGCGTGCGCAGCGGACCGTTCTATCCGGGGCTGCGGCGGCGCGGTGACCTGGATCGGGGATTGTTCGATCATCGCGCGCCGCGGTCGGGGGAGGTGCTGACCTGGGAGCCGATGGGGGAGGACGCGCCACTGCGGCCCCGGAGCGCCTATGCGGCAAGCAAAGTCGCACAGGAGCACTACGCGCTGGCGTGGGTCGCCAATACCGGCGGGGATGCCGCGGTGCTGCGGTATCACCAGCTCTACGGCGAGCCGGTGGCGGACGGCCGCAGGGTGCGCTCGGCGGAATCCGGTGTGGTGGCGCGTTTTCGGGCCGAACTGATGGCGGGCCGCCCGCCGCAGGTGTTCGAAGACGGCGGTCAGGTGCGGGATTTCGTGCACGTGCGGGACGCGGCGGTGGCCACCGTCGCGGCCGTGGAACGCCGGCTGCCCGGTTTCGTGCCGTTGAATATCGCCTCGGGGCGGCCGCTCACGCTGTGGGAGGTGGCCTCGGCCATGGCCAAGGCGGTGGACGGGCCGACCCCGGTGGTGACGGGGCAGTGCCGCGTCACCGATATCCGCCATATCGTCGCGCATCCCGAAAGAGCCCGGCTCGCGCTGGATTTCACCGCGCGTACCCAGCCCGCCAAGGGGCTGGCCGACTATGCCGCGCGCGGGATCGGACGGCGCTGACCGCCCAGCCGATAGGCTCCCGGCATGGACACCCCGCTGCGGCTCGAGGTCATCATCGCCAGTGTGCGTCCCCAGCGGTTCGCGCCGGTGGTCGCGGACTGGTTCCTGCGCCGCGCCCGCGCCGACACGGATTTCGAGGTGGGCGTCATCGACCTCCTCGACACCCCGCTGCCGCTGAACCTCACGGATTCCCCGGAGGTGCAGGCGTTCCGGCAACGGATCGGGGCCGCGGACGCGTTCGTGGCCGTCACCTCCGAGTACAACCACGGCTACCCGGCCTCGCTGAAGACCGCCTTCGACAGCGTCAAGCGCGAATGGCGCGGCAAGCCCATCGGGTTCGTCAGCTATGGCGGCCTGTCGGGCGGGTTGCGCGCGGTCGAGCAGCTGCGGCAGGTGGTCGCCGAGATCCATATGGTCTCCATCCGCGAGACCGTGAGTTTCCATGAGGCCAAACGCAAGTTCGATGCCGAAGGCGAGACTCGGGACGGCGCGGCCATCGACGCCGCCGATCGCATGCTGCGCCAGCTCGCCTGGTGGGCGGCGGCGTTGCGCACCGCCCGCGCCGCGGATCCGTATCCGGGCAGCTAGCGCGCGAGCGCGACGGCGGCGCGGGGCTGTCCGATGTAGGTGGACTCGCGGGGGATGGAGACCAGGGTCAGGGGCACCTCGGTGGTTCCGGTACGCAGGACGATCCGGTTGCCTGCGGCGGCGGGCTGGCGGATGGACAGGTCGGGTCTGGTGCCGGGCCAGCCGAGCGGGTCTCCGGTCAGGTAGATGGTGGTGACGCCGGCGTGGGGCGCGGGGGCCAGGACGCCGTCCACCAGGGTCGCGGTGAAATCGGCGTCGGATTGGTGGGTTTCGACGGCGACGGTGAGGCGTTCGGGATTGCCGATGGTGGTGACCAGCTGCTGCCAGGCCTCGGGGCGGTCGGTGCGGATGAGGATGCGTTCGCCGACGGCCAGGGCGCGGAAGACGATCTGCTGGGCGAGATAGAGCTCCCCGGCCAGATGGACGCTCGAAATACCCTGCCCGACAAGTCGGATGGCGACGCCATTGCCGTCGTCGTCGGAGCCGAGCAGCTGGCCGCATCCGGCGGAGGGCAGCTGCAGGGCCCCGATGCCGGCGATATCGCGGATCTCGGTCGGCACGGTGTCGTCCAGGCCCGGTACGGCGAAGGGGAGATGCGCGAGCAGCCCTTCCCGGTGGCGGCCGTTCATGGAGATCATGTGCTGCTGCACCGGTTCCGCGGGCAGCTCCCGGGCGGTGAGCCGCCAGGCCGCGCCGATGCGCACCGTGTCGGCGCTGCGGCCCGGCCGCAGCCGCACGGCCACCGTGGTGCCGCGTGAGGCGGGCACCCACAGCTGGGCGAGCAGATCGGAGGCCAACTGCCGGGGATCCACGGCCGCACCGATGTTCACGCCGTTGCCGAGTTCGGCGTAGCGCCAGCGCTGGGTCAGCGCGCCCGGGTCGACGCCCGCGGTGACCTGCAGGGCGGCCTGCCGGATCTCGGGCGCGGTGAGCAGCCGGGCCGAGCAGCCGGCGTCCTCGAGGGTGCGCATGATGCGCTGGGTGGCGATGGTGACCGCCCGGCCCGCGCCGGTCAGCCCGCCGCCGCGCCGGGTTGCGGCCTCGGGGCAGGTGATCGGGTCGAAGGCGATGGCCAGCCATACCGTGCGGTGCGCGGTGGCGGGCAGCGGGCCGAGCAGGGTGTCGTAGATCGCGCCCGCGGGTGTGCCGGAGCGGCTGCGGAAGCCGTGCGAGACGATGTCGATGCCGGACAGCAGAATGTCGTGCCGGCTCAGGCTTTTCGCGAGTTCCGGCAGTGGCACCAGGTGGGTGGACTGCACGGTGCGGCGCCCGAGCCGGGTCAGTCCGCCCTTGGGTGCGAGCACCTCGACGACCGCCACCACGCGGCTGCCGTCCCGGTAGATCCCGAGCGAGCGCCCGTCGGGGGCGCGGAAATCGATGAGGTCGGCGGGCGGGTGGTCGCGCCGGGCGCGGAAGCGGCCGCCGGTGGCTATCCAGTCGGAAACGGTTCGTTTGCCAAGGGGTAACAGAAGAACCAGACCGACCACTATGCCGAGAGTGAGTGCGCCCCACCATGCCAGCCCGCACGGTATGCCGAGGACCAGAACGACCAGTCCGGCAACCTGGGCCCAGATCAGGTTCGCGAGGGAGATCCGGCCGAGCAAAGGCCGCGTCGCCGTCTCCCCGGATTCGATCATCATCGTCGGTCCCCCGGTTCCCCGATATCGGCCGCGCGCGCTGCCCGAGTGCGCTCGCGCGGCGGCCGAGTGCGAATGAATGTCCTTGTCAAGGTACTGTGTTCGGCGAACGCAACGACTTGCGGGGGACTTGAATGCCTTCGAAACCCACGACCCGATGGCAGGTGAGCGGCTATCGCTTCCTGGTCCGTCGCATGGAGCACGCCCTGGTTCGCCGGGACGTGCGAATGCTGCACGATCCCATGCGTTCACAGTCGCGGGCGTACGCTGCCGGACTCGTCCTCGCGTGCGTCGCGCTGGCGGGTTGCGGAGTGTTGGCTCTGCTGCGGCCGCAGGACCGGATCGGGTCCAACAAGATCCTCATCGGCAAGGACTCCGGCGCGGTCTACGTGGTGCTCGGCAATGTGGTGCATCCGGCGCTGAACCTGGCCTCGGCGCGGCTGGCCGCCGGCGACGCGGTCAAGCCCGCGACCGTGCGGGAGTCCGAGCTGGACGAGAAGCCGCGCGGGCAGCTGATCGGCATACCGGGAGCGCCGACCTCCTTGAACTTCACCGGCGGCGACGGTCGCAGCTGGGCGGTGTGCGACATGCTGTCCAATGACGGCAGCCGCTCTCTCACCACCTCGGTGCTGGCCGGCGATACGGGCCGGGCGGACAAGGCATCTCCCATGGCGTCCGGCACGGCGCTGCTGGTGCAGGGCCGGGACCACACCTACCTGATCTACGACGATCGGCGCGCCCGGATCGATCTGCACGATCGGGCCGTGGTCGATGCCCTCGATCTGCGCGGCCGGACCCCGCGCCCGATCAGCGACGGCCTGCTGAATGCGATTCCCGAAGTGCCGCCGCTGATTCCGCCGCGCATCGAGAATGCCGGCGCCGCACCGGATTACCCGCTCGGTGACCATCGGATCGGCGATGTGGTGCAGGTGCGGACCGACGGCAAGTACTACGTGGTGCTGCCCGACGGCCTGCAGCCGGTCTCGGCGCTGACCGCCGACATCATCCGGAATGCCCACCGCGCCAGCGCCGCCGACGACTACATCGCGCAGGCCGACCGCACCGGCGCGCCGGTCTCCTCTGCGCTGCAGGTGTCGAAATATCCGGACCGGGCCCCGGTCCTGGTGGACGGCAAGGATCAGCCCGTCGACTGCCTCTCGTGGAAACCGGTTGGTTCTGCCGATACGTCCGATGGCAGCAAGCATGCCGAGCTGGCGGTGCTCACCGGGCACGCGGTACCGATTCCCGACCGCGCCATGCTGGTTCCGCTGGCGCAGGCCGACGGCAGCGGCCCGAATGTGGACAGCTTCTATATGAATCCGGGCTCGGGGGCGTACGTGCAGTCCACCGGTATCGAGCCGGACAGCCGGCGCCACGACAGCCTGTTCTTCGTGTCCGACTATGGAGTACGGTTCGGGATCCAGAATCTGGATTCCGCCGCGGCACTGGGCATGGACCCGGAGCGGGTGCGGCCGGAACCGGTGCCGTGGCAGATTCTCGGCTTGCTCGCGCCCGGACCGACTCTCAGCCGGGAAGCGGCCATGGTCGCCCACGACGGGGTCGCGGCCGATCCGAATCCCGCCAGGGAACCGGTGAAAACGCCAGCGCCGAACGGGAACTGAGCTCAGGCGGCGGTCTCACAGTCTCACCGAGTCAGGCGTCGGTATCGCGCACGCCGAACCGGCGGCGCAGCGGGAACGAGGCCAGAAAGCCGAGCACCAGCAGCAGCGCGACGACGCCGGTGCCGATCAGGGCGACATTGCGCGGTGTGCGGTCGGGCGCGGGCGGCGGCGTGGGCAGGGCGAGCTGCCGATTCCGCGGACCGGCGGGACGCTTGGGCGGCACGGTGTTTCGCACCTGGGCGGTGAGCGCGGCCACAGGATCGACCGTGCCGTAACCGATGGCCGGATTCCAGCCCTCGCCCGGCGCGTGTGCGGTGGCCTCGATGCGCTCGATGACCTCGGCGGCGCGCATATCCGGGTAGCGGGCCCGCACCAGCGCGGCCACGCCCGAGACCTGCGGTGCGGCGAAACTCGTTCCGCTGTAGGGGACGACCTGGCCCTGATTGGTCACCTTGGCCGTGGTGAGCCCTGTGTCGCGGGGATCCAGCGAGACGATGTTCTCGCCCGGCGCGGCCACCCCCACCCACGGCCCGGGGACGGTGAACTTCGACGGCTGACCGAAGGCGTCCACCGAGCCGACCGACAGCACATAGGCGTCCCACCACGCCGGCACCACATACGACGTGACGTGATCCCACGGATCGTCGGCAGGGTGCAGGGGATCCAGGCCCGGATTGCTCGCCTTGCAGGTATCGGTATTGCCCGCCGAAGCCACGATGACCACGTCCTTCTCGACGGCCGCGTACTGCACCGCCGCGCCGAGCGCGCCCATTTCCGCGCTGGCGGGCTCGGTGGTCGGGCAGGCGACCAGGGAGATATTGATGACCCGCGCGCCCGCGTCGGCGGCTCGGCGCACCGCCGCGGCGAGCGCGGAGATCTTGCCGTAGCCGTCGGGCATATCGTCGGGGCCCTTCTCCCGGGCCGCGCCCTTGGTTTGGTACAGCGCGCTGGTCTGGCGGATGGTCATGATCCGCGCCTCGGGCGCGACCCCGGCGAAGCCCTGGCCGCCGACCTCGGAAGCGGCGATCAGGCCCGCGACGACGGTGCCGTGAGCGTCGCAGTCCTCGGTGCCGTCGCCACCCGCGGCCACATAGTCGCCGCCGGGAATCAGGCCTGGCAGCCGCGGGTGCGGGGACACCCCGGTATCGATGACTGCCACCAATTGCCCTGCGCCCCGCGAGAATTGCCACGCTTCGGGAAGGTCGAGGGTGCGCTGGGTGGGCGGTATGGTCGACCCGCCACCGCCCGCCTGGGTGCTGGAGCACGGCGAGTTCGCAGGGTGTTCGGTCTCGGTCGGCGGCCCGGCCGGACCGCCGGGAGGCAGCAGGCCCCCGTCGATGGGCGGCGGCCGGTCCGCGAACGCGACACCCGGTGCGGCTCCCGTTCCGGCTGCCGTACCGAGCGCCAGGACCGCTGCGGCTGCCGCGACCCGCAATCCCCGCAGGCCGCGAGACGCCGCGTGATCGCGGGAACCGTTGGCGCTCAGTGTTTTATCCGGCATGCCGTCGACGATCACAGTCCGCGTGCGAGGGCGTAGAGATCGGTCACCCAGAACACCAGCGGCATCACGGCTGCCACGAAACCGTACTCGAGCAGTTCCACCGCCCGCCGCGCGGGCGGGGGCGCCTGCCGGTGGGGCACGATGATGCCCAGGACCAGCGCCGCCGTGAAAAGCACCAGTGCCACACCGAAAATCGTGAGTGGCTGTCGCTGGGTGAGGGCCGCGCCGAGCAGCACCAGCAGGACGATGGTGGCGCCGCCCGCGATCAGGACCACGGCTTGTTCCGCGCCCGCATAGGTGCGGCTGCGGAACATCAGCACCACGGCGCACACCAGCGCGAGGGCCAGGCCCGGCCAGTACGGGGTGCCGGCGCTCGGATTCACGGCGGCGACCGCCCCGGCCACCACCACCGCGGTGGTCGCCGCGACCAATCCGGCCAGATAGTCGCGCGCCCGTTCGGATTTCGCGCGCAAGACCTCCATCGTGGGCATGGCGCGATGGTCGTCGGGGTCGTCCTCGGTGGGGTCGATCGGTGTGCCGGGTGCGGGGACGGGTGGCAGCGGCAATCTGGCCAGCAGCATGGAAAGCCTTGGGGCCAGGGATAATCCGGCCAGGCCCAGCGCCGCCGCTCCGGCGCCGATGGCGTGCACCGGCAGATCAGTCAGCAGGCCCACCAGCGTCGCGGGGATGGCGAAGAACGCCAACGCGGTCGCACCGATGAACAGACCCGGCCCCACGCCGCTCACCCGCCAGGCCAGCATCGCGGTGGCCCCGGCCAGGACCGCGCCCAATAACATGTTGGCCCAGCCGTAGTGGCTGGGCACGAACAGCAGGCCCGCGCTGAAGGCGGTGGGCAGTGCGCAGCCGCCCAGCACCAGTGCGCTCGCGCGGTCGCGGTACATGTGGCTGAGCACCGTGCTCGCGGTGACCAGCAGCAGAGTGACGACGGTGGCCACGATCGCGCTCACCCAGCCGGGAAAGGCGGCGGGCGCGGTCAGCAGGGCCAGACAGCCGGTCAGCATGATGGCCACCGCCAGCGCCGATCCGGTCAGCCGGGCCGTGCGCGGCGTCCAGCCGCGGACGTGGTCGGCGTCGGCGATGGCGACGTTGTCCATGATGTCGTCGAAAAGCGGTGTGGGCGCGATGTGTTCGGCGCTCTCCAGCATGAGCAGCTCCCCGTCGCGCACGCCCTGCTCGGCCAGGCTCAGGGAGTTGGAGAAGGGCGGCTGCCCGACACGGGCCAGCACCCACTCGTGCGCTTCGAACGCTTCGCCGTCGTGGTCGAAGTCGTTGACGCGATTGTGCTGATCGACCATGTCGACCACGCTCGGGATGACCAGTGCCACCGGCACATCGACGGGAATGGCCATGTCGGCCTGAGTGTGCTTGGCCAGAATGGTGACTCGCGCCAGATCGGGCGCGCGGACCGTGCCGCGAAGTTCCTCGAGGTGATCGGTCCGCGACTGCGCCACGCCCGCACTGTACGGCATGATGGTTGCCGTTCGTACACTGAGCCGCAATTCAATTCGAATTCGTGGGGGACTTTCCGCGATGAGCACCATACGGTTCCAGCGCCGGCCGCGCCGGGTGATGCCCCGCTCACCCGGCGGCGAGGTGACCCTGCAACCGCCGCCGGAGATTCCGCGGACGGTTCCGGCCAATCTCTTCACCAAGCTCATGCCGGTGGTGATGGGCGTGGGCATGCTCGGAATGGTCGCGCTCATGATCACCTCCGAGAGTGGTCCGGCCGGCAATCCGATGAGCCTGATGTTCCCGATGATGATGGTGTTCTCCATGGTCGGGATGTATGCGGGGCAGGGTGGCAAGGGGCAGAAGGCGGCCGAGGCCGACGAGGATCGCAAGGACTATCTGCGCTATCTGGACCAGGTCCGCCGGGATGTGGAGGAGACGGCCGCGCAGCAGCGAGCGGCCGTGGAGTGGAGTCATCCGGAGCCCGGGCTGATCTGGATGCTGGCGGGGACCACGCGGATGTGGGAGCGGCGGCCGGGGGACAGGGATTTCTGTCACGCCCGCATCGGGGTTGGTAGCCAAAGGCTTGCTACGAGACTGGTCGCCCCGGAAACTGGGCCCGTCGAGGAGCTCGAACCCATTGCCGCGGTCGCGCTGCGGCGCTTCGTGCGCACCCACTCCACCGTGCCCGATCTGCCCACCGCCCTCGCCGTCAAGGGCTTCGCCGCCGTCCAGCTCACCGGCGACCATGCCCAGGCTCGCGACATGTCGCGAGCCATGCTGTTGCAGCTGGCCATGTTCCAGGGCCCCGACCAGGTACTGATCGCCGTGGTCTGCGGACCGGACACCGTCCGCGAATGGGAATGGACGAAGTGGCTGCCCCACACCCAGCACCCCGAATCCGAGGACGGCGTCGGCAGCGGGCGCATGGTGTACGGCTCCATCCGTGAGGCGCACGCCGATCTGAATCCCCTGCTGCACAACCGGGTTCGGTACTCTCGCAATCAGCCGCCCGATCCGAACCTGACCCAGATCGTGCTGGTGGTGGACGGCGGACTGCTCGAAGCCGAGGAAGATCCCCTGCGGGAGCACGGTTTCGAGGGCGTGACGGTCATCGACCTGTGCGGGTACGCGCCGCGGCTGGCCGGCTCCCGGGGCATTCAAATGGTGGTCGAGAACGGCGAGTGCGCCGGACGCGGGGTCTCCGGAACGATGGAGCGCTTCGCCGTCGTCGACCGCATCACCGCCCGCGAGGCCGAGCAGGCCGCGCGCCGGCTCGCGCCGTATCGGGCCGCCGTCGCGCGCACCGCCGAGGCCACCGCTGAGGAGGGCGAGGTCCTCTCGAGCTGGTCGCAGCTGCTCGGCCTGGGCGATATCGGCGCCTTCACCCCCGAGACGGCGTGGAAGCCGCGCTACGGCCGGGAGCGGCTGCGGGTGCCCTTCGGTGTCGGGGCCGATGGGCTGCCAGTGGTGCTCGATATCAAGGAGGCGGCCGAGGGCGGCATGGGGCCGCACGGGCTGTGTATCGGCGCTACCGGGTCGGGTAAGTCGGAATTCCTGCGGACGCTGGTACTTTCGCTCATCGCCACGCACTCGCCGGATCAGCTGAACTTCGTGCTGGTGGACTTCAAGGGCGGCGCGACCTTCCTCGGGCTGGAGGGGGTGGCGCATGTCGCGGCCATCATCACCAATCTGGAGGAGGAGGCCGATCTGGTCGACCGGATGCGCGACGCGCTGGCCGGTGAGATGAACCGCCGCCAGGAACTGCTCCGCGCGGCGGGCAATTTCGCCAATGTCTCCGAGTACGAGAAGGCGCGGGCGGCGGGCGCGGATCTGGATCCCCTGCCCGCGCTGTTCGTGGTGCTCGACGAGTTCTCCGAATTGCTCTCGCAGCATCCGGATTTCGCGGAACTGTTCACCATGATCGGCCGCCTGGGCCGCTCGCTGCATGTGCATCTGCTGCTGGCTTCACAGCGGCTGGAGGAAGGGCGGCTCAAGGGGCTGGAAAGTCATCTGTCCTACCGCATCGGTCTGAAGACGTTCTCCGCCAATGAATCCCGGCAGGTGCTGGGCGTGCCGGATGCCTACAACCTGCCCAATAGTCCCGGCGGCGGCTACCTGAAATCCGATTCCGGGGAGATTCAGCGGTTCCGGTCCGCCTATGTCTCCGGACCCTGTGCCGGCGGCGGATCACGACGCGATGCCGCGGTGGCCACCCGGTCCGGCGACGTCGATGTGACCGCACGCCCGTTCACCGCGGGCCGCGTGGACTTCCGTGCCGCCGACCGGATTCCGCTGCCCGACCTGCCGGAACCGATGACCGCCCCCGCCGACGCGGATCAGATCTCCAACCTGCAGATGCTGGTGTCGCGGGTACGCGGGCACGGCCGTCCGGCCCACCCGATCTGGCTGCCGCCGCTCGGCGCGGCATCCACGCTGGATCAGCTGCTGCCGCGCTCGATCCTCACCGGGGACTGGAATCCCATTGCGGCCCTGCGCGCTCCGATCGGCATCGTCGACCGGCCCTACGATCAGCGCCGCGACCCCATGGTGGTGGACCTGTCCGGCTCGCGTGGCAATGCGGCGATCGTCGGCGGCCCGCAGTCGGGGAAGTCGACCGCGCTGCGCGCACTGGTCGTGGCGATGTCCTTGACACACACCGCCGAACAGGTGCAGTTCTACCTGCTGGACTTCGGTGGCGGCACCATGATCGGCCTGGAGGGGCTGCCGCACGTGGGTGCGGTCGCCAGCCGCATGGAGGAGGACCGAGTGCGGCGCACGGTGGCCGAGATGGTGGGTATCGTGCGCCGCCGCGAGGCCACCTTCCGGCGGCTCGGCGTGGAGTCCATGGCCGAGTTCCGGCGGTTGCGCGCCGACCCGGGGACTGATGATCGCGCAGCCGGCCAGGGAGCCGGTCCCACCGCCGCGGGCGTGCACGAGGATTCGTTCGGCGACGTGTTCCTGGTGATCGACGGGTACGGCGCGTTCCGGCAGGAGTTCGAACTGCTGGATCAGGCCGTCATGAACCTTGCGGTGCAGGGACTTTCGTACGGCGTGCACGTGGTGATGTCGCTGAACCGCTGGGCCGAGGCGCGGCCCGCGCTCAAGGATCAGGTCGGCACCCGCGTCGAACTGCGGCTCGGCGACCCCATGGACTCCGACCTGGGGCGCAAGTTCGCGGCGCTGGTGCCCATGGGCCGCCCGGGCCGCGGCATGACCGCCGACGGGCTGCACATGCTGACCGCGCTGCCGCGCGTGGACGGCGACCCGGATCCGGCGACGCTGGGAACCGGCGTAGCGCACGCTGTTTCGGGCATCGTCCGGTTCACCCCGGGACGCCGGGCACCGGCGGTGCGCATGCTGCCCGACCGGCTGCCGCGCGCGGAACTGCTGCGGCTGGCGGGGGACTGGCCCGCCGAGGTGGACAACAACCAGCCGTGCCTGCGCTTTCCGCTCGGCATCAATGAATCCGGGCTGGCCCCGGTGTATCTGGATCTGGCGACGAGCCAGCATTTCGTCGTCATCGGCGATTCCGAGTGCGGCAAGACCACCCTGCTCCGGGCGCTGGTGCAGTCCATCTGCGCGTCCAATACCACCGATCAGGCGCGCATCATCATGGGCGACTACCGCCGGACCATGCTCGGCACCGTGCCACAGGGCTATCTCGCCGGCTACGGCACCACCGCCCCGCAGTTCACCCGCAACATGGCCGACCTGGCCGCGTACGTCACCCAGCGCATGCCCGGCCCCGAGGTGACGCCGCAGCAGCTCAAGGACCGGTCCTGGTGGCGCGGCCCGGAACTCTACGTCGTCGTCGACGACTACGACCTGGTCGCCACTGCCGCCGGCAACCCGCTGCACGCCCTGGTCGACCACCTGGCCCACGCCCGCGACCTCGGCTTCCACCTGATCCTGGCCCGCCGCTCCGGCGGCGCCGGCCGTGCCATGTACGAGGCCACCCTCAACCGCCTCAAGGAACTCAACTCCGCATCCCTGACCATGAGCTGCAGCCGCGACGAGGGCACCCTCTTCGGCAACACCCGGCCCGCCCTCATGCCCCCGGGCCGCGGCACCTACGGCACCCGCGCAAGCGAGGATCTGATCCAAACCGCCTGGCTGCCCGCGGCGGATTTGTGACTGCGAGCTGCCCGGGACACCACCGGTGGCCCCTCGACCGCGGACGTCGTCGTTTGATAACTTGAATTGGTTACTCGTTGAACACGAGGTGGTTCCATCGCAATGGTCCGCGCAACGTGATAAACGTCGGCTGCGACAGTCCGGAAAACGCCGCACTGTTGATAGCGGGGGTCATCGACCGATTCGCTTCCGCTTGGAGGGAGCGGGGTTCGCCGCCGGATCCACACGCATTCCTCGCGGAGAGTGGCGGATATCGCCGAATTCTGCTGATCGAACTCATCAAGGTCGACCTCGACTACCGTTGGGTCCACTACAGATTTCCGAAACGGCTGGCCGACTACCAAGCCGAGTATCCCGAGCTCAATACCGCCCCGCTGCCACCCGATCTCGTTTACGAGGAGATTCACGCTCGCCGCAAAGGCGGCGACGCCCCGGATCCGGACGAGTACAGCGCACACCCCTCTTTTCAGGCGACTCGGCCGACGCCGAATCTCGCGGAACCCGAATACCACAGCACATTGATCGTGCAGCCAGGCATTCTCGACGCGCTCGAAGAATTCGAATCGGGCGGCCGAATCGACGATTTCGACTTGCTGATGAGATTGGGCAGCGGTGCTTTTGCCCGCGTTTTCCTGGCGAGGCAGCGGTCTTTGCAGCGGTTCGTGGCCGTGAAGATCTCACGCAATCACGGGAGGGAGCCGGAAACCCTGGCCCAGCTCGACCACGACTACATCGTCCGGGTATTCGATCAACGAATCCTCCACGACGGTGCCCTGAAACTCATGTACATGCAGTTCCTGCCGGGAGGCACGCTTCTCGACGTGCTGCGTCATATAGAGGCCACGCAGTCCGGGCGGCGGAGCGGTCGACTATTGCTGGAGGCAATCGACGGCACGCTATCGCGTCGGGGCATCGTCGAGCCGGCGGAATCCGCGCTCCGGCGTGAGATAGCCGAACTGAGTTGGCCGGACACCGTCGCATGGCTCGGGGTTCGACTGGCGAGCGCGATCGACTACGCACATCGCTGCGGCATTCTCCATCGCGACCTGAAGCCGGCGAACATACTGTTGACCGCCGAGGGCATCCCCAAGCTTGCGGACTTCAATATCAGCTTCAGCCGGCACATCGCGGGAGCCAGCCCCCTCGCCTACTTCGGCGGCTCGTTGGACTATATGTCCCCTGAGCAGCTGCGGGCATGTCATCCCGACATGTCGACGACTCCTGCCGACATCGACACCCGCAGCGATCTGTATTCGCTTGCGGTCGTGTTGTTCGAACTGCTGACCGGGCGTCGACCATGCAGTGACCCACCCGACGCCGGGCTTTCGACGACATCTCTGGAGCAGATGATCGCGGTTCGCAACCGTGCCATCACCGGCGAGGTCCTGGCGGCCATCCCCGCGGATTGCCCGGCCGTACTGCGCCACACGCTGCTGAGGTGCCTTGCACCGCAACCGGGCGATCGCTATCCCTCCGGAGCCGGACTCGCGCGTCAGCTCGAGCTCTGCCTCGATCCACGCGCCCGCGACCTGGTCGATCCGCCACCAGGGACGTGGCGCTCCAGGCTCGCCCCCTGGGTCCTGATCGCGCCTGTCGTGTTGTTCGTGGCCGGCGACGCGATGGGAATGCTGTACGACTTCTTCCACAACTCGCCGATTCTCAACAAGTACCTGTCATCGACGCAGTGGGACTACCTGCGAAACGTCGCCTGGATCATCATCCTGGCAATCATGCCGCTCGCGACCGGCCTGTATCTGTTCACATGCCGGTACGCGATCCGAGTTCCGCACGGGCTCCGCCGGGGCAGGCGGTACGACCGTGCGACCATCGTTCGCGCGAGAGTGGACCTGCTCCGGCTCGGCGACCGGGTCGCCCTCATGACGCTGGGCGGCTGGGTCCTCGGAGCCGTTGTCGCGACCGTCGCCGTCGCCGGGCTTTCGACACTGCGGCCATCATTGATCGCGCATCTGGTTTTCGCGAACATCCTCGGCGGGCTGGTGGCCGTGAGCTACACCTTCCTGTTCCTGACCTTCTACCTGGTCAGGTGTGTTTATCCGCCGCTGCTGCTGCACAGCGACATCACGGCCGCCGACGTGCGCCAGCTCCGCGCCCTGTCCCGTCGTTGCCCGAGCTACCTCGCCATCGTGTTTTCGATCCCGCTCCTGAGCGTCTTCTTCGGGTTGTCCTTTGTCGATTCGGCCGATGCGGTGGCTGTTATCAGTCCGACTCGGTGGTTGAGTGCGGGTGCGGTGCTCGGCTCATTGGGTTCGTATCTGCTCTTCCGCCGGTTGGAGGGCGACTTGTCTGCGCTCACCCGAGTGGTAGAACGCTTCTGGTTCGACAGTTCTGATCGCCATGTCAGCTCGTCGGCCCAAAGATCCTGAGGGACAAGACGTTCAGGTTTCAGAGCCCGGCGTGGCAATGCGTTCGGATGGCACACGGTGGAATCCGGCAGTCAGCCCGCCGCGCGGGCCGACTGCCCTGCCCACAACCCGGAAACCAAAGGCGGGTCAGAACAGGCCGGCCAGGGCGGTGTCCTTGGCCTGGAGTTCGGCGTTGCCGGTGCGGACCAGGGTGGCCGCGCCGTTGAGGGTGGTGTTGAGCTGGAGGACGTGCTGGTTCCACGTGCGCTGGAGGTCGGCGAACGCGTCGTTGGCGTCACCCTTCCAGTTGTTCTGGACGAACTCCTCCACGCTGCGGTGGAAGGCCTCGAGTTGGTCGCGGATGACCTCCGCGCGGCGGATGATCGAGTTCGCGCCGTCGGCGACGCCCTCGAAATGGGCGGAGATGATCCGGCCGTCTACTGCTGCCATGGTGAATTCCTTTGCCACTGGTCCGAATAGCGGGGGGAGATCGAATCGGCTAGACAGCCGGGAGGTCCAGGCTCGAGATCTGCGCGTTGACCTTGGATTCGTAATCCTTGTCGTGCTCTTCGTAGTTGGAGCCGACCTTGATCAGGGTCTCGGCGGTGTGTACCAGCTTGTCGTTGAGCTTGTCGGCCTGGAAGTAGTACCGCTGCATGAACGCATTGAAGGCGTCGGCCGCGCCGCCCCTCCAGTTCGCACCGGCGACCATGCCGTCCTCATCGCGTTTCAGATCGGCGATGGCATGCATCAGCATGTCGTGGGTCTGCTGGAACTCCTGGGCCTTGGCCTGGATGAGCTCATTGCTGGCTTCGAATGCACCGGCCACGGTGTCTCCTCTCGATTCGCGGGCGGACGACCTCTCAGTGCTATTGGACGTAGGTCATGACCCGCCGGTTCCACCCGGCTCAGCTCGCCACCGAACCGACTACCAGGTGCTGTTCGCCAGCAAGGCGTACTGGGCGGCCGCCCGCTGATGGGCGTCGGCGAGCTGATTCGACTCGACCGCACCCGTGTAGCGGCGGTAGCTGACCATGCACCGAAAGCGCTTGGCGCCACTGTTCTGGTTCTGGTCGCTGGTCTCCCCGCATTTCGCGTTCGGCACCCCGGCGGGCGCGTCCGCGACGGCGGAATAGCCGTGCGCGAGAATGGCCCCGGACAGACGCTCGGCGGCCTGCGCGTCCCGCGCGCGGAAGAGCATGCTGACGCCGTCGTAGGACGCACCGGAGGTGGTGAATAGGTCCATGCCGCTGTCGGCGACCAGCCGCCCCCAGAAGTCCTGGTCGCTCACCCGATTCAGGAATCCGCGCGGTTCGGCGACCGCCTGGTTGGCGAAGTCGGGTCCGAAATAGACCTGTGTGTCGAGGGTCCGCCGCAGCATTCCGTCCGCGTCGAAGGGCAGCCGCAGGACGCCCTCGCGGTCCAGAGGCGGCAGCGAATCCAGCAGTGGCAGTTGCGCGTCGTAGACCTTTTCGGCGAGGGCCGTCAGTTTCGACAGGTCCGGTTCCTCCACCCCGAGATAGGTGTCCACGACATAGCTGCCGTGCGCCAGGGTCGACCCGATGCTGGCCACGCCGGGACGCCAATGGCTGTGGGCGTCAGGGTATTTCGAGAGCGACACGTGCTGATTCACCTCGGCCGCCACCCCGAAATCGGCATTCTCCAAGTCCGCGGCGGCCTTCGATGCCGCCGCGGCATCGGGGAATTGCATCACCGTCACCGTGGTGAACGCGCTGTCGTCGGGGGTCTTGCCGTACTTGTCCGGCTGTTTCACGCTGTGCCCCACCGCGACACCGAACATCATCTTGGCGGCGTCGAGGATGGGTGCGGTGACCTTGGCCAGTACGGCGGTGGCGCCGTCCGAATCCTTGAAAGGCTGAACGCCGGTGCTGTACTTGAATTCCGGATCGACATCCGCGGCGTTGACCACGTGGTCGGCCAGTCGCTGCTCGGCCAGTTCGAAACCCTTGGCCATGTCGGGGAAGTACTCGTAGCGCAACTCCAGTGGATCGGTGGAGTACGTGCCGACATCCAGTGTGCGGACGTCGATTTCCCCGGGACGGGCGCCGCCCTGGACGGTCGTGCCGCACCCCGCCACCGCGGCTGCGATCAGCGTGAGCAGGGCGGTCACTCGAAGTTTGTGCGAGAGCATGGTTTCCGTTCCCCCTCAATGTTCCGCATTGACCAGCAGGGCGTACTGCGCCGAGATGCGCTGCTGGGCATCGAGGAGCTGGTTTGCCGAAACCTCGGCGGCGAAGCGACCGTGCCTGACGTAGCAGTAGTGGGAGATCGCTAACTTGTCGGGACCGGTGTACTTGCGGCACTGGGCATTCGGCAGGTTCACCGGAGATTCGGCCGGCCGGAAGGTGCGTGAGGTCTCGCTGCGCGCGGCGACGATCGCGTCGGCGCCCGCGGCGTCGCGGGCGCGGAAGACGGTGCCGCCGTTGAACGCCACCCGGTCGACACCCGCCTTGTCGAACAGTGCCGCGTTGTCGTCGCCGGGGAACAACTGCAGTCCGCCGTGCCGGTCGTAGACGCCGGGAATGCCGCGCTCGGATCGATCGTCGTACACGGTCGGCAGCGTGCGCCCGAGGACTCCGTCCATATCGACGGCCTGTTCGGTCAGCTGGTCCTGGGGAATGACCGGGAACTTGGCGAGGGCGGGCGGGATGGCGTCGAGGCCGAGCTGCGCCCGGGCAATGAGCTTGGCCGGATCGCTCACCCCGGTCTCGGCCATCACGTCATCCCAGACATAGGTGAAGAGGACGAATCTGCCGGTGGCATACCAGGATCGGACGGTGGCATTGAAGTTGTACTGGGTGTCGAGGTAGACGAACGCGTCCGGATACTTGTCGATCCGCAAGCGCTGGCTGCCCGGGACGGCATCGAAGTCGGTCTGGCCCAGGGCCCGAGCGGCAGCGCTCGCCGCGGCCTCGTCGGTGAACAGCAGCACGACGTTCGAGTGCTCGTAGGCCAGGGTTGCCTGTTTGTCGGAGTTGCCGGTGGTGACGAAGCCCGAGATGAACCCTGGGGCCGCGGCCTTCAGCGCATCGGCTTTGGCGTTGGTGCGCAGTGTCATGGCGCCCGAACCGAAATCGATGAACGGGCGGATGGCGCCGTTCACTGCGGCTGCCGGGTACCTGACCTGTGGATTCACCTCGGACGGCAGGGGAATGTAGTTGGCCAGCCGCTCGGCCTGCACGACGCGCGCCAGGTCGGGGTTGGCCGCCTTGTCGTAGTGCTTGGGCTGGGTGGGCAGATTGCCGGTGTCGAGCTTGCTCAGGTCGATCACCGGTTCGGCGGGCGTCGCCGGGGCCGCTTCGGTATCCGAGCCGCAGGCGGCTGTCACCACCGCCGATACCACCAGGGCGACGGCCACGGCCGCCCGTCTCACCGTGCGCATGCTTCCCCCTCCATCAGCAACAATCGGTACGAACTATCGGTCGTAACCGCTACTTGATTCTGTTGTGCAGCACCGGAACCAGTTTGTTGATCAGGGTCTGCGTGGAATCCGGGGTCCAGCCGCGCAGCGCGGCCACCGCGGCCGGATCATCGAGCGGGACGACAATGGCGCGCGAGCTGGTGATCTCGTTCGGCAGGCCGAGCAGCCCACCGCCACCGGCCTTTTCGTCGCTGCGCACCGCGATGATGTAGGAATCGTCGGGCACGGTCAGCGATCCGTAGCCATCGGAGGGGCGGGGAGAGGTTTCGTCGCCCTTGGGCTGGTACTCGTTGTTGTAGACGAAGCCGAGGCTCTCCAGGAACTTCGCCTGCGGGGTGCCGGCCAGGTAGATGCTGTATTTGGTGTTGAACTGCGCACCGGTCACGTCGACCATGGTGACGGTCTTGCCCGCCAAGGCGGGATTGTCCTTGCGCGCCTTGTCCACCGGGCTCAGATTGGGATCCACCGTGGTGGTTGCGGCGGGTCCGGCGCTGGAAGCCGTGGTGGCGGAGTTGGTCTCGCCGCCGGAGGCCACGATCGCGATGCCCACGGCCAGCGCGACCGCCACCACCGCCGCGCCGATCCCGATGTAGAGCCGGTTGCGGTTGCGCGGGGCCGGCCCCGTCTCGGTCGGCTCCGACGCGGAAAGCGGTATGCCGCCTGTGGTTTCGCCGCCGGATCGCAGCATGCTCGGCGGTGCGACCTGGATCGGATAGGTCGGTGAGGTGGTGGTCGACACCGGGTTGTAGCCGGGCACCAGGGCGGCCGTGGCGGCGTCGGTGAACTCGCGGCAGGAGTTGAAACGCTCGGCCGGGTTCTTCGCCATGACCCGCGCGAAGATCTCGTCCAGCGCCGCGGGCAGGCGCGGGTCGACGTCGGTGGCGCGCGGCGGCGGCTCGTGCAGATGACCCATCATGACCAGCGCCGGTTGCGTTGCGGGATAAGGGTTCCGGCCGGTCAGCAGCTTGAAGAAGGAGCAGCCGAGGCTGTAGATGTCGGCGCGGTGGTCCAGCGGCCGGCCCGACAGCTGTTCCGGCGGCGCGTAGGCGATGGTGGCCACGAAGCTGCCGGTCTGGGTGAGCTCGGTGGTGTCCTCGGTGGACTTGGCGACGCCGAAGTCGGCGAGCAGGGCGCGCTCGTCCTCGCCGTCGACGCTGGAGAGCAGGAAGTTGGCGGGCTTCACATCCCGGTGCAGCAGGCCGCGGCGGTGCGCGTAGTCCAGGCCGCGGCCGATCTGGGTGACGATGGACAGCGCGCGCAGCGGCGGCACCGCGGCCGGATCACGCTTGAGTTCGGCCGCGGCGTCGGTGCCCTCGACATACTGCATGGCGATCCACAGCCGGCCGTTCTCCTCGCCACGGTTGTGGACCGAGACGATATTCGGGTGGTCCATGCCCGCAACCACATTCGCCTCGCGTTCGAAGCGGCCGCGGAACTCCTCGTTTGTGGTCAGATCGGAGGAGAGCACCTTGAGCGCGTCCATGCGTGGTAGTTCGGGATGTTTGGCCAGGTAAACCGTGCCCATGCCGCCGGACCCGAGTACGCGGACGATCCGATACCCGCCGACGATGGTGCCTGGACTCATCACAACGCCGCCTCCCCGAGACTTCAGCGGGCGGCTGAGAGCCGTGGGCCGTACTGCACCCGTGCCGGCGGCCCGGTGCCGAACCGATTTTGGACGTACCCGGGGAGTTACCCCAATCGGTACGAGATCAGTGGCCACTTTGGCATACGAAAACTCCTCAGTCGAATGGACCGAGGGATGGGGCGGCTCTGTGGTCCGGGGCCGGGACGTAACCTGGGTGCTGTGTTGAACAATCCCTGCCGTGTGCTCCTCGGGGGTCGGTTCCCTTGATGGATCGGCAGGTCGAGGTGGTCGCGGGCAGCCATGTGGTGAGCCGGGTGGCGGGTGCGGTCATCCTGGTGGCGCATCGGGAGCCGGGGGCGCTCACGCCCGGATCGCGGGCCGTGGTGGCGGCGCGGGCGCTGGGCGAGCTGGTCGCGGACGCGACGGATCAGGCACCGGACGGGCCGGGCCGGTTGGTCGCGCGGCAGGCCACCCGCTGGCTGATGAAGGAGGCCGAGCGCATTTCGCCCGGCGCGCCCATCGAATTCGGCATCCTGACCGCCGCCGACACCGGTGGCCTGGCGATCTTCCTGCACGGATCGGTGACGGCGCTGCTGGCCGGGTCCGCGGTCGAGTACTACCGCGGCAGTGATGCCGCCTTCACCGTGGACCGGGTGGCCGAACGGCCCGCGCGGGCCGCCGCCCTGTTCATCGACGGGAACCGGCCGCCGGAGCTACCCGGGCGCGGAATCGGTTCGCTCATCGAGGGACTCGCGCCGGCGGCGGGCGCGGTGGTGTGGTTCGAGGGCGAGCCGGTGGTGTCGCGACGACCCGGGCGCCCGGCCGGGGCGCGGCAGCGGGCCGTGGAACCGCCGCCGCCGACCGCGGCGTTCGACGCGGAGCGGGATCCGCAGCCGGAAGCGATTCCCCTGGACCCCAACCTGATTCCGACCCGCACCTCCGATCGCATTCCGGCGAGCCTGGACCCGGAGCCCGGACCCGCCCAGGATGATCCGGATACCGAGGGCATCGACCTGCACCGCGCGCCGACCGAGATGGGCGGCGCCCGGGAGGCGAACGGCACCAACCCCGCGCCCAAACCCGACCCGGACCTGCAGCGCCGCCTGGAGGCCACCGCCAAGGCCACCGCGCTCACCGTGAAGGTGCTCGGATTCAAGTGCGCACGTGCGCATCCCAGCGATCCGCGGGCGGCTTTCTGCACCGTGTGCGGCATGCCCGTGGATCAGACCCAGCAGCCCGCCGAGGTGATCCGGCCGCCGCTGGGCATGCTGGTACTCGACGACGGCATGACCTACATGGTGGCCGCCGACGCCGTGGTCGGGCGCGACCCCGAGCACTCCGATCCGGTGCGAGCGGGCCTGCTGCCCTTGCGCATCGACGACAACTCCGGCGGCATGTCCCGCGTCCACGCCGAGATCCGCCTGGTGAACTGGGACATCGCCATCGTCGACCACGGCTCCACCAACGGCACCCGGGTCCGCCCACAGGGCTACCGGGATTGGATTCGGCTGCAACCGAATCAGCCCTTCACCCTGGCCGCCGGCACCGAAATCATGCTCGGCAACCGGGTCCTCCGCCTCGAGCCGGTAGCGCCTCCGCCCTTCGGGTAATCGTTCTTGCTTCTTCGTATCCCAGCGTGACAACTGATTTCGCATCGTCCGGGTAACTCACCGGGTACGCCCAGAATCGGTTCGGCTCTCAACCGCCGGCACGGGTGCACGACTGTTCACGGCACCCGGCCGTCCGCTGAAGGCGCGGAGAGGCGGAACTGCGAGGCGGCTATGTGTAGCGCGAGTAGCAGGTGTCCTGGGTGCCGAGGACACCGGCGCGGAAGGCGTCGACTCGGGAGAATCCGCTGGGGACGGTCCTGCCGTCGGTGTCGCTGGCGGCCAGGCCGTCGGAGAGCAGGCCGGAGACCGCCTCGTCGAGATCGCCCGCCGACAGCGAGATGTCGCCCTGGGACTTGCTTCGGTTGGGGCCGGCCAGCTTTCCGGAGATCACGCCCGACAGGCAGGCCGCGCGCAGGCCGGTCTTCGCCCCCTTCAGCGGCAGTCCCGCGGCATGCTGCACGGCCAGGGTGTAGCGCGAGATGAAGACGATGTAGGCGGTGAAATCGCCGGTCACATCGGCGGGCAGGGCGTCCTGATCGTCGGCGTTGGAGACGCCGCGATCGTGCAGCGCGGGCACGTCGGTGCCGATCAGGTTGGTGGCGGGGCAGTAGGTGACCGGGACGGTGTCGGCGCCGTTGCGGCAGTTCAGTTTGGCCGAGTCGTAGCTGTACCCGGGCTCGTCCCGGATCGGCATGATGGCGGCCATGGCCTTGGCCAGCTCCTGGAGGTTGGCCTTGTTCACGTCGGACTGGCCGTGGCCGGAGTCGTTGCCGAGGGTCTGCGGCAGATCGCCGCGGCGGCGGTCGATCTCGTTCTGGTCGATGGCCTTGCAGCCCTTGGGCCCGTCGGTGAAACCGATCTGCACCGCGGTCACCCGCTCGAACGCCGAACCGTGCACGTTCTGCGGATCGTCCGGGTCCGCGTCGCGGAAGGCGACGGTGGCGGCCAGCACCGCGTTCAACCCGTCGGAGGTGTTGATGGTGAAGTGCTTGGCCTTCCCCTCGGCCACATTCCGGATGAACGCCCCCGCGAAGCAGTCCGCCTGCTGCTCCTTGACGATGGTCGGGGTGCGGCGGCCGACGAGCTTGGCCATCTCCTGGATGGCGTGCCCGTACTCGTGGGCCAGCACCATCACCACCGACATCTTCCCGAACTCGTCGGCCACCGCGGGCAGCAGCACCCCGCGATCCCAGCCGACGGATCCGTCCAGGCGGCAGTAGGCGGCATTGACGAGCCGGTAGCTGGACTCCCCGCAGAACTGCCCGGCCTGCGAGCGCGGCGTCTTGGCACTCCACGAGATGAACTTGCCGATCGGGCTGAAGACGCCGCCGAACTCCAGCGGGAACTCGCCCTGCCAATAGGTCTGGATATCGTCGAGCGCGTTGAGAACCAGGTGGTCGACCTGGCCGCCGTCGGAATCCTGCGCGGTCAGCGTCGAATCCGGGGCGCCCGCGCGCGGACCGCTGGGGCCGCTGGTGGTGGGCAGACCGGCCACCTTGAACGGGTCGTCGTAGATGGAAACCGCGCGACCGTGAACAGTTCGTGTACATCCGGACAAGAGCGCGACCGCGAGCACCAGTACCCCCGCCACCACGACCACGCGGCGAATCCCCCCGGACCGGCGCGTGCGCACCGCCTCCCCCTGGCGTCTCGCCACGTGCACTCCCTCGCAGGCTGATTCGATCTCTGTCCCGTTATCGGGCCTGCGGCCGATGAGCGCAACGCCGGACTCCGGGGGCTTCGCTTATTATCCAGCCATGTCTTCACCGGGGGCGCAGCAGATCACCGTGCGTCATGAAGGAACCGAACGGGTCTTCGACGCGACCCAGCAGATCACCATGGGCAGGGCGCCGGAGGTGATGCTGTTCGTCGACAGCCCGCTGGTGTCCCGGGTGCACGCGACCCTCAGCTACGAGGCCGGGTCGTGGATGCTCAGCGACAATGGCAGCACCAACGGCGTCTTCGTGGACGCCCGCCGCCTGACCACGCCACTGGTCATCAACCGGCCCACCCAGGTGCGGCTCGGCGATGCCATCACCGGGCCGCTGCTGCACCTGCTGCCGCAGACCAGCCGCGGCGGTGGCACGCCGCCGCAACAGCAGCGTCCGGGCATGATGCCGCCGCCGAACCGGCCGCCGTCGCGGCCGATGCCGCAGGCGGGTCAGCCGCAGCAGGCCCAGCAGCCGCCGGTACAGCCCTTCGCGCAGCGCCCGCCGGTGCAGCAGCGGCCCAATCCGCAGCAGGCCTGGCCCAACCCGGCCCAGGCCAACCCGAACCTCGCGCAGCGGCCGCCGGTGAACCGGCCCGCGTCCGGGCCGCAGCATCAACTGCCGCACCCGGTACCGCACCAGCAGCCGAATCCCCTGCAGCAGCGGCAGACTCCGCCTCCCGGCACCTCGGCGACGCCGAATGTGCCGCGCCCGCCGGTGAATACGCCGCCCCCGGCCGCCGCTGACAACATCAATATGACCACCAAGGCGGACACCTCCTTGCTGCCGCCGATCCGCGCCCGCGCCTCCACCGCGGCCATCGCGCGCGCCGACCGGATTCCGCGCGACGGCCTCAACATCGGCCGCACCAGCGACAACCAGATCGTGGTCAACGACCCGATGGCCTCGCGCCGGCACGCCCGCCTGGTGCCGGACCGGCAGGGCCTGGCCATCGAGGACCTGGGCTCGGCCAACGGCACCTTCGTCAACGGCCGCCGCGAGCAGCGGGCGCTGCTGCGTGAACGCGACATCGTCACCATCGGTAACGTCGACTTCGTCGTGCAGGAGGGCACGCTGGTCCATCGCCAGCGGCCGGTCGCCGAGCAGGGCCTGCACGTGCACGGCGTCTCGTTCACCGTCGAGGGCAACAAGCAGCTGCTCATCGACGTGAACATGCAGGCCGGGCGCGGCTCCCTGACCGCGCTGATCGGCCCCTCCGGCGCGGGCAAGTCGACCCTGTCGAAACTCATTGCGGGAACGACGCATCCGTCCGCGGGCGTGGTCACCTTCGAGGGCCGCAACCTGCACGCCGAGTACGAGGCGCTGCGCTCTCGTATCGGCATGGTGCCGCAGGACGACGTGCTGCACCGGCAGCTGACGGTCAAGCAGGCGCTCAACTTCGCCGCCCAGCTGCGCCTGCCCCCGGACACCAGCAAGGCCGACCGCCAGCAGGTGATCGCCGATGTGCTGAAGGAACTTTCGCTCACCCAGCACGCCGACACCCGCGTGGACCGGCTCTCCGGCGGTCAGCGCAAACGCGCCTCGGTGGCCATGGAGCTGCTCACCGGTCCCTCGCTGCTGATCCTGGACGAGCCCACCTCGGGCCTGGACCCCGCGCTGGACCGCCAGGTCATGACCATGCTGCGGGAACTGGCCGATGCCGGGCGCACCGTCATCGTGGTCACCCACTCGGTGGCCTGCCTGGACATGTGCGATCAGGTGCTGCTGCTCGCGCCGGGCGGTAAGACCGCCTTCTGCGGGCACCCGGGCAGCGTCGGCCACGTCATGGGCACCAGCGACTGGGCCGAGATCTTCGGCCGCGTCGCCACCGATCCGGACGGGGCCTTCGCGAATTTCCGCTCCCGCCAAGCGTTCGCGGAGCCGCCCGCGCCGGTCAAACCGGTGGAACGGGCGAAGGCGCCGAAATCCAGTCCGCTCAAACAGTTCTCCACGCTGTCGCGGCGGCAGCTGCGGCTCATCTTCGCCGACCGCGGCTATCTGGCGTTCCTCGCGATCCTGCCGTTCGTGCTGGGCGGCCTGTCGCTGGTCGTGCAGGGCAAGAGCGGATTCGAGTCCGTCGGCTTCGTGCAGGCGCCCGACGGCAGTTTCGTGCGCGCCAACAATGGCGAGGCCCAGCAGCTGCTGGTGGTGCTCATCCTCGGCGCCTGCTTCATGGGCGCCACGCTCACGGTGCGTGACCTGGTCGGCGAGCGGGCCATCTACTACCGGGAGCGTGCGGTCGGATTGCGTTCCGGCGCATACCTGATGTCGAAGGTCGTGGTCTTCAGCCTTGCGGCACTGCTGCAGTCGGCTGTGATGATCGGCATCGTGCTGGCGGTGAAGAAGCCGCCGAGCAAGGGCGCGGTGATTCCCTACGGCCCGGCCGAGCTGTATCTCGATGTCGCCCTCACCGCGGTGACCTGTGTGGTGCTGGGTCTGGCGCTGTCCGCGCTGGCCAAGTCCAACGAGCAGGTGATGCCGCTGCTGGTGGTGATCATCATGGCGCAGCTGGTGATGGCGGGCGGCATGATCCCGGTGACGGGCCGCGTTGTGCTGGACCAGCTTTCCTGGCTGTTCCCCTCGCGCTGGGGCTACTCCGCGGGAGCGTCCACGGTCGATCTGCCCAATCTGTCGGCCTCGGCGGCGGCGCAGCAGGACCACTTCTGGAAGCACACCGTCGGCGCGTGGGCACTGGATGTCTCCGTGCTCGCCGTGATCGCCGTGCTGCTCGCCCTGTTCACCTGGTCGCGCCTGCGCTTGAAGAAGTCGGCTGCGTGATCGGCCATTCGCGCAGGCGGGGGTGCGAAGTGTGGATTCGGTCGCGCGCACTGCGAAGCGAGCAGGCAGACTGATGACTGTGACGGCTCGAGTTGGTGCAGTGCATCTCGGCTGGGACGTGGTGTCGGTGGCCGCCGGTGGCGGCGGTTCGCCCATTCGCCCGGTCCAGGTCGAAAGCACATACACACCACCCGCATACCTGCTGGCGGATTCGTCCGGCCGGCTGCACACCGCCGGCGTGGACCGGCGTCCCGATGTCGGCATCGCCATCTCCGATGTGCGCGACATCATCGGGCACCCGCAGATCGTGGTGGCCGGGGCGACCTGGCCGGCCGAGCTGGTCTTCCGGGCCCGCCTGCACAATCCGCTCGCGTCCATCGTCGAGCACCTGGGCGGTGCGCCGGATGTGCTCGCGCTGCCCTTCCCCGATGAATGGCCCGACCCCAAGGTCGACGAATTCGTGCGCCTCGTAGAGCAACTCGGCGTGCCCGCCGAGCCGCTGCCCGAATCGGTCGCGCTCTCCGGCTATGTCCGCGCCCTCGGTCTGGTGCGCGCGCCCGGTCGCGGTCCGGCGGTCGGCGCGGTCGGCGTCTACTCCGACGGTCGTGAATGCCTGGTCGTCGCCGTCCACGGCAATGACGATCAGCCCACCGAGTCGGTCAGCGTCGCCATCACCGCCGAGGCGCTGCACGAGGCCCACGCCGCCGACAATGTGGTCATCGAGGTGATGGCCGCGGCCCGCGCCATCAATGCCGACACCTCGACCGTGCTGCTCACCGGCAATGTGTGCTTCAACGACGCACTGCGCCTGGCCTTTCAGAACCATCTCGGCCACCGCTTCCAGGTCGCCGACCACCCGATGCACGCCCTGGTCCTGGGCGCGACCCATCTGCTGGTCGCCGACAGCGAGGGCGACCCGGCCTACGACCGGCCCGCGGCCGCCGCGCCGCAGCCGGCCGGCGCCGATGCGCGCCCGATCGAGCAGGGTCCGCGTCATGTCACCGGCGGCCCGGCCGCCGGGCAGCCACTGCAGCGTCAGCCCGAGCCGCTGGCCCACCAGCCGGAATTGATTCCCCGGCACATGGATTCACCGCCCACACCCGAATCCGGTGCGCAGCGACCGGATTCCGCGCGCGGCACCGGCCCGCAGCCCACGGTCGATCCCGCCGCCGCGCCGGATCACTCGGGTGCCGACCCGGCGGGTGCGACCGTCCGCCTCACCGCCGAGGAGGCCGCGGCCATCACCGCCGCCGCCCAGGCGAAGCAGGCAGCCGGGACCGGCCCACAGGCCGTCGCCGATCCCGCGGCAGCAGGTCTCACCAGGAGAATCACCGCGCAGGAGGCCGCATCTCAGAGCGGTGGCGCGGGCACGCCGACCGGACCCGGCGGCCTGACCCAGCGAATGACGGCCGAGGAGGCCGCGCGGCTCACCGCGCAGGCGGCGGGGCAGTCGCCGAGTGGCGATGCGGGCCAAGGGGTTCCCCGTGGCACCGAGAATCCGAGCACCGGGCCGCAGCCGGTGGCCGGCGGCCGCGGCACGCTGCCGCCCGGGCTGGAGGGCGTGGGTGGCCGGTTCATGCGGCCGCCCGGGTCGCCGGCCGATGATCAGCTGACCACGGTCATGGGCCAGGGCGGCGCCGGGGCGGGCCAGCAGGGATTCGGTCAGCCGGGCACGCCCGCCGCCGATGCCGGGCCGGGCTCGGGTGCAGGTGCGCCACCGGGCACGGGTGCCGGAGGCGCGCAACAGGGTTCGGGCGGTGCGCCCGCCGGACCGTACGGCTCCGGCGGTTACGGGCCGGCCGGCGGCTACGGCCAGGCGGCCGGGCAGCCGGGCTACGGCCAGCCCGCCGGCCAGTACGGACCCGGTGGTTCCTACGGTTCCGGTCAATCCGGACCGGGCGCCGGGTCTTCCGGCTATCCGGCTGCTGCGGGCTACGGTTCGGCGAATGCTCCGAGCTCCGACGCGGCCGCCCGGGGCGGCTACGGTCCGGGCGGCGCGCAGCCGAATGCGGGTGGCCAGTACGCCCCGCAGCAGGGTGCCGCCGGACAGTACGGTCAGGGCGGATACGGCTCGGGCGGCTATGGGCAGCAGGGTGGGTACAACACCGGCGGCTACCCGGTCGGTCCCTATGTGCCCGAGGGGGATACGTCCGGTTCTGGTCGCGGGGGTTTTGCTGGATCCGGTGGAAATGCTCCTGGTCAGTCCGGCGGGATGTACGGTGGGTCGATGTCGACGGGGGCGCCTGGGGCGAATCCGCAAACGCCGGAAGATGCGGCTGGGCAGCCGGATTCGGAATCCGGCTCCGAGAGCGACCGCAAGCAGCGCAAGGGCAAGCTGTGGAACAAGATGCGCAAGCCCTTCGGCGCTCCGATCATTGTCGGCGCGGCGGCGCTGTCGCTGCTGGGCGCGCACTCCGACCAGCGGTCCGACCCGGTCGCGTCAACCACGCCCGCCGACACCGTGATTCGGGTCGGTGGCGGGACCGTGAGCCCGGTCAACGAATCCTGCGCCGTGACCCCGTTCGTGTCCGGCCTCCCGCATGCGGGCATCGCCACCGTCGGTGATCCCAGGGATCAGGACTGTCTACGCTTCGGCATCGACACGCTGCGCTACACCATTCCCGGACCCGCGCGCGGCGCCGATCCGGGCCCGCCCCTGCACATCTGATCCGTTCGCCGCGAGATCGTCGAGCCGCAGCCAGTTGGTGGCGGTCAGCAGCTCGACCCTGGAGACCCGGGGCGCGGGTCCGGTGTGACCGGTCAGCGCCCAGGCGCGTTCGATGGTGAGTCGCAGCAGCCGCCGGGCCGCGTAGAACAGCAGCGCGGCCAGCGGCAGCTCGCCGATGCCGGCGGAGAGCAGGGCGAACCACAGATCCGGGCTGTTCCAGTCGAGCACGATGTCGAACCAGGCATCGCAGATCAGCAGGGTCCCGGTGATCATCGCCCACGGAATGAAGACCTGCCGGCGTCGCCAGGCGTGCCAGGCGGTCATGCCGATCGCGCCGACCAGCGCGAAATCGAAGCCCACCCACGCGATGTCCCACTGGCTCACCTGCCGTTCGGAGGGCAGGCTGACCGAGAGGTACGCGATCCAGGGGATCAGGAAGACCAGACTGCCGGTCACGACGGTCAGCAGGATCCGGCGCATGGCGGCCGCATGCGGGTGGGGCGTCGCTGCTGCGCGCGAATAGGTCGGCTGGGTGCTGATCGCCATGGCGGCCTCCATTGGCAGGACGGCTGGACCAACCGTCGCGATGGTTCCCGTTCTCCATACAATGCCCGTACCGGAGGAACTCATTCCGCTTAGCCTGTGAGATGAATCACTCTTCGATCGGGTGTTCCCAGCCCGCCGGGACCGATTCGGGAGACGGCCACCCCCGCTGGTAAGGTGGCTCGTTGGCGTGCGGTACGGCCGGGTAACCGGTTGTCCGACGAGCCCCGGGTCTCCACCGGCCGCCGGGAATCAGCTCGACCTCACGCTTGGCTGGCAAAACCTACGACAGACAGGGATGCACTGTGCCTACGTACAGCCCCAAGGGCGGTGACGTGACCCGCAAGTGGTACGTCATCGACGCCACTGACGTAGTGCTCGGCCGTCTTTCCGTGCAGGCTGCCAACCTGCTGCGCGGCAAGACCAAGCCGACCTACGCCCCGAACGTGGATGGTGGCGACTTCGTCATCATCATCAACGCGGACAAGGTCGCCGTCTCCGGCAACAAGCGTGAGGACAAGGTCCTCTACACCCACTCCGGCCACCCCGGTGGTCTGAAGGGTCGTACCGTGGGCCAGATCCTGGACACCCGCCCCGACCGTCTGGTCGAGCGCGCCGTCAAGGGCATGATCCCGAAGAACAAGCTGGGCAACCAGATCATTCGCAAGCTGAAGGTCTACGCGGGCCCGAACCACCCGCACGCCGCCCAGCAGCCCATCCCCTTCGAGATCAAGCAGGTGGCCCAGTGACCGCTCCTGAGGAATTCAACGACGACTACGTCGTCGAGGACACCACCGTGGAGGTCGTCGAGGAGGGTGACGGTTACGAGGCCGAGGCCGAGTACGCCGAGACCTTCTCCGCCCCGGTCGTCATCGATCGCCCGGTGCAGACCGTCGGCCGCCGCAAGGAGGCCGTGGTCCGCGTGCGCCTGGTGCCGGGTTCCGGCAACTTCGTGCTGAACGGCCGCACCATCGAGGATTACTTCCCGAACAAGGTGCACCAGCAGCTGGTGAAGTCCCCGCTGGTCACCGTCGAGCGCACCGAGACCTTCGACGTGCACGCCCGCCTGGTCGGCGGCGGCCCGTCCGGTCAGGCCGGCGCCCTGCGCCTCGCCATCGCGCGTGCCCTCATCGAGGTCACCCCGGAGGACCGTCCCGCCCTCAAGCGTGCCGGCTTCCTGACCCGTGACCCGCGTGCCACCGAGCGCAAGAAGTACGGCCTCAAGAAGGCCCGCAAGGCGCCTCAGTACTCGAAGCGCTGATATTGCGCCGTCGGGCTCTACCGTGCCCGGTCCTTCCGGGGCCGGGCGCGGTACGGTCTACACGGCAACCTGTACGAGAGCAGGCTCCCCGCAACGGTTTTCACAACTGTTGCCCCTTATTTCCTGGACGCACTCCGCCGCGGAACGCGGCGGAATGCGAGAGTCCGGGAGAGGGCCGGAAGCCTGCTCTCGTGCTGTATCGACCGAACCAGCAGGGGTGTTGAGGTAATGGGACGTTTGTTCGGCACCGATGGCGTGCGCGGGCTCGCCAATGAGTCTTTGAGTCCGGAACTGGCGCTGCAGGTTTCGGCCGCCGCCGCCCAGGTTCTGAGTCGAGGGAAGAAGCGCGCGCTGGCCGTCGTCGGCCGCGACCCGCGCGCCAGCGGCGAGATGCTGGAGGCCGCCGTCACCGCGGGCCTCACCGCCGCCGGTGTGGACGTGCTGTCGGTCGGCGTGCTGCCGACACCCGCCGTCGCCTACCTGACCGGCCTGTACGACGCCTGCCTGGGCGTCATGATCTCCGCCTCGCACAACCCCATGCCGGACAACGGCATCAAGATCTTCGCCGCGGGTGGCCACAAGCTGGACGACGCCATCGAGGACCGCATCGAGGCGCTCGTCGCCGAGGGCGCCTTCACCCGCCCCACCGGGGCCGCGATCGGACGGGTGCTCGGCCGTCCCGGACTCGGTGGGCACGTCTACGACGTGCACGACCGCTTCAGCCTGGAAGGCACCCACGAGCGCTACGTCGAGCACCTGGTCCAGGCCACCGGCCGCGATCTGCGCGGGCTCACCGTCGTGGTGGACTGCGCGAACGGGGCGGCCTCCGAGGTCGGGCCCACCGCCTACCGCGAGGCGGGCGCCACGGTCATCGCCATCAATGCCGAACCCGACGGCCTGAACATCAATGACGGATGTGGCTCCACGCATCTGGAGCAGGTCCAGCGCGCCGTGCGCGAGCACGGCGCGGACCTCGGCCTCGCGCACGACGGCGACGCCGACCGCTGCCTGGCCGTGGAAGCGACCGGCGCGGTCGTCGACGGCGACGCCATCATGGCCATCCTCGCCCTGGCCATGCGGGACTCCGGTGACCTGGTGCAGAACACCCTGGTCGCCACCGTCATGAGCAATCTCGGCCTGCACATCGCCATGCGCGAGGCCGGAATCACCATGCGCACCACCGCCGTCGGCGACCGCTACGTCCTCGAGGACCTGCGCGCGGGCGGCTACACGCTGGGCGGCGAGCAGTCCGGCCACGTGGTGTTCCCTCGGTTCGGCACCACCGGCGACGGCGTCCTGACGGGCCTGAAGCTGATGGCCCGTATGGCCGAAACCGGCCGCGGCCTGGCAGAATTGGCGAGCATCGTGCAGACCGTCCCGCAGGTGCTGGTGAACGTCCCGGTCACCGACAAGGCGGCGGTCGCGGCCGCGCCGTCGGTGCTGGAAGCCGTCGCCGAAGCCGAGCGCCTGCTGGGCGATACCGGCCGAATCCTGTTGCGCCCCAGTGGAACCGAACAGCTGGTCCGCGTCATGGTGGAGGCGACCGACTCCACCCGGGCCCATGACCTGGCCGACAGTCTCGCCAAGCTGGTCGCGGCCGTCTGAGTAGCCCCTGTCGCCCCGGCATGCCGAATCGCATGCCGGGAGCACGGGTCAGTGCGTTTCGGTGAGCTGCCCGCCGTCCATGTGCCAGCGGCGGGTGGCCCGGACATTGTCGAGCATGCGACGGTCGTGGGTGACCAGGAGCACTGTGCCCTCGAAGGATTCGACGGCCTGCTCCAGCTGCTCGATGGCGGGCAGGTCCAGATGGTTGGTGGGCTCGTCCAGGACGAGCAGGTTCACGCCCCGGGCCTGCAGCAGGGCCAGCGCGGCGCGAGTGCGCTCGCCGGGGGAGAGAGTGTCGTTGGAGCGCAGCACATGTGGGCCGCGCAGGCCGAACTTGGCGAGCAGGGTGCGGACGTCGGACTCGTTCCAGTCGGGCACCTGGGCGCTGAAAGTGTCTGCCAGGGTGGCGGTTCCGCGGAACAGGCCGCGCGCCTGATCGACCTCGCCGATCGCGACGCCCGAGCCGAGGGCGGCGGATCCGCTGTCCGGCTTCGTCTTTCCGAGCAGCAGGGACAGCAGCGTGGACTTGCCGGAACCGTTGGCGCCCGTCAGCACGATGCGGTCGCCCCAATCCACCTGCACCGTCACCGGTCCGAGGGTGAAGTCGCCGCGGCTCACGGTGGCGCCCGACACGGTCGCCACCACCGAGCCGCTGCGCGGGGCGGCGGCGATGGACATGCGCAGCTCCCACTCCTTGCGCGGTTCCTCCACCGTGTCCAGGCGTTCGATGCGTTTGAGGGTTTGCTTGACCTTGGCGGCCTGCTTCTCGGTGGATTCCGCACGGGCCTTGCGACCCATCTTGTCGGGGTCCACCTTCGACTTGCGGCGGGCGTTGCGGACGCCGTGTTCCATCCAGTTGCGCTGCATGTTGGCGCGCGCTTCCAGACCTGACCTGGTGTCGGCGTACTCGTCGTAGGCCTCGCGCGCGTGCCGGCGCGCGATCGCCCGCTCCTCCAGGTAGGACTCGTAACTGCCGTCGTAGACGCCGACCTGCTGCTGCGCCAGATCCAGTTCCACGATGCGATTCACGGTGCGCGCCAGGAACTCCCGGTCGTGGCTGATCACCATGAGGGGCTCGCGGACGCCGGTCACGAACTGCTCGAGCCGGGCCAGGCCGTCGAGATCCAGATCATTGGTCGGCTCGTCGAGCAGCAGGATGTCGAAGCGCGACAACAGGACCGAGGCCAGCCCGGCGCGCGCGGCCTGACCGCCGGAGAGCACGGTCATGGGGGTGTCGAGGCCGTGCGGGAGGCTCTCGGCCAGGCCGAGATCGGCGGCCACTTCCTCGGCGCGCTGTTCCAGGTCCGCGCCGCCGAGGGCGAGCCAGCGCTCCAGGGCGGGGGAGTACTCGTCGTCGCCGCCGTCGGCGAGGCGTTCGGCGGCGGCGTCCATGAGCTGCTGGGCGGCGGCCACACCGGTCCGGCGGCGCAGGAATTCGAGCACGGTCTCGCCGGCCAGGCGCTCGGGTTCCTGGGCCAGGTAGCCGACGGTGGCGTCGGGCGGGCTCAGCACGATCTCGCCCTCGTGGGCGCGACCATCGGCGAGCATGCGCAGCAGGGTGGACTTCCCGGCGCCGTTCACGCCGACCAGCCCGATCACGTCGCCCGGGGCGAGGATCAGGTCCAGGTCGGAGAACAGAATCCGCTCACCGTGTCCGGCGGCCAGGCCGCGCGCATGCAGAGTGGTGCTCACCAGGGCGATTCTGCCGTGTTCGGGGTGGCACCCTGACTCCGGCCCTCGGAAAGTTCAGGGTCGTATTGGGGCGTGCGACCGATGTGCGCCGAGATCGAACTCGGCACAGTGGGAGACATGACGACACAGTTTCCGACTCCGGCCCCCAAGCGACTGACCCGCTCCGCCAACGACAAATGGATCGGCGGCGTGTGCGGCGGCCTCGCCCAGTACTTCGGCTGGAACGCCAACCTCGTTCGCGCCCTGTTCGTGGCGTCCTGCCTGCTGCCCGGGCCGCAGTTCCTGATCTACATCGCGCTGTGGATCGTGATCCCGAAGCAGTGAGTTGTGCACAGGCCGCGAGTTGTCCACATCCGTGATCGAGGGTGATGCGGGTGCCTCGGCAAAGTGACAGGATGAGAGCCACGTCACAGCGGAGGAGTGCACATCATGGTCACATCGGGTGATCTGCCCGGATTGGAGCTGCCGGATCTCGACGCGCACACGGAGCTCGGCGGGCTCGGCGCGGTCGAGTTATCGCACCCCACGCAGGATCTCGACGGTGACGGCCTGCTGGATACCGTGACCACCAGCACCGATCACGCCATGCAGGTGTGGACGGATCTGGATCACGACGGCTACGCCGATCATGTGACCGTGGTGGACAGCGGCGGGGATTACTCGGCCTGGGAGTTCCACCACAATCCGGACGGCACCACCGAGTGGGTGCGCATGGACGTAGGACACCTCGGCGGCACATAGCCGGGGCGGCGGGGGTTTTCACGGCATCGGGATTCGAGGGGGAGCAATGAGTGAATCCGGCGATTTCGGCGTGCGCATTGCGGCCCTGCGCGACGGGGCCACCACCTTGCGCGACAACGCGGCGGCCCTGGGGCGGCATGCCCGTACGGTCGGCGAACATGCCTTCGGCATCGGCAGGGACGAAGCCGGGCGGAACTATTCCGCGCAGGGCACTGCCGTGCACCAGGGCTTCGAGCGCGCGGCCGCCTGCCTGCGCTACTGGGGTGCGGCCGCCTCCGCGACCGCCGAGGTATTCGACCGCGCCGCAACCGAATACGCGCGCCTGGACCGTGAACACGCCACCGCACTCACGCGGGTGGGCCGATGAGCTTCGACCCGACCGGCAAGAGCGTCGACCAGATTCTCGACTACGGTGCGCCCGGCCTTCAGTACTGGGAACACTTTCTGCCCTTGTACACCAAGGCATTCGGTGCGCCGGTAGGGCTCGGCCTCGCCGACCTCTATGCCCGCTACGACGAGCAGCGAGGTGCGGATCTCATCGAATTCGACGCCGCCCGAACGGAACTGGACAGAGCGCTCACGGATGCCGAGTCGCGCTGGTCGTCGCACCAGGCGATCGCGCAAGCCTTGCCCACCGCTTGGACCGGCGCCACCGGCACCGAGGCGCTCACCATCGTGAACTCCCAACTGCGCCAGGCCCGCGACGATCTCGACACCATCCGCACCGCCTCCATCGCCATCGCCGCCGCCCTGGTCCCCCTCCGTGACTCGGTCCTCACCAAGGCCGAACACACCCTCACCCTGCTCGAACCCACTCCGGACGGCGAAGGCCGCCTCGCCATCGACGGCAAAACTCCGGACGACATCGAAGCCCTCGACACCACCGACCCCTGGCTCACCGGAACGTTCCGTGCCGACGTCGATCACAAACTCGCGGCCTTCACCGCCGCCTGCGCCGCCACCAACGAGACCTTCGAATCCCACTACCGCACCATCGTCACGGCCCTGGCCCAGGTCATCGACCATCCCTACCCGCAACCGGCCCAAGCCCTGCTGCCCCAGCCCGAGGAGAACCCGGCCCGGAGTATTCCCACGACCCGGCCTCTTCCAGCGCCGCAGCCCTACCCGGCGACAACGCCGCCAACATCGCACGCCCAGCCGTCACAGCCGGTCGTCCCGCCTGGATGCCCGCCGTCATCGGGTGGGGCAACGGCACCCGACCCGGCCCAGCCGCAGTCTCCTGATCGAGCCCAGCCGTCTACCGTCCCGCCGGAATCCCTGCCAGGCCGAGCGGGTTCCACCGCACCGGCCGCCGAGACGCAACCGGCCGGCGCTGCGGACCTCAGTGGTGTGGAGCCCGAGGGTTCCGCGGGCTCGGCGGACACTGGAACCGCAGCAGCCCCTGACCTGGCCGAGCAGCGGTCCGACCAGTTCGGCCGGACTCTGAAAGACACTCTCATACAACTCGAAAAGGGCCTCCAGCAGGGCATTTCCGGCGCCATCGAGAAGCTCGACTCGCTCACGGGCCAGACGTCGCCATCGCCCGGTGAACCCGAGGCCGCAACCGATCCCGAGCCCGAACCGGATCACTCGGATACCCCGGCTCTCCCGTCTGGCCGACTCGAATTCGACCTGTCCGGAAAGCATTTCGTCCTCGAACGTACCCCCGCAGGCGACCTGACCCTCGCCGTAACCGACGGGTCTGGCCAAACCAACACCTACACACTGTCTTTCGATCAGAACGGCAGCCCGGTCCTCACGACCGACGACCCGGCCCACACCCCCACCGCACCCGCCAGTGATGCCCACCCGGACCCGACCCCACCCACCCCGGCGGACGCACCACCCACCACAGATGGCGGCGCAACGCCCGGCCCAGACTGCGTACCCCGCACCTGCACAGTTCCCGACCCGCCGACCGCTCCACCGAATCCCTGCCCGGACCCCACCCCGAATCAGTCTGCGCCGCCAGAGGTTCCGCCCCCACCCGCCGCCGGGGACGGTGCGCCGCCGGGCTGCACCCAGCCGCCCACCCCCGATCCCACTCCGGACCAGACTGCAGGCGGTTGCGTGCCGCCGACCCCGCCCGTGCCGACCGACCAGCCAACCGTGCCCGCGCACCCGCTCGAGAACCCCGTGCCGCCGACAGTTGCGGGTCAACCCGGATCCGACACGCCATTCGCCGACGCCACGCCCTGGTCAACGGAGCCGCACACGCCGCTGGAGATCCCGGAGGGAGGTCTCGAAATACCCGAGACCACCGAACCTCTCGCGCCGTAATCGTCGTTCTGCCGGTACTGTCTGGGGCTCCGCGCAAGCACCAGTCCCGCATCCTGCGCTGCCGTAAGCGGGGAGCCGGTCGATCGTCGCTCGTGAATCCGGTTCCCGCGCTGGGAGTCCGGACGGACCGGCGGAGAGTGCCGAGGCAGGCGTCGAGCGACTCGGTGAGGGAACCGGCTGTGCCGCGCGCAGAATCGCCCGAGCCGAGCGTGCGTTGGCCGCCCCCGGTTACTTGCGGAGGGCCTGGATGAGTTGGAGGACCGGGAGTTTCTGGGGCTGCTCGGGCTCTTCCTCGATGGCGTTGGGGTCCACGAGCTGCGTGTGGGGGAGGGCGGCCTCGGGGTCGGCGAAGGGCTTGTACTTCTTGTCGCCGAGGACGGTGTAGTTGAGGTAGCCGACCAGGAGGGCTCGGGTGAGGCGTTCGGTTCTGGGTTCGTGTTTGCCGGCGCCGAGGGCGGCCAGGGCGCGGCGGCCCTCGATCATGCCGTTGTGGCCGGCCTTGTCGAGCGAGCGCAGGATCGCGCCCTCGCCCCAGGCGGCGGCCAGCGGGATGGCGTCGGAGCTGACCGAGTCGATATCGGTGGCGCCGGCCAGGATCAGGGCCGGAGCGTCGATCTTGGGGGCGAGGGCCTCGGCGGAGGGCGCGGTGGGGGACGGGTACAGGGCCGCGACGGCGGCGACGTCGCGCTGGGAGGCGGCGATGACGGCCGCGCCCGCACCCATGCCGTGCCCGGCCAGAGTCAGCCGCTTCGGATCCACGCTGACATTGCCCGCGCCCAGCCGCACCCCGGCGCAGATGTCGAGAGTGGTCAGCAGATCCGTCGCGAGGTTCAGGTGCGAGGGGATGGGTCCGCGCTCGGTGTCGGGCGCCGCGGCGACATACCCCCAGGAGGCCAGGTGCTCCAGCAGCCGGCGGTAGTTGCCGACCCCGGTCAGCCACCCGTGCCCGAACGCCACCGCGGGCAGGTTGAGTCCCTTCCCGGGCGTGTACACCACGCCGGGCAGCCCGGCGATGCCGAGATTCCCGCGCAGCACCTCGTGCGGGCCACGCAGGGTCAGAGTGCTCAGAAGCGATTTCACAGACGCCGACACGGAGATGAACTTAGTCGGTAATGGCCCGAGATGCTTCAAGCGAACCAGCCCGGAGCGAAGCGGAGGGCAAATCGGATACAGCTAGGCTAGGGGGCCATGTGCGGAATCGTGGGGTATGTGGGGTACCGGGATGCGCTCGGCGTGGTGGTCGATGCGTTGCGCCGCATGGAATATCGAGGTTACGACTCCGCGGGAGTGGCGATCCTGAACGGCGCGGGCGGCCTCGCGGTGGAGCGCAAGGCCGGGCGCCTGGCCAATCTGGAGGCGGAGCTCGCCGAGACCGGCCGGGACCGATTCGCCGGATCGACCGGCATGGGTCACACCCGCTGGGCCACGCACGGCGCGCCGACCGATCGCAATGCCCACCCGCACCGCGATGGCACGGGCCGGGTCGCGGTGGTGCACAACGGGATCATCGAGAACTTCGCCCCGCTGCGCCGCGAGCTGGAGACGGCGGGCATCGAGCTGGGCAGCGACACCGACACCGAGGTGGCGGTGCACCTGGTGGCCCGCGCCTACGCGGCCGGGGACACCGCCGGTGATTTCGTCGCCTCCGCGCTCGCGGTGGTGCGCCGCCTGGAGGGCGCGTTCACCCTGGTCTTCTCGCACGCCGACCACCCGGGCACCATTGTGGCCGCCCGCCGCTCGACCCCGCTGGTGGTGGGTGTCGGCCAGGGCGAGATGTTCATCGCGTCGGATGTGACCGCCTTCATCGAACACACCCGGGAGGCAGTCGAACTCGGCCAGGACCAGGCCGTGGTCATCACCGCCGACGGCTACCGGGTCACCGACTTCACCGGTGCGAGCGACGGTGTCCGGTTCCGTCCGTTCACCATCGACTGGGATCTGGCCGCCGCCGAGAAGGGCGGCCACGACTACTTCATGCTCAAGGAGATCCAGGAGCAGCCCGCCGGCGTCGCCGACACCCTGATCGGCCACTACGCGGGCGGCCGGATCATTCTGGACGAGCAGCGGCTGGCCGATCAGGAGCTGCGCGAGTTCGACAAGGTCTTCGTGGTCGCCTGCGGCAGTTCGTATCATGCGGGCCTGCTGGCCAAGTACGCCATCGAGCACTGGACCCGGCTGCCCGTGGAGGTCGAGCTGGCCAGCGAATTCCGTTACCGCGACCCGGTTCTGGACCGCTCCACCCTGGTGGTCGCCATCTCGCAGTCCGGCGAGACCGCCGACACGCTGGAGGCCGTGCGTCACGCCAAGGAGCAGAAGGCGCGAGTCCTGGCCATCTGCAATACCAATGGCGCGCAGATCCCGCGCGAGTCCGATGCCGTGCTCTACACGCGCACCGGCCCGGAGATCGGCGTGGCCTCGACCAAGGCGTTCCTGGCCCAGATCACCGCCAATTATCTGGTCGGCCTGGCGTTGGCGCAGGCGCGGGGCACCAAGTATCCGGACGAGGTGGCGCGCGAGTTCGCCGAACTGGAGTCCATGCCGAAACTCGTTGCCCAGGTGCTGGAGTCGGCCGACCGGGTGCGGGAGATCGCCCGCCAGTTCGCGCACGTCCCGACCGTGCTGTTCCTGGGCCGCCATGTCGGCTACCCGGTCGCCCTGGAGGGCGCGCTGAAGCTCAAGGAACTGGCCTACATGCACGCCGAGGGTTTCGCGGCGGGCGAGCTGAAGCACGGTCCGATCGCCCTCATCGAGGACGGGCTACCGGTCTTCGTGGTCATGCCCTCCCCGAAGGGCCGCGCGGTGCTGCACTCCAAGCTGCTCAGCAATATCCGGGAGATCCAGGCGCGCGGCGCGCGCACCATCGTCATCGCCGAGGAGGGCGACGACACCGTGCGCCCGTTCGCCGACCACCTGATCGAAATCCCGTCGGCCCCAACGCTGTACCAGCCGCTGCTGTCCACGGTTCCGCTGCAGATCTTCGCCGCCGAGGTGGCGCAGGCCCGCGGCTACGACGTCGACAAGCCGCGCAACCTGGCCAAGTCCGTCACCGTCGAATAGCCGCGCTGCTACTGGACGGTGACCGTGCCCTTCATGTCCGGGTGCAGCGGGCACAGGTAGCGGTAGGTGCCGGGCGTGGTGAAGGTGTGGCTCCACTCGCCCTTGTGGATGATCGGGCTGTTGATGCCCAGCGCGACGTCGCCGATGCCCTGCACGGCGTGCGGGGCGCGGTCGTCGAACTTCCAGGTCACGGTGTCCCCGGCCTTGACGGTGATGTCGGCCGGGGAGAACTTCATGTCCTTCACCTCGACGGTCACCGCGGCGGCCACCGCCGGACCGGTGGTGGTGGCCGTCGCGGAGGCGGCCGGAGCGGCCGTGGTCGAGGTGGCCGCGGTCTTCGAGCCTTCCGACGAGCAGCCCCCGGCCACCAGCGCTCCGGCCACGACGGCGACGAGAAGCAGGACACGCGAAGACGACTGGCGACGGATCGACATGCCAGCCAGGTTAGTACCCGGCGATAGCGCGCATTCGCGGGCACCGCGCTGACCTGCGCCGCGATCCGCCAGGCGTAGTCTCCTGAAGCGCAGGCAATCACACCCGGGAGGCGAGCATGACCGCACCGGCGGTGCGCGGGTACTACACGGCCGACGAGGTCCGGGCCGCGGAGGCCGAGCTGTTCACCAGGGTGCCCGAGGGAATGCCCATGCGGCGGGCCGCCTTCGGCCTCGCCGACGTGGTGGCGCGGGAACTGTGCGAACGCACCCGGGGCGTCGCCGGTCGCGCCGTGACCCTGCTGGTCGGGTCCGGCGACAATGGCGGCGACGCGCTGTGGGCGGGCTCGTTCCTGCGGCGGCGCGGGGTCGCGGTACGGGCGGTCCTGCTGGTACCGGAGCGTGCCCACGCGGCGGGCCTGACGGCCTTGCGCCGGGCGGGCGGTCGGATTCTCGCGGTCACCGCCACCGCCGAGGAACTGCGGGAAACGGATCCGCCCCGGCACGGGCTGCTGCAACACGTCTACCCCGGCACCTCCGTGCCCTATCGGGTCGGTCAGCTGCTTGGCGCACCGGATCTGGTGGTGGACGGCATTGTCGGCATCTCCGGTCGTGGCCCGCTGCGCCCGGTGGCGGCCGAACTGGTTGCGGGCGTGCGCTGTCCGATCATCGCCGCCGACCTCCCCTCCGGCGTCGATCCCGATACCGGAGCCGTGACCGGTCCGGCCGTCCGCGCGGACGTCACCGTCACCTTCGGCGCCCGCAAGCCGGTGCACGCGCTCGCCGCACCGCACTGCGGCCGAATCGAGCTGGTGCCCATCGGATTACGACTGCCCGAGGCGAATCTCATCGCGCTGGAACCGCGGGCGGTCGGCGCCGGCTGGCCGGTCCCGGGCCCCTCGGACGACAAGTACACCCAGGGCGTCACCGGCGTCTGCGCGGGCAGCGGCACCTATCCGGGCGCCGCCGTGCTGTGCACGGGTGGCGCGGTCGCCGCCACCTCGGGCATGGTGCGCTACGCGGGCACCGGCGCGGAACAGGTGCTCGCCCACTTCCCGGAAGTGATTGCCGCCGAGACCATTTCCGCGACCGGCCGGGTCCAGTCCTGGGTCTTCGGCCCGGGCGCGGGCACCGACTCCGCCGCCCGCGACCGGCTGGCCGAGATCCTGGCCACCGACCTGCCCGTGGTGGTGGACGCCGACGGCCTCAGCCTGCTCGCCGCCGAACCCGGTCTGGTCACCGGCCGCACCGCCCCGACCGTCCTCACGCCGCACGCCGGCGAATTCGCCCGCCTGACCGGTGCCGAACCCGGCCCCGACCGTGTCGCCGCAGTGCGCAAACTCGCCGAATCCTGGCAGGTGACAGTGCTTTTGAAGGGCCGCGCCACCCTGATCGCGGGCCCGGGCTTCCCGGTCTTCGTCAATGAGGCGGGCGGCTCGTGGGCCGCCACCGCCGGTTCCGGTGACGTCCTGTCCGGCATCGTCGGCGCGCTCCTGGCCCGCGGCCTCCACCCGTCCTGGGCCGCCGCGGCCGCGGCCCGCGCCCACTCCCTGGCCGCGAATCTCGCCGCCCACGCCACCACGTCCGCGGGAGCCCCGATCTCCGCCTCCCCGTTGCTCTCCCATGTCCGCGAGGCCATCGGCACCCTCCGGGAACTCGCCGCCTGATCCTCCGGCTCCGGTGATTCCCGGAATTCGGTGTCTTGGCGCGAGACCTTCGTCGGCTACGCGCTGTTCCATCCCGACGACTTCACGCAGCGGTACCGGTAGCGGCGGCGCGCAGGGCGGTCCGTGCGGCCGTGACGATCGGATGGGCGCCGGTGCCGCGGCGGTAGGCGAGGTGGGTGCGGCGGCGGGCCGGTAGCGCGGTGAGGGTGACGCCCGGGGGTGTCGAGCGGGCGCCCAGGTCGGGGACGAGTGCTACGCCCTGGCCCGCGGCGACGAGCGCCAGCACGGTGCCGAAGTCGTCGGCGTGGTGGCGGATGCGCGGGGTGAATCCCGCGGCGAGACAGGCGCGGACCGTCATCTCGTGGCAGAGGGTGCCTGGTGTGCCCGCGATCCACGGCGAATCGGACTGTGCGGCAAGCGGTCCGGGTCCGCGGGCGGCCAGGTGAACGGTTTCCTCGAACAACGGCTCGGTGTCCAGGCCGGGTTCGGGTGCGAGGGGAACGTAGTCGTACTCCTGCAGCAGCGCGATATCCAGGGTCTCGGCCCGCAGAGCAGCGGGGGCGGCCGCCGGATCCAGTTCGGTGACAAGCAGTTCCAGCCGCGGATGGTCGCGGCTCAGCGATACCAGCGCTGGGGAGAGGATGGCGTGCACAGCGGTCGGGAACGCGCCGATGCGCAGGGTGCCCGTGAGTTCGTTCCGGGCGGAGGCGAGTTCGGCGGTGGCCTCTTCCAGCACGGACAGGATGGTCTCGGCGTGCTCGACCAGCCGCAGCGCGGCCGGCGTGAGGGTGACGCTGCGCCCGGTGCGTTCCAGCAGCGGCACCCCGGCCTCCCGTTCCAGCGCGGTGAGCTGCTGGGACACCGCCGACGGCGTGTAGGTCAGGGCCTCGGCGACCGCGGCGATGGTATTGCGGTGCGCGAGCTCGCGGAGCAGGCGCAGACGACGGACATCCAGCATCAGCTGATCTTATGCTCGGGTGAAGAATCGTGAAATGGACCTGAAGCCCGGCATCGATCACGCTGGTCACATGACATTCACCGGCCTGTATGTGCCCCTGGTCACGCCCTTCACCGCCGACGGCGACCTGGCCGCCGACGCCCTGGAAGCGCTTGCCCACGAGGTCCTCGACGCGGGCGCGGCGGGCCTGGTCGCGCTCGGCACCACCGGCGAACCCGCCACCCTGACCGCGGCCGAGCAGGTCCGGGTCATCGATATCTGCGCGAGCGTCTGCCGCGAGCGCGCCGCTGCCCTCATCGTCGGCGCGGGCTCCAACACGACCCTCGACTCAGCCCGCGCCCTCACCGCCCTCGACCCGCGCGCCACCGCCGCCCTCGCGGTCGTCCCCTACTACCTGCGTCCGTCGGAAGCCGGTGTGGTGGAACATTTCCGGACCCTCGCCGCCGCCAGCCCCGTGCCGTTGCTGATCTACCACATCCCGTACCGCACGGCCCTGCCCCTCAGCGCCGACACCCTGCTCCGCCTGGCCGAACTGCCGAATATCGCGGGTTTCAAATACACCGCCGGCGGCATCGACGACACCACGATCGCCTTCATGTCCCGGGTGCCCGGCCACACCTCGGTGCTCGCGGGCGACGATCTGTATGCCGCCCCGCTGCTGGCCCTGGGCGCGTCGGGCGCGATTCTCGCCTGCGCCAATGTCGCCCCCGCCGCCTACGCCGACCTGATCGCCGCCTGGCGCCGGGGCGAACTGGAATCCGGCCGCGAACTGGGCAACCGCCTGGCTCCGCTGGCCGCCGCCCTGTTCACCGAACCCAATCCCGTTGTCGTGAAGGCGGTTCTGGCCGCCCAGGGCCGCATCCCCACCCCGGCCGTCCGGCTGCCGCTCCTCCCGGCAAGCGAGGGGTCGTTGTCCGCCGCGTCAGCGGCGATCGCCGCCGCGCAGGTGACAACTGGTTTCGTGAGGGCGGGATAACTCGCCGGGTACGTCCAAAATCGGTTCGGCACCAAACCGCCGGCACGGGTGCACGACAGTCAACGGCTCTCAGCCGCCCGCTGAAGGCTCGGGGAGGCGGGGGAGCGGAGCGTGGCAGTATCGAGGGCGTGAAGAAGCCAGACCCACAGGTGGAGATCGTCGTCGACCTGGATGCCATTGCCCACAATGTGCGAATCCTGGCCGAGCACGCCGGGGACGCCGCGGTCATGGTCGTGGTCAAGGCGGACGGGTACAACCACGGTGCGGCCGAGGTGGCGCGGGCGGCTCTGGAGGCGGGCGCGCGGGAACTCGGCACCACCACGGTCGGCGAGGCGGTGGAGCTGCGGGCCGCGGGGATCACCGCACCGATCCTGTGCTGGCTCAACACCTCCGACACCGACTACGCGAGCGCCATCGCCGCCGATATCGAAATCGGCGTCTCCGCGTTCACGCAGCTCGAGGGCGTGGGGCAGGCGGCGCGGCAGCTCGGCCGGACCGCCACCGTGAGTCTCAAGGTGGACACCGGGCTCAACCGCAACGGCATCCCCACCGCCGAATTCCCCGAGGTGCTCGACCTGCTCGGACGGCTGGTGGCCGAGGGGACGGTGCGCTTCCGCGCCGTCTTCTCCCACCTCGCACTCGCCGACGAACCGCAGCATCCGGTCAATGACAGGCAGCGCGAACGGTTCCTGGAGTTCATCGCCACCGCCAAGGAGCACGGCCTGCAGCCGGAACTGGTGCACCTGGCGAATTCCGCTGCCGCACTGACCCGTCCGGACCTCGCCTTCGACATGGTGCGTCCCGGCATCGCCGTGTACGGCCTGTCACCGATCCCGGAGCTGTCCGATTTCGACCTGCGTCCGGCCATGACCTTCCGGGCCCGGGTGCTCCGGGTGAAGCGGGTTTCGGCGGGGGAGGGCGTGTCCTACGGCCACGAGTGGACCGCCGATCGCGACACCACGGTCGCCCTCGTTCCGGCCGGCTACGCCGACGGCGTGCCGCGCCTGCTGGGCGGCCGATTCTCGGTGGCGCTGGGCGGCGTCCGCTACCCGCAGATCGGCCGGGTCTGCATGGATCAGATCGTGGTGGACCTGGGTGAGAACGAAGCCGGGGTCCGGGCGGGTGACACCGCGGTGCTGTTCGGTGGTGAGCCTGGTCACCCGCACGCCCAGGAGTGGGCCGACACGCTCGGCACCATCAACTACGAGATCGTCTGCTATCCCCGCGGCCGCGTGGTCCGTAGCCACGTCGGCGGTGACCGGTGACCGATCGCCGCATGCTCGCCACCGTCGAGGACACCGAGGCGCTGGGCCGCGAGCTAGCCGAACAACTGCATGCCGGGGATCTGGTGATCCTCGACGGCCCGCTGGGCGCGGGCAAGACCGCGCTCACCCGCGGCATCGCCGCCGGACTGGGTGTCGAAGGACGGGTCAGCTCACCGACTTTCATCATCGCCCGCCAGCACCGCGCCGGAACCCACCCGGGTGCGGTGGCGCTCGTGCACGTGGACGCCTACCGGCTCGGCGGCGACCTCGACGAACTCGACGCCCTCGACCTGGACACCGATCTCGACCACGCCGTGGTGGTGGTCGAATGGGGGCTGGGCGTCGCCGAACACCTGTCCGATCGGCATCTGCGCGTGCAGCTGCGCCGCGAACCCGAGTCCGATGTTCGCACCGCCGAATGGGAGTGGGTCGCCGCGAATTGAAACCGGACCGGAAAAGTCCCGGATGCGCCGGTAAGTTCCCGCAGGCAGACACCACGCCGAGTGGGCTGTACCACCCGGTATCGTAAAGACAATCATGCTGATATTGGCTGTCGACACCGCGACCCCCGCCGTCACAGCGGGACTGGTGGAACTGGAACCGGCGCAACCCGGGTCGAACGCACCGCAGATCACCACGATCACCGCCAAGGTGACCGTGGACGCTCGCGCGCACAACGAGGTGCTGACCCCGCAGATCCTGGCCTGCCTCGCCGAATCCGGCCGCTCCCGTGCCGATATCGCCGCTGTCGTGGCCGGTGTCGGGCCCGGGCCGTTCACCGGACTGCGCGTCGGCATGGCCACCGCGGCCGCCTTCGGTGACGCACTGGGCGTTCCGGTGTACGGGGCGTGCAGCCTGGACGCCATCGCCGCCGACACCGAGAGCTATCTGCGTGAGAGCGCCGACCCGATCGAGCTGCTGGTCGTCACCGACGCCCGCCGCCGCGAGGTGTACTGGGCGCGCTATCGCACCGCGGCCGGGGGCCGCATCCTGACGCGGTCCGAGGGACCCGAGGTGAGCAAGCCCGCCGATCTGGATCAGGCCGCCGCCACCGTGATCGCCGGATCCGCTTCGCACGTCGACTATTTCGATCTGCCGGTGCTGCCGGTCGAGACGCCGTCCCCGGCGGGCCTGGTGCGCTGCGCCGCCGCCGAGATCCTGGCCGGCGTCGTGCCCGCGCCGCTGGTGCCGCTGTACCTGCGCCGCCCCGACGCCGTCGAGAAGAGTTACGCGCAGGTGGGCCGATGACCATCCGCATCGAACCGATGCGGCCTGCCGACGTCACCCGCTGTGCCGAACTCGAGCAGGTGCTGTTCCCGGAGGACGATCCCTGGCACGAGGTTTCGTTCCTGTCCGAGCTGGCCGGACCGCACAACCGCTACATCACCGCGCGCGACACCGACGGCCGCATGATCGGCTACGCGGGCATCGCACTGCTCGGCACCGCCGAACACCCCGAGGCCGAGGTCCACACCATCGGCGTCGATCCCGCCGAGCACCGGCGCGGCATCGGCACCCTGCTGCTGGAGGCGCTGCTGCTGGAGGCCGGGCGCCGCGGCGGGCCGGTGTTCCTCGAGGTCCGCACCGACAACGCGCCCGCCATCACGCTCTACGAGAAGCACGGCTTTCACATCATCGGATTGCGCAAGAACTACTACCAGCCCAGCGGGGCCGACGCGTACACCATGCGGCGACCCGCCATGGCCGGCTTCCCGCAGGACGGATTCACCACCGACGCCGAGGTCTCGTCATGATCGTCATGGGTATCGAAAGCTCCTGCGACGAAACGGGAGTCGGCATCGTGCGCCGACTGCCCGACGGCAGCTGCGAACTGCTCGCCGACGAGGTCGCCTCCAGCGTGGACCAGCACGCCCGCTTCGGCGGCGTGGTGCCCGAGATCGCCTCCCGCGCACACCTCGAGGCCATCGTGCCCGCCATGCGCCGGGCGCTGGCCACGGCCGGCATCAGCAAGCCCGACGCCCTCGCCGTCACCATCGGCCCCGGTCTCGCGGGCGCGCTGCTGGTGGGCGTGGCGGCGGCGAAAGCCTATGCGGCGGCCTGGGATATCCCGTTCTACGCGCTCAACCACCTGGGCGGGCACGTGGCCGTGGACACCCTCGAGCACGGTCCCATGCCCCCGGCGGTCGCGCTGCTGGTGTCCGGCGGGCACACCCACCTCCTGCAGGTCACCGATCTCGCCCACCCCATCACCGAATTGGGCAGCACGGTCGACGACGCCGCGGGCGAGGCTTTCGACAAGGTGGCCCGCCTGCTCGGCCTCGGCTACCCGGGCGGGCCGGTGCTGGATTCCATTGCCACCGAGGGCGATCCGAGCGCCATCGCCTTCCCGCGCGGCATGACCGGCCCCCGCGACCCGCGCTACGACTTCTCCTTCTCCGGATTGAAGACCGCCGTCGCGCGCTATGTCGAAGCGGCGCAACGGGAAGGCCGCGAGCTGCCCATCCCGGATATCGCGGCGTCCTTCCAGGAGGCCGTGGCGGATGTGCTCACCATGAAGGCGGTGCGCGCGGTCCAGGACACCGGCGTCGACACCCTGGTGCTGGGCGGCGGCGCGACCGCCAACTCCCGCATCCGCTCGATGGCCGAAGAGCGCTGCACCGCAGCGGGTATCACCCTGCGCGTCCCCAAGCCGCGCCTGTGCACCGACAACGGCGTCATGATCGCCACCCTCGGCGCCCACGTGATCGCCGGCGGCGCAGAGCCTTCCGAACTCAGTGTCGCCACCGACCCCGGCCTTCCGGTCTCCACCAGCCACCTGTGAACGCTGCCTGCAAAGGCTCGTGGGCGGTTCGGCGAATGCCGAGGCGACAACCGATTTCGTGACGTTCGGGGTAACTCATCGGGTACGTCCGAACTCGGTTCGGCACCCAACCGCCTGGCATGGGTACGCGACCGTCGACGGCTCTCAGCCGGCCGCTGAAGTCTCGGCGAGGCGGGGGGACTCGGTCGGCGGCAGCGAGGTGCCGAGCAGCGGCCCGAACAGCCGGGGGAGATCCGCGGGGAACGGGATCTGGGGTAGGTCGGGATCCGGGCGCAGCGGCGGCTGGGCGGTGCTACTGGGCGCGACGGGCGCGCCGCCGGCCGAACCGGTGAGGGGCGCCGGAGCCGCGGCCGTGGTGCGGCGCTGGGTGGTCGTGGTGCTGGTGGAGCCGCCCGAAGGACCCGTCGGCGTGGTCTGCGGGACCGGCTGCTGCGGGCCGGTCGTGGACGGCGAGTAGTGGGTGTTCTGCGGCTCGGGCACCACGAATTCCTTGACCCCGTACCCGACGATCAGTCCGACCACCACGATCGCGCCCGCCAGCGTGCCCGCGAGCTTGGTGAAGGTGCCGATCGGCGCGTCCGAACCCAGGCCGATCACCGGGAAGGTGCTGCTCGGTGTGGTCGAATCCGCCACCAGCGCCGCGCCTTTCGCGATCGCGGCCTCCGGCTCCGGCACGGTGACGACCGGCACGTCGAGCTCGCGCTCCAGCCCCACCACCATGATCGGCACATTGGCGCCGCCGCCGATCACGGCGACCGCCTCCGGGAACTTCGGGGCGCGCGCGAAGACGGCACGGGAGAACACCGCCAGCTCGCGTAGCAGGTCGGCGACGATCTCCTCGAAGTCCACCCGGGTCAGTTTGAGCGGCTGCCCGGCCACATGGTCGATGGTGACCGCCGGAACCACCGATAGGTGCTCCTTGGCGGCGCGGCTGCGGTTGAGCAGGATGCCCCGGTTGGGGCGGATGCCGCGGCGGGACAGGTGACAGTCCAGCAGATGCTGCAGGATCAGCTCGTCGATGGCGTTGCCGCTGATGGCGGTGGTGCGCTCGGTGCGCAGCACGCTGTCGTCGGCGTGGTCGGCCACGGTGACCGTGGTGCCGGTGGCCCCGATGTCGATGATTGCCACCGTGTTCCAGCGGTCCAGCAGACCGGTGTGCCGCAGATAGGCCAGGGCCGCGGTGCTCTCCGGGATGAGCTGTACGCCGTGCCGCTGCCGGCCGATCGCCGAGCGGATGATCTGGGCCTGCTCCCGGTCCCGGTAGGCGACCGCGATGTCACTGGGCGGGGCCGAGTCGGGCTCGCGGTGGCCGTTGCCGCGGGCGATCGGATGGGCGCCGACCGGATGCACGCTGTCGCGCGGGATCTGGATGGTCATCAATTCGATCGAGGAGGCCACCAGATCACCGACGTCGGAGTGGGCGGTATCGGCTGTCACGACGCGGTAGTCGAAGTTCTGGGCGCCGTTGGGCGCGGTGGCGACCGTCGCCGAGCACACCACCTCGCTTCCGGCGGAGATGCCGAGGGATGTTCGCATGTTCACCTCCCTTCGAGCGGATGGTCCGGGTGGAGACGACCATCTCGAACGGACTCCGGACGCGTCCTACGGGTAGCGGACGTCTCCGAGCTTCGGATCGCGGCGGGCCCTTGTCCGATAGGGCATCCGGACCTGCCACTGATCACTTGCGGTCTTGCTCTCTTCTCGAGCCCGCGCGCAGGGTTGCCGCGCGGTTAGCGGGGTGAAGCAGTTGTGAAACTCTCGACGGTGCACGTGGCGGGACCGAGTCGGTCTCGTCGCGTGGCCGACGTCAATGGTGTCACAATCCGTTATCCGAACGTTACAGATTTTCGGATTTCTTTGGAAGCCCTCAGATTCCCGGGCCGTCGTGTCGGCGAGTCGCGTTGTCCAGCGGTGTTGCCATGCTGTCCAGCGGCGTTACAGATAACACCGGGTGTCGAGTAGCAGTGCCCGGCCTTGAGCGCTGGCACTCCCGTGTATAGAGTGCTAGTTGGCACTGGGTTAGTGCTGAGGTGCCAGCTGATGACTACTGAGCAGGGTCCCGGCACCCGCGACGACGGGGCTGATTGCGCAGGGTCACACACATGACCGAAACCGTGAGTCCGGGGAACAGCCCCGGACGCGACGAATCCCCTGAAAGTGGAGGGCTCAACGTGGCGAGCGTGAACATCAAGCCGCTCGAGGACAAGATCCTCGTCCAGGCCAACGAGGCCGAGACGACGACCGCCTCCGGCCTGGTCATCCCCGACACGGCGAAGGAGAAGCCCCAGGAGGGCACCGTCATCGCCGTGGGCCCGGGTCGCTGGGACGAGGACGGCGAGAAGCGGATTCCGCTGGACGTCAAGGAAGGCGACGTCGTCATCTACAGCAAGTACGGCGGCACCGAGATCAAGTACAACGGTGCGGAGTACCTGATCCTGTCGGCTCGCGACCTGCTGGCCGTCGTCACCAAGTAAGAACGCTCCAACTCTCGGGGCTCTCAGGGGCTTCCCCCTGAAACCCCATGGAGAGACACCGCCCCGGAGTCGCAGCTGCCAATACAGCAACCGGCCCGGGGCGGAGTGCGTTCCGACCCAACTCATTTCAGGAGTAGGTACATGGCAAAGCAGATCGAGTTCGACGAGAAGGCTCGTCGGGCGATGGAGCGCGGCGTCGACAAGCTCGCCGACGCCGTCAAGGTCACCCTGGGCCCGCGCGGCCGGCACGTGGTGCTGGCCAAGGCGTTCGGCGGCCCGACCGTCACCAACGACGGCGTGACCATCGCTCGCGACATCGACCTCGAGGACCCGTTCGAGAACCTGGGCGCGCAGCTGGTCAAGAGCGTCGCCACCAAGACCAACGACGTCGCCGGCGACGGCACCACCACCGCCACCGTGCTGGCGCAGGCCCTCATCAAGGGCGGCCTGAAGAACATTGCCGCGGGCGCCAACCCGATGACCCTGGGCAAGGGCATGAACAAGGCCGCCGAGGCGGTCGCCGCCGCCCTGCACGCCGCCGCGACCCCGGTCAACGGCGAGAAGTCCATCGCGCAGGTCGCCACCGTGTCCTCGCGGGACGAGGAGATCGGCGCGCTGGTCGCCGAGGCGCTGACCAAGGTCGGCAAGGACGGCGTCGTCACCATCGAGGAGTCCTCGGGTCTGCAGACCGAGGTCGCCATCACCGAGGGCGTGCAGTTCGACAAGGGCTACCTGTCGCCGTACTTCGTCACCGACCCGGAGACCATGCAGGCGGTCTACGAGGACGTCTGGATCCTGCTGAACCGCGAGAAGATCAGCTCCCTGCCGGACCTGCTTCCGCTGCTGGAGAAGATCGCGGAGTCGGGCAAGCCGGTCGTCATCATCGCCGAGGACGTCGACGGCGAGGCGCTGTCCACCCTGGTGGTCAACGCGATTCGCAAGACCCTCAAGGTCGTCGCCGTGAAGGCCCCGTTCTTCGGCGACCGCCGCAAGGCGTTCCTGGACGACCTGGCCATTGTCACCGGCGGCACCGTGGTCAACCCGGACCTGGGCATCACCCTGCGTGAGGCCGGCCTGGACGTGCTGGGCAAGGCCCGCCGCGTCGTGGTCACCAAGGACGAGACCACCATCGTCGAGGGCGCCGGCGCGCAGTCCGACATCGACGGGCGAGTTGCCCAGCTGCGCAAGGAGATCGAGAACACCGACTCCGACTGGGACCGCGAGAAGCTGGAAGAGCGCCTGGCCAAGCTGGCCGGCGGCGTCGCCGTCATCAAGGTCGGCGCGGCCACCGAGACCGAGCTCAAGGAGCGCAAGTACCGCGTCGAGGACGCCGTCGCGTCCGCCAAGGCCGCGGTCGCCGAGGGCATCGTTCCCGGCGGTGGCACCGCCCTGGTGCAGGCCGCGTCCACGCTGAACGCCCTGCGCGACTCGCTCTCCGGTGACGAGGCGGTCGGCGTCGAGGTCGTGCGTCAGGCCCTGCTGTCGCCGCTGTTCTGGATCGCCAGCAATGCCGGCGTCGACGGCGCGGTCGTCGTGTCCAAGGTGTCCGACGGCAAGCACGGCTTCAACGCCGCCACCCTCACCTACGGCGACCTGGTCGCCGAGGGCGTCATCGACCCGGTGAAGGTGACCCGTTCCGCGGTGGAGAACGCCACCTCGGTGGCCCGCATGGTGCTCACCACGGAGTCCGCGATCGTCGACAAGCCGGTCGACGAGCCCGCCGACGCGCACCACGGCCACGCCCACTGACCCAGCCCCGCTGACGTCAGCTCAGGCCCCCGGACAGCCCGCTGTCCGGGGGCCTCGCCGTCTCCGAACCCCAACCGCGCCATCCGACTTCCTCCGGCGCGATCCGGCCGTCGGCGCGACTGCGCCACGCCCCGCATCGCCATGGTGACGCCCGCACTCGCGATGGTCGCGCCCACTGCCATGGTGATGGCCGGGTTGCCGTGGTCAGTCCCGGACTGCTTTGCGCCACTGCCATTTTCGGGCCGCCGCGCCCTGTCCACCGAGGCACTGCCGGCCTCGTTCCATGAAAGTTCCAATGCGCGAACGGAATCCGACCGACGCGAGGTATCGGTCCGGGTATGCGGGCCCGCACCGGTTTTCGGATCCGCGCGGGAGTCAGCGCGCCGGGGAGTTCGTCAGCGTGGGCCAGGGGTAGGAGTCGGTCGGTGACGGCGTCAGCCAATTCGGGCCCAGCGGCCCGGAGACGGGCGGGAGCGGGATAACGGGGGATGGGTCCCGGAGATCGCCCGAATGGGAGTCGGTGAAGGCGTAGAGACCCCCGACGACGAGAGTGAGAGCGGCCAGTCCCGCGAGGCCACGGCGGTAGGAGCGAATGGAGATGCTGAGGAGTCGCATACGAATCGGTCTTTACCGGCAAAGCATGCAGCCGAAACCGGTCAGGCGACCTGAATCGGCGGCATGCACAGGGGCCTCGCGGGCGTGACGGGTTCAGGACCTCTTACTTCGGGAAATTAGCTCTCAGTCGTGGATCGGACTGGGGGAGCGGCCGTTTCCGTGGTGGAGACCGGGGTGGGAACGGTGGATCGTGTTCGGCGGTGCCTGGTCTGTGGCTATCGCGGCGAGAAGGCGGTCGCGGAGCGCGGGCGGTGGCGGTACGGCCACCGCGGACGCGGCCAGCATGATGGCTTCTCGGGTCTGCTGCACTTCCTGGGTGAAGGCGGCGCGCAGTACAGCGTCGTCGGTATCCAAAAGGTCCGCCACTGCGCGCTGATCTTCGTCGCCGATCGATCCGAGCGCGACAGTGTGCGCGAGATCGATCTGGCTTTCTTTCATCTCACGTCACTCCCAAACTTTTCTTGAGTCGTGTCAATCCATCCCGTATACGGGACTTAACGGTCGGTAACCCCACGCCCAGATGGGCTGCGACCTCGGCGTACGTGCGTCCGCCGAAGTACGCGAGGGAGATGGCTTCCCGCTGCGTCTCCGTCAACGTCGCCAGGCCGGCGAGCACCGCCTGCTGTTCCAGCCGGCGCCCGACCTCCTCGGTGACTTCGTCGAATTCGTTGCCGAGGGTGCTGGTGCCGTACGCGACCTCGCGCAGGGCGTGCGCCTGCTCGGCCCGAACCCGGTCGACCGCGCGCCGATGGGCCAGCGTCATCAACCAGGTGACGGCGGAACCCTTGGACGGGTCGAAGTTGGCTGCCGTGCGCCAGATCTGGAGATAGACCTCCTGCGTGGTCTCCTCCGCATAGCCCGGATCATGTAGCACGCGTAGAACCAGGCCGAACACTCTCGCGCTGGTGCGGTCGTACAGCTCGGCGAACGCCTGCTGATCCGACTGCCCGCAACGCTCGAGGAGTGCGGCTAGTTCCAGACTTTCGGCTGCGCGCGCCGTCACCGCAGAGTCCACGCTGGGCGTTTCCGCCCCTCCGTCCCTCGAGCTCTGGAACGAGTTGCCCTCTGCGGCAGGCGGCCGCGCTGTCACAACGCTCCGTTCTGTGTCATCGGCCACGAGGGTAGCGTGCCGCTATAACCTCCTCTCGCGTGGGGGTATCGGCAAAGAGACTGTGGCAGAGTGGCTTTCCATTGCACCGAAACGTCGCATACATGACATTCGAGACATGACGTGACGCCGGTCGTCGCCGACCCTCTCGAGCGGTGCCGGGTGTTTGCTAGACATTCGGCACGCCATCGCTGTCGGATGGGAGGAATCTCGAGCCCACCCGGTCGCCGTCCTCAGCGATACCGCTGGTGAACACCAGTCACGCGAGTTTGCCTGGAGCGCAGAACGGGTAGGTCAGGCGACGATGCGCCGGCGGTTGCGGCGGGCGTGTAGCTCACGCTCGGTCTCGGACATGCCGCCCCAGATGCCGTAGGGCTCGCTGACCTTCAGCGCGTGCGACCGGCACTGCAGCAGCACCGGGCAGGACTTGCAGATCTCCTTGGCGCGTAGCTCGCGCTGGGCCCGGGCGCGGCCGCGTTCGCCGTCCGGGTGGAAGAACACCGCGGAGTCCTGGCCGCGGCAGGATCCGCGCATCTGCCAATCCCAGACATCGGCGTTCGGACCTGGGAGGTGGGTCGGCATAGGCATGGTGAACTCCTCATGGTGCGAGCTCGTCGGCATTGTCGAGCGGTGCTGGTGGCAAACAGGTGGCCGCATCGCCGTGGCCCGGCGATCGCACTTCGTCGGCTCCGAAATTCGACACGACGCCAACGACGGCGATGACGTACGTTAGGTCGGACAACGAATTCGAGTCAATAGCTTCATTCGACTCGAGCCGAATACGTGCACATTAGAGAATTAACATCCTCGCTATTTACAAAACCGCCTGCCTGTGGTGATACTGATCGGTTGCCCAGTACCGTGACCAAGCTGTGATAGCCCATCCGACTGGTCGAAGTGCCTGGTAGCAGCAGCTTTTCGAGGGTCGATACCTGTCACTCGATCTATGCAAGAGTCTCGATCAGAGTGATCTCAGCCATTGGACATCTCGCGCTGAGTAGGGTAGAGATGGCCGATTCGCGGCCGTCAGGTTAATAGCGCGAAACGCTATACGAATTCCTTACGGGCGTGCTGGGCGATAGCGAGAACAGATTTACGGAGTGGAAACACAAAGGCGCTCGTGAATGCTGATCGATAGCTGGGGGCCTGTGGTATGTCGGCTGCCCTCACTTGCCCCGGCACTGGTTACAGTGCGGCTGTGCCTGTGCTCGAAGTGAACTCCGAACTCGCCGACGCCGCTTTCGGCGCCACTCCGGAACGTGCTGCCACCGGGTTGCCCGCGGCCGCCGATGCCGCCGAATCCTGGTTGCGAGCAGTCTCGCTCAGTGGAATCGGACACTACGCCGCCGCGCGCGCCGAGCTCGGCCGCGCCCGCCGCGCCACCACCGACCTCGCACTGCTGTCGCTCACCCACAGCACCGAGGCCTCGTTGCTGCGCCAGCTCGGCTGGCACGGCGACGCCGCCGTCGCCGACGGCCGCGCGGCCGCCCTCGCCCTGCCCGCCGTCGCCGGCGATCTTGCTCCCGTGGCCGCGCTGGCCGCGACCCCGGCGGAAATCAGGCGCGCCGAAGCGGTTTGCGATGCGTTGACCGGACTCGCCGCCGATGCTCTCGGCACCCTCCGCCCGGCGCTTGCCGCCCGGCTGCTGGATCGTTGCCGCAAATACCTCGACGTTCATCTGGCCGATGCCGCGAGTGTGTGGCGCCCGCGTGTCCGACTGCACTGGGTGGCTGCCGAGACGGCGCTGTCGGCCCCCGGCTCCGGTTTGATCTCCGCCCCCGCGGCCGAGCTCGCGGCGGGCGGTCGCCCGGCTCCGGCCGATCCCGCCCTGGCTCACGCCGAGGCCGCCCTCGCCCTCGCGGAAAACTCGCCCTCGCTGCGGCATCGAGTGAAGTCCCGGCTACTTCTGGCCGCCGCCAGCGCCGCCGCGGGCGACCTCGACCGATCCCGGGCTCTCGCAACCGAAGTCGATCGCGCCTGTGCCGAACATGAGCTGCTGCCGTTGCGCTGGGCCTGCGCCATGCTGCGCTCCGGCGTCGAACCCGGAGGTGACGGCGCGATCGTGGCCGCCGAGTGCGCGCGGTTGCTGGACGCTCGCGGCGGGCGATTGCGTTCGGCCAGCGGTCTTCTCGGCCATCCCTGAGTAGCCCCCGGGACTTCCCTGAGTCGTCCCGGAGAAGGACCCCGTAACGGCTGGCATGAATGCGCCAGCCGCTATTGTTGGACCGTTCCGCCCCCATCGGCGGAAGCACCGGCTCTCCCGCCGCCGTGCCACTCTCGAAAACGCCAGGAACAGCTCTGACGATGAACAACACGGGTGAGGAGTTGGATCCCGCAGTCGTCGCTGCCGCAGCGCAGGGCGACCGGGCGGCCCTTTCCCAGGTACTGGTGAGCATCCGCCCCCTCGTGGTGCGGTATTGCCGTGCGCGCATCGGTTCGGCCGAACGTGGCCAGCTCTCCGCTGACGACGTCGCGCAGGAGGTTTGTCTGGCCGTCATGACCGCCCTCCCCAGGTACCAGGATCAGGGTCGGCCGTTCATGGCTTTCGTCTACGGCATCGCCTCGCACAAGGTCGCAGACGCCCACAGAAATTCCGCCCGTAACAAGGCGGACGCCATGGCCGAAGTACCGGATGTCATATCCACCGACCAGGGACCGGAGCAGCGAGCTCTCGAATCCGAAACGAGCCGGCAGATGAACGCTCTGCTGGCGACCTTGCCGGAAAAGCATCGAGAAATCCTGATCCTTCGCCTGGTCATGGGTCTGTCGGCTGAAGAAACTGCAGTCGCCGTGGGCAGTACGGCGGGTGCTATACGAGTCGCCCAGCACCGGGCACTCGCGAAACTCAAGTCTCAAGTGGCGAGGGCAGGTGAAATGTATGGCTAGGGATGGCGAGCGCGGTCGGGGCGACTGGAAGGCGCGACCTGGATCGCAGAACAGCGGTCCCTACGCCGAGGCGTCCGGTGATACCGGGCCGGTGGACATTGCCGCGGTGCGACGCGACGATGCACTGATCGACGCCATCTCCGGCGACGGCCCCGTGCAGACGGGTACTTCGGAGGAGTATCAGCTCGCCGCTTTGCTGGCGGACTGGCGCGCGGAGATCGTGGCCGAGCCGTTGCCGGCCGGACCGGACCTGGATGCCATTGTCGCCGCGGTCAACCAGGAGATCGGCGCACGGCAGGCCAGAATCGGCGCGTCGAATCGCGGGCGACTGAGGCTCGTCCGGCCCATCCTGGGTACGGCGGCGGCCGTGGCACTCGTCATCGGAGGTCTGACGGCGTTCTCCTACAACGCGAGTCCTGGCGATCCGCTCTGGCGGGTCAAGGAGGTCGTGTTCAGCGAACAGGCCCAATCGACGGTTGTCTCGCGGGCGGACAGTGATCTGGTACAGGCGCAGCAGCTCATCGCGCAGGGCAAGGCCGACGAGGCCAAGCCGCTGATGGAGCGTGCCGCCGACAATGCCTCCCAGGTCAACGACTCCGGCAAGAAGGACAACCTGACCGACCGCTGGCAGCAGCTGTACGCGGTGCTGCAGCAGAAGGCGCCCGAGGTGGCCAGCTCGCTGGCGTCGATCGCCCCGACCAGCAGCACCACCAAGGCCCCGGTCGTGACGACCACGCCGAATCAGCCGGTGCCGCCGGTGAATCCGCCGACCAAGACCGATGGCGGCCCGTCGACGACCGTCGATTCGCGGCCGATCGAAACCGCGCCGAGCCCGAATCCGGGCACCGGAGGCGGAGTTTCGACGGTGCCGACCGTTCCGCCGGTGACCACCCTGCCGTCCCTGCCGCAGGAATCCGAATCGCCGGTGGTGCCGCCGACCGGTGGTGGCGGGAACCCGACGTCGGCCGTGGTGCCGAGCGGAGGCAATACCGGTGGCGGTACGACGGGTGGCGGTACGACGGGTGGTGGCCTGCAGCCGCCGCCGGTCGAAAAGCCCTCGCCCGTCGCGCCCGTCCCGTCCACGATCGTCCTGCCGACCGGCGGCGGCCTGCTGCCGCCGGCTCCGTTGCCGGGGACGCACTAGGGCACCCGCTTCACCCGATCGTCGTGCGCCGATCGGGTTTTCACGTCAGCGGGGCGGAACGGCCTTCGCAGGACATGCGAAAAGGGCCTGCATCCTTGGGATGCAGGCCCTTTTCGATGAATCAGACGTCGAACCCGTCGAATCCGTCGCCGTGCAGTGCCTCGTTCATGGAAGCGTCCGCGTAACCGCGGCAGTAGTCCCAGGTGACGTAGGCCTCGGGCGTCGGGTCGTAGGCGGGCTCGTGCGGTCGCACCGTGCCGTCCACCAGTAGCTGGAGGAGGTTGGCGCGCAACATGTCCCAGTCGTGGTAGTGATCCTGCCGGCAGTCCTCACAGCTGACCACGAGACCGCGGATGCCGCGGTGGGCCAGCAGCGCCTCGTAGACCGCGAGGTCGGCGAGATCCTCTTCGACCGCTAGGCGCTCGTGAGGATCCAGCGGCTCCCCCGGCTCGATGGCATCGAGCGCGGCCGACGGGTCGGAGGGGTCTCCGGCGAACGGATCCGGCGGCAAGCCAGGTGGTAGATGGTCACGCACAGTCCCACGGTACGCAGAACCACCCCATGTGCGCCAGCGCTGAAGGGGATTTGCCCTCACTTCGCTGGTGGTGCGGCGCACAGTGCGCTCTCGGTGTGGCGCACGGTGTTGTCCTGGGCAGGCACAGTGGTTGTCCTGGCAGGCGTAGTGGTTGTCCTGGGCAGGTGTAGTGATGTCGTGGCTGCCGACACAGTAATGGCACGGCCGACAAACCGCAGCGGTTGTGGCCGTCGATCCGGCGCTGTCAGGCCCACTGACGCGGGGTCGGGCGGGGTGCGGCGTGGAATTGTCGAGCCGATACCATGGTTGACCAAAGGCCGGGTAGCAAACGCCGGCATTGCCATTCATCCATGCGTCCACCGGTGTCCGGTCCGGTGGATGATGCCGAGGTCCAGGAGGGGTCGATCCGAATGAGCAGTCCCGTGACGGGCGAACGAAACACTGGCCGCCCCCATACGGGCGGCGACGATCCCGACAAGATCGCCATGCTCGGTCTCACCTTCGACGACGTGCTGTTGTTGCCCGCGGCCTCGGATCTTATTCCGAGCTCGGTCGACACCTCGAGCAAGCTGACGCGTGAGATCTCGCTGCGCACCCCGCTGGTGAGTTCGGCCATGGACACCGTTACCGAGGCGCGCATGGCCATCGCCATGGCGCGCGCGGGCGGTATGGGCGTGCTGCACCGCAATCTGTCGGTGGAGGCGCAGGCCGCGCAGGCCGAGACGGTGAAGCGGTCCGAGGCGGGCATGGTGACCGATCCGGTGACCTGTCGCCCCGATGACACGCTGGCCGAGGTCGACGCCATGTGCGCCCGCTTCCGCATCTCCGGTCTGCCGGTGGTGGACGAGCGCGGCATGCTGGTCGGCATCATCACCAACCGCGATATGCGGTTCGAGGTCGATCAGGACCGCAAGGTCGCCGAGGTGATGACCAAGGCGCCGCTGATCACCGCCCAGGAGGGCGTCACCGCCGAGGCCGCGCTGGGCCTGCTGCGCCGCCACAAGATCGAGAAGCTGCCGATCGTGGACGGCAGCGGCAAGCTGCGCGGCCTGATCACCGTGAAGGACTTCGTCAAGACCGAGCAGTACCCGAACGCCACCAAGGACCGTGACGGCCGCCTGCTGGTCGGCGCCGCGGTCGGCGTCGGCGAGGACGCCTGGGTCCGGGCCATGACGCTGGCCGAGGTCGGCGTGGACGTGCTGGTGGTGGACACCGCGCACGGTCACCAGTCGGGCGTGCTGCAGATGGTCTCCAAGGTCAAGGCCGAGGTCGGCGACCGAGTACAGATCGTCGGCGGCAATGTCGCCACCCGCGCGGGCGCCCTGGCGCTGGTCGAGGCGGGCGTGGACGCGGTGAAGGTGGGTGTGGGCCCCGGCTCCATCTGCACCACCCGCGTGGTCGCCGGTGTCGGCGCGCCGCAGATCACCGCGATCCTGGAGGCCGTGGCGGCGTGCAAGCCGCACGGTGTGCCGGTCATCGCCGACGGTGGTGTGCAGTACTCCGGCGACATCGCCAAGGCCATCGCGGCCGGCGCCTCGACCGTCATGCTCGGTTCGCTGCTGGCCGGTACGGCCGAGTCGCCCGGTGATCTGATCCTGGTGGGCGGCAAGCAGTTCAAGAGCTATCGCGGTATGGGTTCGCTGGGCGCCATGCAGGGTCGCGGCGAGGCCAAGTCGTACTCCAAGGACCGCTACTTCCAGGACGACGTGCTCTCGGAGAAGAAGCTGGTGCCCGAGGGCATCGAGGGCCGGGTGCCGTTCCGCGGCCCGCTGGATCAGGTCATCCACCAGCTGGTGGGCGGTCTGCGCGCGGCCATGGGCTACACCGGTTCGCAGAGCATCACCGATCTGCAGGCGGCGCAGTTCGTGCAGATCACGGCGGCGGGCCTGAAGGAGTCGCACCCGCACGACATCACCATGACCGTCGAGGCTCCCAACTACACCACCCGTTCGTAGCCGGACCGAACCGGCAAATACCAACGCCCACAAGGTTCGCGGCGCGTCTCGTTCTGGACTGAGCGGAGCGGAGGAGCGCAGCGGAGGAGCGGAGGGAGGGAAGAACGAGACCTCCAGCGCCGCGAACCCGCCCGGAGCGAAGCGGAGGGCAAATTAGACACAGGAGGACTGACGATGCGCGATATGGTCGAGATCGGCATGGGCCGGACCGCCCGGCGCACCTACGAACTGGACGATATCGACATCGTTCCGTCCCGTCGGACCCGCTCGTCCAAGCAGGTATCGCTGTCCTGGCAGCTGGACGCCTACCGCTTCGAGATCCCGTTCCTGGCGCATCCCACCGACGCGCTGGTGTCGCCGGAGTTCGCCATCGAGCTGGGTAAGGCCGGCGGTCTGGGCGTCATCAATGGTGAGGGCCTGTGGGCCCGGCACGCCGATGTGGCCGCCAAGATCCAGCAGCTGACCGAGGTCGGCGAGAAGGAGGGCACCGAGGCCGCGGTGGCGCTGCTGCAGGAGCTGCACGCCGCCCCGATGCAGCCCGATCTGCTGGCGGCCGCGGTCGCGCAGGTGCGCGCGGCCGGTGTCACCACCGCGGTGCGGGTGAGCCCGCAGAACGCGCGGGCGCTGACCCCGTCGCTGGTGCAGGCGGGCATCGACCTGCTGGTGGTGCACGGCACCATCATCTCGGCCGAGCACGTGGGCGACGGTGAACCGTTGAACATGAAGACCTTCATCGCCGAGCTGGATGTGCCGGTGGTGGCGGGCGGTGTGTCCGATCACCGCACCGCGCTGCACCTGATGCGCACCGGTGCGGCGGGCGTCATCGTCGGTTACGGCTCCATGCAGGGCGCCACCACCACGGGTGAGGTGCTCGGCATCGGGGTGCCGATGGCCACCGCCATCGCCGACGCCGCGGCCGCGCGTCGCGACTACCTGGACGAGACCGGCGGGCGCTACGTGCACGTCATCGCCGACGGCGAGACGCTGACCTCGGGCCACATCGCCAAGGCGATCGCCTGCGGTGCGGACGCGGTCATGCTGGGCGTGCCGCTGGCCATGGCCCGGGAGACCCCGGGCAACGGCTGGTACTGGCCGTCGGCCGCCGCGCACCCGTCGGTGCCGCGCGGCGCGGTGCTGCCGTACGCCGTCGACGAGGAGCGCGTCCCGCTGGACCAGGTCCTCTACGGCCCCTCCAACGACCCGTTCGGTTCGCTGAATCTGGTTGGCGGCCTGCGTCGTTCGATGGCGAAGACCGGCTACAGCGACCTCAAGGAATTCCAAAAGGTCGGTTTGAACGTCCGCGCCTGACCACGGAGCACAGCCTCGCGCCCTTGTGCATTCACCCGAATGTGCAAGGGCGCGAACTGTATCCGACGTCCGTGCCGCCGGTTGACTTCGGCCGCTGTCGAAGTCCTGGATCGGCCGTTTCGTTCGCAAAGGTGACAACTGATTTCGTACCGATCCGGGTATCTCGTCGGGTACGTCCACAATCGTCTCTACGACTCCCAAGCCGCACGCTGCAGGCGCGGAGCGGCGGGTATGCCGCGGAGGAATTCGCGGACCGCGGTGTTGACGGCCACGGGGTGGGTCATGTTCACCGTCTGCCGGGCGCCTTCGATTTCGAGGTAGTGGGCATTGGGGAGGCGGTCGGCGAGTTCGCGGGCGTGGGAGCGGGGGACGCCGGAGCGGGTGGGGTGGATGACCAAAGTGGGGCAGGTGATTTCGGATAGTCGGTCCAGGACCGAGTCCCTGCCCAGCAGGGCGCCGGCGGCCACCTCGGTGGCGGTGGGGTCGCGGGCGAGCCAGCGTTTCACCCAGACGGCGCGGTACCAGTCGTCGTCGCCGATGAGCCAGCGGGCGAGGTATTCGGCGAGGGCCGGGCGGGGCCCGTCCTCATACCATTTGTCGAGGAACCTACGGGCGTTGGTGAGTTCGGCCGGGGTGGGTTCGTGCGCCTCGCTGGAGAGCAGGACGAGGGCGGCGACGCGGCCGGGTGCCAGCAGTGCGGTGCGCAGGGCGATGAAGCCGCCCTGCGAGATCCCGCCCACCACCGCGCGTTCCGCGCCGAGCTGATCCAGTACGGTCAGCGCGTCCCGGGCGGAGGTCCAGTACGTGAACGGCAGCCCCTCATCGCGAGTGCGGCCGTGCCCGCGCGCATCCCAGGTCACGATCCGGAACTCGGGTGTCAGCGCCGCCTGTTGCGACGCGAACATCGTTCGGTCCATGAGGAATTCGTGCCCCAACAGCACCACCGGGCCTCCGCCCCCGCTGTCTTCGTAGTGGATCTCGGCATCGATCGCACGGGCGAATGGCACGAGGTAGAGGATAGCCAGCACCGGTGACAATCCGGCGAGCTTTCCTGCTCACCGCGACGCTCGGTGAGCACGGGTCGGCCGTGTCCCGGCGCGACTGGCCGAGATTCGTCAGGAATGGGCCGGAAGTCCCTATCGGTGACCCACCCGACGCGAATACCGTCCCGATGCCACCACTTCCGGGCCGGGCGGGCCGCCGCTGCCGCGGCGCACCTCGGCCCGGGGTGGAGGTCCATCCCGCCTCCCCGGGACTGCCGCTCCGCCTCCCCGCGCGGCGGGCGGCTCAGTGCCGTTGACTGCCCCGCACCCGTGCCGGCGGTTGGGTGCCGAACCGAATTTGGACGTACCCGGTGAGTTACCCGCATCCCACAAGATCAGTTGTCACCTACCTGTCCGCAGGTATACCCAGCCGAGAGCGAAGGCCGGGGAGGCGTGGTCAATGTGGTGTGTGTCGCTCACTAGACTGTGGCCGTGGCAGAAACCCAGCGACCAGTCCTTGTCGTCGACTTCGGCGCGCAGTACGCGCAGTTGATCGCGCGCCGGGTGCGCGAAGCGAGTGTGTATTCCGAGGTGGTTCCGCACACGATCACCGTGGAGGAGATCGCGGAGAAGAATCCTCTCGCGGTGATTCTCTCCGGCGGGCCGAGCAGCGTGTACGCCGAGGGCGCGCCGCAGCTGGACGCGCGGCTGTTCGATCTGGAGTTGCCGGTCTTCGGTATCTGCTACGGATTCCAGGCCATGGCGCAGGCGCTCGGCGGGACGGTGGCGCACACCGGGACTCGAGAGTACGGCCGCACCGAGCTGAGCGTGGACGGCGGCATCCTGCACGGCGGCCTGCCGACTCGGCAGCCGGTGTGGATGAGCCACGGCGACGCCGTCACCGATGCCCCCGCCGGGTTCGAGGTGACCGCGACCTCCGCGGGCGCACCGGTCGCCGCGTTCGAGGATCGGGCGCGCAAGCTGGCGGGTGTGCAGTACCACCCGGAGGTGCTGCACTCGCCGCACGGTCAGCAGGTGCTGAGCCGGTTCCTGCACGAGATCGCCGAGATTCCGGGCGCGTGGACGCCCGCCAATATCGCCGACGCGCTGATCGCCCAGGTGCGCGAGCAGGTCGGGGACGGGCACGCCATCTGCGGGCTGTCCGGCGGCGTGGACTCCGCGGTGGCGGCGGCGCTGGTGCAGCGGGCCATCGGTGATCGCCTCACCTGTGTGTTCGTCGATCACGGTCTGCTGCGCGCGGGTGAGCGTGAGCAGGTGCAGCGTGATTTCGTCGCCGCGACCGGGGCCAAGCTGGTCACTGTCGACGCGGTGGAGAAGTTCCTGGGTGAACTGAAGGGCATCACCGATCCGGAGGAGAAGCGCAAGATCATCGGCCGGGAGTTCATCCGGTCGTTCGAGGACGCGGTCTCCGAGGTGGTCGGCGAGCAGGGCGAGACCAAGGTCGAGTTCCTGGTGCAGGGCACGCTGTACCCGGACGTCGTGGAGTCCGGCGGCGGTGCGGGCACCGCGAACATCAAGAGCCACCACAATGTCGGCGGTCTGCCGGACGATCTGGAGTTCGCGCTCGTCGAGCCGCTGCGGCTGCTGTTCAAGGACGAGGTGCGCGCGGTCGGCCGCGAGCTGGGCCTGCCGGAGGAAATCGTTGCGCGCCAGCCGTTCCCGGGTCCGGGTCTGGCCATCCGCATCATCGGCGAGGTGACCCACGACCGGCTGGAGCTGCTGCGTCAGGCGGATGCCATTGCGCGCGAGGAGCTGACGGCCGCTGGTCTGGACAAGTCGATCTGGCAGTGCCCGGTGGTATTGCTGGCCGATGTCCGCAGCGTCGGCGTCCAGGGCGACGGCCGCACCTACGGCCACCCGATCGTGCTGCGCCCGGTCTCCAGCGAGGATGCCATGACGGCCGACTGGACCCGCCTGCCCTACGAGGTGCTGGAGCGCATCTCCACCCGCATCACCAATGAGGTGGCGGAGGTCAACCGCGTGGTGCTCGACGTGACGAGCAAGCCGCCGGGGACCATCGAATGGGAGTGAGTGTCTCCCACTGACACGCGAAGGCCCCGCACCCGGAAGGGTGCGGGGCCTTCGGCCTTCTCGGAAGGGCAGTTCCTCGAAGGAACGTGCGCTACCCCGGCGAGGGGAAGGGGCAGCGCGGCCGGCTCGCTAGTCCCGGTTCTTCCTCGGGGTGAGAACCAGGACGATGCCGACGACAATGGCCGCGATCACCACGATCCAGCCCAGGGACAGTCCGCCGGAGACGGGCCAGAAGTGGGGGCCGACGAAGGCCCACACGCTCACGCCCAGGCCCAGCAGGCCGGCCAGCAGGAGTCCGAACGAGGGACGACGGTTCTTGTTCTGGTTCTCAGCCACGGTTCACCTCCGCATTTCCCATCTGCACATCGACGGTCAGGTTCAGGACGGGACCCGTCGCCGGGCCGGACATTCCGCTCAGGCAATTCGAATCGCCCATGCGGACGGTGCATGTCGTATTGACGCGCAGGTTGGGTGGCAGCACCACGCGGGCGTCGCCCATGCGTACCTTCACCGCGACGTCGCGGTCCTCGGTCAGCTGCAGCCTGCTCAGGTCGAGGGTGCCCGAACCCATGCTGACGTGGTACTCGGGCAGGAGCTCGGAAGCTGTTGCGGCGGCCCACCGGTGGTCGCCCATCGCGCCCTGATCGAATTCGATGGGACCCACCAGCGAGGCCAGGATGACGAATCCGGCCAGCGGGGCGAGGAGCACCATGAGGCCGTGGCCGCGCCGCAGGAACGCGCCGATGATCAGACCGAGCGCGATCACCGCGAGGGCCGCGGACCCGATCCGGGCCGGAGTCATCCAGTCCACGCCCGAGGCGGCCACGGAACCCGCTGCGGCGGCGGCCAGGATCGCGAGGCCGATGGTGACCGCGGTCAGCCGGGAACGCGGGCGGCGCGGCGGTGCCTGCACGGCGGTCTGCTGCGGCGGCATGCCCGGCTCGGGGAGCTCCCAGGCCAGCGGGGCCACGCCGAGTGGATCCCAGCCGGGCGGGGTGGGCCCGAAGTCGGGGGAGATCGGCGCGGGCCCGAATCCGGCCCGGGGGCGATCGGTGGCCGACGGAATCTGGTGCAGCACACGGGGTTCGCCGATCTCGGGGCGGGCGGGCGTCTCGCTTCCGCCGGTATTCCCGTCGTCGGCCGGTGCGGCGGGGCTGTTCGGGGCAGACGGGGCAGGGGCTCCGGGCTTGCTCATGTCGACCGGTGCCGCCGGAGCTGCGCTGCCGGGCTGCCCGGAATCCGCCGCCCGGTTCCCGGCGGCCGCACCCTGATCCGGGGTCCCGGTCCGGGCGGCGTCGGTCGGCTCTCCGGAAGTGCGCGGGCCCGAGGGAGATCCGGACTTCTGCATCACCACGGTGTCGGCCACGGAGGATGCCGGGGCGTAGCGCGTATCGAGCACCTCGGTTACCTCGACGTCCGGAAAAGTTTGCGGGGCAGGCGATTCCGGGCGCAGGGCGGCGGTGTCGGCCTCGGGCGGGTTGGCGCGGAGCACCGCTGTGCCGGCATCGCCGCCCGGGGCGGGCTGCTGCTCCGTGCCGGGTTGCGACATGGGCTGGGCGGCAGCGGATTCCGGCGCGGGTGGCTGGTTCGGGTCGGGCTCGTAGTGGTCCGGGAGGGTGGTGTACGGGCCGTAGGTCTGGAAGGTGACGGCGTTGGCGCCCGGGTAGCCGGTCCAGTACGGGTTGGTGGTGCCGGGGTAGCCGGTGTTGAGGAGGCTGTCGGCGGCCGTCTGGTCGAAATAGGTGGCGGGCGGCTGGGTTTGGCGCTGGTAGAGCAGCCACCAGCCGGCCAGCATGAGCGCGAAGCTGATGACGCCGGACCCGCCGAGCCCGACGCCGACGGGTCCCATCGTGCTCACGGCGATCCCCAACGCCACCATGAGCACGATGGTCCGGGACGAGTTCTGCGAGGACTGGCCGCGGCCGAACAGCGATTCCGCAGGCGAGGACTGATCGCCCGCCTGCGGGAGCAGCAGCCAGCCGAGCAGGTAGAGCACGATGCCCGCGCCGCCGAACAGCGCCGACACCACGAACGCCACCCGCACCAGGACGGGGTCCACGTGGTAGCGGCGGCCGAAGCCGACGGCCACGCCCGCGAGCGGTCCGTCCTTCGGGAAGCGCATCGGCCGGGTCTGCCACAGATCGTGAAGCTGATCGGAGAAGCCGGTACGCCCGGCGCTCTTGGACCAGTCGCTCGTTCTCGTCATGGCTTCCATCGTGCTGTTCGGCGTTGTCCGGGCGCATCGGGGATCACCCTGAATGGGTACCTGAACTTCGGCCCGGAGCCGTGCCCTACCGGCGGCGATGGGCGCGGTCCCGGGCCCTACAGGGTGATGGGGTCGCCGTACACCGCGCCGCTGCCGCCGTCGGGTCCGGAGTCGGCGCTGATGAGCGTGTAGGGCCGGATGGTGAGTGGTCCGCCGCAGTCGCCGACCATGAGGTGGAAGTCCTGGATCAGCAGTGTCCCGGTGCCGCCGTTGCCCGGCAGGTCCTTCTCCCCGGCGACCACGTCGGCGATCTTGCCCGGGGCGATGGAGATGTCGACGCCGACGCCGCCGGTGACCGTGGGTCCGACGCTGAGGTCGACGCCGGCGTGCGGGCCGAGCGAGGTGTCGAGCCCGGCAGTGGCGGTGACGGTGGGGTTGAGGTCGAGTTCCGGGTCGATGTGCAGCTTGGCGTCGATGTCCGCCTGGCAGGCGACGTAGTACCCGGTCTTCAGATGTCCGGTGGCTCCGGCGGGCACGGTCCCGTAGGAAGTACTGTCCAGGAACACTTCTCGATTGGTCGGCATGCCGTTCAAGGGTGCGATCGGCCGGGCGTCCAGGTCCCGCTGTCCGACGGTGAACGCGAATCCGCTTGTCGTCGAATAGGTTTTCTCGTGCGGCGCGTAGGCCGCGCTCACGTGTGCTGTGATCATTGCGTATCCGGCGGCTGCCGCGACAGCCGTCAATACCCGTGCGCCCTGCATTGTTCTCCCCGCGATCCTGCCCAAATCTGCGGCACGCTGCGCGGGCCGTTGTCGATGATCAGCGGCGAATCTCCATGATCACTGCGGGTTTCCTGGGAGTCGGCTGTGGGGATCGGCGATGGGAAGTCCGGTTGTCAGCTCGCCTGTTGCTCCTCCGCGCGCGAGCCCCAGCGGCGAGCCGCGCGGCGCAGTGCGCGCGCATCGGAATACCCGAGACGGTGGGCCAGCGACGACTTGGTGGTGGTCTCGGCGGCCTGCCGGGCCACCGTCTGCCGGGCGAGGTCCAGTTCGCGTCGCCAGGTTGTGCCGGATTCGGCCAGATGGCGTTGCAGGGTTCGCGGGCTCACGGTCAGGCATCGCGCGACGGCGTTCAGTGAGACGTCGTCCCCGCCGAGCATCTCCCGCAGCGCCCGCTGCACCTGCTCCGGCCAGGAGAGCTCGTCGAGCAGCGGGGCCGACAGGGACTCCGCGTGCCCACGCACGATTTCCGCGAGTACCGGATCGGCGGTGCGCAGCGGCAACGCCAGGTCGCAGGTCCGCAGCGTCACGCTGTCGAAGGGGGCGCCGAAGTCGATGGCCGCAGTACCGAAGGCGTCGACGAAAGGTCCCATGGACCGAGGTGGCTTCTGTCGCAAGGTGATTCGGGTCGGCGTGATCGATGCCCCGCTGGCGTGCCGGATGCGAGCCAGCGTGCTGGCGTAGGCGGCCTGGATGGTCAGATCGGCGCCGCGCCCCTCGCCGTCGATCATCTCCAGCACCATGGTGTGCTCGCTGTCGCTCGAGTCCGGAGCCGACCGGTAGTGGTGATTGGTGGTGGCCATCAGCGCGCTGCTGCGCCGCACCGCGGCGAGCCCTTCGGCGACGGTGGCGGCCGTGCTGAACAGGTAGTCGAAGATGCCGAATCGGCCGATCCGGTACGTCGTGGCGATCCGCAATCCGACTTCCGGTGCATCCTGGCGGAATTCGGCGTTCTCCCACAGCCGCAGGTAGGCGCCGCTGGACACCATGCCGTGCTCGGCGGTCAGCACCGACTGCGGCAGGCCGGCGTCACGCAGCAGTATGCGCGTGTCGACTCCTTCGCCCGCCGTGTTCAGTACGCATCGGGCCAATACTGCGCTATAGGCGGGCACCGAATCGAACACATGGTCATCGTAAGCGCTGACCGGAATCCGACGCCCGGGTCACGCTCTCGGCGAAATCGGTGGTGGATCGCCTTCCCCGCGGCGGCCGGTCGAGGATGACGCATTCGGTTCCCTGCCTGACATGAACGGTCCTTCTGCGAGTCGCCCCTGGTCGGCAACGCTGAGGCGGTGTCAGAGACTACGACCGGGACACCGCGTCGGCTGGTGGTGGGAATCAGCGGAGCGACCGGAATCGCCTATGGCATCCGGGCCTTGGAACTTGCGCGCAAGGCCGGGGTGCAGACCCATCTGGTGGTGACACCCGCCGGGCAGCAGACCCGGGCCTACGAAACCGAGTTCAGTGCAAAGGATCTCGCGGCCATGGCCGACGTGGTCTACCGTCCCGCCGACATCGGGGCGGCCATCGCATCGGGCTCGTTCCGGACAGCGGGGATGCTGGTGGCGCCGTGCTCGATTCGCACGCTGTCGGCCATCGCCTACAGCAACGGTGACAACCTGCTCACCCGCGCGGCGGACGTGACCCTCAAGGAACGGCGCCGGCTGGTGCTGATGGTGCGCGAAACCCCGCTGACACTGGGCCATCTGCGCGCGATGACCGCGGTCACCGAATCCGGCGGCATCGTGATGCCGCCGGTGCCCGCGTTCTATCTGCGCCCGGACAGCATCGACGAACTGGTCGACCACACCGTCGGCCGGGCGCTGGATCTGTTCGGCGTCGATCTACCGGATATGCCCCGCTGGGGCGAGTGACACCTCCTCGAAGGGATCATCGTGAAACATCTGAAGAGCCTGCGCGAATTTCTCTCCGAGCTGGAGCGGATCGGCGAGCTGCAGACCATCGATCACGAGGTCGACTGGGATCTGGAAATCGGTGCGGTCACCCGGCGCTCCTACGATCTGCGCGCTCCCGCACCGCTTTTCACCAACGTCACCGGGTACGGCGATACCGGGTTCCGGGTGCTGGGCGCCCCCGGTGCGTTCAGCAGCGCCGAACATCAGTTGGCGCGCATCACGATGGCGCTCGGGCTACCCGCCGAGGCGAAGGGCCAGGAGCTGATGGAGGCGCTGGTCGAGGCCCGTAGCAAGCCGGGTATTCCGCCGGTGGAGGTGCCCAGGGAGGGCGCTGCGTGCAAGCAGAACATCCTGCTCGGTGACGATGTCGACCTGACGATCTTCCCGACGCCGCGCATTCACGGCAACGACGGCGGTCGCTACATCGAGACCTGGGGCATCAATATCGCCCGCACCCCGGACGGGTCGTGGACGAACTGGTCGGTCAACCGCATGATGATCCACGACCGCAGGAGCCTGGCCTGTCTGATCGCTCCGGTGCAGCATCTGGGCATCGTCCGCTCGAAGTGGGCCGAGATCGGCAAGCCGATGCCGATCGTGCTGGCGCTGGGCGTGGAGCCGGGACTGCCGTTCGTCGGCGGAATGCCGTTGCCGGAGGGCGTATCCGAGTGCGACTTCATCGGCGGCTATTTCGGTGAGGGCATCGAGGTGGTGCCGGCCGAGACGGTCGACCTGCTGGTGCCCGCGACCGCGGAGATCGTGATCGAAGGCTTCGTGTCGATCGACGAAACCGTCATGGAGGGCCCGTTCAACGAATTCCCGGGCTACAACGCCACTGTCGCCTCTCCGAAGGCGCGTTTCGATGTCACCGCGATCACCTATCGCGACGGTGCCATCCTGCCGGTGGTCGCCGCGGGCCCGCCGGTCGAGGAAGACCACACCTGCACCGCCACCATGCACGGCGCGGAACTGCTCTACCAACTGCGTCAGGCCGGTTTGCCGGTCTCCTCGGCCTGGCACACCCCCGAGGCCGCCATGCACTGGCTGACCCTGTCGGTGCGCCAGGACTGGCACCGGACTCTCGGGATCTCCTCGGCCGAATTGGTACAGCGGGTCGCCGATGTGGCGTTCACCGGCAAGGCATCGGTCAACGCGCCCAAGATCCTGCTGGTCGAGGACGATGTCGACATCACCAACCTCGACGAGGTGGTGTGGGCGTTCGCGACCCGGTCGCACCCCGACGTGGAGCGCGGTGAATTCCATTTCCCGCACAAGCTCAGCGACGACCTGCCGGTGTACCTCGACGACGAGGAGAAGCACACCTTCATGGCGGGCAAGGTGGTCTACAACTGCCTGCTCGCCGACCTCTACCCGGAGGGCAAGCGCCCGGTGAAGGGCAGCTTCGAAAACGGTTGGCCCGCAGAGATTCAGCAGCGCGTGCTGTCGAACTGGCAGAAGTACGGATACCGCTGATCCGTATTCCGAGAAATGAAGGAGAAATTGATGAGCAATCCCGAAACCACCCACGCCACCGGCCGGATCACCGTCCACAAGTACGAGCCGGCGGCCTACGAGGAGCCGGCCGAGGGCCCGGTGCTGACCCGGATCCACGTCGAGGAGAGCTTCAGCGGCGACATCTCCGGTGAGGGCGTGGTGGAGTTCCTGCAGTCCGCCAATGCGGACGGCACCGCCAGCTTCGTCGGCATCGAACGGGTCACCGGCACCATCGCCGGCCGGGCGGGCACCTTCCTGCTGCAGGACCAGGGCAGCGTCGCCGACAACGTCGTCAGCGGCGAGTGGTTCGTGGTACCCGAGTCGGGCACCGGCAAGCTGGCCGGCTTGCGGGGCACCGGCGGCTTCAAGGCCAACCTCGGTGAGAACGCCGAGATCTGGCTCGACTACTGGTTCGAATAGAAGGCAAGGGACACCGCATGTCTGAATCACTGGCCGGCAGAACGGCCCTGGTGACCGGGGCGGCCACCGGTATCGGCACGGCCATCGCCCGCGCCCTGGCGGCCGCGGGCGCGCAGGTGGTGATCAATCACCCGCACACCCCCGATCTCGCCAAAGCCGCTGTCGCCGAGATCGAATCGGCCGGCGGCAGCGCGATCGAGATCGCGGCGGATGTGACGAACGCGGACGAGTACCGGGCGATGGTGGAGCAGTTGCTCTCCGCCTTCGGTCGCTGGGACATCCTGGTGAACAATGCGGCGGTGGCCATCACCAAGCCGTTCGACCAGGTCACCTCCGAAGAGTTCGATCGCAGTTTCGCGGTGAACGTCAAGGGCGTGTTCCACGGTCTGCAGCTGGCCTGGGATCACCTGGCCGACGGTGGGCGCATCATCACGATCTCGAGTTCGACGACCGGATTGATGTTGCCCGGCTACGCGGTCTACGACGCCACCAAGGGCGCGGTCGAACAGTTCACCCACATCCTGTCGAAGGATTTCGGCAAACGCGGCATCAGTATCAATACCGTCAGCCCCGGCGCCACGGAGACCGAGACCTACCGGATCGGCAAGAGCGAACAGTTCCTCGCCGGCCTGGAAGCGTTGAGCGCCTTCGGCAGGCTCGGCCGGCCCGACGAAATCGCCGCCGTGGTCGCGTTTCTCGCCTCCGACGCGGGTGGCTGGGTAACCGCCCAGAACATCCGCGTCAACGGCGGCACCGTCTGAGTACTGCCGCTGCATTCAGGTGAGTCGCAGCTACAGCCAGGCCGGCGGGGGAGTGTGTCGAGGTCGCGTTCCTGGATGGGGGGAAGGTCGGCGTTCGTCATTCGAAGAACGCCGATGGCCGGGCGCTGGTATTCACGCCCGGCGAATGGGATGTGTTCACTCGCGGCTTGCGCGGCGGCGGGTTCGGCTGCCCGAGGGGCTGGCCGACATTCGAAAGGTCAACGGCCCGTTCAACTTCGGGCCGTTGACCGTCGAGGTCGCGGTCATGCGGAGGTGGCGATCTTCCAGAGGTGGCCGTCGGGGTCGGCGATGTAGCCGAAGTAGCCACCCCATTGGGCGGCGGTGGCGGGCTTGACGATTGCGCCGCCGGAGGAGATGGCGGTGTCGATCACGGCGTCGACTTCTTCGGTGGTGTCGACGATGTGGTGGAAGGAGACGCCGCGGAAGCCGGTGCCCTCGGGGGAGACTCCGGCGTCGCCGGCGGCGTGGGCCACCGGGTAGATGCCGAGGGCGGAGCCGCCGTCGAGTTCGAACGAGGCGAAGTTCGGGAAATCCTGGCCGAGCTTCGCGCCGAGCGCGACGTAGAACTTCTTGGAACGTTCCATGTCGTCCACTGCCAGCATGATGGTGGTGACCTGCAGAGCCATTGCCTTCTCTTTCCTGCCGTTGTTCGCGGGTTCACTCTCTCGACCGGCCGCGTCGGCAGTATGTGACAGGCAGTGGCATGGATCACACCGGCGGAATTCGGGTGGGAACGGCGGTCTGGGATTTCACGCGGTTTCGCGGTACACGGCGATCACGGGAATCTTGCGGGTCGTCTTGACCCGGTATTCCGCGAACACCGGCATGAGCTCGACCATGCGGTCATAGAGCTCGTCCGCTTCCGGCCCGGTGACGAATTCCGCCTTGCCCGTGTACGTTTCGTCGCCGACCTCCACCGTGAGCAGGGGGTTGGCACGCAGGTTGTGGTACCAGGCGGGATGCTTGTCCCCGCCGCCGTTCGACGCGATGAGAACGATGCGCTCACCGTCGGGGACGTAGACGAGCGGATTGGTGATCGCGCGGCCGGATTTCGCCCCGGTCGTGGTGATCAGCACCATGTTGGTGCGCCCCTCGAACGTCCCGCCGACCTTCCCGCCGTTGGCCCGAAACTCCTCGATCACGGATTCGTTGAATGCGTTCATAACCCCTGTCCTGTTCCAGATCTGCTGCTGCCAACCGAGCGGGCCGGGGAGAAATTCCGCTGCGTCAGTGGGCGGGGCAGGGGCGGACAAGCGGACAACCCAGAGTCTGCGACGGTACAGAGGTTCAGAACCCCTGCGGGACTTCGGGACTCGATCGCCTTGCCTACCACCGGCCGGGGACGTGGTGAGCGGCTCTCCCATCGCGACCGTCCCGGACGCCGCCGACGCCATACCGCTCGATCGGCAACTCCCAGCCCCCAGCAGTCGAAGATGAAACCTCTTCGTCTGCTGGGCGCCATGCTGCAGACCCTGTACCTACGCGACCGGCTCTAGTCCGGAACCAAGGGGCTGTGCCCGGGTGTCGACCAGGGTTCGGCACTGGTTCGACGAAGCCGGTCCGATCGCACTCTTGGACTTGTAAGCAACCGCTGGCAACAGAACAAGGAGTGCAGGCAATGAACACCACAGGGGTTCCCGCGCTGAAGCTCGAGGCGGTAGTCATCCCGGTCGTCGACGTGGACCGGTCGAAGAAGTTCTACCACGGTCTGGGCTGGCGCCTGGACGCCGACTTCGAATTCGACAACGGCTTCCGGGTGGTGCAGTTCACCCCACCGGGCTCGCCGACGTCGATCCAGTTCGGCACCAACATCACGACTGCGGAGCCCGGCACGGCGCAAGGCCTGTACCTGGTGGTCTCCGACGTCCAACAGGCACGCGACGCGCTGGCGGCCCAGGGCGCGGAGATCAGCGAGGTCTTCCACCCCGGTGCGCCTGGAGCGCAGTTCCAGCCCATGTCGGGGGACGGCCGCGTGGCGGGAGCGGCGGACGAACGGGCGAGTTACGGGTCGTTCGCGACCTTTACGGACCCGGACGGCAATGCCTTCCTGCTTCAAGAGGTCACCACCCGCATCCGGGGCCGCGTCGAGGCCACCGAGACGTCGTACGCCACTACCAGCGACCTGGTCGAGGCACTGAAGCGCGCGGCTGCCGCCCATGGCGAGCACGAGGCCCGCAACGGCGGCGAGTACGACACGGCCTGGCCCGAGTGGTACGCGGCCTACATGGTCGCCGAGCACCACGGCGAGCAGCTGCCCGAGTAGCAGACCACAAAACATCACCCGAGATATCCAGCGAGGAGAAGAAAGCGATGACCACCATCCGCATGCACGCGAACACGCGCGTGACGCCCGAGGAATTCGTGGCGGCCCTCACCGACTTCGGTCCGGATCGTCCGAAGCTGTTCGGCAACAGCGATGGCGCGTACCTCGAGGTACACGCCCGGGACGACCATCACGCGGACGTCACCGAAGGATCCGGCGGAGTCTGGGAGCGGCTCTGGTACGACTGGAGCAACCCGCAGCACGTGGTGCTGACCACCACCGCGTCCAACGCGTGGGGCCGCGCCTCCGGACACACTTACGACCTGACCCAGCGTGCCAACGGCACCACCGATATCGACTACGTCGTGGTGCGCGAGGGCAAGAACCTTCGCGGGTGGTTCCTCGGAGCGGTGCTCGCCACCGTCGGCAGGAGCGTGCTGACCAAGGCGTTCCGCAACTCGGTGTCCGCGATCGAGGCTCGCAAGGAAGTGCGGTCATGACCGACGTGGACAAGGTGATCGTGACCGCGGTGGGCACGGATCTCGAGAACAACATCGCCCTCGTGTCGGAGGAGAACGTCACGGCAGGTGCCGGCGAGGTCGTGGTCGAGGTCGAAGCCGCGCCCGTCAACGGAGCCGACGCGCTGTTCGCCATGGGCTGGTTCGGGGTCTACCCCGACGTGCCCGCGGCGATGGGCGCGGAAGGCGTGGGCCGTGTCGTCGAGGCCGGGCCGGGCGTGGACCCGGCCCTGATCGGGCGGCGCGTGATCATGATCCCGACGTTCCGGTTCGGCACGTGGGCCACCAAGACGGTCGTGCCGGCAACAAACGTGGTGCCGGTCCCCGAAGACGTGGACCCGCAGCAACTGGCGATGCTCGCCGTCAACCCGGCCACGGCCCACGTGCTGCTGCACGAGTACGTCGATCTGCGGCCCGGCAACTGGGTCGGACTGGACTTGGCCAACTCGGCCGTCGCCCACTACCTCATCCCGCTGGCGAAGCGGGCCGGTCTCAACACCCTGGCAGTCGTCCGCCGTGACGCGGTCGTCGACGAGGTGAAGGCGCTGGGGGCCGACATCGTTCTGGTCGACGGCGAGGATCTCGCCGTCCGGATGGACGAGGCGCTCGCGGGAGCACGCCTTCGGGTGCTGTTCGAGGGCACCGGTGACCCGGACCAGGTGGCGCGATTGGTGACGGCGGTGGCGGACGGGGGAACTGTCGTGGCGTTCGCGTCGGCGACGGGCCGGACACCCGCGATCCCGCTCGGGGATCTGATCTACCGGGGAATCGCGTTGCGGTCGGTCTACATCGTCGGCTGGCTGCAGAATGCGCCGCGCGAGAAGGTCCAGCGGATGTACGCCGAGCTCGCCGGCTTGGTGGCCGAAGGAGTGATCGGCGCGGAGGTCACCGCGACCTACCCGCTCGACGAGTTCGCCAAGGCAATCCAGCACGCCCAGCAGACCGAGCGCAACGGCAAGGTCCTCATCGTCCCCGCAGCCCGGGCCTGAAGCAGAGGAAGAGGCAGATGACCACCACCCAGATCGCCGGGCAGTCGCAGATGACCGCCCGGATCCAGACCATCGACGCCGCGAACGGCGTCACCTACGCCTACCGCCGTTTCGGCAACGCCGCGGCCGACCGGCCGCCGTTGGTGTTCCTGCAGCACTTCCGGGGCAACCTCGACAACTGGGACCCGATCCTGGTGGACGGCCTCGCCGAGCACCGCGAGGTCGTCCTGCTCGACAACACCGGGGTCGGCCTGTCCACCGGCACGGTGCCGGTGACGGTGACCGAGATGGCGCGCGACGCGATCGCGTTCCTGGACGCACTCGACCTCGGCGAAGTCGACCTGCTCGGGTTCTCGCTCGGCGGCATGGTCGCCCAGGAGATCGCACTCCTGCGCCCGCGTGTCGTACGCCGGCTCGTACTGGCCGGCACCGGGCCCCGGGGCGGTCGCCAGATGCACGGCTGGACCTTCGACATCGAGCGCACCGCGAACCAGGCGGACAACGGCCTCGAGGATCTGCTGCACATCTTCTTCGGGGTCACCGAGACCAGCCGCGCACTCGGAATCGATTATGTGCAGCGCATTTTCAGCCGCACCGAGAACGCCGACCGGCAGACCGGACCCGAAGTCGCGCGAGCCCAGTACGACGCGATCGTCGAGTGGGGAATCCCGGACCCGAGCCGCCTGGCCCGCCTCGCCGGAATCACCCAGCCGACGCTCGTGGCCACCGGCGACAACGATCTGATGATCCCCACCGTGAACTCGCAGCTGCTCGTCGACCAGCTGCCGAACGCGCGGTTGCGCATCTTCAGCGACGCGGCCCACGGGTTCCTCTTCCAGTACCCCCGCCAGTTCGCGACGCTGGTCGACGAGTTCCTCGCCGGACCGGCCGAATAGAAGCGCGCGGTCCAACGCGACGGCGGTGGCTAATGTGGCGGAATGGCCCCACGGACCACCGCCTTTCGCGGTCGCATGGAGGAACGCCACCGCCTCGACGACGCTCTGCGCCGTGCTCGCGCCGGTGAGAGCGGGGCGCTGGTGCTGCGAGGCGAAGCCGGAATCGGCAAGACGACACTGCTCGAGTACCTCTCCGATCAGGCGACCGGTTGCCGCGTCGTCCAGGTGACCGGCGTCGAGTCGGAGCTCGAGCTGCCGTTCGCGGCCCTGCACCAACTCTGCTTGCCGATGCTCGACCTGATTCCCGCACTGCCCGATCCCCAGTCCCACGCTCTCCGAGTGGTTTTCGGATATGTGGCGGGAGATGCGCCCGACAAGTTCGTCGTCGGACTGGCGGTCCTCGGACTGCTCTCGGAAGCGGCGACCAACCAGCCGGTCGTGTGCCTGCTCGACGACGCCCAATGGCTCGACGACGCATCGGTCCAGGTCCTCGGCTTCGTGGCCAGGCGGCTGGCAGTGGAGTCGGTGCTCATGGTGTTCGCGGTCCGCGAGCCCGCGGGCGAGCAACTGCTTGCGGGCATCCCAGCACTCGCCGTGTCCAGCCTCGACCATGACGAGGCGGTCGCACTTCTGACGGCGATCCTCCCTGGACAGCTCGACCGCAGGGTCCGCGACCGGATCGTCGCCGAGACACACGGGAACCCCTTGGCACTGCTGGAACTGGCACAGCGCGGGAAGGCCGAGCTGATGGGCGGATTCGCGTTCCCTGCGATCGGGGCCGGCAACCTCCACGACCACTACGTGCGGCGCATTCGGGAGCTGCCCGACCCGACCCGCTGGCTGCTGCTGCTCGCTGCCGCGGAACCCACCGGAGACGCCACCGTGCTGTGGCGAGCCGCCCAGCCGCTGGGCCTGGGGCCGGCTGCCGCAGCGCCCGCGGAGGAGGCGCAGCTTTTCGAGGTCGGGGAACAAGTGCGGTTCAGCCACCCGCTGATACGCAGCGCCGCCTACAGCGCCGGCACGCCGGAGCAACGTCGCGCGGTGAACGCCGCGCTGGCAGATGCGCTAGATGCCGAGGCCGAGCCCGAACGCCGGGTCTGGCACCTCGCCGCCGCGACCACCGGACCCGACGAGGACGTCGCGGCCGCGCTGTACGACGCCGCCGAATGTGCCAGGGCGCGAGGCGGAGTCGCCGCGGCTGCCTCGTTCCTGCAGCGGGCCGCGGCGCTCACAGCCGATGCGCGACAACGCACCGAACGCACCCTGGAGGCCGCGCAGGCACACCTCGACGCGGGCCGCTACGACACGGCCCTCGGACTTGTCGCCGAAGCCGAGGCACATGCGGTCGACGACCTGCAACGCGCCCGCGCGGACCTCGTGCGCGGGCTCACCGGACGCGCGGCGAAATCGGGCAGCGACGCTCCGGTCGCGCTGGTACGGGCGGCTCGCCGGCTCGAGTCCCTCGACCCGAGCTTGGCCCGCGACACGTACCTGGACGCCTGGGGCGCCGCACTCGTCGCAGGGAGCCTGGCGCATCCGGACGGTGACCTGATGCTGGTCTCGCGAGCCGCCTGCTCGGCGCCGTCGTCGAGTTCTGCGAGCCCGATCGACTCGCTGGGCCCCGGACTGGCCACCCTGGTCACGGACGGAACGGCCGCCGCGGCACCCGCGCTACGGCAGGCAGTGACGTCCTTCCTCGACACCAACGTCCCCCTGGACGTCTTCCTGCGTCGCGGCGTGCTGGTGGCGAACGCGGCCCTGTCACTGTGGGACTTCGAGGCATGGGATGCGGCCAGCACCCGGCACGTGGCGCTGGCGCGCGAAGCCGGAGCGCTGGCGCCGCTGGCCAACGCGCTCAACGCCCATCGCGTGGTCGTGCTGTGGCGCGGAGACGTCGAGCACGCGCGCGACCTCGGTCTCGAGGAGCAACGGGTCAAAGAGGCGACCGGAACGCAGAGAGCGTCGTACGGCGACCTGTTCCTGCTGGCCTACCAGGGAAACGCCGCCCAGGCTGCACCGCTGATCGCGACCGTCGCAGCGGAGGCGACGGCTCGCGGCGAAGGGCTCGGTCTGCAGATCGCCGATCGCGCGACCGCCCTGCTCCACCTCGGCCTCGGCCACTACGACCTGGCGTTCGACGCCGCGGTCCGGGCGGCCGAAGGTAACCTCGGCCCCTTCACAGCGCAGGCGCTGCCGGATCTGGTGGAGGCTGCCGTTCGTAGCGGGGCCACCGAAGCCGCCATGAGTGCGCTGGACAGGTTGACCGCCTATGCGGCGGTTCCCGAATCAGACTGGGCGGCAGGGCTTCTGGCGCGCTCGCGAGCCCTGATCAGTGTCGGCGACGCGGCCGAACGTTCCTACACCGAGGCGGTCGAGCATCTCGGCCGCACGCGCCTGCGGTTCGAGCGCGCACGGTCGCGACTGCTGTTCGGCGAGTGGTTGCGCCGGGAACGCCGGCGCAGCGACGCACGCATCCACCTGAAGGCGGCCTTCGAGGAATTCGCCGCGATGGGGGCCGACGGATTCGCCGAACGCACCCGGCACGAACTGCTCGCCACCGGGGAGAAGGTCCGCAAACGAACCTCCGACACACTCAACGACCTGACTCCGCAGGAAGGCCAGATCGCCCGCATGGCGCGCGACGGCCGCACCAACCAGGAAATCGGCAGCGAGCTGTACATCAGTGCCCGCACCGTGGAATGGCACTTGCGCAAGGTCTTCGGCAAGCTCGGGATCAGCTCTCGACGCGAGTTGCGTGACGCGCTCCCGGACCGCGAGGTCGCGCGCGCCACCTGATCCCGACGCACATGCCCGCCGCGGGATCATCGCGGCATTGCGAGAACCCGGGTGTTCACCGGGGGCAACACGGGCGCGAATACCGGGGCTCCTCGGACAGGCTGTGACGTGGTCCAACACGGGGACCGCACAGTTCGAAGGGGAGTTCTCGCAATGAGTTCCATGCGGCCGGGCCGCGCCGGCGGTCTCGTCGGTCGCGACGGCGAGCGCGAGGCATTCACTCGATTGCTCGACGCCGTGCGCGCCGGGGAGAGCCAGGTCCTTGTACTCAGGGGTGACGCGGGCATAGGTAAGTCGGCACTGCTGGACAATCTCACCGGCCGGGCAACCGGTCTGCGGGTGTTGCGCGTGATCGGCATGCAGTCGGAGATGGAACTGGTCTTCGCGGCTTTGCATCAGCTGTGCGGCCCGCTGCTCGATCGGGTGGGCAAACTGCCCGCGCCCCAGGGAGATGCGCTGCGTACCGCATTCGGGCTGAGTGAGGGGCCGCCGCCGAAGCCGTTCATGGTGGGGCTGGCGGTCCTCGGTTTGCTGTCGGAGGCCGCCGAGGATCAGCCACTGCTGTGCGTCGTCGACGACCATCACTGGGTGGACCGGGCCTCGGCCCAGGTGCTCGGATTCGTGGCGAGACGGCTGGCCGCGGAGCGCGTCGGGGTGGTCTTCGGAACCCGAGTCGCCGCAGAGGAATTGGCCGGTATCCCCGAACTCGCCGTGACCGGGTTGTCGGACCCGGACGCGCACTCGCTGCTCGAGTCCGCGATGTCGGGATCGATGGATGCGCGGGTACGGGACCAGATCGTGGCCGAGACCCGCGGCAACCCGTTGGCCATGCTGGAGTGGGCACGCGGAACAACCTGGCATCGCCTCGCCGGCGGTTTCGGGCTGCCCGACGCGGTCACGTTGTCCAGCCGAATCGAGGACGGATTTCGCCGGCAACTCGCCGCGATGCCCGACGACACGTGCCGACTGCTCCAGCTGGCCGCCGCCGACCCGTCGGGCGATGCCGCGCTGGTGTGGAAGGCGGCCTCGGCGCTGGGTATCGGGCTGTCGGCGGCGACCCCCGCGGTGGAAGCGGGGGTCGCGGAATTCAGCACGAGGGTCTGGTTCCGGCATCCGCTGCTGCGGTCAGTCGCCTACCGGTCGGCCAGCGACTCCGATCGTCGCGACATCCACCGGGCGTTGTCCGAGGCAACCGATCCGACCCTCGATCCCGATCGCAGGGCCTGGCACCGGGCCCGTGCGACCGTGGGCCCAGACGACGCCGCCGCTGCGGATCTGGAGAGGTCCGCCGCCCGTGCCCAGGCACGCGGCGGCCCCGCTGCCGCAGCGGCCTTCCTGGAACGGGCCGGGCTGCTGTCCGCGGATCCCCGGCATCGCGTCGAACGACTGCTCGCGGCCGCGCAGGCGAATCTGCAAGCGGGATCATATGATTCGGCTCTCGGATTGCTGGCGACCATGGAAGTAGATCCGCTGGATCCGTCCCAGCATGCGCGCGCGGACCTGTTGCGCGGGCAGATCGCCTTCGCCTCGGGCTCGGGCAACGACGCGCCGGGGCGACTGTTGCGCGCGGCGATCCGATTGTCGGCCTTGGATCTGGGCCAGGCACGCGAGACGTTTCTGTCCGCCTGGATCGCGGCGGTCTTCGCGGGTGGACTCGCCTTCGACGGCAATCTGGCCGAAATATCCCGCGCCGCACAGCGTTTGCCACGGTCGGCCAGTCCCGGCAGGCCCGAGCAGATCCTGCATGCGCTGTCGCTGGCGATCACCGCGGGTGCGGCCCACGCGGCGCCCGTGCTGCGCGAAGTGGTCGATGCCTTCGACGGCACCACCGAATCGCCCGAGGACGTGCTGCGGTGGAGCTGGCTCGCGCACGCGGCCGCCGTCGCGCTCTGGGATCACGCTGCCTGGCGGCGGATCCTGGAGCGTAACGCGGAGGTCATCCGCTGCGCGGCGGCCGCCGACCTGCTGCCGGTCGTATTGTCGACCCTCGGCACGGTCACCGCGTGGACCGGCGACTTCGCCGCGACGGCCGCGATCATCGCCGAGTCCGAAGCCGTGTGCCAGGCGACCGGGGCCAGTGCGTGGTCCTTCGCCCCGATCATCCTCGCCTGCCTGCGTGGCGACCGGGCCGGCTCCGAAGGCCTGGTCCGCTCGATGCTCGAGGTGGCGAAGGCTACGGGGCAAGGCCTGGCCATCACCTACTGCGGGTGGGCAATGGCGGTGCTGCACAACGGACTCGGCAATCACGACGAGGCCGTCACCGAGGCCGTGCGCGCCCGGGAGAGCTCTCCGGACCTCTTCGTCGCCAACTGGGCGCTGCCCGAACTGGTGGAGGCGGCGATGCGAACCGGCCGAACCGGGCTCGCCACGTCGGCGGTGAACCAGCTGGTACAGATCGCATTGCCGGGTGGCACCGAGGAGGGGCTCGGGCTCGTGGCCCGTTGCCGGGCGTTGACGTCCACCGGTGCAGCGGCCGCGCAGTTCTACCGCGAGGCGATCGAACGACTGGCCCGCACCGAGCTTCGCCCCGAACTGGCGCGCGCGCATCTGCTCTACGGCGAATGGCTGCATCGAGAAGGGTTGCGTGACGATGCCCGTGAGCATCTGCGCACGGCCCACGACATGTTCGCCGACATCGGAACCGGAGCGTTCGCCGAGCGCGCTCGGCGCGAACTGCTGGCCACCGGTAAACGCGTTCGCCGCCGCCAGGTCGATCAGGCGGACGCGCTCACCGATCAGGAGGCGCTCATCGCCCGGCTCGCCCGCGACGGCCGCACCAACCCGGAGATCGGCGCCCAATTGTTCCTCAGCGCACGCACAGTGGAGTGGCATCTACGCAAGGTATTCACGAAGCTCGACATCGGTTCCCGCCGCGAACTCGCGAGCGCCCTTGCTCAGCGCGCCCGATAGACCGGGCCGGGCGCCGGATCCGATGGCGGCGCCAGCCTCGAGCGACGGTCCTGCCCGGCACCCTGGCACCACTGGTCGAGTGCTGGGCCGGGGTCGGCACCAGGGATTCTCCCGGGCGCGAGCCGGTACCCGGCGGCGTGACGCTGATCGAGTCACTGCCACACCGGGCTGGGACATCGGCTTCGAACTGGAGAACCACAATGTTCAGCAACCCCCGCTATGCCGTCGGCTTCATGGCCGTGCTGGTCGCCGCCTTCACGGCGACACCGATCTGGGCTTCCGGGCCTGTCTCGGAGGCCGCCGGTCCGTCCGTCGTCCTGCCCGCCGGCGGACGCCTCGACTCCCCTGACGGTCCCGGCAAGCCGAAGCCCGTCAAGCCGACCATCGTGCTGGTGCACGGCGCTTTCGCCGACGGCTCGAGCTGGCAGAAGGTCACCGAATCGCTGCAGCGGGCCGGGTACACGGTCATCGCCGCCGCCAATCCGCTCGAGGGCCTGGCGCAGGACGCCGCGCGGCTGAGCTCCACCATCGCCCCCATCGAGGGGCCGATCGTGCTCGTCGGGCACTCCTACGGAGGAGCCGTCATCTCGCAGGCCGCCGAGGGTAATCCCAAGGTGAAAGCACTGGTGTATATCGCCGCGTTGATACCGGACACCGGCGAGCAGATCAGCGCGCTGGTGGCGCGGGCCACGACGTCGCAGCTCGGTCCCGCGCTGGTGCCGACGAACTACACCAATGCCGACGGCAGCACGGGCACCCAGCTGACGGTCAACCCCGACAAGTTCCGTGACGTGTTCGCCGCCGACGTCCCGGCCGACCTCACCCGCGTGATCGCCGCCCAGCAGCGACCGACCGACGCCGCGGCGTTCTCCTCGGTTCCGACCGCCGCCGCGTGGCACACCATTCCGTCCTGGTCGCTCATCGCCCGCCAGGACCTGGCGCTCAGTGCCGACCTCGAGCGTTTCGAGGCCGATCGCGCCCACAGCACGAGCGTGGAAGTCGACAGCTCGCACGTCCCCATGTTCTCCCAGGCCAAAGCGGTCACGGACCTCATCATCGATGCCGCCGACTCCACGGGTCGATAACCGCCCCACCATGTTTCGCCCCGCCCGAGTTCTCGTGCGGGGCGTTCGTGTATCCGGAGGATGTGAACCAACTCCTCCTGCTCGGAAGGTGACGTGTGGGACACCCAGTCGAATCTCCTTGCGGCGGACGGATTCCGGGCCGTCGCGCACGACCGCCGAGGGCACGGCCGCTCCACCCACACCTGTCTCCGGCCGCGGAAAACGCCTGAACGGCAAGCACGATCCCTGTACGCCGGCCGGGGACGGCGCGGCCTATCGAGGCAGGTTCACCCGGCAGATACGGCCCGACCGGGCTCGTACGCCGTGAATCGACGATCCCTGGCTCGAACCGCGCGGGTCACGGGCCAGGGGTGATCACGGGCGCGAAGCACGACCGGATTGGCGGACCGTGGTTTATGCCGCGGGACGTTCCCGCGGGGCGAGACAAGGAGCGATGGTCATGGATCTACTCGACGATGTGATCGGCGCGTACGGCGGTGTCGAGCGCTGGCGGCGGATCGACGCCATCTCGGTGCATCAGCGCGTCGGTGGGGTGTTGTGGGCGCTGAAGGGCGTCGATGGAATCATCAACGATTCGACCGTCGAGATCAGGCTGCACGAACAGCGCACCCGGCTCCGGCCGGCGTCCACGCCCGACATTCGAATGTCGTTCAGCCCTGACCGCGTCGCGATCGAAACGGACGACCCCGCGCCCCGGACAGTCGAGGAACTGACCACGCCGCGCAGCTCGTTCGCCGGGCACGTATTGGAAACCCCTTGGTCGACCTTGCAATTGGCCTATTTCTCGGGCTACGCGATGTGGACCTACCTGTCCGAGCCCTATTCGCTCACCCTGCCCGGCGTGTACACCGAACAGCTGGGGGCCTGGCACGAGCAGGGCGAGACCTGGCGGCGACTGGGTGTGCGGTACCCGGACACCATCGCCACCCACAGCCCGAACCAGGTGCTCTACATCGACGCCGACGGCCTGATCCGCAGGCGCGACTACTCCGTCGAGATCTCGGCGAATTCGCCTGCCGCCCATTACTCGAGCGACTTTCTGACGGTCGAGGGCATCGTCTTGCCCACCAAGCGTGTCGTCTACGGCCGTGACGTGACCGGGCACCGCATCGAAGATCCGGTGCTGGTCTCGATCGACCTCGACAATGTGAAGGTCAGCTGACCCTCACGGCCGCGGCCGCGGCGCGGTGGTCGCGGCCACGGCTTGGGACGAGTCCGTAGGGTCGTCGGGAGGCACCCAGGGTTTCGCCGGATGGTGGGGTGGTAGGTGCCAGTGGTGCTGCCGGGCGGTGTGTTCAGCGATTCGCAGGAAGTTCGCGACGGCTGCGCTGTGTGGTTCGTCTCGCCAGGCGATGCACCAGGGGTAGTACGGCTGCAGCTCCGCGGGATGGTGAATCGGTATTCCGGACTCTGCGTATCGTGCTGCGTAGCTTTCGAATTCGAGAATATAGCCCGCGTCGGTGGCACGGTGCACGGCGGCCGAGCAGTGTCCGAAGGTGCCGGGGTTGCCCAACCATCGCATCGACATCCCGGTGGCGCGTTCGAAGGTCGTGAGATAGTCGCCGTGCGCGTTGTACAGCCCGGATGCGGGTGTGTCGGCGAAGACCTCCACGGGGCGTTCGAACAGGGATACCGAGGCCTTCGGCGGATCCCCCGGGCGGCCGACCAGCAACATCGGCTCGAGACGCAAGCGATGAAATTGCCAGCCGGTCGGATTCCGCGCGACCATCGCGGCCGTGACACGCAGTATCGCGACATCGAGCCGTTTGTCCAGCAGCGCGTCCAACTGCCGCAGGCTGTCCAGGGAGCGCTCGACGAGCTGGACGCCGGGGTAGGCCGCAGCGAACGCGTCCGCGACGATTCGGCTGGTCTGCAGCTCGAAGATGTGGGCGATGCGCACCGTTCCGGACTCGATGGGCTGTTCGCCGATGCGTGTGGCCAGGGCGATCATCTCCCGAGCGTCGGAGAGCACTCGGTGTCCGTGCGCGGTCAGCGTCACATGGCGGCTGTCCCGTTCCAGTAATCGGCCGCCGAGCTGATCCTCGAGTTTGCGAATCTGCTTCGACAGGGCCGGTTGGCTGATATAGAGCTTCGCCGCGGCACGTCCGAAGTGCAGCTCATCGGCGACGGTGACGAAGTACCGCAATCGGCGCAGGTCCAGGTCCACAATCCGCCCTCACTCGTCGGTCCCCACTGCCTCGCATGCATGCTCGCCCGCAAGTATGCCGTTTCGGTTATCGATCCGGGTCCGATATGACTTGGACATCCGTCCCGGCGCGGTGTTGGACTCGGTAGGGGCCGTGAGCGCCGGCCGATGCGCGGCCGAACCGCCGGTACCGCCGATTCGAAGGTTCGCGCAGAGAGGGATCGAGATGCCGCAGTCTGTTACCCCGGTGGTCTTCATTCACGGCTTGTGGCTGCACGCCACCAGTTGGAGCCCTTGGGTCGAGCACTTCCGCGCTGCCGGATACGCCCCGATCGCGCCCGGCTGGCCGGGCGAGCCCGATACGGTCGCCTCCGCGCGCGAACATCCGGAGGCGGTCGCCAACGTCGGAATCGACGATGCCGCAGCGCATTTCGCCGAGATCATCGACTCCCTGCCCGCCGCGCCGATCATTGTCGGCCATTCCTTCGGCGGCCTGATCACCGAGAAGCTCCTGGGCGAGGGACGGGGCATCGCCGGAGTGGCGATCGATCCAGCCCAGATCAAGGGAGTGCTGCCGTTGCCCCTCGCGCAGCTGCGCGCGGGCCTGCCGGCATTGGGCAACCCGGCCAACCTGCACAAGGCGGTCTCCCTGACCAGCAAGGAATTCCGGTTCGGATTCGGGAATGCGGTGTCCGAGCAGGAATCCGACGAATTGTTCGAGCGCTGGACCATTCCCTCACCGGCCCGCCCGCTGTTCCAAGCCGCCGCCGCCAACTTCGTACTGCATTCGCAGGCAAAGGTGAACACCGGCAACGCGGACCGGGGGCCACTGCTGCTCATCTCGGGTCTCGAGGACCACACGGTGCCCGATGTGGTTACTCGGTCCACACTGAAGCAGTACCGCGACTCCACCGCGGTCACCGAGTTGCGCCAATTCGAGGGCCGCGGCCATTCCCTCACCGTGGACAGCGGCTGGAAAGATGTCGCCGACGCCGTGCTCGCCTGGCTAGCCGACCAGGGCCTGTGAACAAGCCACCGGACTGAGGAGGATCCCCATGGATCTCGGGCTCACCGACGCGCTCGCGGTAGTCACCGGCGCGAGTCGAGGTATCGGTTTGGCCATCACCCGGGCCCTCGTCGAGGAAGGCGCGATCGTGGTGGCCGGTGCCCGCCACACCGGCGACGAGTTGCATGCGATTGCCGACGGCGGCCGGGTGCACCCCATCGAGGTCGACCTGTCCACACCCCAGGGCGCCATCGACTTGGCCGCCGCCGCCGAGAAGTTCGGCGACACAAGCATTCTGGTCAACAACGTCGGCAGGGTCACTCCGAGGCTGACCGGCTTCCTCGACGTCACCGATGACGACTGGCTGGACACGCTCACACTCGATCTGCTCGCCGCGATCCGCACCACCCGCGCCATACTGCCCGCCATGCTCGTCGCGGGCCAAGGCAGCATCGTCATGATCAGTTCGGTCAATTCCACGCTCGCTGATCCCGCGGTGATCGACTACAGCGCCGCGAAAGCCGCCCTCACCAACACCGCGAAGTCGCTCTCGAAACAACTCGGCCCCAACGGCATCCGGGTCAACACCATCAGCCCCGGACCCGTGGCCACGGACCTCTGGCTGGGCGACGCCGGTGTCGCCCAGGCGATCGCCGACGCCACCGGCGGCGAGGCTGATGCCGTCGCCCAGTCCGCTGCGGCCGCATCGGTCACCGGACGATTCACCCGCCCTGACGAAATCGCCGACCTCGCCGTCTTTCTCGCCAGCCCACGCGCCGCGAACATCACCGGCTCGGACTTCGTGATCGACGGCGGCCTGCTCACGACCACCTGAGGCTTCCGCGCCCAGAGCTCCGCCCTGTGGCCGGAGTGGATCACACCTGGGCCATGCCGCCGTCGACGAACAACTCGACACCAGTGATGAAGCTCGACGCGTCGCTGGACAGGACCACGGCAGCCTTGCCGATCTCCCGAGGATCCGCGATGCGACCGGTCGGGTTGCCCCATGATCATCGAACGGCTGAACTGACACGGCCGTGTGACCGAACTTCTCGCCGGGGTCGATCGACACCGCTGAGGAGAGCGAAGCTTCGCACTCATCCGAATGCGGTTGCATTGGAGTCGATTTCGGCCTCAGTCGGCCACAGGAAGGGCATCGGCCAGCTCACGGCGGGAGGCGATCCCGAGTTTCGCGAAGACCTTGTGCAGATGCCATTCGACCGTGCGCGCGCTGATGAACAGCTGCGCACCGATCTCGGGGTTGGTCCGGCCGTCACGGGCCAGCTGCGCGATCAGTGTCTCCTGCGCGGTGAGCGGGTCGGTCTGCTCGGTGCCGAGTGGGCGGACCCGTTCACCGGTGGCCAGCAATTCACGGCGGGCGCGCTCGGCAAAGGCACCCATATCCATCGCGGCGAGCATCTCGTAGGCGGTTCGCAGCTTGGCCCGTGCGTCAACGCGGCGACCGGCCCGGCGCAGCCATTCCCCGTAGAGCAGGTGCGCGCGAGCGAGTTCGGGGCGCAGACAGGTCCGGCCGAGCCGGTCGATCGCTTCGCGATACAGCGCGTCTGCGGCCTCGCCACCGCTCACCAGCGCCCGGGACCGCGCCAGCAATCCCAGCCCGGCTTCCGTGCTGCCGGGACGCACGGATTCCTCGAGCAGCGCCAGCGCCGTGTTCGCGCGATCGGTGTCACCGGTTCGGCAGGCGGCCTCGACAACCTCGGGCAACGGCCAGTGCGCCAGGACGTAATGCCCTGTGCTCTCCGTGGCAGACTGTGTCACGTCCATCGTTTGCCGGTACTGGCCGAGACCGTTGTACAGCACCGCCATCACCCATTGCGCCCAAATCAGCGTGCAGCTGTTGCCGGTGGCTCGGGCATCGTCGATCACCGGTTGTACGAGCGGCTCGGCGACGGATCGATCACCGCGGAAGCAGGCGAGCAAAATCGAAGGGAGCGCGGCCGCGGGGGACCCGGTGGCCTGGCAGATCGCGTCCGATTCGGCCATCAAAGCCGTCGTCGCCGCGAAGTCACCCGACCAAGCCTTGACCGTGGCGAGGCTCGAGAGCGCGATGGGCATCATGTCCAGAGCCCCTGCCGCCCGGATACTTTCGACGTAGCGTTCGAGGATCGCCCGCCACGCGTCGTGATCCCATAGCGCGATGGCCACCGGATGGGCGAACCAACTCCATCGCAGCACCTCGTCCTCCGAATTGCCGGTGTGAGCGAAGAGCTCCACCGCCACCCGCATGGCCGGCGCGGCAGCCGCGAGACCCTCCACCACCATCGACGACAGGGCGTCCAGAACCAGCTCGGGCTTGCCTGGCCGGTCGGAGCGAGGTAGCAGGTCCCGGGCGGCGTGCGACACCTCGGGCAGACCACCCCCGGACACCGGGTTGCCGGCGAAGAACGCGGCTATCCACGCCGTCAGGTAGATCTCGCGAGCCTGGTCGATATCGAATCGCTGCAGCCGTGTCGCCGCTCGCAGCAGCAAGGACGGAGCGGCACTGCCCATCCCCGACGCGAACGCCACCTGGCCGTGCAGAAGATCGGCGGTGGCCCGCTGCAACGGATCCAACGGCCCGGCTTCGACATTCGCCAGCAGTCTCAGCGCTGCGGCGTAGTTGCCGGCAAGCAGATTGGCCTGTCCGGCCGACAGCAACCGCTCGCCACGCCTGCTCGCTTCCGCCGAGAGCAGCCCGGCCCGTTCCAGGAACGCTGCGGCCGCGGCGGGTCCGCCGCGGGCCTGCGCGCGAGCGGCCGACCGCTCGAGTTCTGCCGCGACGTCCTCATCGGGTGCGGTCGCGGCCTGAGCGCGATGCCATGCCCGGCGATCGGGATCCCGCTCCGGATCGGTCGCTTCGGCCAGAGCCACATGGATGTCGTGCCGCTCCGGGATCGACGCGGACCGATAGATCGCCGACCTCAACAGCGGATGCCGAAACCACACCCGGGCACCGAACTCAGCGAGCCCCGACTCCACCGCGGGTGTCGCGGCATGGAATGGGATGCCGAGTGTCGTGGCGGCCCGCCACACCAGCGCGGCATCCCCCGACGGATCGGCGGCCGCCAGCCGCAGCAACCGCTGCGTGTGTGCCGGCATCGCCGCCAGCTGCAGGCGGAACCCGTCCTCGATGCGATTCGACAGCGCCGACACCGCAAGCAGGCCGAACCCGCCGGCCAGCCCGTGCGGGGTGGCGCTGCGCACCCACTCCAGCAGCGCGAGCGGGTTGCCGCCGGTCTCGGTCACGATCTGGTCCCGCACTCGGACATCCATGGCCCCGGTCAGCGCGGAATCCAGTAGCGCCCGGGCGAATTCGTACGACAGCGGGCGCAGCGGCAACTCCGGAATACCTGCCAGCTCGGCGGTGAGGCCGCGGGTGCCGAAGACCAGCCCGACCGATTCGGCGGCGAGCCTGCGGGCGACGAAGCCCAGCGTCTGGGCCGATGCCCGGTCCAGCCACTGGAAATCGTCCACCACACACAGCACCGGTCGTTCCGCGGACGTCTCCGCCAGCAGTCCGAGCACCGCCAGTCCGATCAGGAACGGCTTCGGTGCGGGCCCTTCGCAGAGCCCGAACGCGGCCCGGAGCGCGTCGCGCTGCGGATCGGGCAGCGTGTTCACCCGGTCGAGCATGGGCGCGCAGAGCTGATGCAGGCCCGCGAAGACCAGTTCCATTTCCGACTGCACACCGACGACGCGAAATACCTGGCAATCGGTCGCCTGGCTCGTGAGCTGGTCGAGCAATGCCGATTTGCCCACCCCGGGATCACCATTGAGCACCAGTGCCCGGCTTTCCCCGGTGCTCACGGCTTCGAGCAGGTCACTGCACGTCTCGAGCTCGGCGGCGCGACCGACCAGGCTCGTCGAGCGACCTAGCTCCGGAGCAACCATCGACCTCGAACCATCCTCCGCCGGAAGGGATTCGATGGTCGCACGATCTCGCGAACGATCACAACCGCTGGGGGTTCCGGCCGTCGTCGGCCGTATGGCCTGGCAATCGGTTCCCAGCGATGCCTGAGTTATCGCTGGGGGTGTCGATTGATCAGGCTCGGCACCCGGGCTTCGGTGATTTTGGTACGCAATTCCTTCAGCCCTGCCACGTACGCTTCCGAGAAGGTCGGGAAGGGCTGCACCACATCACGCAGGACGCGGAGCGGGACCTGCGCTCGGATGGCCAGGGTGGCCTGTTGCAGCCATTCGCCGGCCTCGGGTGCGAGTGCGTAGGCGCCGGTCAGACGTTCGCCGTCGCTCAGCAGCGTCAGAAACCAGGAAGTCTCGGCGTAGGACCGGGTGAAGGTGGCGGTCTTGGCCACGTCGGCCAGCCGGACCGTCGCACTGAATCTGTCCTGGACCACGCCGACCGACGCTGCCTGCGGATCGGTATATACGACGTTCGGAATGGCCCGGTAGTCGGCTTCGCGGGGTTCGCCCAGAATATTGGACGCAACGACCTCGCCCTGGTACTTGCCCACATGGGTGAGCAGACGCACGCCGTTGACATCACCGATGGCCCACACGCCGTCCGCGGCGCGCAGACTGCAGTCGACGGGAATGCCGGTCGCCTCGGCCGTGATACCGACTGTCTCCAGCCCGATTCCGTCGACGCGGGGTTTGCGGCCGGTGGCCACCAGTAGCCGATCGCCGCGCCGTTCGGTGCCGTCTCCGAGGCTCAGCACGAAGTCCGTGCCGTCGCGACGCACCGCGGTGGCGCGCACGCCGAGCACGACCTCGATGCCATCGCGGTTCAGCACCTCGGCGAGACCCTCGCCGAGCGGTGCGGGTTCGCGCGGCAACAGGTGGGTGCTACCACCGACCAGCACGACCTCCGCGCCCAGTCTGCGGATGGCCTGCGCCATTTCCACGCCGACAGGCCCGCCACCGAGAACAAGCAGCCGACGCGGAATGGCGGTCAGGCTCGTCGCCTCGCGGTTGGTCCACACGTCTGGCAATTCGGCCAGCCCGGGAAGGGATGGCAAGTTCGGTTCCGAACCGGTTGCGATGACAATGTGATCGGCGGTGTAGCGCATACCCGCGACCTCGACGACACCGTGTCCGGCAAGCCGCCCCGCGCCGCGGATCAGGTCGATGCCCTTGCTCGACAGCCAGCCTTCGGCGCTGGTGTCGGAGTAGTTCGACACCATGAAATCTCGCCAGGCCAGCGAAGCCGCTACGTCGATCTCCGCGCGCGCCTGGGCTTCCCGCGCCTGCTGGACAGCTTCGCCGGGACGCAACAACGTCTTGGACGGAATACAAGCCCAATACGAGCACTCGCCGCCGACCAGATCGCGTTCGACCACGGCGATCCGCAATCCGCCGTCGGCCAGTTCGCCCGCGCAGTGCTCGCCGGGCGAGCCGCCGCCGAGGATGATGACGTCGTAGTCCTTCACGCTCCCACTCCCTGCTCGTCTTCGCGCCGACCCGGCTGCTGGTTGAAGGTCTCGGACCGGTTGGATCGAGTACCCATCGCCGTTGCTCCTCTCGTGCGGATTGCTGCCTCGGTCCAGAATCTGCTCCACCCGGCCGGGCTCGCACCTGTGTTTCCCCCTGGCAGTTCCCCTGGACACTGCCCGGATCACGCCTGCGTGGGTGGCGGAGGCCTCACTCCAGCCCCGGGTCGATCGCGGCCAGGGCCGCCTTCAGTTCGCGTCGCGAGCCGATACCGAGCTTGGCGAACACTTTTCGCAGATGCCATTCGACAGTGCGGGCGCTGATGAACATGTGCTCGGCGATATCGGGGTTGGTCCGCCCGTCAGCCGCCAGGCGAGCAATGAGGGCTTCCTGATCGGTGAGCGTGCCGCCGGATTCGACCGTACGTTTGCGGGCGCGCTCACCACAGGCGAGAAGTTCACGACCGGCACGTTCAGCGAAAGCTGTCATACCGATGGCGGATAGCAGGTCATGAGCGGCGCGCAGCTCGGTGCGCGCGTCCTGGCGGCGGTTCTCCCGGCGCAGCCACTCGCCGAACAGCAGTCGGGCACGGGCGAAGTCGGCGCGCATGCCGGTGCGGCCGAGGCGGTCTATCGCTTCCCGGTAGAGCTTCTCGGCTTCGGGACCGGCGCTGAGCAAAGCGCGCGACCGCGCCTCGATACCCAGGCCGAGATCGGTTCGAGCTGCCTGGGTGCTCTGCGTGAGCCGATCGAAGGCATCGCGGGCGGCCTTCGGATCTCCGGTGCGAGTGGCCGCCTCGATCAGTTCCGGTAGAGCCCATAGCGAGATGTACAGACCCGGCGCATCCAGGGCGGCTTCGGTGGCCATCGTCAGCGCCCTGTCATAGCGGCAAAGGCCATTGTTCAGAATCGAACCCGCCCAATTGGCGCAGGCTTCCGCCACACCCTGCCGCTGCACGCGAGCGGTGGTCGCAGTGGTTTCGATCAGTCGCGACGCGTCGTCCTCGTTGCCGCGCATGGCGGCCAGAACCACCGCAGAGAAGGGCGCGACCTTGGTGCCGGTTGCCTCGCTGATGGTGTCGGATTGGGTCACCAGCGCGGTCGCGGCCTGGAAGTCCCCGGCCCACGCGGTCGCGACTCCCAACGCTCCCAGGGTGACAGGCAGCTGATCCAGAGCACCCACTTCCCGGGCGAGTCGAACCTGGCGGGTGAGCAGGGTACGCCACGTGCCGACGTCCCAGAGGGCGCTGGCCGTGGCCTGCGCGAACCAGCCCCATCTGAGGCGTTCAGCGGTGTCGATCTCCGTGCCGGAGAAGGTATCCACGATCCGCCGCAGTGCTGGTGCCGCGGCCGCCGGACCAGCGGTAACCCACTCGGTCAGAGCGGACAGGATCGAGCCGGGAAGGTCGGACCCGGCCATTTGCGGCGGCAATTCCTGTGCGGCGGTGGATATTTCCACAATCCCGGCCCCCGTTGCATATCTGCCGGCGAAGATCGCCGCCATCCACGCGGTCAGGTAGGTGTCACGGGCCAGATCACGATCGAGAGGTTCCAGACGCCTGGCGGCGGCGAGCAGCAGCGATGGCGCGTCGCCGCCGAGGCCGGAGGCGAATCGAATGTGCGCGCGCAACAGCTCGATTCGCGCCGCCTGCAGGTCGTCGTGCACTGTCATGTCGGCCATCGCCATCAGATCCGTGGCCGTTCCGAAGGCGCCTGCCTGCAGGGCCGAATCCGCCGCCGCCAGAATGCGTTCCACGCGTCGCACCGGGTCGACGCTCATGAGCACCGCTCGCTGAAGGAAGGCTGTGGCGGCGGCCTGCCCACCTCGGGCGCGGGCACGTTCAGCCGATCGCTCGAGATCGGCTGCGATGTCCTCGTTCGGCCCCGCTGCACCGTGGGCGCGATGCCAGGCCCGCCGGTCGGAATCGGCGACGGGATCGGTGACCTCGGCCAGTGCCAGATGGGCGGCCTGCCGTTCTTCGGGCGAGATCGACCGGTACGCCGCCGAGCGCAGCAGCGGATGACGAAACCGCACCCGACCCTCGAACTCCGCGAGCCCCGCCGCCGCGGTCGCGGCGTCTTCGAAAGGGATACGCGAGCGCTCCGCCGCTCGCCGGACCAGACTCACATCCCCGGAGGGATCTGCGGCAGCCAGCAGCAGCAGCTGACGGCTTCGCGCGGGTAGCGCCTCGAGTTGCTCTCGGAAGCCCGCTTCGATCCGCTCCGGAACCGACATGACGCCGGGCAGGCCGAATCCGCCCGCCAGTCGAGCCGGCGTCAGACCTTGGGGCAGTTCGACCAGAGCTAGCGGATTGCCACCGGTTTCTGCTACGATCTGCTCCCGGAATCGCTGATCAAGCGGCCCGGTCAGCACCGAGTCCAACAGATTTCGGGCGTCTTCGTCGTGCAGACCGGTCACCGGCAGCTCGGTCAGTCCGGCCAGGTCGGATCCCGGATCCCGGGTCGCGAACACCATGCCGACGGGGTCGGCAGCGAGCCGACGAGCCACGAAACCCAGCGTCTGCGCGGATTCCTGATCGAGCCACTGGTGATCGTCGATCAAGCACAGCAGCGGCGATTCTCCAGAAACCTCGGCCAGCAGGCCGAGTACGGCCAAGCCAACCGACGAACGATCCGGGGCCGGCCCGTCCGCAAGACCGAAAGCAACCCTCAGCGCGTGCTGCTGTGGTGCGGTCAACGCATCGAGCCGGCCCAGCATCGGTGCGCAGAGCTGATGTAGGCCGGCGAAGGGCAGCTCCATTTCCGATTGCATACCGGTCACTCGCACCGCACGGAATCCCACAGCCAATTCGGCCACGTGTTCGAGCAGCAATGTCTTGCCGATTCCGGGCTCGCCACGGACGACCAGCACCCTGCCCGCACCGGCCCGAACCGCCGCCACCAGTCCCTTCAACACTTCGCGCTCACGCCGGCGATTCACCATGCCGGGCGTACCGAAAGATCCTGTGCCACTCATCTCGGTACCGAATCCTCCCCGCAATCAGGCAAACCCACCAGCGGCCGGGACGGTCCCCTGCCTGATGAAACACTGGCCGGCTACGTGCTTCGCATGGCGCACCGCCGCGAGCTGACACCCTTACCAACGGTGTTGTCGGTCTGCTGGAACGCCTCATAGAAGATCTGCGGGCTATCGGCGGCCTGTCGTCGCACTCAGGGATCGAATCGGGGTGTTTCCTGATGTCGGGTGTCAGCGGGCCGTGCCAGTATCGAAGGCATGTATCCGGCCGCGCCTCTGTACGACCCTGCCCGCGGTGCGGTCACTCCCGTGACCCAGCCCAAGCTGGTGCGGCGTACCGGCGGGCGCATCGTGGGCGGGGTCGCGGGCGGGCTCGCCGATCATCTCGGGATCGACGTGTTCAAGGTGCGGATCGGTTTCGTGCTGCTGTCCGCGCTGGCCGGGGCCGGGATCGTGGCCTACGGGATGCTGTGGATCTTCACGCCCGCCGGGGGTGACGCGGCTCCGCCGACCGGGTCGGAGCGGCGGCAGGCCATCGGATTGGCGCTGCTCGGTATGGCTTTGGCGGTCGCCACCGCGTGGGTGTTCAACGGGACGGCCGCGCATGTGGTGGGGCCGATCATCGTGGTGGCGGTCGGCGCGGCGCTGGTGTGGCGCGAATTCGACGCGGACGGGCCGAGATCCGTCATCGGGCTGCCCGCCAAACCGTCGGTGGTCACCTGGGCGCGCATTGTCGGCGGGGCCACCCTCATCGTGGTCGGGCTGGGCGTGGTGGTGCTGGGGCGGATCAACCTCAGTTCGCTGGGGTCGGCGCTGCTGGCGGTGGCGGTGACGCTGGTCGGGGCCGGGCTGCTGACCGTGCCGCTGTGGCTGCGCATGATGCGCGCGCTGAATGCCGAGCGCTCGGCGCGGATCCGCAACGACGAACGCGAGGAGATCGCCTCGCACCTGCACGATTCCGTACTGCAGACGCTGGCCCTGATCCAGCGGCAGGCCGGCGATCCGCAGGAAGTGGTACGGCTGGCCCGCAGTCAGGAACGCGAGCTGCGCAAGTGGCTGTTCGAGGACACCGGGCCCGCGCAGTCCAGCGTGGCCGCCGCGCTGCGCACCATCGCCGGCGAGGTGGAGGACCAGCACGGGGTGAAGGTCACCCCGGTCACCGTGGGCGACGTGTCCATGGACCTCGACGACAGCGGAATCGGGCTGCCCAAGGAACATTTCACCGCGCTGCTGGGGGCGACCCGGGAGGCGCTGGTCAATGCCGCCAAGCACGCCGGGGTGCCGACCATCGACCTGTACGCCGAGGTGGAGCCGCATCAGGTGAGCGTCTTCGTGCGCGACCGCGGCAAGGGCTTCGACCCGGACGCGGTGTCGAAGGACCGGCAGGGCGTGGCCAAATCCATCCACGCCCGCATCGAACGCCGCGGCGGGCACGTGGAGATCAAGTCCGCGCCCGGCAACGGCACCGAGGTGCGAATCTTCATGCCGCGCAAGGACGGTGGCGACGAGCGGTTGGTGGTGCAGACCGACACCCCGGAAGACGTCACCCAGCTGTGAGCTGCGGAGTGTGGTACCGATGGGGTTCAGGGTTCGGTTCGGCGTCAGGTGAGGAGTCTTAGGTGAGCGTCCGGGTCTTTCTGGTCGACGATCATGCGGTGTTCCGGTCCGGGGTGCGGGCGGAACTGAGCCGCGAATCCGATATGGAGGTCGTCGGCGAGGCGGGCGGGGTGGCCGAGGCCATCGCCGGGATCAAGACGACCGCGCCGGACGTGGTGCTGCTGGACGTGCACATGCCCGACGGGGGCGGGGTCGCGGTGCTGCAGGGCATCGACCCGGGACCGGTGTGCCTGGCGCTCAGCGTTTCCGACGCGGCCGAGGACGTGATCGCGGTGATCCGGGCGGGCGCGCGCGGGTACGTCACCAAGACCATCTCGGGGCCGGAACTGGCCGACGGGATCCGCCGGGTCTCCGGTGGCGACGCGGTGTTCTCGCCGCGGCTGGCCGGCTTCGTGCTGGACTCGTTCACCGGCAAGTCGCCGGTGCCCGAGCCCCCGCTGGACCCGGAACTGGACTCACTGACCCCGCGCGAACTCGAGGTGCTGCGCCTGCTGGCACGCGGCTACACCTACCGCGAGATCGCCGAGACCCTGTTCATCTCGGTGAAGACGGTCGAGACGCACGCGTCGAACGTGCTGCGCAAGACTCAGCAGTCGAACCGGAACGCCCTCACCCGCTGGGCGCACCGGCGCCGCATCGACTGACGAGACTTCGAGAGTCGCTACAGCACAACCAGAACCACGATGATGATCAGCAGGCCGATGAGCAGGCCGATCGCCACGGCGAGCGGGCCCGCATTCGGGCCCAGGGCGCTCAGGTCGAAACCCTTCGACTTGGGTTGCGGGGCGGCCGGCGCCGCGGCCGCCTGCCGCTGCGGGCGGGGGAGCGGGCTGGAGTGCGGGCTGCGCAGCCCGGCGGCGGAATTGCGGGCCGCCCAGGCCGGGATCGTTCCGTCCTCGGTGCGGACCGGCGCGCCCAGGATGTAGGGCGCGGTGCCGGGACCGAAGGCGGCGGTGAGGATTTCGTTGCGCGCCTCGGTCATGGTGGGGCGGCGCTGCGGGGCCGGCTCCATCATGTGCAGCAGCACCTCGGTGAGCGGGCCGCTGCGGGAGGGCGGAGTGATCTGGGCCATGGCGGCGCGTTCCACGATGACATCGCTGTCCTCGTCGAAGCCGTAGGGCGGCCGCCCCTCGATGGCGGTGTACAGCGTTGCGCCGAGCGAGAATACGTCGCTGGCGGTGGTGGGGCGGGCGCCGCGCGCGACCTCCGGCGGCAGGTAGGCCGGGGTGCCGGTGATGACGTCGCCGATCTCCTCGGCGGCGTCGTTGGCGCCGCTGGAGATGCCGAAGTCGCTGAGCTTGACCTTGCCGACCTCGTCGCCGCGATCGGCGACCAGGATATTGCCCGGCTTGATGTCGCGGTGCACGATGCCGGCGGCGTGCGCGGTCGCCAGCGCGTCCGCCACCTGCGCGCCGATCTGCGCCACCTCGATCGGGGACAGCTGATCCACCAGCGCAAGGGCTTTGGCCACACTGCGCGAGGGCAGATACTCCATTACCAGCCAGGGCTCACCGGCCTCCAGCACCACGTCGTACACGGCGATGGCGTGCTCGTGCGACAGCTTGGCCGCCACCCGGCCCTCGTGCATGATCCGGCTGCGGACCTCCTGCGCCTCCTCCTCGTTGAGCCCCTGCGTCGTGAGGACCTGCTTGATGGCGACATCGCGGTGCAGCAGCCGATCGGTCGCCAGCCACACGGCACCCATGCCACCACCACCCAGCTTCGACTGCAGGCGGTAGCGGCCGGCCACCAGATAGTCGGGGCCGACAATGGGACGGGCGCGTTCGGTCACGGGTGCAGGGTAGCGGAAAACCATCCTGACTGGCCTGCTTCGAAACCCGGGGTTTGCTGGGCATCCGGGTGCAGACCTGGGTATTTCTTCCAGACCCATACGGACACAGCGCGTTTCGCTTCTCGGCACCCGCGCGCCCGGCCTGGAGAGAATCTTGCGGGGCTTCTGGCTTACCGGACGAAACTGACCAAACGGCGACAGTCACCGCCGCCGCGGCAGAGGTTCGCGCGGACTCGCCTCTTATCACAATGTGCAGTGAAGAGGCCCGCCCCTATTTTTCGGGGGTTTCTTTTTGTGGCTTCGGACTCGATGACTCGCCGTATTCGTGAACACGTCGCACGCTACCGAGTGAACTCGAATTCCGAACCTGCAATTCGCGTGCCGGCCGTCACGCGAATTGCCTTATATGGTCGACCTCCACTGCGGTGGCGGGTTTCGGGGCGGCGCCGCAGCTGGCCTGGCGAGGCGAGTAGGCGAGGGTGCGGGTGGTGACCAGCCAGCTGCGCCCATCGCGATGGGTGACCCGGGCCGCGCCCGCGAAAGTGGCCGGGTCGGTGGCGTATTCGATGTCGTCCTGGGCCGGTTCGACGGTGAGGTCGTCGATGCCCGCGGTCGGATCGGCGTCCCCGGGGACGGTGGTCGTCAGCCCGCTGTCGTCGAGGAGCGGGGTGGTCAGGGTGTAGGAGGCGTCCGCGATGCGCTGGCGGACAGCGACTTCCGCGACCTGCTCGACCGGGGTGTAGCAGCTGCGGCCGCGCAACCCGGTGAGCGAGACCTCGCCCTTGTCGGCGGCGGCGAGCATGGCGTGGGCCGAATCCTCGTCCAGGCGGCCGTAAGTGAGTCCGGTGGGGAGGACGATGACGGCGGGGGCGAAGCGGTGGCCGCCGGTGTGCGAGCACTCCCACACCCGGTCGGGATGGGCGGCCGACAGGCTCGCGGCGATGGGGCGACCCAGCAGCGCGCAGCACTGATCGCGTTTGCCGTGCGCGCAGACCAGGACCAGCGGATCCGTCACGGCCGCACCGATTCCCGGGGCCGGGCCGTTGAGCAGGTGCAGGTCCAGATCCAGCAGCTCACGCAGGTCACTGATCTCGAGGCGCTCGCACCAGGATCCCTCCGGCCGCGAACTGGCGAGCAGAACCGTTCGCACACCCGTGAATTCCTGGCGCCCGGGCCGCCGGATCAGGGTTGGCCGGACGTGCGCCGCCTTGGTGCGCGCCGCCAGCTCGGGCGTGATGTCGGGCCCGAGCACCTCGTCGCCGATCACATCGCGGCCCCACGCCCCGGGCTGCTCGACGCACAGCCAGCCGGTGATGTGGGTCGCGCTCCCGGGTAGCGGAACCTCCAGCGCCGCAGCCGAACACGACAATCCCTCGAACCCCGTCACAATGGCTTCCCGTCGATCAGCTTCCGGATCACCTGTGCCAGCCGCCGCGCTCGCGCCTCCGGCCGCGCCGCGCTGCCCAGGTGGTAGCCGACCGCGATGCGCGACTGCGTGGGCAGCGTTTCGAAGAAGGCCGCCGCCTCCGGATGCCGGGCCAGCGCCGCCAGGAAGTCCTCCGGCAGATCCCGGCCGACGGCATTGTGCCAGCGGCCGTCCGCCTTGGCCCGGTCCACTTCGGCCTGCCCGGCCGGATGCATGAGCCCGGTCGCGATCAGTTCGTCCACCAGGCCGACATCGCGCTGCGACCACTGGCTGCGCGGGCGGCGCGGCGTGAAACCCATGACGAAGAAGTCCTCGTCGAGCTTCTTGGACTGCCCGTCGATCCAGCCGAAGCACAGGGCCTGCCGCAGCGCGCCGTCATAGTCCAGCGAGGCGTACCCGGAGCCCTTCTTCGCGAACTTCAGCCAAATGCCGTCCACCGCTGCGTGATTGGCCGACAGCCAGTCGCGGAACGACTGCTCGTCGGGAAACCACAGCGTGGGACGCTCGGATACGGACACCGTTCAACTGTAGATTCCGCCAGCTCAGTGCCCCAGAAAGGGGAGCACTTCGGCCTCGAACTCGTGGTAGCGGTCGCGGTGGATGCTGTGCCCGCACCCGAAGGCGCGAATCGTGCAATCGGGCAGGCTCACGCGCACCTGCTCGAGCTTGTCCGGGTCCACCATGCCGCCGGGCCCGCCGCGCAGGAACAGCGTGGGCGCGGTGATGTCGGACAACCCCTCCCACCACTCCGGATACGGCTTGCGGAACTGTTCGAGCGCCACCCCGGTCATGGAGCGATCGAAGGCCAGCACCGCGCGCGGATGCCGGATGATGCTGGTGGTGGCGTGCCACAGTTCCGGGATCGACGGCAGCCTGCGCGTGAACCGGATCTGCTCGTCGCCTGAGCGCAGCGGCAGCGGCTGTTCCTCGATCACCAAGCGCCGCACCAGTTCCGGGCGTTCCATCGCCAGCCACGAGATGGCGTATCCGCCGAGCGAGTGCCCGACCAGATCCGCCGTTTCCAGTCCGAGCCGATCGCACAGCCGCAGCAGGTCGGCCCCGAACTCCGGGAATCGGTAGGAGGCGGTGTGGCCGCTGCGTCCGTGCCCGCGCAGGTCGGGAATGATCACCCGGCGTCCGCGCCGTACCAGCTGGGCGGCGAATCGATCCCAGGTGTGCCCGTCCCCGCCCATGCCGTGCACCAGCACCACGGGTGTGTCGCTGTAGAGATGCCCGCCCGTCGCGCCGGAATCCCGGTAGGCGATCCGGACGTCTTCGAACTCGACCCGGGTGACCGCTGACTCCACGATGGTCCAGAGTACGGATCGGGGTCCGGGTGGCGCCCCAGTTTGTGCGCAGCGCCATATCGAATTACCGATTCGGTTGCCTATTCATTCCGATGGCGAATGATGGCGAAACCCTGCACATCCTGGCGTGATATCCGCTTGCTACAGCATGTGAAATAGATCACTTTCACATTGTCGATAATCGGTCAACCGTGACGGTAGCGTCATTGCCCGATTCACCAATAGCTTTTCTGCCGGGGAAATATGGTTCTCAATGCTGCCGCCCCCGCGGTCGATCTCCAGGATCTCCAGGAACCGAGCCCGCCGCGGCCCACCTTCGCTACGGCGTGGGTCCTTCTACTAGCCGCACTCAGCGGGGCCTTTCTCGCCGTCCCCACGCTGCGCTACGACTTCTTCGGCGACGAACTGTATTTCGTCGCCGCGGGCGCGCACCGCAGCATCACCTACGCCGACCAAGGCGTGCTCATACCGCTGATGGCCCACCTGGCCGACGCCGTGGCGCCCGGCTCGGCGCCCGTGTTGCGATTGCCGGCGGTCCTGATGACCGCGGCCGCAGTGGTGATCAGTGCCGCGGTCGCCTACGAACTGGGCGGCTCGCGCACCGGGCAATTGCTCGCGGCCGCCGCCTACGGGGTCTCGCCACTCGCCGCGACCCAGGCCGTCCAGCTGAGCACCTTCTCCTTCGACGCCACCCTGCAGGCCGCCGTCATCTGGTTGCTGATCCGTTGGATCCGCACCCGCGACGACCGTCTGCTCGTCGCGCTCGGCCTCGTCGCCGCCATCGATCTGCAGGTCAAATGGTTCATCCCCACGATCCTGCTGTGCCTGGGCGCGGGCGTGCTCGTCGCGGGACCGCGGCAGCTGCTGTGGCGGCCCGCGCTGTGGCAGGGCGCGGCGATCTTCGCGGTCTCCGCGGTGCCCGGTCTGTGGTGGCAGCACACGCACGGCTGGCCGGCGCTGGCCATGAGCAAGGTGATCGGCGCCGAGCAGGACGCGGCCGGCGGCGGGCCGCTCGCGTGCATGCCGCAGATGATCGGACTGACCGGTTTGCTGGGCGGGCTGCTCGCCGGCTGGGCCTTCTGGTGCCTGGCCCGGCAACGCTGGCTGCGGCCCTACCTTTTCATGCTCGTCGCCTCGGCGCTGCTGGTGCTCGTCGTCCTCGTCGGGCACGGGCGGCCTTACTACACAGCGGGATTCCTGCCCGTGCTGTTCGGCATCGGCGCGGCCTCGCTGCCCTACTCGGTGAACGATCGCGGCGGCCGATTGCTGCGGGTCGTCGCGCCGCCGATCGTGGTGCTGTCGCTGGCCATCATCGCCGCGCTCGTGGCCACCCTGCCGCAGCCGCCCTCCCGCGTGCACGGCGCCATCCGGAACCAGGCCGACTTCGCCATGCGGACGAGCATTTTCGGCTCCTCGGGATGGTCCGATCTGACCGCGAAGGTCGCCGACGCCTACCGGCAGCTCCCGGAGGCGGAACGCCCGAAAGCGATCATCGCCCAGAACTATTGGCAGGCGGCCGCGATCCAGAACTTCGGGCGCGACTACGACCTGCCGCCCGTCTACAGCCCCAACCGCGGCTTCGGCTACTTCGGCCCGCCGCCGTCGGACACCGACGCCATCCTCTACGTCGGCCTCGACAGCGCCGAACCCACCCTGCGGCGGCAGTTCGGCGAGGTGACAGTCCGTGCGCACCTGAACATTCCGAACGGATTCCCCGGCGTGAACAGCGATATCGCCATCGCGGTCTGCCGTGAACCCGTGCATCCGTGGACCGAACTCTGGCCCACCATGATGGATCTGCGCCTGCCGCTGGGCATTTGAGCAGCACCGCCGCAGCGCATTTGAGCAGCACCGCCGCAGCGCATTTGAGCAGCACCGCCGCAGGGCATTCGAGCGGCGTCTACTCGTAGAGCCCCTCCACATGCCAGGCGCTGTTGTAGCCGAGCAGGAGCAGCGCGCGCAGGCGGGTGGCGTCCTCGGCGTCCAGCTGCACCTGGGCGCGGGCGGCGAAGCCGTGCTCGAAACGGTGTGTCCACCAGCGATCGTCGACCGGCCAGGGTCCGGCCCAGCCGGTCAGCCGCCAGGAGCTGCTGCCCCAGTGCAGGTGGGCAGGATCAGCGGTGAACAGGCCGCGCTCGGTGACCCAGATCGGGGAACCGTCGGCAGCCTCCAGGCGCACCTCAGGATGATGGGTGAGCACCAGCGCCGGAGCGGGCTCGGGAAGCCGGCCGGGCCAGGGCTGGGCCGGATCGGTCGCGGGCACCGGCTCGTCACCGAGGGTGACCATGGTGATGCGCTCCCCCGGGCCGCGGCCGCCGCTGAGCACACCCATGCGCACCGCGTCACCGCCCAGCAGACTCTGCACCCGGATCAGCGCGCGGCGCGCCCGCTCCTCGTCCTCGCCGACCCCACCCCACAGGCCGAGCTGCAGGGCGCCGGCCGACACCACCTCGACGGGTTCCAGGCGCAGGAGGGTGACGGCCGCGTTCGGGCCGGCATCCCAGTCGTCGTGCGCCTCCGGTGACCCGGGAGCCGCGGCGCGGGTCCGGCCGTGATCGAGGGCACGGCGGGTGAGCCAGCCGTCGAGCTGCCAGCGGATGCGGTCGGCGGTGCTGTCCGGGGTGAGCGGTTCGGCGCAGCGCCAGATGCGGGAGAACTCCTCGCCCGCTTCGGTTTCGGCGTGGATGACCAGGCGGGTGCAGGCCACGGCGGCGGCGGAGAGCTTGGTGTGCAGCTCGGTGGCGAGCAGGCGGCCCGCGAAGGCGGCCATGTCGACGCGTTCGATCGGGGGATCGCAGCGGTGCTCCACGGTCAGGTCGGCGGCGGGCAGGCGGGCGGCGGGCGGGCGCTCCGGGACCGCGCGGGCGCAGCGGTGCGCGATGATCGCGTCCGCGCCGAACCGCGACGCCACCTCGGCGGGGGTGAGGGCCGCGAAGTCGCCGATGCGGCGCAGGCCCAGCCGGTGCAGCAGGTCCACCAGTTCGACGCGCTGCGGCGCGGCCAGCACCGGTTCCACCGCCAGCTCCGAAACCGGCATGGGCGCAAGGAATTCCGCGCCCCGGCCGGGCGGGACCAGGGTGGCGCGGCGGGCGGCGAAGACCGCGGTGGACAGCTCGTCGGCAATGCCGATCTGGCATTCCACGCCGACCGCCGCCACGGCGTCCACCAGGCGCTCGGCGGCGGCCTCCTCGGAGCCGAAGAACCGCGCCGCGCCGCGCGCGGAGAGCGCCAGCATGCCCGGGCGCAGCACCTCCACGCCCGGCACGGTCGCGTCCACGGCCGCCACCACGGATTCGAACAGACGGGCGTCGCGATCCGGATCGTCCTGTGCCACCAGCAGATCCGGGCAGCGACCCTGAGCCTCCCGCTTCCGCAGACCCCGGCGGATCCCTTCCGTCCGTGCCACCGCCGTACAGGCCACCACCCGATTGGCCGCGAACACCGCCACCGCGTGAGTGGCCTCCGTGCCCGCCTCGGCGGCCGCAGCCACCGCGGGCCAATCCGGGCACCACACCACGAGCACCCGCCGCGCCTTCACGACCGGTCTGCTCTCGCGGCGCTACCGCAGCGGTAGGCAGCCGGACGACAATCGCGGCGGTCAGCTCGCGACACGACGCCCGCCCACACATGGGGGCACCCGGAAGGCGCGGGAAACCCGCTGCGCCGCAGGCGCTATCGCCTGGCCGGCGGCGGTCGGGGCGGCGGTCGGCGATCGGTCAGGACGCGACATGACGCGCCGGGCGCAGTGGTTCGGGAGCGGCGGCGGGCCGGGCGGGGCCGGGGGTGGCGACCCATTCGACGCGACCGTCGGCGGGGCTGAGGGCCAGGTGGCCGGAGCGGGGTTGGGCGGAACGGCCGCGGACGGAGACGTCGAGGCGGACGGTGCGCAGGCGGCCGCAGCCGCGGCCCAGGCCGCTGTATCCGGCGACCCGGGTGTCGATGTGCAGGGCGGAACCGGACCAGGAGCCGTTGGTCACCATCAGGGTGGAGTTCTTGCTGCGGGCGCGGGCGGCGAGAATGCGGGCGCGGGACATGGGGACGGCGAGACCGTTCAGCCCGAGCACCACCAGGTCCAGGCCATCCAGCAATACGGAGGCAACTTCGAGCGGGTCCGGTCCGGGATCGGAGACCACCGCCAGCCGGTCGAGCCGGGCCCCCATCTCCGCGGCGGCCAGCAAACCCAGCCGCGGCAGCCCGACCACCGCGGCATGCCCCCCGGAACTCGTCACCGCGGCCAGCAGCCCCGAGATCAGCGACCCCGCGCCGTTGTAGACGACCACCGACCCCTTGGCCAATCCGCCATCGGGTAAAAGGTTTTCGAGCGCGCCCGGCACCGGCAAGGACTCCCGCCGCGGCTCCTCGGACACGGGCACATGGGCCGCCACCTCGGCCCCGCGCGCGGGCACGGCGGCCATCCGCCGCCGCAACTCGGCCAACTGCGCCCGCCTGGCCTCCGCAGCCGCACCCATCCAGTGACCACCTCTCCCAGTCGACGGGACCCAACCCTCGGCAACGCAAGCCAGCACCGAGCCAGCTACCTAACATAATCGAAAGTTTGTTCGATCAATGCACAGTAGAACTCGAATCCCAGGACGCGTCAAGAGGCGTGTGATCAAGCGCCGTATCCGTCACGCTGCCCGAGCGTCAGCGCGGGGAGTCAGTCGAGGGTGATCACCACGGTTTCGCCGTGGCGGGTTATTTCGATGCTGCTGCCTGCCGGAGCTTTGGCAGTGAGCAGGACATCGCGTATTACTTCGATCGCCGCGCGCCAATCGTCGATCACTGTCAGGGGGAGATCGTCGACCCAGCTGCCGTCCCTGCGGCCCACGCGGGCGGGTCCGTGCTTGGTGGTTCCCAGTCCGGCGGCCCGGAGGGCGGCGTTGAGAAGAGGCTTCAGCTGTGATGCCGGGCCGTTTCGAGGGGCTTCGGAGGAGGAAACGGGCAGGTAGGCGTGGGCGTGGTGGCGGCGAGGCGGTGGGGCTGTGTGGCCGGAGCGGGTTCGCGGCAGGGTGTGCGGGTCGACGCCGAGGAGGAGTTCGGTCATGACCAGGGCGCGGAGTTCACCCGCGCCGGGGGACAGCGCCGACAGGACGGACCGGTCGGTGCAACCCACGGTGTGCAGCGCGGTGGTCAGGGCTGTCCGATGCGCCGCTGTCGGATCGGCGGCGAAGGTCCGGGCGGCCGCCTCCACCTCGGGGCGTCTGGACCAGGGCTGGTCGCGGACGGCCGCGCAGCGGGCGCGTGCCCGGTCGACAGCGGTTGCCAGTGCGGCGAAGGGGAATTCGGGATCGTCCGGGTCGCGCATCGAGTACAGGTCGCCGGCGGGGTAGTCCGGATCATCGCGATAGGGATTGTCCGGCTGCTCGACGTAATCGAGGTACCACCAACCGGTTTCGTCGTCCTGCAGCCAATCCACGCCGAATGCCCGGATATCGCCGTGCGCGGCATAGGCGCGCCGCTGATAGGGGTCCAGGCCCGGCAGGGCGGCGAATGCCTCGCGCAGCAGCGGGACGGCGATCGCGGCGTCGGCGTCGGTGCACAGCGGGGCGAAACGGCCGAGCAGGGCCAGGTGCGGGCCGGGGTAGGCCGCGTCGGGGTCGGACAGTGCGGTGGCCCGGCAGATCAGGTCGACCTCGGACCAGCGCAGGGCGTGCGGATGCCAGTGCGCGAGATCGTCCCAGCCCAGCTCGACCGGGCCGGTGGCGCCGGGATGGCGCAGGGTCAGCGAGGAACCGTAGAAGCCGGATGCGACCCGGAATACGTACCCGTCGCCGAGGTCGTACTCCGCCTCGAAGTCGTCGTACTCCTCCTCGCGGTCGGCGCGGTCCCCGCCGGGCACATCGGAGGCGTACTCGTCGAGAAAGCTCGCGGCCCAGAGCTCGGGTCGCGAGAACAGGGAATCCGGCTGCCAGACCTCGGTCATGCCGAGATCCTGCCAGGTCCGATCCTCTCGGCAACCCTTGGGGCGCACAGGCTTCGGTGTGCCGCGGCGTGGAGCGCCGGGTGTCGCAGGGCGGTCCCGGGTCAGCGGGTGGTCACCAGTAGGTGCCCGGGACCAGCCGGGCCGCGCGGCGCAGGGCGGTTCCGGTGACGCGGACCGCGGGCGGGACGGTGCGGCGGCGTTGCGGGACAACGATGTCCACGTCGGCCGTCGCCGGTTCGGGCACCGCCTCGCCCTTGGCGGCGGGGGAATCGGGGATGGCGCGGTAGTAGCGGTGCAGGACCCGCTCCTTGATGCCGGGCGCGAACATGGAGCCGTACTCGGCCAGGGTGCCGAGCGGCACGTCGATGCGGCGGGGGCGCTCGGTGAGGGCCCGCACGATGAGCGCCGCCGCCCACTCCGGGGACTGGGTGCCGGCGCCCTGATCGCCGCTCGGGGCGATCATGGGGGTGCGGACCAGCGGCATGTGGATGGTGGTGAAAGTGATGTTGCTGGACCGCATTTCGGCCGCGGTCACCTCGGCGAACTTGTCCAGGGCGGCCTTGCTGGCCAGGTAGGCGGCGAAGCGCGGGGTGGCGACCTGGACGCCGGCACTGGAGATGTTCACGATGTGACCGTCGTGGCGCTCCCGCATGCCGGGCAGCAGGCCCAGGGTCATGCGCACCGCGCCGAAGTAGTTGACGGCCATGGTGCGCTCGAAGTCGTGCATGCGGTCGGTGGAGCGGTGCACGGCGCGGCGGATGGAGCGGCCGGCATTGTTGACCAGCATGTCGACGTGCCCGTGGGTGTCGAGCACGGCCTGCAGGGTCCGATCGACCGAGTCCTGATCGGTGACATCGCACGGGTAGCCGAACGCGGCACCGCCCGCGGCGGTGATCTCGTCCACCACGGTGGACAGCTCGTCGGCGCGGCGGGCCAGCAGGATGACGACCGCGCCCTTCTCGGCGACGGCGAGCGCGGCCGAGCGGCCGATGCCGGAGGATGCGCCGGTGATGACGACGTGCTTGCCGGCCAGATCGCGGCGGGCGCGCCGCCGGGCCAGGTAACCGGTGCCGTTGTCGGCCGAGCTGTCGGGCCCGCCCGTCGCCCCGCCGCCACCCCTGACCGAATCGCTTCGCGATGCCATCATTTCTGCTCCCTTGCAGGTGAAATTGCCTCGAACTTACTCCAAAGTAAGTTACCGCGCCACAGTGTGGTTGCCCACCCCTGAATCGGCCTCCGGGGATTTGGCGCGTGCCGCTGTAGAGACCAATCGGTTTCGAATGTATGTTCGATACTCGAGACCGGTCGGATTGCGGAGGAGGTGCGTCATGGGCTGGCACAACGGCCCGCCTTCGTGGGCGGAGATGGAACGGGTGCTGTCCGGACGGCCCGATCCCGCGCGCAAGCCGGTCGACGGCGACGGCGGCGACAGCCCGGCCTGGTCACGGAAGCGGGAGAAGTACGAGGCCGGGGAACTCGGGCGGGTCGCGCGATCGGCGGTGCCGTACGCCGAGCTGCACACGCACTCGGCCTACAGCTTCCTCGACGGCGCCAGCCAGCCCGAAGAACTCGTGGAGGAGGCCGTGCGACTGGGCCTGGAGGCCCTCGCGCTGACCGACCACGACGGGTTCTACGGCGTGGTGCGGTTCGCGGAGGCGGCGCGGGAATGGCGGATGCCGACCATCTTCGGCGCCGAGCTGTCCATCGGCACCGCGGCCCGTGCCGGTGCGCACCTGGCGCCCCGCGGGCGGCGGCGCGGCCGCGAATCCGAGTCGGACGCACTGAATTCCGAACCGCGCACCGGCACACCCGACCCGGCCGGACCGCACCTGCTGGTGCTGGCGCGCGGGCAGGAAGGGTACCGGCGGCTGTCGCGGGAGATGGCCGCCGCGCACATGGCGGCGGGGGAGAAGGGCATCCTGCGCTACGACCTGGAACGGCTCACCGCCGCGGCGGGCGGGCACTGGCACATTCTCACCGGCTGCCGCAAAGGGACTGTGCGACAGGCGCTTCAGCAGGGCGACGCGGCGGCCGAGGCGGCGCTGCGCGATCTGATCGACCGGTTCGGGCGCGAGCACGTGAGCGTGGAGCTCACCCACCACGGCATCCCCGAGGACGATGAGCGCAATGCCCGGCTCATCGCCCTCGCCGACCGGGTCGGGCTGCCCGTACTCGCCACCACCGGAGCGCATTTCGCGGCCCCGCCGCACCGACGCCGAGCCATGGCGCTGGCCGCCATCCGGGCCCGCTCCAGCCTCGATGACATGGCCGGCTGGCTGGCCCCCACCGGCGGCGCGCACCTGCGCTCCGGCGACGAGATGGCGCGGCTGTTCGCCGCCTGCCCCGAGGCGGTGGCGAATGCCGTTGCGCTGGGCCGGGACTGCGCGTTCGACCTGCGGCTGATCGCGCCCCAACTGCCGCCCTTCGACGTGCCGGACGGCCACGACGAGAACTCGTGGCTGCGCGAGCTCACCCTCCGCGGTGCGGCCCGCCGCTACGGACCCCGGGCCGGGAGCCCGGACGCCTACCGGCAGCTGGAACACGAACTGGACGTGATCGCCACCCTGAAATTCCCGGGCTACTTCCTGGTCGTGCACGACATCGTCAGCTTCTGCCGCGACAACGACATCCTCTGCCAGGGCCGGGGTTCCGCGGCCAATTCGGCGGTCTGCTACGCCATCGGCATCACCAATGTGGACCCGGTCGCCAACAAGCTGCTGTTCGAACGGTTCCTGTCGCCGGAGCGGGACGGGCCGCCCGACATCGACGTGGACATCGAATCGGATCGGCGCGAGGAGGCCATCCAGCACGTCTACGCCAAATACGGGCGCGAGTACGCGGCGCAGGTGGCCAATGTGATCACCTATCGCGGGCGCTCCGCGGTGCGGGATGCCGCACGCGCCCTGGGCTTTTCGACCGGACAGCAGGACGCCTGGAGCAAACAGGTGAGCCGCTGGACGGGCGTGGCGGAAGAGCAGCACACCGACATCCCCGGCGACGTGCTCGCGCTGGCCGGTGAATTGGAGGGGCTGCCAAGGCATTTGGGCATCCACTCTGGCGGCATGGTGATCTGCGACCGGCCCATCGCCGATGTGTGCCCGACCGAATGGGCGCGCATGGCCGATCGCAGTGTGCTGCAGTGGGATAAAGACGACTGCGCGTCGGCGGGACTGGTCAAGTTCGACCTGCTCGGGCTGGGCATGCTGTCGGCGCTGCACTACATGATCGACCTGGTGGCCGAGCACAAGGGGCACACCGTCGAACTGCATCGGCTGGACCTGGGCGAGGAAGCCGTCTACGACATGCTGTGCCGCGCCGACTCCGTCGGCGTCTTCCAGGTGGAGTCCCGCGCGCAGATGGCGACCCTGCCGCGCCTGAAGCCGCGGAATTTCTACGACCTGGTGGTGGAGGTGGCGCTCATCCGGCCGGGACCGATCCAGGGCGGGTCGGTGCACCCCTACATCCGTCGCCGCAATGGCAGGGAGAAGCCCGATTACGACCATCCGGCACTGGAGAACGCGCTGGAACGCACCCTCGGCGTGCCGCTGTTCCAGGAGCAGCTCATGCAGATGGCCGTGGACGTCGCCGGATTCACCGCCGCCGAGGCCGATCAGCTGCGCCGCGCCATGGGATCCAAACGGTCACCGGAGAAGATGGAACGGTTGCGGGCCCGCTTCTATCAGGGCATGAAGGACCTGCACGGCATCACCGGCGAGGTGGCCGACCGCATCTACGAGAAGGTATACGCCTTCGCGAATTTCGGTTTCCCGGAAAGCCATTCGCAGAGTTTCGCCTCACTGGTGTTCTACTCGGCGTGGTTCAAGCTCCATCACCCGGCCGCCTTCTGCGCCGGACTGCTGCGCGCCCAGCCGATGGGGTTCTACTCGCCGCAGTCGCTGGTCGCCGACGCGCGACGGCACGGGGTGGTGGTGCACGGGCCCGACATCAACCACAGCCTGGCCGAGGCGACCCTGGAGGCGCGGGGCCTGGAGATCCGGCTGGGGCTGGCCGCGGTCCGGCACATCGGCACCGAGCTGGCCGAACAGATCGTGGCCGCCCGCGAAATCGGGTCCTACACCACGTTTCTCGACCTCACCGGGCGCGTGGAGCTGAGCGTGCCACAGGCCGAAGCGCTGGCCACCGCGGGCGCGCTGACCAGTCTCGGCGGCACCCGCCGCGAGGCGCTGTGGGCGGCGGGCGCGGCTGCCGGGGAACGGCCCGACCGGCTGCCCGGCACCGGCGCGGCCACCGCCGCACCCGCCCTGCCCGGGATGAGCGCGCTGGAGCTGGCCGCCGCCGACGTGTGGGCCACCGGCGTCTCGCCCGGCAGCTATCCGACCGAATTCCTGCGCGAGCGCCTCGACGCGCTCGGCGTCATCCCCGCCGCGCAGCTGCTCGACATTCGCGACGGCACCCGGGTTCTCGTCGGCGGCGCGGTCACCCACCGGCAGCGTCCGGCCACCGCGGGCGGGGTCACCTTCCTCAATCTGGAGGACGAGACCGGCATGGTGAACGTGGTCTGCTCGGTCGGCCTGTGGGCCCGCTACCGCCGCCTGGCCACCACCGCGCCCGCCCTGCTCATCCGCGGGCGGGTGCAGAACGCCGAGGGCGCGGTCACCATCGTCGCCGACCATCTGCAGCGCATGGACCTGCGCATCGAGGGCCGTTCCCGCGACTTCCGCTGAACGCGGCCGCCGGCACCATATTTCGGTTGTCGCATCGAACGGTTCGCCCCGCACTTCGAGTGAGATGCAGGGCGCGCCAAGGGTTTTCGCCTGGATCGGCGAACGGCTAGAAGTCGCCGCCGCCGGAATCGCCGCCGCCGCCGAAGTCACCGCCGCCACCGGAGTCGCCGGCGCCGAAATCGCTGCCGCCGCCGAAGTCGTAGTCGCCGCCGCCTCCGCCCCACTCCTGGGGGCCGGGGTCGTAACCGCCGTAGCCGCCGGACTCCGGGGGCGGGCCGTATTCCGGGCCGCGGTCGCGCTCGTGTTCGCCTTCCATCCGGCCGAGTTCGTAGCCGAGCAGGCCGCCGCCCAGGGCGCCGCCGACCGCGCCGAGACCGGCCGCAGCGCCGGGGCTCATGCCGGGACGGCCACCGCCGTAGGGCGGCGGGGGCGGGGCGCCGTAGCCCGGGCCACCCTGGGCGTAGCCGCCGCCGAAACCACCGCCGCCGAACGGGGCGGGTGGGGGCTGCGGGGTGCCACGGCGACGGCGGACGAACGCGACGACCGCCGCGATGATGCCGCCGATGACCAGGATCGGGCACAGCAGGCCCAGCCAGCCCCAGCCGCTGCTCTTGCTCTCGGGCTTGGCGGCGGGCTGGTGCGCGGGGGCCGGGTTGCCGGCCTTGACATTGGTGGGCGCGGCCTGATCGGCGGCCGTCTTCAAAGCGCCCAGCGCCGCGATGGTCGCACCCGTGTAATCGCCGCTGCCGAGCGCGTTTCCGAAGGCGGTCCCCGCGGGCGTGGTGTCGCGGATGTGGGAATTCGCGCCGGTGCGGATGGTCAGCCACTTGGTCTTGGTATTGATGGCCAGCACCACGTCGGTCGGATTCTTGACGTGGGTCTGGGTCTCCGTGTCGAACTTGGCCCGATCGTCGGAGTACTTCTCGGTGGTGAAGATCTGCACCGGATCCGTCAGCTGCAGCGCGGCATTCGTCACCTTGGTGACATCGAGCACCTTGGAATCGTCGTGAACGGTGACCGGCCCGGCCGCGGCCGTACCCGTCGCCAGCAGGATCACCCCCGCCACCGCCGACAGCAGCAACAGCAAACGCTTGACCATCTGAACTTTCCTTCCCGGGCGACCTTTCTGCCGCCGCGGCATCGCCTGCGACACTACGACGTCCCCGCCTCGATCGCTGACCTCGAGCCTGTGCGCGGTATCGCAGGCCCCACCCGTTAACCCGGACCCCGTCCGCGACAATGGGGGTCGGGCGCGGGAAGGGAGTGCGGCGTGTCGACAGTGGTCCGGGCGACCATCAAACCCGGCAGCAAGAAGGGGCCCCTGGTCGAGATCCTCGATGACGGCGCGCTGCAGCTGTACGTGCGCGCCCCGGCGGTGGAGGGCAAGGCCAACAAGGCAGCCATCGAGCTGCTGGCCGCCCACTACGGCGTCCCCAAATCCGCGGTCCGCCTGGCCGGCGGCGCGACCTCCCGCTTCAAGCGCTTCGAAATCGACGACTGATCCCGGAGACTCAGACCGCGCCCGGAAAACCCAGCTGCCGCCAGGCCTCGTACACGGCGACGGCCGCGGCATTGGACAGATTCATCGAGCGCCGGCCCGGCAGCATCGGGATGCGCAGCTGCTCGGTGACGCGGGGATCGGCGAGCACCTCCTCGGGCAACCCGGTCGGCTCGGGCCCGAAGAGCAGCACATCGCCCGAGCGATAGGCGACATCGGTGCTGTGGGTGGTGGCCGTCGCGGTGAAGGCGAAGACCCGGTCGGGCCGAATGGCATCCCACGCGGCGGCGAGACTCTTGTGCACGGTGACAACGGCCAGGTCGTGGTAGTCCAACCCGGCCCGGCGTAGCTTCGGCTCGGATAGGTCGAAGCCGAGCGGTTCGATCAGGTGCAGTTCGCAGCCGGTACCGGCCGCCAGCCGAATGGCATTGCCGGTATTCGGGGGGATGCGAGGTTCGAAGAACACGAGATGGAACACGGGCTCCAGCATCGCAGAGGGCCGGATAAGCTCGTCCGGTGACTCCAGCCCATGCCGCACCCGAGAGCCGTAGCAGTCGCGCGGGGGAGTTCGTCCGGGGCAATCTGCCCATACTGCTGGTAGCGGTGGTGCTGGTGGTGGCCGTGGTCTTCCTGGCCTGGGACCGCTGGCGGCGCGGCACCTTCTTCTTCGGCGGCGGGACGCTGCTGGCGGCGGCACTGCGGCTGATTCTGCCGACCGACCGGGCCGGTCTGCTCGCGGTGCGCAGCAAGGGTTTCGACGTCGCCTGGCTGACGGTGCTGGGCGGCGCGATCATCACGCTGGCCGCGACCATCAGCAGCCTCGGCGTCACCTAGACCGCGCCGAGGTCGGGGCCGCGACCGGAGTCGCGGCACTGAATGTTCGATCGGAGGGTGGCCGCGAACCCGCGGCGCTGGGGGATTGCTAGACCGAGGTTATGCGGCGGCCGAGCTCACGGCGCAACACTTCCTGGTCCGGGAGTCTGTGCAGGACACGGAGTATGGCCGGGCGAAGTTCACGCTGCTCGTCCTCGGAGAGCAGATCGACGAGATCGCGGAGATCCATGTCATCGAATGCGGCGGTCATGCCTGAATACATTACGTGTGCCGAGCCTTGCGCACACGCATTCCGGGCCGTCGGTTACGGAGGTGTCATGTATGTGAAACCGGAAGCGCGTCACGGCAATTCGCGCGAAACTGACACGATACGCGGGGTAACGCGCCTCCGGTGAGGCAGCGGAGATACAGCGGACGGGCAGCGTTGTTTCAGCGGTCCGACTCGCGCTGGGCGCGGGCCAGATCCATCGTCTCGAGCATGAGTTTGCCGACCGCCTCGGTCTCGGTCAGGAACCCGTCGTGGCCGTCCCGGGACCGGATGATCTCCAGCCCCTTGGAACCCGGCAGCAGATCGGCCAGCTCCTGCAGGGTACGCAGCGGGAACAGCCGATCCGAGTCCACCCCGCCGACCACGCACGGCACCGGCGTGGACCCCAGCGCCGCCGCGATACCGCCGCGGCCACGGCCCACATCGTGGCGGTTCATGGCCTCGGTGAGCAGCACATAGGTGGCCGGGTCGAACCGCGAGATCAGCTTGTCGGCCTGGTACTCCAGATAGCTCTGCACCGCGTAACGCCCACCCGCCCACGGGTCCTCATCACCCTGGGCATGGTTCTCGAAGCGGTGGTCGAGCTCGAACTCGGTGCGGTAGGTCAGGTGCGCGATGCGCCGGGCGATGCCCATGCCGGTCATCGGGGCGCGCCCGGTGCCGTGGTAGTTGCCGCCCTGCCAGTCCGGATCGGCCGTGATGGCGGCGATCTGGGTGGTCTGGGTGCCGATCTGGTCGGCGGTGCCGCGCGGGCCGACCGCCAGCACCAGGGCCGCCCCGACCCGCTCGGGCCGGGCGATCATCCATTCCAGCACCCGCATGCCGCCCATGGAGCCGCCCACCACGGCGGCCAGGCGGTCGATGCCGAGCAGGTCGAACAGCGTGATTTCGGAGGTCACCTGATCGCGGATGGAGATCTCGGGAAACCTTGCGCCCCAAGGCTTTCCGTCCGCGGCCAGCGAGGACGGCCCGGTGCTGCCCTTGCAGCCGCCGAGCACATTGGTGGCGATGACGCACCACTCGCGGGTGTCCACCGGCGCGCCGGGACCCACGATGCCGTCCCACCAGCCGGCCTGGCCGTGGTGCACGTCGGCGGGGCCCACCACGTGCGAATCACCGGTCAGCGCGTGCTCCACGAGCACCACGTTGTCCGCGTTCGCCGATAGTTCGCCCCACCGCTGCACAGCCAGCGTGACATCGGGAATGACGGCTCCGGTCTCGAGCTCGATATCCCCGATGGCAATGCTGCCGAGCGTCCCGTCGGGCGGCGGCAGCAGCAGCTCCGCCGCGTGCCGGGACGTGCTCGATTCGATGTTCACGGTCAACTTGCCGCCGCCGTCAGTCCGGCGCGCAGATCCGCCAGGATGTCGCCGATCCCCTCGATACCCACGGCCAACCGGACCAGACCAGGGGTGACGCCGGAAGCCAGTTGCTCGGCCGGCGTCAGCTGGGAATGCGTGGTGGAGGCCGGGTGGATGACGAGCGAGCGCACGTCCCCGATGTTAGCGACATGGCTGTGCAGCACCAGCGCCTCCACGAACTTCTTGCCGGCGTCCACGCCGCCGGCCAGCTCGAAGGAGACGATGGCGCCGACGCCCTTGGGCGCCAGCTGTTTGCCCCGCTCGAACCACGGGGAGCTGGGCAGCCCCGCGTAGTAGACCTTCTCGACGCCGGGCTGCCCGGCCAGGAACTCGGCCACCGCCTGGGCGTTGGCCACGTGCCGCTCGACGCGCAGGCTCAGCGTCTCGATGCCCTGCGCGATGAGGAAGGCGTTGAACGGCGACACCGCCGCGCCCAGATCGCGCAGCAGCTGCACCCGCGCCTTGAGCGCGTAGGCCGGCGCGCCGAGATCGGCGAATACGGCGCCGTGGTAGCTGGGATCCGGGGTGGTGAAACCCGGGAAGCGGGACTCGCCCGCCGCGTCCCGCACGGTCCAGTCGAAGTTGCCGCCGTCCACGATCACGCCCGCGACCGCGGAGCCGTGGCCGCCCAGGTACTTGGTGGCCGAGTGCACGACGATGTCCGCGCCCAGCCGCAGCGGCTGGATCAGGTAAGGCGTGGCGACGGTGTTGTCCACGATCAGCGGCACGCCCGCCGCGTGCGCGACCTCGGCGATGCCCGGGATGTCGAGCACCGAGCTGCTCGGATTGGCGACCGTTTCCCCGTAGAACGCCTTGGTGTTGGGCCGCACGGCCGCGCGCCACTGCTCGAGATCGTCCGGGTCCTCGACGAAGCTCACCTCGATGCCCAGCTTGGGCAGCGAATAGTGCAGCAGGTTGTAGGTGCCGCCGTACAGGTGCGGGCTGGCCACGATGTGGTCGCCGGCCTGCGCCAGATTCAGGATCGCGTAGGTTTCCGCGGCCTGACCGGAAGCCAGCAGCAGCGCGGCCACACCGCCCTCGAGCGCGGCGATGCGCTGCTCCACCGCGTCCTGGGTGGGGTTCATGATGCGGGTGTAGATATTGCCCGGCTCGGCGAGCCCGAACAGCGCGGCGGCGTGATCGGTGTCGCGGAAGGCGTAGGAGGTGGTCTGGTAGATGGGCAGGGCGCGGGCTCCGGTGGCCGGATCGGGAGCCTGTCCGGCGTGAATCTGCTTGGTCTCGAAGGACCAGCCGGCCGGATCCAGGGCGCCGTCAGCCGAGACGGCCGCGGGCGCGGTCGAGTCACTCATGTGTTCTGCTCCAAAAACAAGGTCGCCGAATGGCGGAAGTTTGACGTTATCGAGAGGCGAATGGGCTTCGACAACAACACATTTCGGTAGACCTCCTAGTTGCGCTTGCGTTCGGCCTTCGAACGCCCGGTCTGCACCCGTAGCACCCCGCCGCAGCTGGAGGGTTGCCGATCAGCAAGCCGGGGCCTTAACGCTGATGCTCTTGACCTGTTGCGCGATTCTAGCGGGCGGACGCCGCTGTTTCGGAAGTGGGGCTGGCCACAGCGGGCCCCGCGCAGGTGCGCACGAATTCGTGATAGGCGCCGACCACGGCCTCCGCCATGCGGCGCGGTGACTCGATCAGACGCTCGTCGGCGAAGCCGGAATCGAAGTCCGATTCGGTGCCGGCCCGCATGATGGCGTGGAAGGTGCCGAGCAGCAATCGAACTCGCAGATCCGCGACGGTGGTGCCGAGGCGGTCGGCCAGCACCTGCGCGGTCTGCTCGGTCTTGTTCTCGGTGGCGGCCATGCTGCACGCCCGCACCGCGGCGGTGGACCGGATGATGCGCTGCATCTGCTGGAACCAGCGGAAGGGCAGCGGTTCGTCGTGGTCGACGACACGGTCCACGATGGACAGGAAGCTGTCCAGCAGCGCTTTCAGTTCGTTGCCGGTGCTCGGCTGCTCGCGCAGCGCGTCCGCGTGTGCCCGCGCCCAGTCGGCGATGGGCGCGATGACGATGTCTTCCTTGCTGTCGAAATACCGGTTCACGGTGCGCGGCGAGACGTCGGCCTCGTCGGCGATCTGTTCCACGGTGGTGGCGTCGAAGCCCTGGTCGTCGCACAGCCTCAGGGCGACGTCGATGATCCGCGCCCGGGTCTGTTCCTTCTTCCGCTCACGCAGGCCCGGCCGGTGACGTGCGATCACACCGAGGTGAGTTGACAACTCCGACATACCTCCATGGTAAGGGTTCGATCGCTTCTCGTGTCCCATTATGCCAACTGTCGTAGTGCGACAAATTTCCCTTGACGCCAATTGGCCGCAGGGGTCAAGATGGTCGAGGGTGTCCCGGACCGTCCGTGAGGAGACGACATGACCGCCGCGACCACAACACTCGAAGACCGATCACAAAGCTCGGACCGGCGCGGAGCCGCGCGCTGGTGGGCCCTGGGCGTACTCGCCATGGCCCAGCTGATGGTGGTGCTGGACGCCACCATCGTCACCATCTCCATGCCGTTCGCCCAGCGTGACCTGGGCATCAGCGACGGCGACCGGCAGTGGGTGCTCACCGCCTACACGCTGATCTTCGGCGGCCTGCTGCTGCTCGGCGGCCGCCTCGCCGACTACCTGGGCCGCCGCCGCATGTTCCTGATCGGCCTGGTCGGCTTCGCCGGGGCGTCGGCGCTGGCCGGGCTCGCGCAGAACGGCGCGGAACTCTTCGCCGGGCGCGGGCTGCAGGGCGCGTTCGCCGCCCTGCTCGCGCCGGCCGCGCTGTCACTGGTGTCGGTCACCTTCACCGAGGCCAAGGAGCGCGCTCGCGCCTTCGGCGTCTTCGCGGGTGTGTCCGCGGGTGGCGCGGCCATCGGCCTGATCGTGGGCGGCGCGCTCACCGAATACGCCAACTGGCGCTGGTGCCTGCTGGTCAACACCCCGATCGCGCTGATCGCCTTCCTGGGCGCGCTCGCCTTCGTGGTCCGGGACGTGCCCGCGCCGCGCACCGGCGGCTACGACCTGCCCGGCGCGGTGACCGCCACGCTCGGCCTGGTCTCGGTGGTCTACGGCTTCAGCCGCGCGGCCTCCGACGGCTGGACCGCGAGCACCACCCTGGCCCTGCTGATCGCGGGCGTCGCGTTGCTGGCCGCCTTCGTCGCCATCGAGCGGCGGTCGTCGAATCCGCTACTGCCGCTGCGTATTCCGGGGGAGATCAACCGGGGCGGCTCGTTCCTGGTGGCGCTGCTGCTGCCGATCGCCATGTTCGCCATGTTCATCAACATGAGCTACTACTTCCAGATCACGCTGGGCTGGTCGGCGCTGAAGGCGGGGGTGGCGTTCCTGCCCTTCCCGATCGGCATCGTCGTCTCCGCGGGCGTCGCGAGCGGGCTGCTGCCGCGGATCGGGCCGCGGCCGCTCATGATCACCGGTTCGGTGCTGGGCATGGCCGGGCTGCTGTACCTGTCGCGGCTGAGCTTCGGGGACAGCTACGCCGGGGGCGTGCTGCCGGCAGTGATTCTTATCGCGCTCGGCATGGGCGGGCTGTTCGTGGCCATGCAGACCACGGCGCTGCATCAGGTCGAGGAGCGTGACTCCGGTGTCGCGAGTGCGCTGCTCAATGCCGCGCAGCAGGTGGGCGGTGCGATCGGCACCGCGCTGCTGTCGACGATCGCGGTGCAGGTGGCCGAGCGGTTCGCGAAGAACAATCCGGGCGTCGACCACGTGATGGCCCGGGCCGCGATTCATTCCTATGACATCGCGTTCCTGATCGGCGCGGGATTCTTCCTGGTGACCATTCCGATCATCGCGTTCATGGTCCGGGACAAGCCGGAGAATCTGCTCGAAGGTTCCGAGCACGTGCACGTGGGAGTCTGACTACCGGCTATTCACCCGCGGGTCGCGGCAACATATATCCCGCGGTCCGCGGGTTTGGGGGTTGCCGCGGGCCGCGGGTTTTCGCATCCTGGAAAGTGCGTAAAGTCACGCGAAAAGCTACTTATCGGTAACCGCACTGAATCCCGCACAGCGGGGGCCACCCGAGCGGTGAGATCGATAGCAGCAGTACGCTTGTCTTGCTTGACGCCACAGCGTACGTGGACTTGGCACCACAGGTCCCGTGCCGAGCGCCATGCGTATACGTTGTCTGTTGAACAGCTGGGGTCCGCTACAAGCGGTGCTCACCGGCCGTGCAATGGGAGCACCACCTTCCTAGGAGGACACGAAGATCCATGTCCAAGATCAAGGTTGAAGGGACCGTCGTCGAACTCGATGGCGACGAGATGACCCGGATCATCTGGCAGTTCATCAAGGACAAACTGATCAACCCGTATCTCGATGTGAACCTCGAGTATTACGACCTCGGCATCGAGTATCGCGACAAGACCGATGATCAGGTGACCATCGACGCCGCCAACGCCATCAAGAAGCACGGCGTGGGTGTGAAGTGCGCGACGATCACCCCCGATGAGGCCCGCGTCACGGAGTTCGGTCTGAAGAAGATGTGGCGGTCGCCGAACGGCACCATCCGCAACATCCTCGGCGGCACCATCTTCCGCGCGCCGATCATCATCTCCAATGTGCCGCGTCTGGTTCCGGGCTGGACCAAGCCGATCATCATCGGCCGCCACGCCTTCGGCGACCAGTACCGCGCCACCGATTTCAAGGTGCACCAGGCGGGCACCGTCACCCTGACCTTCACGCCCGAGGACGGCTCCGAGCCGATCCAGCACGAGGTCGTCCGCATGCCGGAAGACGGCGGCGTGATCATGGGCATGTACAACTTCAAGGACTCGATCCGGGACTTCGCGCGGGCCTCGCTGAACTACGGCCTGCAGCAGAACTACCCGGTGTACATGTCGACCAAGAACACCATCCTCAAGGCCTACGACGGCATGTTCAAGGACACCTTCCAGGAGGTGTACGAGACCGAGTTCAAGGACGAGTTCGACGCGGCCGGCCTCACCTACGAGCACCGCCTGATCGACGACATGGTCGCCTCCGCGCTCAAGTGGGAGGGCGGCTACGTCTGGGCCTGCAAGAACTACGACGGCGACGTGCAGTCCGACACCGTGGCGCAGGGCTTCGGCTCGCTGGGTCTGATGACCTCCGTGCTGCTCACCCCGGACGGCCGCACCTGTGAGGCCGAGGCGGCGCACGGCACCGTGACCCGGCACTACCGTCAGCACCAGCAGGGCAAGCCCACCTCCACCAACCCGATCGCCTCGATCTTCGCGTGGACGCGTGGCCTGGCCCACCGCGGCAAGCTGGACAACACCCCCGAGGTGATCGGCTTCGCCCAGACGCTCGAGGATGTCGTCATCAAGACGGTCGAGTCCGGCCAGATGACCAAGGACCTCGCGCTGCTGGTCGGCGGCGACCAGGGCTACCTGACCACCGAGGAGTTCCTCGGCGTGCTGGACGCCAACCTGGCTCGCGAGCTGCGCTAGAAAAGAAGTTCCCAACCCTCGGGACTCTCAGGGGCAAGCCCCCGAAACCCCAAGGGCAAGAGGTTGTTCAGGGGCCACCCCTGAAACCCCAGGAGCGCAAGCTCCCACGCGCCGACCAACGTGAACAGCGCGAAGCGGTGAAGATGGCGGCCGGGACCACAGTCCCGGCCAGGACCATCCACCGCGCCACACGGGCACCTGCCCCCACCGGAACCGGTGGGTGGGCGGGTGCCCGAACTGTTTTCGGGGTTCTCCCGGCCGTGATCACGAAACGTTCACACGGTCCTTGCAAGCATGGCCGCGTGTCAACGGGTTAACGCACCCGGCCGGACGGTCAATACCCCTGTGACAGACGGGGTTCGGCCGCGGTACGCGCGGCGGCGAAGGAGGAGCGATGACGGCGATCGGTGGCGAGCTGCGCACTGTGGTGCGGGGCCGGGTCCTGGTACCCGGGGACGAGGGTTTCGAACAGGCGAGCACCCCGTGGAATCTCGCGGTGCGGCAGCGGGTTTCGGCGGTGGTGGAGGTCGCGGACGCGGCGGACGCCGCGGCGCTGGTGCGGTTCGCGGCGGCGGCCGAGCTGCCGCTGAGCACGCGGGCGACGGGGCACAGCCCCTCCACGGCGGCGGACGGGACCGTGCTGGTGACCACCCGGGCGCTGGACGGGATCGAGATCGACGCCGCGGCGCGGATGGCACGGGTGCAGGCGGGGGTGGCCTGGCAGCCGGTGCTGGAGCGGGCCGCCGCGCACGGATTGGCCGGAGCCTGCGGTAGTTCCGCGGTGGTCGGGGTGACCGGGTACACGCTGGGCGGCGGTGTCGGCTGGTTCGCGCGCAGCCGCGGCTACGCCGCGCACGCGGTGCGAGCGCTGGAGGTGGTGACCGCGGACGGCGATCAGCGCCGCGTGACCGCGGACGCCGAGCCCGACCTGTTCTGGGCACTGCGTGGCGGCGGTGGCGATTTCGCGCTGGTGACCGGCATGGAATTCGAATTGTTCGACGCGACCGAGCTTTTCGGCGGGCGCATACTGTGGCCGGCCGAGCGGACCGAGGCGGTCGTCGCGGCCTTCCGGCAGGCCACCGCGGAAGCCGAAGAGGGACTGAGCCTTTGGCTGACTCTCCTGCAATTCCCGCCGTTCCCCGAGATTCCCGAGATGCTGCGCGGCCGGGCCATGGTGGCCGTGGACGTGGTCGCGCTGGGCGCGGTCACCGGTCCGCTGCGGTTGTTCGACGAGATTCCGGGTGCGGTGCTGGACACCCGCCGGCCGCTGGATGCCGCGCAGGTCGGCGGCGTCTGCATGGAGCCGACCGACCCCAGCCCTGCCCGGGTGCGCGGTGAGCTGCTCACCGAGTTCTCCGCACGGGTGAGCGACGCGCTGCTGGCCGCCGCGCCGCAGGGCGGGGTGGGGCCGCTCGCGCTGGTCCAGGTCCGGCACCTGGGTGGCGCGCTGACCCGGCCGCGCGCCGACGCGGGCTGTGCGGGCGGGATCGCCGAGCCGTACCTGTTGTCGCTGCTCGGCCCCGCGCCGACCGCGGACGTCGAGGCGGCCGTCGTCGAGCGCAGTGACACCGTGGTGGATGCGCTGCGTCCGTACCTGAGTGGCCGGAAACCGTTCACCTACTTGGATTCCGGCGAGACCCCGGCCGCGGTCTTCGATCCGGTCACGCTGGCGCGATTGCTGGAGATCAAGGACCGGTTCGACCCGGATGGCTTGTTCCGCAGCAACTTTCCCGTCATTCCGCCGCTCGGCGAGGCGGATCCCTGCCGGGTCGCCGCACCGGTCACGGTCTGACCGGGGGCGCGCGGGCCGCCCGCCGGGACCAGCGTCCCGGCGGGCGCGTGGCGTGGGCCGGCCCATGATCCGGGCCGGTCGGTGAGTGAAATCACCGGACCGGAGGGTACCGGGACCGTTCGCCACTGTGTTGCGCTTGGTTGTGCCCGAATCCGTCTCCGCCGCCACCACCGCATCCGTCGCCGACGGGTTGAGCCCCGACGGGGCGCACCGTCCCGTCGGCTCCGCGCCCGAGGCCGTCGGCTCGGTGCTCGGGACCGTCGGCTCCGCGCCCGAGGCTGTCAGCTCCACGTCCGGGGCTGTCAGTTCCGCGCCCGAGGCGGGGCCACGCGAGCGGTGGCATGTGCCCGCCATGCTGGCGCTGGCCCTGGGCGGGTTCGGGATCGGTACCACCGAATTCGTCACCATGGGTTTGCTGCCCGATATCGCCGGCTCCATGAAGGTCTCCGAACCGGCTGCCGGACACATTGTTTCGGCCTACGCGCTCGGTGTGGTCGTCGGTGCGCCGGTGATCGCGGCGCTGTGCGCGCGGGTCCCGCGCAAACGGCTGCTGATGGCATTGATGGCGGCATTCACGCTGGGCAATGCGGCCAGCGTGATCGCGCCCGGCTTCGCGACGCTGACCGTGGCGCGGTTCGTCTCGGGCCTGCCGCACGGCGCGTACTTCGGTGTGGCGTCGCTGGCGGCGGCCTCGCTGGCGCCGGTGGGGCAGCGAGCCAAGGCGGTTGCCGCAGTTATGCTGGGCCTGAGCGCCGCCAATGTCGTCGGCGTTCCTGCGGCCACCTGGCTGGGCCAGAACCTCGGCTGGCGGAACGCTTTCGTGGTGGTCGCCGTGATCGGCATCGCGACCGTCGCCGCCATCTCCCGCTTCGTGCCGGACCTGCACGGCATTCGCATGACCGACCCCCGCACCGAACTGACGGCCCTGCGCCGCCCCCAGGTGCTGCTCACCCTGCTGGTCGGCGCCGTCGGCTTCGGCGGCATGTTCGCGGTCTACACCTACATCACCACCACTCTCACCGATGTGGCCGGCCTCCGCGTCGGCCTGGTTCCGTTGGTTCTCATGCTCTTCGGCCTGGGCATGGTCGCGGGCAATATCGCCGGCGGCGTCCTCGCCGACCGCGGCGTGGATCGCGCGATCCTCGTCTCCCTGCTGGCCATGGTGGTGATCCTCGCCGGATACGTTGTGGCAGCGCACAATCCCTATACCGCGGCCGTCGGCGCCTTCCTGGTCGGTGCGTCCGGCGCGGCCCTGGCCCCCGCCCTGCAGACCCGTTTGATGGACGTGGCCCATGACGCCCAGACCCTCGCCGCCGCCCTCAACCACGCGGCACTGAATATCGCGAACGCGGCAGGTGCGTGGCTGGGCGGCCTGGTGATCGCCGCGGGGCTGGGATACACCGCGCCCACCGCCGTTGGCGCCGGTCTCGCGGTCCTCGGCACGCTGCTGTTCGCGCTGACCGTGGTTGCGGCGCGGCGCGGCAGTGCGCTGCCGCATTGACGCGGTGCGCCGGCCAGAAATAACATCGCCCACGATGTATCTGGTCCGCGTTCACATCCATCACCCCGAGCGGTATCGGCGGCCGGGGCTCAGGCAGGAGACTTGTCTTATGTCACCGAAATCCGCGGGATTGAAGAAGGTGCTGCGGGCCGCCGGTCAAGCGGCTCTGGGAGCCACGCTCCTCGCGGCTGGAACGGGTCACCTGACCTTCGAGCGCAAGGAGTTCCGGGCGCAGGTCCCGCACTGGCTGCGACTGGATCCCGACTTCGTCGTCGTCACGTCCGGTGTCGTCGAGATCGGACTCGGCGGGGCCTTGCTCGGTACCTGGAAGCAGCCTGCACGGGCCGTCGTCGGCGCTACGACAGCCGCCTTCTTTGTCGCGATCTTTCCCGGCAACATCGCACAACTGGTCAATCGCGCTGACGCCTTCGGTCTCGACACCGACACCAAACGCGCGGTGCGGCTGCTCTTTCAGCCGCTTCTCGTGGCCGGGGCGCTCGCAGCGACCGACGCCCGCGGAATTCTGCGCCGGGGCGAACGGTGAGATCGAGATAGCACCCGTGGGCCGTGGAAATGTCTGCGGCACACCGACCATCGGCAACCAGAACATCCGGCTCGATGACCGCGTCATGACCGACTCCGGCTGGTTCTGCAGCGCCTGTTTGTACAACTCCGAGACATAGTCTCGCCCGCTGTCCCGGTGCGGGCCGGACTCCGGCCCACAACCCCGGCGCGAACATACACGATTGTATGTAAGTGTAAGATCCCACCATGACCAGCTCCGCCGTCTCGAAACCCCCGCGCCGCACCCAGGAACAGCGCAGCAGCGAGACCCGGACGCGACTGCTGGACGCCACCATCGACTGCCTCGTCGAATACGGCTACGCCGGGACGACGACGCCGCGGGTGGCCGAGCGCGCGGGCGTGACCCGGGGCGCGCAGGTGCATCATTTCGGTTCCAAGAGCGAGCTGGTGGTCGCGGCGATCAGTCATCTGGCGCAGCGGCGCACCGAGGCGGCCATGCAGGAGATCCGGCGGGTCCGCAGCGGCGACGATCCGATCGGCGCCACCCTGGAGGCCATGTGGGAGCTGCATCAGGGCCCGCTGTTCATCGCGGCCATCGAACTGTGGGTGGCCAGCCGCACGGATCGGGTGCTCGCGGTCGAGATGGAGAAGGTCGAGCCGTTCGTGAACAACGCGGTGCTGCTGGCCGTCGCGCAGTTGGTGCCGAATGAGCTGGACCGCAAGAACGTTCGCGATTTCGCCTACACCGCGATGGACACGCTGCGCGGAATCCTGGTGACCAACTTCATTTCTCCCGATCCCGAGCGGGCGCACCGGCGCTGGCTGCGGGCCTCGGCGCAGTTGCGCCTGGCGGCCGAGGCGCGGATGCCCGACTTCCGGATCGCCGGCGAATAGCTGATCGATCCGGCCCGAAGGCCCTCGTCGCGGTGTGCGGCGGGGGCCTTCGCCGTTTGCGCGGGTGGGGTCACCGCATCAGCGGTATGTCCGGGCGTACCCGCCGGAGCTGCCGATCTTGTGCTCGATGCTGAGAATCGCGCCCCCCTCTTGCCTACTTACATACAGCTTTGTATGTTTGTTTTCGTTCCCCTATGTGAGGAGTTCGATGACGAACAAGGTCTACGTCGTCGGCGTCGGCATGACGAAGTTCGAGAAGCCGGGGCGGCGCAAGAACGAGGACGGCAGTGACTGGGACTACCCGGACATGGCCCGGGAGTCGGGGACCAAGGCCCTCGCCGATGCCGGAATCGACTACCGCGAGATCGAGCAGGCCTACGTCGGCTACGTCTACGGTGAATCCACCTCCGGCCAGCGCGCCGTCTACGAACTGGGTCTGACCGGCATTCCGGTGGTCAATGTCAACAACAACTGCTCCACCGGCTCGACCGCGCTCTACCTTGCGGCACAGGCGATCCGGGGCGGGCTGGCCGACTGCACGCTGGCGCTGGGCTTCGAGAAGATGCAGCCGGGCTCGCTCGGCTCCACCTGGGACGATCGCGAACAGCCCATGGCGCGTCACATCATGGCGCTCGCGGAGATCTCCGAGGTGCTGTTCCCGGTGGCCCCGTGGATGTTCGGCGCGGCCGGGCGCGAGCACATGAAGAAGTACGGCACCACCGCCGAGCACTTCGCCAAGATCGGGTACAAGAACCACAAGCACTCTGTGAACAACCCGTATTCACAGTTCCAGGACGAGTACACACTCGACGACATCCTGGGCTCGCGCATGATCTACGACCCGCTCACCAAGCTGCAGTGCTCGCCGACCTCCGACGGGTCCGGCGCGGTCGTCCTGGCCTCGGAGGAATTCGTCGACCGCCACGACCTGTCGCGGCAGGCGGTCGAGATCGTCGGCCAGGCCATGACCACCGACTTCCAGTCCACCTTCGACGGCAGCGCCAAGAACCTCATCGGCTACGACATGAATGTCCGGGCGGCGGAGAAGGTGTACGCGCAGGCCGGGCTCGGCCCCGAGGACTTCCAGGTCATCGAGTTGCACGACTGCTTCTCCGCCAACGAGCTGCTGCTGTACGAGGCGCTCGGCCTGGCGAAGGAGGGCGAGGCGGCGCACCTCATCGACTCCGGCGCGACCACCTACGGCGGCAAGTGGGTGGTGAACCCCTCCGGGGGGCTCATCTCCAAGGGACACCCTTTGGGCGCAACGGGTTTGGCGCAGTGCAGCGAGCTCACCTGGCAGCTCCGCGGCGCCGCCGGCAAGCGGCAGGTCGGCAAGGTCACCGCCGCCCTGCAGCACAACATCGGGCTCGGCGGCGCGGCCGTCGTCACCGCCTACCAGCGCGCCGACCGCTGATCCGCACCCTCCATCCCCGACTACGAAGAGGTAATCCCGTGGGACACATCGAAGCTTCCAAGGACCTGACCGCCACCCCCGACGGCCTGTGGGCCGTGGTCTCCGACCCGCGGACCTGGGACAAATGGTTCTCCATCCACGAGCGCTGGATGGAGGAGCCGCCGGCCGTGCTGGCGCCGGGCGCCAAGCTGACCGCCAAGATCATGATGCTCGGCATGGCCAACAAGATCGAGTGGGTGGTCGAGAGCGTCGAGACCCCGAACAGGCTCATGCTCAGCGGCACCGGCATGGCCGGGGTGAAGGTGCAGTTCGCCTTCGACATCACCCCCGAGGGCGCGGGCAGCCGCTTCTCGGTGTCCGGCGACTTCGAGGGCGCGCTGATCAAGGGGGCGCTGGGCAAGGCGGTGGAGAAGGACGGCCTCACGCAGCTGGACAAGACTCTCGCCGCGCTCGATGCGCTCGCCACGGCGGCCTGACGGCGAGCGGGCGCACGAGATGGCTTCCACCGCTGTCGAATTCGACGAGTCGGGGCTGGGCTCCTGGTCCGACGAGGAGGCGTTCGAGGTCACGCGCGAGCGGATCGCCGAATATGCCGCGGCCACCAACGATCCCATTCCGGCGCACCTGAAAGGCGATGCGGCCCCGCCGGTCTTCGCCATCGTGCCGGTCTTCGAGGCCATGATGATGCCGGTCATCGAGGTGGCCCCGATGAACATCTTCGGGCGGGTGGTGCACGGGGAGCAGGACTTCCACTTCCACCGGCCCATCCGTCCCGGCGACAAGCTGGTGTCGCGGGCCAAGGCCATCGGGTTCGAGGGCAAGGACAACGGCTCGACCATCACCATCCTCATCGAATGCCGGTCCGAGGCCGGGGAACTGGTCAACGAGCAGTATCTGACCGCGTTCTTCCGCAATGTCGACGCGGGTAAGCAGGCGGGCGAGCAGGCTCCGGCGCACCGCTTCGATCCGGCACTGCTGGAGCGAGCGCCGCTGGCCACGGTGACCGCGCACGTCGACGCCGATCAGACGTACCGGTATGCGCCGGCCTCCGGTGATCCGGTGCCGCTGCATCTGGACGATCAGGTCGCCCGGGACGCTGGTCTGCCCGGCATCATCGCGCACGGGCTCTGCACCATGGCCATGTCGTCGTGGGGGGTGCTGACCCAGGTCGCGGGCTCGGATGTGGCTCGGCTGCAACGGTATGCGGTGCGCTTCGCCAAGATGGTCTTCCCGGACGACGACCTGGAGACCCAGATCTGGAAGGTCGGTTCGGCCGCCGGGGTCACCACCTACGCCTTCCGCACGGTCCGCGGCGACGACACCGTCCTCAGCGACGGCCTGGCCGAAATTTCCGACAATTCGTAGGGAGACATTCATGGGTGCACTCGACGGACGGGTCGCCATCATCACCGGAGCCGGCCGGGGGATCGGCCGGGAACACGCGCTGCTGTTCGCGCGGGAGGGCGCGGCGGTCGTGGTGAACGACCTCGGCGGCAGCAATGCCGGTGAGGGCGCGGACACCGGCCCGGCACACGAGGTCGTGGCCGAGATCCTCGCCGCAGGGGGGCGGGCGATCGCCAACACCGACAGCGTGGCCGACTGGCAGGGCGCGAAAAACCTGGTGGAGCAGGCAGTGTCGGAGTTCGGGCGGCTGGATGTCGTGGTGAACAACGCGGGCATCCTGCGCGACGCCTTCGTGGCGGGCATGGACGAGTCGCAGTGGGACGCGGTGCTGGCCGTGCACCTCAAGGGGCACGCGGCGGTGCTGCGGCACGCGGCCGGGTACTGGAAGGAGCAGTCCAAGGCGGGCAATCAGCCCGTCGCGGCGGTGATCAACACCGCGTCCGCGTCGGGCACCACGGTCCCCAATGCGGGGCAGGCGAATTACGGTGCGGCCAAGGCCGGTATCGCCGCGCTCACCCTGGTGGCGGCCGATGAGCTGGCCCGCTACGGCGTGCGCGTGAACGCCATCGCGCCCATCGCGCGCACCCGGCTCACCCTGGCCACGCCGGGCATGGGCGAGATGATGGCCGCGCAGCAGGCCGGTCTGGAAGAAGGCGAGTTCGATGCCTTCAGTCCGGCCAATATCTCGCCGCTGGTGGCGTATCTTGCCACCGAGAAGTGCCCGATCACCGGCAAGGTGTTCGCGGTGCAGGGCGGCGCGATCTCCGAACTGGCGGGCTGGCACGACGTGAAGACCATCGAGACCGAGGGACCCTGGTCCATCGACGATATCGCCGGGCGACTGCCGTAATCAGGAAGGCGGACAACGATGTTCGAATGGTCCGAGACCGATGAGCTGATCCGCGGCGCGGTGCGGAGCTTCATCGACAAGGAGGTGCGCCCGCACCTCGACGCCCTCGACAGCGGCGAGATGCTGCCGTATCCGATCATCCGGAAGCTGTTCGCCGAGTTCGGCATCGACGCGCTGGGCTCGGAGACAGTCGCCAAACTGCTTGCCAAGCAACGCAAGCGGGAGGAGGCGCTCGCAGCCGGGGAGCCGCTGCCGGAGAAGAAGGCGAAGACCGGCGGTGACGGCGGGCCCTTCTCCGGCCAGGAATCGCTGATGGCGGTGCTCGTCAGCGAGCTGTCCGGGGTGTGCATGGGGTTGGTCACCGCCATGGGCGTGAGCATCGGGCTCGGTGCGACGACCATCCTCTCGCGCGGCACCCTCACCCAGAAGGAACGCTGGCTCGCCGATATCGTGACCATGAAAAAGGTGGCGGCCTGGGCGATCACGGAGCCCGACTCCGGGTCGGACGCCTTCGGCGGGATGAAGACCTACGTCCGCCGCGATGGTGACGACTACATTCTCAACGGGCAGAAGACCTTCATCACCAATGGTCCCTACGCCGACACCGTCCTCGTCTACGCCAAGCTGGACGAGGGCGACGGCACCCCCGAGTCCAAGACGATCGCGGCCAAGCGCGACCGCAAGGTGCTGACCTTCGTGCTCGACAAGGGCATGGAGGGCTTCACCCAGGGCAAGCCGTTCAAGAAGATGGGCCTGCACGCCTCGCCCACCGGCGAATTGTTCTTCGACAATGTGCGATTGAGCCGGGACCGGCTGCTCGGCGAGACCGAGCAGCACGAGGGCGGCGACGGACGGGAGAGCGCCCGTTCGAGTTTCACCGCCGAGCGCATCGGCGTGGCCTTCATGGCGCTGGGCATCGTCAACGAATGCCACCGGCTCTGTGTGGATTACGCCAAGACGCGCAAGCTGTGGGGGCAGGAGATCGGCCGTTTCCAGCTGGTCCAGCTCAAACTGGCCAGAATGGAGATCGCCCGGATCAATGTGCAGAACATGGTCTTCCACGCCCTGGAACGCTCCCGCGCCGGCAAACCGCCGACGCTGGCCGAGGCCTCGGCCATGAAGCTGTACTGCTCGGAGATCGCCACCGAGGTCGCCATGGACGCCGTCCAGCTCTTCGGCGGCAACGGCTACATGTCCGAGTACCACGTCGAACAGCTGGCCCGCGACGCCAAGTCGCTGATGATCTACGCGGGCAGCAACGAGATCCAGGTGACCCACGTCGCCAAGGGACTGCTCGCCTACTAGGCGCGCGGGAAGTCCGGGACCGCCACCAGTCGCCGGCGGCGGCCCCGGACGCGCGCGCCGCGAGCGGACCGATCGGCCACCGGCGCGGTCGGCACGATGACAGGAGTAGTTGTGACAGCGCTGTCACCCGACGATCCGGCAGCGACCGGCGTCGAGATCGAAGAACGGCACGTCTCGTACGCCGGGGTGCATACCCGGGAACTGGCGGTGGCGGGCACCGGAATTCCGATCGTGCTGCTGCACGGCTACGCCGACAGCGCGGACACCTGGCGCGGGGTCCTGACCCGGCTGGGCGCGGCGGGCCGACGCGCGCTGGCCGTGGATCTGCCCGGCTTCGGCCTGGCGCAGGACCGGCGGCCCGGTCCGATGAGCCCGCAGTTCGACGAGTTCGCCGACGCCCTGGTCGACGCGCACGGACCCGTGGTGCTGGTGGGGAATTCACTGGGCGCGGCCACATCGCTACGGGCGGCGGACCGGGATCGGGACGGGCGGGTGGCCGGGATCGTGCTGCTCGACGAACCGCTGCTGGCGCGACACTGGATGGCCCGGGTGGTCCGCCGCAGCGACTACATCCGCCTGTTCGGTCTCGTCGGCGCGCTGCCGATTCCCGCCGCGATGGTGCGCTGGGCGGTGCGGCGGCTGGTCCAGATGTACATCTACGGTCCCGGGATCGCGGCCGACCCGGAGTTCCTGGCGACGGCGGTGCGTTCGGTGCCCGACATGCGGGGCGTGGCGGCCCGGGCGCGGGACGCCGTCCGGTACGCCCGCGAAAACCCCGGCGGGCACGGTGATCCGGCCGTCACCTGTCCCGTGCTGATCGTGCACGGCGCGAAGGACCGGGTCATCCCGGTCGCCGCCGGCCGGGACCTGCACACCCTGCTCCCGGGCAGCGAGCTGGTGGTGCTCCCGCAGGCGGGACACTGCCCGCAACTCGACTATCCGGCCGAGGTCGCCCGCCTGGTCCTGGACCATGCCGCGCGCCCGGATGGCTCCCAGCGCGCGGGGTGACCGCGCCAACCACGACTCGATTGGAGTGCACCGTGACCGGCGACCCGACCACACTGTGCGAGGCCTTCCAGCGCACCGCGGCCCGCTACCCGGACCGGGTGGCGCTGCGGGCGGCGTCCGGCGGCCCGGAACTCACCTGGGCCGATTACGCCGGGCGGGTACGGGAATTGGCGACCGGCCTGGCCGGGCTCGGGGTGCGCTCGGGTGACACCGTGGCGATCATGCTCACCAACCGGGTGGAGTTCCATCTCGTCGACACCGCGGTCCTGCATGCCAGGGCCACACCGTTCTCGATCTACAACACCTTCACCACGGAGCAGATCGGGCAGCTGTTGGGCAATGCGGGAAACCACGTGGTGGTCACCGAGTCCCGATTCCTGGCGACGGTGCGCGCCGCCGATCGCGGCGGACAGATCGCGCACATCGTCTGTGTCGACGGTGAATTCGAGGGCACGCTCACCCTCGGCGCGCTGACTGTCACGGCCGCACCGGATTTCGACTTCGATGCGGCATGGCGTGCGGTGCGCTCCACGGATCTGCTCACCATCGTCTACACCTCCGGAACCACGGGTGCGCCCAAGGGCGTCGAGCTCACCCACGCCAATCTGCTGGCCGAGTTCGCGGCCATGGAGGCGCTGGCCCGGATCGGCCCGGACGATCGGGTCGTGTCGTATCTGCCCGACGCGCACCTGGCGAATCGGGCGTTCGCGCACTACAACAACCTCATCGAGGGCGTCCAGGTCACTACCGTCGCCGACCCCAAACAGCTGATCTCCACTCTGCCGCAGGTCCGGCCGACACTGTTCCTGGCGGTGCCCGCCATCTGGTACAAGGTCAAGGCGGGTATCGAAGCACTCATCGCCGCAGAGGAATCCACTCCACGCCGGATGCTGCTGCGGTGGGCCGTGGAGACCGGTGCGCGAGTCGCGCGGCTGCGCTTCGACGGGCGGGCGGCCCCGTCGGCGCTGCGGGTGCAGCACATGCTGGCCGAGCGGCTGGTCTTGCGCACCCTGCGCGCCCGCATGGGTCTGGACAGCATCAAGATCGCCGTCAGCGGTGCGGCGCCGATCGCGCCCGATGCCATGGCTTTCATCCTGGGACTGGGGTTTCCGGTCTGCGAGGCCTGGGGCATGACCGAATCCTCGGCGGCGGCCACCGCCAATCGCCCGGACGCCATTCGCATCGGCACCGTCGGACCGGCGCTGCCCGGCACCGAGGTGCGCGTGGCCGAGGACGGCGAGCTGCTCATCCGCGGGCCGCTGGTGATGCGCGGCTACCGCCACGACCCCGAACAGACCGCCGCGGCTATCGACCCCGAGGGCTGGCTGCACACCGGCGACATCGGGAGCATCGACGCCGACGGCTACGTGCGCATCCTCGACCGCAAAAAGGAACTCATCATCAACGCGGCGGGCAAGAACATGTCGCCGTCGAATATCGAAGGCGCGGTGCGCGTTTCCTGTCCTCTGGTCCAGGCCGTCATGGCGGTCGGCGACAACCGCAGATACGTGACCGCCCTGCTGACCCTGGATCCCGATGCCTGTGCCGCCTACGCCCGGCGGCACGGCCTCCCGGACTCCGTGCCCGCGGTCCTCGCCGAACATCCCGGCGTGCTGGCCGAAATCGAGTGCGGCATGCGGGCCGCCAATGCGCGGCTGTCCCGCGTCGAACAGATCAAGCGCTATCGCGTCCTACCGGTCACCTGGGAACCCGGCGGCGACGAACTCACCCCGAAAATGTCCCTCCGCCGCAAACCCATCGCCGAGAAATACGCCGCCGAGATCGACGCGCTCTACGACTAGGGTTTGCGGTGAGATGTCCGTGAAAATGCCTACGTAGCAGGCTGTCTCGTGACTACGGGACGGAGACGGGGCGCAGGCAGCTCTCCAGGGGCAGGATGATCGAGCAGAGGGCGGGCTTGCGGGTGGGGCGGTAGTCGGCGGGGACGCCGCCCTGGGCGGTGATGGATTTGAAGGCGGCCACGGCGTCGGTGGGGCGGCGGGTGAGGGTCGGGTCGGTTTTCGCGTCGACGGTGTAGAGGCCGAATCGCGGTGAGTAGCTGCCCCATTCGTAGTTGTCGGTGAGGCTCCAGTAGTTGTAGCCGATCACGTCGATGCCGTCGGCCTTGGCGCGTTGCAGCCAGTAGACGGTGTCGCGCAGGTGGTCGGCGCGGTCGTAGCCGTCGCTGCGCGGGGCGGCGTTGTCGGTGGGAAGTCCGTTCTCCACCACGTAGATCGGCAGGCCCGGGAACTTCTCGGTGTAGGTGCGCAGGTCGTAGTAGATGCCCTCGGGCTCGATGGCGTTCTTCCACAGTTCGTCACCCAGCAGCGCGGTGCTCGGCAAGTGGGTCAGGGAGGCGCCGTAATAGAAGTCGACGCCGATGAAGTCGAGCTTGCCGCGGATGCGGTCGGCGAACAGCATGTCCGTCAGGTTCTGCACGATCGGGTACTGCGCGATATTGCTGGTCACCCGCGCGCCGGGCTGGCGGGAGTGGATGTAGTCGTAGATCGCGGTGTGCGCCTGCACCAGCCGGTCGAACATCGGCAGCGCGTCGAGCACGCCGATGTCACCGATCTTGATCGATTGCGCGACATAGCCCATGGGCTCGTTGATGGTCACCCACATCGGGTCGTCGGGCGCGTAGCGGTCGACGACCTTGCGCATATTGGTGAGCCAATCCGACACCATGCCCTGGTTCTTCCAGCCCCCGCGATCCGCCTCCCACCCGGGGATCACCCAGTGGTCGAGGGTCAGCATCGGCCGCATCCCCGCCGCACGGATCTTCTGGATGACCTGGTCGTAGAAGCGGAAGCCGTTCTCGTCCCAGGCATTCGGCTGCGGCTGCACCCGCGCCCATTCGATGCTGAGCCGGTACACCTTCAGGCCCATCCCGGCCGCCAGATCGATGTCCTCGGCGTACCGGTCGTAAAAGTCGACCGAATTGCCGTAGGGGTCGTGCGCCTTGCCGGAATTCGCGTACCGGCTCCAGTTGCTGTCCGGCGCATGGCCTTCGGACTGGAATCCGGCCATGGCCACGCCCCACATGAAGTCGGGGCCGAGTGACGGCACGCTGGTCGGCGCACCACCGGCGCTCCCGGTCCCGGACCCGCTGGCACTGCCCGACGCCGACCCGGAACCCGACCCGCTGGAACTCCCGGACCCCGAGCCGCTGTCGGCGGGCGCCGCCCCGGCCACGGCAGACCCGCTGGACACGATGGCCAGTGCTGACAGGACGGAACACAGAACCCGCGCAGTTCTCATCTCAGCGAAATCTCCCAAGTGCTTCGGACGCGGCCTGTTGCCGCGCGGCCGGGTGGCCGTCCAGACTCTACTGGTCATACGTCCAACATGAGAGTGTTTCACTCAATATCGGTTTGTCGGGGGTCGTGGCTAGGGTTCGGGGCGTGACCGATCGTGAGAGTTTCGCTCCACTGGTGTTCTTCGAATACGACCACAAGCCCGGGCACTACTGCCTGATGCTGTCCGACAACCACATGCTCGCCACCGAACCCGTCTTCGCCGAATTCGGTTACGAAGGAAACGGTTACGGCTGGGCCGGGGTGGCGCGGTCGGCGGTGGCGACCCAGGAGGCCGGGGTGGGGGAGCGGGTGAGCTTCGACCCCGAGGCGGGCATGTTCGTCGCGTACGGCCAGGACGCGCCGGCGCTGCAGGCGCTCGGGGCGTTGCTGCGGGACGCGCTCGCGGATCCGGCCGTTCTCCGCGAGCTCATCGCCGCGGGCGATCCGGAGTGGTTCGACTGAACACCCGCTGATCGCGTGCCGCGATCAGCGGGCGGCGCAAGGGGTTTCGCGGCTCAGGGCTTGCGGGAGAGGGCGGCGGAGATCAGCTGTTCCCAGACGCTGAGGTCGTGGTGGTCGCTGCCGATGCGGGCCACGCCCTCGGCGGTGGGTTCGGGGCGCCAGAGGGAACAGGGCACCAGGCCCGGCTCCAGGATTTCGAGATCGCCGAACAGGCCCAGGATCTCCTCGTCGGTGCGCCAGCGGCCGCGGCCGAAGGTGGTCTGCAGCTTCTGCTCGGCGACCCGGGTCTCCTCGTTGAAGCCGGACCGGAAGTGGGAGATGTAGAGCATGCTGCCGGAAGGGATCTGGTCGGCCCAATAGCGGACCACCTGCTCGGGCTTCTCGTCATTGTTGAGGTGGTGCAGGATGGCGCTGAAGATCACGGCCACCGGCTGCGAGAAGTCGATGAGCCGCTCCACCTCCGGATGGTGGCGGATCGCCTCGGAATCGCGCAGGTCGGCCTGGATGACGGTGGTGAATTCGTCCGTCTCCAGAATCGCGCGGCCGTGTGCCAGCACGATGGGGTCGTTGTCCACATAGACCACATGCGGCTCGGACTGGTGCCGCTGCGCCACCTGGTGCACATTGTCGGCGGTGGGCAGGCCGCTGCCGATGTCGACGAACTGCTTGATCCCGGCGCGCGAGATCTCGCCGATGGCGCGCACGAGGCAATTCCGATTCGCGTACGCGATATCCACCGAACCCGGCAGATCCTTGATGAAGAAGTCCCCGATCTCCCGGTCGGGCGCGTAATTGTCCTTGCCGCCCAGGAGATAGTCGTACACCCGGGCAATACTGGGCTTGGACTGGTCTACTTGCGGTTGTTCCGTCATTCTCCACACACCCCTGTCAGTATCGAATTGCCCTCCGCTTCGCTCCGGGCGGGTTCGCGGCCTGGAGGTCTCGTTCTTCCCTCCCTGCGCTCCCCGCTTCGCTCCTCCGCTCCGCTCAGTCCAGAACGAGACGGGCCGCGAACCTGGCGACGTGGATCCGCCGTAATCCTATGTAACTGAACGAGTTCCGGTGCGCGGTTCCAGGTAACACTGGGCGTGCCTGAGAGCGTAGATGATTCGGGGCCCGTCAGACGGCCCGCAAGCGGGTGCGGCTGGCGTAGACGTGCTCGGCGATCAGGGTCGCGATGCGGTCGGGCGCCTCGAGCATGGGGACGTGGCCGACGTCGTGGACCAGGATGCGGTCCGCCGACTCCGGCAGTTCCTCCAGGAAACGGCGGGCGTACAGGCGATTCGGGATGATCCGGTCGTTCTCGCACATGAGCAGCCGCACCGGGGTGCGCAGCGTGGCCAGGTGCTCGAGGGCCGGGAATCGCAGGCCGCTCACCAGCATCGGCAGCATGGCCTTGCAGTGCATGGCCGAGGTGATGGCCGCCTCGATGCCCGCGCGCGAGGCCGCCTCGGTGTTCTTGGTGAGCAGCAGCGCCACCGCCTGCCGGACGAGCCCGCTGTAGGCGACGGCGGCCGGCAGATGCTTGCCGATCTCCACGAACGGCACCATCGACAGGAACTTCAGCCCGACCCGAAGCTGCAACGCGGAGGGGGTTTGCCAGCCGCCCGCGGGCGCGATAGCGGTGAGGGTGCGGGCCCGGCCGCGGCGAGCCAGCTCGAAGCCGACCCAGCCGCCGAGCGAATTGCCCGCGATATGGCAGGTGCGCCAGCCCATTTCGTCGAGCTGGTCCTCGACCCGGTCGGCAAGGGCGCTGACATCGAGGTACCAGCCCTCGAGCTCGGGGCCGCCCCAGTGCCCGGTGAAGGCCGGAGCGAACACTTCGCAATGGCTCGACATGCGCTGTGCCACCTGCTCCCAGCAATGCGGGGACAGCATGAATCCGTGCAGCAGGAGCAGTGGTTCACCGGAGCCGGTGTGGAGCGCGCGGATGGGCGCGGGCGGGGCGGTGGGCCGGGTGGTGCCTGACGTCATCGTCGTCACCCCTTCCTGGACCTCGATGTCCGTGAAGAGAGTCGGTAAGCCGCATTGTACGGTCGTGAAGTGGCGAAAATCATCAGTACGTGCAACGTGAACGGGGTGCGTGCCGCGGCGGGCAAGGGATTGCTCGAATGGCTGGCCGCGACCGAGGCCGATATCGTCTGCCTGCAGGAAACGCGGGCGACCGATGAGCAAACGCGTAGCGCGCTAGCGCCCGCGCTGGCCGCCGGATGGTTTCTCAGCCATGCCGAACCGGGCCTGAAGGGCCGGGCGGGCGTGGCCATCCTGTCCCGGCACCAGCCCGACGCGGTGCGCGTCGGCGTCGGCCTGATCCAGGACGGAAGCTGGTCTCCCGTCGAGGAATTCGCCACGCTCGGCCGCTATGTCGAGGCCGACTTCGAGGATCTCACCATCGCCAGCGTCTACGTCCACACCGGCGAGGCGGACACCCCGCTACAGGACGAGAAGTACCGCTTCCTGGACGCCATCGGCGCACGCATGCAGGCCCACCCGGGCGAGTTCGTGATCATGGGCGACTGGAATGTCGCGCACACCGAGCTCGACATCAAGAACTGGAAGGGCAACGTCAAGAACGCGGGCTTCCTGCCGCAGGAACGCGCCTGGGTGTCGTCCATGCTGGCCGCCGGCTACGTCGACGTGGTCCGAGAACTGCACCCCGGCGTCCCCGGCCCCTACAGCTGGCACTCCTACCGCGGCCGCGCCTTCGACAACGACGCCGGCTGGCGCATCGACTACCAGCTGGCACGCGGCGAGATCGCCGCCCGCGCCAAGCAGGCCGTGGTCGAGAAGGCCGCGACCTACGCCGAACGCTGGTCCGACCACGCCCCGGTGACGGTGCAGTACCGATGAAGAAGCCTCATCGGGTGCTTTCCAGTCCTCTGGAGCTGCTGGAGTACCCGGAAGCTGGTTACCGCTCCGAGTAAAGGCCCCCTGACCGGATACCCCTCCGCACCAGACCCCCAGCCCTCTCCGCCGGCTGGGGGTTCCCGAGGTGAAGACGTCGGCACGGTGGCAATCGGGGGCCGTGCCTTCTCTGGAAGCGCGTTCAATCGGTTATCGCCCCACCTCCTCTCGCGGCTCCCGAGCATCGGAAGGGCCTTCGGACTCCAGAGGACCAGGGCTCTCCCCGGTGCTGTCCAGGCCGGCGAAGATGTGCGTTATCTACCCCGGCACCTGATCGATTCTGATGAGCTGACTACCGACGATTGGTGGATCTTCGATGACTCGGTGGTGGCGTTCACGGTGTTCGAGCCCGGAGATAACGGGCGTTGGATCGGTGGTGCCGTCACCACCGATCCGCGGATTGTCGAGTACATCCGACGCCGAGGGCGTCTTACGAAGCGTGATCGACTTCCAGCAGATACCGAACGATATTGACGAAGGGGTATCGAAACGCCTTGAACGGCAGCAGATTCTGTATCGAAGGGACCATCGGTTCCACTTCGTCATAGCCGAGCAAGCTCTGCGAACCACGGTCGGCAGCGATCAGACCATGATCGGGCAATTGGATCGGCTGCTGGCCGTAGTGGGTATGCCCAGAGTTGTTCTCGGCATCGTTCCGGCTGAGGAGCCGTACCGGGTGTCGATGACGAACTTCGCGCTGTTCGACAACTCCAGGGTCATGGTCGAAACCGTGACGGCCGAACTCACAGTCACTCAGCCGAGAGAGATAGCCCAGTACGGCAGGGCATTCGACGTGTTGGCCAACCAGTCGGTGACCGGTGAGCCAGCCCGGCGGCTGATCCGCCGAGCGCTGGAAACGCGGTGCCGCTGAGGGGTGCCGCGAACCTCTGGGTGCGTGGCCAGCTATCGGCGGAAACATCCAGGTCGGTGATTCGCCACGGCCGCTGTCCGCTCTTCATCACACACGGTTCCGGCGGTGCTCCGACTGGCGGGTGGTGACGTAGATTCGTCAGTCATGACGGATAGCCGAGCAACCAGTAAGGCACTCAAACGGGTCTGCAGTACGGCTTCTTGCCTGGTCAACAGGGATTCTCTGGTTTGCGGAACCGAGTCGATCCGGTGAAGAAGCTGTCCAAGAAGCACAGCGCCTGGCTGACGCTGGGGGTGGCCGTGCTCGCGCTGATCGCCGCTATCGTCGCCAACCGGATCAATACCGACCATCCGAACAACACGGGCAGCGCCAAATCCGTTGTCACATCGGTGGTCAAGACGACCGCAAAGCCGGGTGGTGTCACGCCGGCTCCCGGCGTGGCCGATCAAGCGGCCCCGCCTTCCAAGGTGGCCGGCGTGCCCGACCAGGCGTACAAGACCCTGGTCGAGATCGACGCCGGGCGCTGGCCTGGCTCCGCCAATGCGCCCGGCACCCACGGCGGCGACACCTGGAACAACCGGGAGGGTAGCCTGCCCCGCAAGGACGCCTCCGGCAAGGCGATCAGTTATCAGGAATGGGATGTGAATCCCAAGCAGTCCGGCCAGACCCGCGATGCCGAGCGCATCATCACCGGCAGCGACGGTTCGGCCTATTACACGGGGGACCACTACAAAACCTTCACGAGGATGCGCTGACATGACCGAGCCGATGCCGCTGTCGCAGTTCCTCTCCGCTCCCGCCGAAGATGTCGCCGAGCGCCTCGACAATGTCGCCGGGCGCCGGGCTCCCGCTCCGGTGCTCGGGGTGCTGCCCATCGGCGCGGCCGAATTCTCCGGCGTCCGTTACCGGATTCCGGACGACTACCTCGCCCGGGAACTGCGCGGCCGCAAGATGCGCACGGTCACCGAGGTTTTCGACGAGTTCGCCGCCGCCTTCCAATTCCCCTACTACTTCGGGGAGAACAAGGACGCCTTCGACGAATGTCTCCGCGACCTCGACGAATTCGTCGGAGCCGCACAGGGATACGTGGTGGTGATCCGCAATGCCGCGCTCTTGCTCGACCGGCAGCCCGACGAGCGCGACTGGTTCGCCGAGGCCATGGCCGACTGCGCGACCATCTGGGCGGCCCGCGGCATCCCCTTCCGGGTGGTCCTGCAGGATGCCACGCCACCCGGATTGCCGGTGATACCCCTGGCTCTCGACCCCGAAACCGAAAATTCTTGATTCACCGGACTTTCCACTCCAGTTAACCTGCGGTCGAACAAAACTGTCCTGGACGCTGCAATGGTTCCGCTATGCGATCGCGGCCTGACGCGATCCGGATAGACCTGGAGGTTCCATGCCTGCCTCGGCACGCCGTTTGGCGGTCGCCCATGGCCGTCGCTTCGGCAAACGAAGCCGCGCCGCCGCCGCGTTCGCCGCGCTGGTCGCGCTGAGCGCCACCTCGTGTTCGTCGTCGTCCGGCCAGGCGGCGCCGGACACCGACACCACGACGCCCATCAAGCACGTGGTGGTGATCTTCCAGGAGAACGTCTCCTTCGATCACTACTTCGGCACCTACCCGAACGCGGCCAACACCGACGGCACCACGTTCACGGCGCAGCCGAATACGCCGAAGGTGGACGGCCTCACGCCGGATCTGCTCACCAAGAACCCCAACAAGGCGCAGCCCGTGCGCCTCGGCGGTCCGAACCAGCAGGTCACCTGCGACCAGGACCACGAGTACAAGGACGAGCAGCTCGCCCTCAACGGCGGCAAGATGGACCAGTTCGTCGAGCACACCAACGTGTCCGAGGGCAAGTCCTGCAAGGCGCCGGTCTACGGCCCGCAGGGCCTGGTCATGGGCTACTACGACGGCAATTCGGTGACCGCGCTGTGGAATTACGCGCAGCACTACGCCATGAGCGACAACTCCTGGACCTCCACCTTCGGCCCGTCCACCGTGGGCGCGCTGAACCTGGTCGCGGGCCAGACCCACGGCGTCACCAAGATGGAGCCGCCCAAGCCGGGCCAGCCCTTCCCCGCCGACACCGTGCTGGAGAACGCCGGCAACGGCCAGGGCACCGTGGTCGGCGACCCGCAGCCCTACGGCGACGACTGCTCCAACCGCGACACCGTCCAGATGAGCGGCACCACCATCGGCGACCTGCTCACCAAGAAGGGCGTCAGCTGGGGCTTCTTCCAGGGCGGCTTCAAGCCCACCGACACCAAGGACGGCAAGGCCGTCTGCGGCGCCACCCACAATGTCGGTGTGGCACTGGGCGGTACCGGCAAGACCGGTGACAAGGCCTGGGACACCAAGGGCGACTACATCCCGCACCACGAGCCGTTCCAGTACTTCGCGTCGACGGCCAACCCGCACCACCTGCCGCCGACCTCGGTCGACAAGATCGGCCACGACGATCAGGCCAACCACCAGTACGACCTGACCGACTTCTGGGCCGCCGCCGACAAGGGCAACATGCCCGCCGTCAGCTACCTGAAGGCCGCCGGCTACCAGGACGGCCACGCCGCCTACTCCGATCCGCTGGACGAGCAGCAGTTCCTGGTGGAGACCATCAACCACCTGCAGAAGCTGCCGGATTGGAAGGACACCGCGGTCGTCATCGCCTACGACGACTCCGACGGCTGGTACGACCACACGGCGCCCAAGCTGGTCATGAACTCCGCCTCCGAGCAGGACGGCTACAGCGGCCCCGGCGTCTGCGGTGACGCCAAGGCGAATCCGGCCAAGTACCAGGGCCGTTGCGGCTACGGCCAGCGCGTGCCGCTGCTGGTCGTCTCGCCCTACTCCAAGGCCAACTTCGTCGATCACGGCGTGACCGATCAGGCCTCGGTCCTGAAGTTCATCGAGGACAACTGGAAGACCGGCCGCATCGGCGACGACTCGTTCGACGAGAAGGCCGGCACCCTCGACGCCATGTTCGACTTCAAGGCCGCCGCGCAGCCGGCCCTGCAGCTCGACCCGAAGACCGGCGCCGCGAGCTAACCCGGATGCGCTGACCGCCCGGCCCGATCCCGTGGACCCGATCCATTGGAAAAGGCCGGGCGGTTTTGTATTCGGGCGCGGGCGGTTCCCCCTATAGTCGCTGACAGTGTGTCGAGCGAGTGGGGTCCGGTTGTGATCAGTCGTCGAAAAGTGTTGCGGGACGGGGCGATTCTCGCCTTCGCCGGGGTGGCGGCCGCGTGCGCCGCGCCGCGGCGGGTGGCGGGGACCGCGGCGTCCGGGAGCATCGCCTGGGAATACCAGGTCGACGGCGAGGTACGGGGACTGCGGTACGGCGCCGGCACTGTAGTGGTGGAAAACGCCGCCGTGCTCACGGGACTCGAGGCCCGGAGCGGACGCGAGTTGTGGCGGTTCCCCATCGCGACACCGGGGATCGGCCGTCATTCCAGCGTCTGGAGCAACGCCCTCGTGGTCTGCGGTGCCGAACCCGATGCCGCCGGGGATCGGGCCGTGGCCGTGGATCTGGCGTCGGGGAAACGGAATTGGTCCTTCGACGCACCCGAGGGGGTCGTGCTCGGCGGAGTCTTCGGTGTGCGGGACGGGGTGCTCTATCTGATCGCCTCCGATCGCGACAAGGGCGGGCGCGAGGCGTGGGCCGTGGACATGACGAGCAAGGCTGTCCGCTGGCGGGTGCCCTGCGATGCCGAGGCGCTGTCGGTGCCCGACAGCGGTTCGCTCCTCTACAACCAGAGTCCCAGCACCGGAGGCGATCTCGTCGCCCTCGACCTCGGGACCGGTGCGACCGCCTGGTCCCACGCGGGCGACTCGGCGGTCTCGGCCAGCACCATCGCCACCGGCCTGGTCCAGGGCGCCGTGCTGGCCACCGACGGCGCCCACATCGTCTCCGGCCTGGACCCGAAAACCGGTGCGGCACTGTGGACCACGCCCGCCCTGCCCTACACGGCCGGCGTCGTCTTCGGGTCCGGCGACGCCTACTACCTGTGTGACGGCGAGCGGCTGCATGCCATGACTCCCGGCGGCGAGGCGGCCAAGCTGTGGAGTATCTCCATCGCCGATCGGGGCGCCGCGGCCGATGTCGGCGGGTACCCGAGCGCGGGGGCCTTCTACCTGCTGGCCGACCGCATCCTCCGCGCGATCGACGTGCACACCAGTGCCATCCGCTGGACGCAATCGATTCCGGACAAGGCCGGATCGCAGGTGTCCTTCGCCGTCGGGGACGCCCACTGCTACGTCGAATCCACCGAGGACGACCCGGGCGCATCCGCCGTGATCGCCGTTGTGCGCTGACTCGGATTCCCCTGCGGGGCTACGATTCCGGCGGCCGGGGGAGCGCGCGGCTCAGCGGCGGATCTGCCGGGCCAGGTCCTCGCCCAGCAGCACGAAAACGTCGGTGGTGGCGTCGATGAGCTCGTCGCGGGTCATCGGGAGGTCGCCCTGGAGCCAGGCCGTGAGGGTCTGGACCAGGCCGCCGACCAGGTAGGTGGCGCGGAAACCGATCACGGGCAGGGGGTCGCCGTCGGTGAGGCCGTAGAAGTCGATGCCCTCGGCCGCCACGATATTCGCGAACGCCTTGATGGTGTGCGTTGTGCGGGTGCGTAATTCGGGGGTGGCGGAGCTGACCACCAGGGCCACCCGGGCCTTGCGCGGATCGTCGGTGAGGACGTGGATGCCCGCGGTGATGGCGGCGTGCGCCTTGGCGCGCGGGTCGTCGGGAGCGGTGTGCAGTGCGGCGAGCAGGGCGCCGGCCAGCTCCTCGGCGATGGTGTCGAACAGTGCCGACAGCACGGCGTCGCGGTTGTCGAAGTTCTCGTAGTAGTAGCGCTCGTTGAGTCCCGCGCCGGTGCAGAGGGCGGAGACGGTGAGCTTGTCGATGCCCTGGGTGCCGAGGATGTCGAGGGCGGCGTCGAGCAGGGCGGTGCGGCGCTGGGTGCGGCGTTCGTCCGCGGAGATGCCGCCGTAGGTCCGTTGCCCGGTCACGAACCGATTCTGGCACGGCCGCGATTCTGGCAGAAGGTCTTGCCAGAATCTGTAATCTGGGGGACTCTATTGCCAGATGTGATGGCCCGCATCACACCCACCGGGAGGCAACGATGCCTGCACGCGCGGCTCAGAGCGGCTACTTCTCCGACGACTCGATGATCCGCAGGGTCATGCGCAAGCGCGCGGTCGGACTCACCTACGGCCAGCGAGCGCTGGTGATCGGCGCGGTGCATCCGCTGCTCTATGTCGGAACCGCCGAGAACACCCAGCATCGGACCACGCCCTACACCCGGCTCGCCCTCACCGGCCGCCTGTTCGAGGCCGTCTCCCTGGGCACCCGCGAAGAGGCCGATCGGGCACGGGCCTTCACCCGTAAACGGCACGCCCCGGTCGACGGCGTGCTGCCGGAGGACGCGGGCGCGGCCAACCCGGCCGGCACCCACTACTCCGCGGCCGACCCGCATCTGATGTTCATGACCATGGCCTTCACCTTCGATTCCGCCGAGGTCATGCACGATCTGCTGGTCCGCCGCCTCACCCCGACCGAACGGGAAGGGCTGTACCAGGACTACGTGCGCTGGGGCGAACTGTTCGGCATGCCCCGCAGCGCCGCCCCCTACACCTACCGCGAATTCCGCGACTACTTCGACGGCTACCTGGCCTCCGACGAGCCCCACCTCACCGAGGAGGCCAAACTGGTCGGCTCCTACCTCATGGGCCAGCGCGTCGCCCACCCACTGCCGGCCCCCATCCAGCAGGCCCTCACCGGCTTCTCCCTCCTGGTCCAGGGCAGCCTCCCCGAACGCGTCCGCGACATGTACGACCTCGACTGGGGCCTGCGTGAACAAGTCGCCTTCCACGGCCTGGCCCGAGCCGTCCGCACCGCCCACCTCTCCCCACCTCTGGTCGGCAACCCCCTGACCGCCCCGATGACCGGCCCCAGCTACCCCCTCTACAAGCTGGCCACCCGCCGCGAACAGCGCCTGATCGGCTCCGGGCGGCCCAGCATGCCGGGGGTCGATCCGCGCCCCCCATCGGACCGAATCGGCGCGTGACCGGCCGCTTTGGCGGACGACCCAGAGGTTCGCGGCCGTCTCGATTCGGGACTGCGGCTGGAATAGACCTCCGCCTTGGAGTGGGGGAGCGAAGCGGAGGAGCGGAGGGGGGAGGTATCGAGATCTCGGGGCCGCGAACCCGCCCCGGAGCGAAGCGGAGGGGCAAATTAAGCTCGAGCCATGTCGAGTCCTGAAGCCGCCGCTGAGCGTAAGCAGCGGGTCCTGTCCGGAATCCAGCCCACCAGCGATTCCTTCCACCTCGGCAACTACCTTGGCGCGCTGCAGTATTGGGTGCGGTTGCAGGACGACTACGACGCCTTCTATTTCATTCCGGACCTGCACGCCATCACGGTGCCGCAGGACCCGAAGCAGCTGCGTACGCGGGTCAAGATCTCGGCCGCGCAGCTGCTGGCGCTGGGGCTGGACCCCAAGAAGTCCACGCTGTTCGTGCAGTCCCAGGTGCCCGAGCATGCCGAGCTGGCGTGGGTGCTGAACTGCATCACAGGGTTCGGCGAGGCGAGCCGGATGACCCAGTTCAAGGACAAGTCGGTCAAGCAGGGCGCGGACAATGCCACCGTCGGTCTGTTCACCTACCCGGTGCTGATGGCCGCCGACATCCTGCTCTACCGCGCCCAGCTGGTGCCGGTCGGCGAGGACCAGCGCCAGCACCTGGAGCTGACCCGAAACCTGGCGCAGCGCTTCAACACTCGCTACAAGAAGACCTTCGTGGTGCCCGAGCCGCACATCGTGACCGGCACCGCCAAGATCTACGACCTGCAGGATCCGACCGCCAAGATGAGCAAGTCGGCCAACAGCGACGCGGGCCTGCTCAACCTGCTCGACGATCCCAAGGTCTCGGCGAAGAAGATCCGCTCCGCGGTCACCGACACCGAGCGTGAGATCCGCTACGACCCGGAGGCCAAGGCGGGTGTGAGCAATCTGCTGGTCATCCTCAGCTCGCTGACCGACACTCCGATCGTCACGCTCGAGCAGGACTACGCCGGCAAGGGCTACGGCGACCTGAAATCGGACACCGCCGACGCGCTCATCGAGTTCGTGACGCCGCTGCGCGCGAAGGTGCAAGAATACATGTCCGACCAGGGTGAACTCGACCGCATCCTCGCCGCGGGGGCCGAGCGGGCGCGGGAGGTCGCCGGGAAGACTCTCGCGCAGGTGTACGACCGGGTGGGCCTCCTGGCCCGCTGAACCGGCCGCCGCGCGTCCGGGTGTGCGGAGGTAGCGGTGTGTTCGGGAACCTGAAGGCGTGGGTCGCGCGGCAGATCCAGCGTCGTCCCTGGCTGGACCATGTGGTCCGCGCGGGCGAGCGCTATCAGCGTCAGCGCGGCGACTACTACGCCGCGGGCATCACCTATTTCACGGTGCTGTCGCTGTTTCCGCTGCTGATGGTGGGTTTCGCGGTGGCCGGCTTCGCGCTGTCGCGGAATCCGCAGTGGCTCACCGATATTCAGAACAAGATCGTCGAGAACATTCCGGGCGACGCGGGCAGCCAGATCAACGACCTGATTCACCGGGCCGTGGAGTCGCGGACGGGCGTGGGCTCCATCGGTCTGGTGACCGGCGCCTACGCCGGGCTGGGCTGGATCGGCAACCTGCGGGCAGCGCTCAGCGAGCAGTGGGATCAGCCCAGTAAGCAGCGAAACTGGTTCCTCGCCAAGGTCTCCGACCTGCTGGCGCTGATCGGGCTGTTCCTCGCCATCCTCGTCTCCCTCGGCCTGTCCGTGCTGGCCTCCGGCGGCCTGATCACCCACCTGCTCGACCGCCTGCACGTGCACGAGTCGGCCTGGGCGAAGGTCCTGCTCACCGTGGCGTCGCTGGTGCTGGCGGTGGTGGCGAACTGGGCCGTGTTCGTCTGGATCATCGCGCGCCTGCCGCTGCATCCGGTCACCTTCCGCAGTGCCGCCCGCGCGGCCATGATCGCGGCGGTCATCTTCGAGGCGTTCAAGCAGCTGGCCTCGGTCATTCTGCGATCGGTGGTCAACGGCCCGGCCGGGGTGGTCTTCGGGCCGATCATCGGCCTGATGGTCTTCAGCTACTTCACCGCGCGGATCATCCTCTTCGCCACCGCCTGGGCCGCCACGGCCGCGGACAACGAGGTGCCCGCCGAAATCCCGCCGCCCGCCCCGGCGATCATCCGTCCCCGGATGACCGCGGGCGGTCTCTCCGCCGGAGCGGGTGCGGCCTGGTTCGGCGCGGGAGCCCTTGCGGCGACGCTGCTTTCGATGCTGCGCCGCCGCTGACCGCTCAGCGGCGGCGGCTCATCCGGCGCGCGCTCAACAGCAGCGCCAGGACCAGGATCACGCCGACGACCATCAGGGCGATCCGCAGATCGTGGTGGTCGGAGCTGGAACCGGAATCCGCGCCCGGGGCGGGCTCGGCATCGGTCCGGGCGGGCGGACTCGCCAGTGCCACCGAGGGATTCGCGTCTCCGGAGCTGCCGTCGGGCATGCTGCCCACGGTCGCGCCGGCCGGCAGCGCGAAGGCGTAGTCGAGCAGTTTGGCCGCCTGCTCCCACGGCCGGAAGGGCCGCACGTCCGCCTTGAGCAGCGTCACCACATAGCGGTGGCCATTGCGCTGCGCGGCCGCGACGAAGGTCTGCCGGGCGTCGTCGGTGTAGCCGGTCTTGCCGCCGATCGCGCCGTCGTACTCGAAGAGCAGATGGTTGTCATTGCCGACCGGGAAGCCCGGATGATCCTTGTCGTCAGGGTTTTTCGGATCGGCCGGGTAGCCGGGGAAGTCCACCTGCTCGGTGTGGATCAGCTCCGCGAACAGCGGCAGCGTCATCGCGTGCCGGAACAGCAGCGCCAGATCGTAGGCCGAGATGCTCATGCCCGGCCCGTCCAGACCCGACGGCGTGGCGGCCCGGGTGTCCAGCGCCTGCAACTGTTTCGCGAGCGTGTTCATCTTGGCGACGGTGGCGTCGTCCCCGCCCAGCTGGGTCGAGATGGCATGCGCCGCGTCATTGCCCGACGCCATGATCAGCGCCTGGAACAGCTGCTTGTTGGTGTAGCGCCCACCCGGTCCGATGCCGACCCGGGTGCCGTCGGCATTGGCGTCGTCCTGGGTGCCGATCACCGTCGTGTCCAGGTCCAGCGCCGGGATCGCCACCGACGCCAGCAGCACCTTGATGGTGGAGGCGGGCCGGTAGCGCCCGTGCGGATCCTTGGCCGCGATGACCCGCCCGGTATCCAGATCCGCCACCTCCCAGGCGGTGGCCGAGATCCCCTCCGGCACCGGCCCCGCCCCCGGCGGCAGGATGACGCCGCACCCGCCGAGCTGCTTGCCCCCGATCGGCGGATTCGGAATCGGCAGCGCCGCCGGCGCCGTCTGCCCGGGCTCGGGCGCCTCGGAGGTGTCGATGGGCGGCGGCGGAGCCGTCTTGTTCGGGCAGCCGTCGGTATTGGGCGTGGTGAACGGCGTTGTCGTGGCGGACGGTTGGGCCTGTGCCGCACCCGGTAGCGGCCCGAAGGCGACCCCGGCGAACACGGTGAGACCGGTCGCCAGGGTCGCGACGGTGACAAGGGGGGCGCGTCGCCGACCAGCGGCCGGGTGCACGGTTCGGCGCGAATACCTGCGGATACTCATCGCGCCCGACTCTATAGCCGACCGGTCACCCCGGCGCGCGATGTGCCGCGGCGCGGCCGCGACCGTGTCGGCCTGGGGGAGCGGCTAGTTGGCGGTGTGGGTGACCGGGCAGCCGTGGGCCAGGGGGCCGAGCAGCTTGTTGTTGTCGTAGTAGTGCTCGAGCTCGAGGATGCGCAGGTCCTCGGAGACCTTGGCGATGGTGACGCCGGTCATCTCGATGAGCTCGCCGGTGGGCTGGTGGCCCTTGTACTCGCCCTCGTAGCGACCCCAGTGGCGCCACTTGAAGGTGACGGTCGGCGGGCCGGACAGCACCTCGAGCACCTCCCAGAAGAAGCCGCCCGGGAACGCGGTGTGGAAGATCTTGTGCGAGGTCTCGAAGGTCTCGCCCGCGGCGTCGTAGAAGGGGTTCTCGCCGATCAGGATGTTGTAGGACCCGATGCTCGCGAATTCGTCTGCGTCCTGCCAGTTTCCGCCGTTGACGCGGCCGCGGTAGTGCTCGGCCACCAGCGAGACCCAGGTGGCCGGGTCCTTCTTGTGCGAGACCTCCATCTCGAAGACCTTCACCAGCTCTTCGACGATGTGCTCCAGCGAATCCGGCGCGTGCTGGGTGGTGCGCTCGACCGGAATGACTTCCTTGCTCAGGTGGTAGTCGGGCGCGCCTTCGCGCCAATCCTCCGGTGCCGCAGCGGCAATGACGGCATCACGGCCCTGCAGGTGCAGCGGGGTCTCGACGGATTCGGTTGCTTGGTCGGTCATTTCGTGCCTCACGTGTCCAGACCCGTTGGGGGGTCATCGATCTCAGAAACGGACCGCATGACGGTAACAGCATGGGGACTTCATGTCGCGACAAGCATTTGGGACTCCGGTACCAGACAGCGGAATGGTGATTCACCCCATCCCGGCCCGCCCCGACCCATGACACGACAAGAATTGACAGTCTCTCTGAAATGAGAGACTCTCTCATTATCGAGAAGATCCCAAATGATTGGAGCTGTCATGAAGGCTCAGGGAGTGCGCCGCTGGCTGGCGCTGGGAGCCCTGGCGGTCGCCATGCTGACCATCGGCCTCGACGTCACCGTGCTCACCGTCGCCCTGCCCACCCTCGCGGTCGACCTGCACGCCGATACCTCCGCGCTGCAGTGGTTCAGCAGCGCCTACACCCTCGCCCTGGCCGCCTTCATGCTCCCGGCGGGAGCCCTCGGCGACCGATACGGGCGCAAGAAGTTCCTGCTCGCCGCGCTGCTGCTGTTCGGCGTGGCCTCGGTGGCGTGCGCCTTCGCCACGTCCTCCGGTCAGCTCGTCGCCGGCCGCGTGGTCCTCGGCCTGGCCGCGGCCATCATGATGCCGCTGTCCATGGCGGTGCTGCCCACCCTCTTCCCCGAGCAGCGCGAACGGCAGCGGGCCATCACCATCTGGATCACCTCGACCGCCATCGGCCTGCCCCTGGGCCCGATCGTGGGCGGCTGGCTGCTGCAGCACTACTGGTGGGGTTCGGCCTTCCTGCTCAATGTGCCGCTGGTGATCATCGGCGCGACCGCCGTCGGCCTGCTGGTCCCGGAATCCAAGAGCGAGAGCACTTTCCGCATCGATCTGCCGGGCGCTCTGCTGTCCGCGGCCGGAATGCTCGGCATCACCTACGGTTTCATCCGCTGCGGTCAGGAGGGCTGGGGCGACGCCGTGGCCTGGGCCGCCATCGCCGCGGGCGTCGTCCTGGGTGGCGCATTCGTGCTGTGGCAGCGTCGCACCGCGCACCCACTGGTCGACCTCGGACTCTTCGGTGAGCCCGGATTCCGTTGGGGCACAGTGTTCATGGTGCTGGTGAACTTCGCGATGTTCGGCCTGTTCTTCACCATGCCGCAGTACTTCCAGGCGGTGCTGGGAGCCGACACGCTCGGCAGCGGCCTGCGCCTGCTGCCGCTCATCGCGGGCCTGGCCGCCGGTTCCCGGGTGGTGGACAAGCTGCTGCCGAAGGTCGGTGTCCGCACCGTGCTGGTGGCCGGATTCGCCTTGCTCGCAGCCGGTCTCGGCATGGGCGCGCTCATCACCGTGGACAGCGGATACGGCTTCGCGGCCGCCGCGCTGGTGCTGCTCGGCCTCGGGATGGGATTCGTGATGCCCGCGGCCATGGGCGCGGCCACCGACGACCTCACCCCCGAGCGGGCCGGGTCCGGATCCGCGCTGCTGCAGGCGCTGCGGCAGGCGGGCGGCACCATCGGTGTCGCCATCCTCGGCACCGTGCTGTCCACCCGGTACCGCTCCGGTCTGGGCGATCTCGACCGCGCACCCATCTCCGACGGCGTGAACGCCGGGGTCGGCGTGGCCCGCAAGCTCGGCGACCCGGCCCTGCTGGCCCACGTGCAGAGCGCCTTCGTCGACGGCATGAGCGCCATGCTGTGGGTGTGCACCGCCATCTGCGCGGTCGCCGCGGTGCTGGCCGCCTTCGTGATCCGCCGCAAGGATCCGGTCGTGACCACCGATCTCGATGCGGGACAATCGGTCCATGTCGGCTGAGACTGCCTCCGCGACGCCTCCGGCCCCGGTGAAGACCGCGGCCGGGGGCGGTCTGCGCGAACGCAAGAAGGAACGCACCCGCCGCACCATTCGCACCGAGGCCTTCCGGCTGTTCCGCGAGCAGGGCTACAACGAGACCACGGTCGAGCAGATCGCCGCGGCCGCCGACATCTCGCCCAGCACCTTCTTCCGGTACTTCCCCTCCAAGGAGCAGGTGGCGCTGGCCGACGATCTGGACCCGATCATGATCGCGGCCATCGAGAAGCAGCCGAAGGAACTGTCCATGCTGGCCGCGTTCAAGCAGGCCACCCTCGACTCCTTCGCGTCCCTGTCGCCCGAGGAATTCGCCTTCGAGCAGCAGCGGGTGGAATTGCTCTACTCGATTCCGGAGCTCCGGGGAGCGGTCGCCCGGGAGTTCGAGCGCAGCATCGAACTGATCGTCGAGATCATCGCGCGGCGAACCGGCCGTTCCGCAGATGATTTCGAGGTGCGGGCCTTCGCCGGTGCGCTCAGCGGAGCGATGATCGCGTTCATCGGCGACGCGCCGTTCACCCCGGAGCAGATCATGCGCGTCATCGACTTCCTCGAGGCGGGTATGCCGCTCTAGGCCGGTTTCACCGCCGTGAGCCGCTCCACCGTCTCATCGGTCATGGTCTCGAAGAACCCGCCGACCACATCCTCGATCTCGCCGACGGATTCGGCGCAGTACAGAATCGGCTGGTAGTGGGTGATGTCGTAGGCGATCGTCCCCATGGCGTGAATGTCCAGCGGCCGCAGCTCGGCCTGGCGGAACTCCTCGATCTCCCCGAACGAGGACAGCAATCCCGCACCGTAGCAACGCACTTCGCCGTGCTCGCGCAGCAGCCCGAACTCCATCGAGAACCAGAACACGTCGGCCAGGAACTTCAGCGCCCGCTCGGTCTCCAGCCGGGCCACCGCCGCGCCGACCGTCTCGTACACGGCCGCGAAGCGCGGGCTGGCCAATTGATTGGCGTGCCCGAGGATTTCGTGCACGGCGTCCGGCTCCGGGGTGTAGAGCGGCGCGGAGTGGTGGCGAATGTACTGGGTGGAGTGGAAGATCCGGTCGGCGAACGAGCCGAAGAACTCCCGCAGCGGCACCAGTCCGGCGGCCGGCGCGTACCGGAATCCGGTGAGCCGCACCAGCTTCGCGGTCACCTCGTCGAGTTGGGGAATGTGGTCCGAGGGCAGCCCGAGGCGCTCGGCGGCCGTGATCACCTCCGCGCACGCGTAGCGCTCCCGTTTGCGCGCCAGTTCGGCGGAGACGATCCGCCAGACCTGCTGCTCCTCCGCGGTGTAGTCGATGCGCGGCACCTGTGCCCCGGGCCGGTACTCCAGCGCCATGGCGGCGATCGCATTGCGGCGGGCCCGGTACACGGGGTCGTGCACACCCGGATGCTCGTCGCTCAAGTGCACTGTCACATCGCCGTCGGTCCCCTTGGTGACCGGCGAGTACAGCTGAGCCTCGGTGTACATACTTCGATGCAAGCACCGGTATGTGATCTAGACAACGAAAGATCGCCCAGCTGGTCAGATTGACCAGCTGGGCGGCCTCGGTGTCGATGAACGACGAGCGGCGAGGCGTTGCCAGGTAGGCATTCGTACCCGTATCCCACGCGGCGGCCCGGCCGGTCTCCCGCCGGGCCCGTTTGCAGCCGGGCCCGGCGGGAGGCGGTGATCAGCGCGGCGCGTTGGCCGGGTCGAGCAGGGTCGGGGTGCGGCCCTCGCGGTGCGCCTGCTTGGCGTCCTCGAAGAACTCGCGGCTGAACAGGGCCGACAGCACCGCGATGCCGCCGCGGTGGATGCGGAACTCGCTCTTGGTGCTGGAACCGGTGAGCCGGATGACGCGGCCGGCGGCGTCCTGCGGGCGGGCCATGTCCTTGACCCGGCCGCGACCGGTCCAGGCCAGCTCGGTCTGGTCGATGACCGCGTCCTCGGGGACCAGCAGCTTGACCATGGCGTGGTCGAGGTCGGCGTGCACGACGATCTCCTGCTCACCCTCGATCCAGGGCGAGCGCAGGTCGATGACGACGCTGCCGTAGCGGGCCTTCACCTCGAACGAGGAGGAGTGGGTCCAGTCGCCCAGGTGCTTGGTGGTGGCGTGATCGGTGTGGATCTTGACGGTGTCGGCGCCGGTGCTGGTGGTGTCGATGGCGTTCATGGCCCTGTCCTTTCGGAGGTGGTGGTGCTGGTCGGGTTCGCCTGCTCCTCAATAGTGGCACACAAACTAGTTACTTGGCAACTAGTTCTTCGAAACTAGTTTTTGAGCACCTAGTAAGATGGACGGCATGACAGCATCGACGCAGGCCGCGCAGTTCAAGCGGTCGCCCCTGGCCATGGCGGTGCTCGGCATCCTGCACCTGGAGCCGATGCACCCCTACGCCATCCAGCGCCGCATCAAGGAGTGGGGCAAGGACAAGGTCGTGAACGTGGGGCAGCGCGCGCAGCTCTACAAGACGATCGCGCGCCTGCAGGAGGCCGGCCTGGTGGCCGTGCGCGAGACGGGGCGCGATCAGCAGTACCCGGAGCGCACCGTCTACGAGATCACCGATACGGGCCGGACCTCGTGCATCGCCTGGATCAACGAGATGGTCAGCACGCCGCGCAACGAATTCCCGGAATTCCCTGCGGCACTGTCGTTTCTGATGCTGCTCACCCCCGCCGCCGCGCGCGCCGAACTCGAGAAGCGGGCCGCCGCCCGGCGTGCCGACCTGGAGGCGATCGACGCGGGCATGGCGCAGGCCGGGCAGTTCGGGCTGCCGCGCATCACCATGCTCGAGGACGAATACCAGCGGGCGCTCATCGCCGCCGAATCGCACTGGCTGGACGGCGTTCTCGCCGACCTCGCCGATGGCAGCCTGACCTGGTCGTGGGAATCGCTGGCGCGCTTCCAGGATCAGACCACGGTGTAGGCAGCGCGGCGCGGCACGCGAACGGCCCTGGCCCGCAATAGGACAAGGCCGCCCGCATCCGAAGATGCGGGCGGCCTTCGAGTTTCGCCCCGGATCCTGGGGTTTCAGGGGTTCACCCCTGCGGGTCCCGGGAGTGGGTGATCCTTACCGCGCGAACAGGAGGGCGCGCTTGACCTCCTGGATCGCCTTCGTGACCTCGATGCCACGGGGGCAGGCGTCGGTGCAGTTGAAGGTGGTGCGGCAGCGCCACACACCCTCGACATCGTTGAGGATGTCGAGGCGCTCGCGGGCGCCCTCGTCACGGCTGTCGAAGATGAAGCGGTGCGCGTTCACGATCGCGGCCGGGCCGAAGTAGCTGCCGTCGCTCCAGTACACGGGGCAGGAGGTGGTGCAGCAGGCGCACAGGATGCACTTGGTGGTGTCGTCGAAGCGGGCGCGGTCGTGCTGGGACTGGATGCGCTCGAACGTCGGCTCGTTGCCACGGGTGATCAGGTACGGCTTGACGGCCTTGAAAGCGTCGAAGAACGGCTCCATGTCCACCACGAGGTCCTTCTCCACGGGCAGGCCGCGGATCGGCTCGACGGTGACCGTCAGCTCCTTGCCGCCCTTGGGCAGCATGTCCTTCATGAGGATCTTGCACGCCAGGCGGTTGACGCCGTTGATCCGCATGGCATCCGAGCCACACACGCCGTGCGCGCAGGAGCGGCGGAAGGTGAGCGTGCCGTCCAGGTAGGACTTGATGTAGATCAGCACGTTCAGGAACCGGTCGGTCGGCAGCACCGGAACCTTGAATTCGTCCCAGTGCTGGCCCTTCCCGTCCTCCGGGTTGAAGCGGGCGATCTTGACCGTGATCATGGTCGACCCGTCCGGCACCGGAGCCGGCTTCTGCGGCGTTTCAGCGACAGCAGTCATCAGTACTTACGCTCCATCGGCTCGTAGCGGGTCTGCACCACCGGCTTGTAGTCCAGGCGGATGTCGGAGATGAGCTCCGGGCTGGTCTTGTAGGCCATGGTGTGCCGCATGAAGTTGACGTCGTCGCGGTCCGGGTAGTCCTCGCGCGCGTGGCCGCCGCGGGACTCCTTGCGGTTCACCGCACCCGCCACGGTCACCTCGGCCAGCTCCAGCAGGAAGCCCAGCTCGACGGCCTCGAGCAGATCGCTGTTGTAGCGACGGCCCTTGTCCTGCACGGTGATCCGCGAGTAGCGCTCCTTGAAGACCTGGATCTCCTCGAGCATGGACTTGAGGCTCTCCTCGGTGCGGTACACACCGGCCTTGTCGTCCATGGAGTTCTGCAGCTCGGTGCGGATGTCGGCGACGCGCTCGTTGCCGTGGTCGCTGAGCAGGCCGGCCAGCCAGTCCTGCACCATCTGCGCCGGGTTCTCCGGCATGTCCACGAACTCGGCACGCGCGGCGTACTCGGCGGCGGCGATGCCCGCGCGCCGGCCGAACACGTTGATGTCCAGCAGCGAGTTGGTGCCCAGACGATTCGCGCCGTGCACGGACACACACGCGCACTCGCCCGCGGCGTACAGGCCGGGAACGATGTCGGTGTTGTTGCGCAGCACCTCGCCGCGGATGCGGGTCGGGATGCCACCCATCACGTAGTGACAGGTCGGCATGACGGGTACCGGCTCCTTGACCGGGTCCACGCCCAGGTAGGTGCGGGCGAACTCGGTGATGTCGGGGAGCTTCTCCTCGAGCACGTCCTCACCGAGGTGGGTCACGTCGATGAGCACGTAGTCCTTGTTCGGGCCGGCGCCGCGGCCTTCGCGGACCTCGAGCACCATGGAGCGCGCGACGATGTCACGCGGCGCCAGGTCCTTGATGGTCGGCGCGTAGCGCTCCATGAAGCGCTCACCGGAGGCATTACGGAGAATGCCGCCCTCACCACGCACGGCCTCCGAGATCAGGATGCCCAGGCCCGCGAGGCCTGTCGGGTGGAACTGGTGGAACTCCATGTCCTCCAGCGGAAGTCCCTTGCGGAACACGATCGCCATGCCGTCACCGGTGAGGGTGTGGGCATTGGAGGTGGTCTTGTACATGCGGCCCGAGCCACCGGTGGCGAAGATGATCGCCTTGGCGTGGAACACGTGCAGCTCACCGGTGGCCAGCTCGTAGGCGACCACACCGGTGGCGACGGGGCCACGGTCGGTGTCGGTGAGGATCAGGTCCAGCACGTAGAACTCGTTGAAGAACTGCACGTCGTGCTTGACGCAGTTCTGGTAGAGCGTCTGCAGGATCATGTGGCCCGTGCGGTCCGCGGCGTAGCACGCGCGGCGCACCGGCGCCTTGCCGTGGTCACGGGTGTGGCCGCCGAAGCGACGCTGGTCGATCTTGCCCTCGGGCGTGCGGTTGAACGGCAGACCCATCTTCTCCAGGTCGAGCACGGCGTCGATGGCCTCCTTGGCCATGATCTCCGCGGCGTCCTGGTCGACCAGGTAGTCACCACCCTTGACGGTGTCGAAGGTGTGCCACTCCCAGTTGTCCTCTTCGACATTCGCGAGCGCGGCGCACATACCGCCCTGCGCCGCACCGGTGTGCGAGCGGGTCGGGTAGAGCTTGGTCAGCACGGCGGTGCGGACCCGAGGACCGGCCTCGATCGCCGCACGCATTCCAGCGCCACCGGCACCGACGATCACGACGTCGTAGCGGTGCTCCTGAATCGGTCGGGATTCACTCATCGAGGTGGCCTGTTCCTAACTGATGTTGGGGTCGAAGGTGAAGATCACGTAGGTGCCGGTGACCATGACCAGGATCATGGACACGACCAGCAGCGTCTTCAGCCAGAAGCGGGTGGAGTCCTTGCGCGCGTAGTCGTCGATGACGGTGCGCAGACCGTTGCCGCCGTGTAGCTGGGCCAGCCACAGCATGGTGAGGTCCCAGATCTGCCAGAACGGCGAGGCCCAGCGGCCGGCGACGAACGCGAAGTTCAGGCGGTGCACACCGCCGTCGAGCATCAGCATGATCGTCATGTGGCCGATGACCAGCACGACCAGCAGCAGGCCGGAGGCACGCATGAACAGCCAGGCGTACTTCTCGAAGTTGTTGCCGCCGACACGACGGGGGGCGCGCGGAGCGTCGAGGGAGGCGGGGCGGTCGTAGGACTTGCCGAGAACGGGTGCGGTCATGTCGGCTCTCAATTCGTCAGCAGGTAGAAGAACTGGCGGCCGACGCCGGCGCCGGCGACGACGATCCAGATGGCCAGCACGACCCAGAGCATCTGCCGCTGATAACGCGGGCCCTGCGACCAGAAGTCGACCAGGATGATGCGGATGCCGTTGAACGCGTGGAACAGCACGCAGACAACGAGGGCCATCTCCATGAGCGCGACGATCGGGTTCTTGTAGGTCGCGATCGTGTGGTCGTAGGTGTCCGGGCTGACTCGCACCAACGCGGTATCGAGGACGTGGACGAACAGGAAGAAGAAGATCGTCACGCCGGTGATGCGGTGCAGAGCCCAGGACCACATGCCGGGGTCGCCTCGGTACAGGGTCCGCTTCGGCTTGGCCGGAGCTTCTAGCGTGGTCATAGAGTGCGGTGCCTCCAACGTCGTTGATGGACCCGGTCAGAATCCGGCGCGGAGCCTTCGGACTGTCGAAACCACCTGCTCACGAGCGGAAACAAACGTCCGGTGGCAGTGCTGCAGGCCCGCTTCGGGTACCTGAACCGATCTGTCGTGAACTCTAAACCCAGCTGTGGAGGGGAACTAATTCGGCGTGCCGCTCGTTGGCCCAAATTGTTGTGAGTTAGGTTTGCCTTTCCTGATTTTTGCGACCAGGCGGAACGCCTGTCACGCGGGTGCTGCCACGTCCATGGGAGGATGGTCCGAAATGTCGGATATTGACTGGAAGACCCTGCGTGGCAAGGCTTTTGAAGTCATGCAAGAGGCTTATGCCCCTTACTCTCGATTCCCCGTCGGGGCCGCGGCTCTCACCGCCGATGATCGCGTGGTGAGCGGCTGCAATGTGGAAAATATCTCATACGGTTTGGGCCTCTGCGCCGAATGTGTACTGGTCGGTAACTTGATTTCGACCGGAGGCGGGCGACTCCGGGCGGTCTCGGTCTGCGACTCCCGGGGCGCCGTGCTCATGCCCTGCGGACGCTGCCGGCAGATCCTGCTCGAACACGGCGGCGGCGAGTTGCTCGTCGATCGCCACAGCGGCCCCGTCACCCTGAACACCTTGCTGCCGGACTCCTTCGGCCCCGGCGACCTCGCCGCCGGACAACTCTGACCGTCGGTGTTCGAGGGCTATAACCGCTGATCGCCGTGGCGCGCGCGGGAATCCGTGCACATCGGGCCGGGCGCATGCCAGGGTGGAGGGTGTGAGTGTGCACTCGGCGGTGGACGTGATTCGGGCCAAGCGCGACGGCGGTGAACTCAGCGACGCGCAGATCGATTGGGTGGTGGACGCGTTCACGCGCGGAGAGGTGGCCGACGAGCAGATGTCGGCGCTGGCCATGGCCATCGTGTGGCGCGGCATGACGCGGCGCGAGACCGCGCGCTGGACCCGGGCCATGATCGACACCGGGAAGCGCTTGGACTTCACCGATCTGGGCCGCCCGACCGTCGACAAGCACTCCACCGGCGGGGTGGGAGACAAGATCACGCTGCCGCTGTCGCCGCTGGTCGCGGCATGCGGGGCCGCCGTGCCCCAGCTGTCCGGGCGCGGATTGGGCCACACCGGAGGCACTCTCGACAAGCTGGAGGCCATTCCCGGCTGGCAGGCCGACATTCCGGTGGACCGCATGCGGAAACTGCTGTCGGATCCCGCCGTCGGAGCCGTGGTGTGCGCTGCCGGGGCCGACCTCGCGCCCGCCGACAAACGGCTCTACGCGCTGCGTGATGTGACCGGGACCGTGGAATCCATCCCCCTGATCGCCAGCTCCATCATGAGCAAGAAGATCGCCGAGGGCACCGGGGCGCTGGTGCTGGACGTGAAGGTCGGGCGCGGGGCCTTCCTGAAGCAGCTGGACCAGGCGCGCGAACTCGCCACCGCCATGGTCGAACTCGGCACCGACGCGGGCGTGCGGACGGTGGCGCTGCTCACCGCCATGGACACCCCGCTCGGCCATACCGCCGGAAACGCCCTGGAGGTCTGCGAATCCCTCGACGTGCTGGCGGGCGGCGGCCCCGCCGATGTCGTCGACCTCACCCTCGCCCTGGCCCGGGAGATGCTGGCGCAGGCCGGGATCACCGACATCGACCCGGCCGACGCCCTCGCCGACGGCCGGGCCATGGACCAGTGGCGAGCCATCGTGCGCGCCCAGGGCGGCGACCCGGACGCGCCGCTGCCGCAGGCCCGCCACACCGAAACCCTGCGCGCCGACGCCGGGGGCACGTTGACCCGCCTCGACGCCCTCGATGTCGGGCTGGCCGCGTGGCGGCTGGGCGCCGGCCGGGCGCGGCAGGGTGACCCGGTGCAGGCCGGGGCGGGTATCGAAATGCATGCCAAGCCAGGCGATTCCATTGTTCCGGGGCAGCCGCTGCTGACCCTGCACACCGATACTCCGGAGGCGTTCCCGGTCGCGCTCGAGATCCTGCGGGGCGCGTACACCATCTCCGAGACCGAGGCGGTGGAGCCGCAGCCGCTGATTCTGGGCCGCATCACCGCCTGACCCGGCCTAGCCTGGGATCGTGAAGCACAGAACCGATTTCCGAGGCCGGGCCGCGGCGGCGGCCGCGCTGGGCGTGTTCGGCCTCGTCGCGCCGCTGGGCGCGGTGCTGCCCGCCGCGTGGTCGCCGGCGCCGGTCGCGCAGGCCTCGCCCGCGGACAATATTCCCTCCGATTCCTCCGGAGACCATCAGCCGAACTCGCTCTCGCGCGGCGATGTCACGCCGCCCTCGACCGAGAAGAAGGCCGAACCGTCACCCGTCTACACCAGCTGTGAACAGGTGTGGGCGCAGGGCGGGGGCCCGATCTACCTGGGCCAGCCCGGGTATTCGGTGCTGCTCGATCCGGACGGGACCGGCGTCGCCTGCTCCCGCTAGGTGCTCGCCGGTGCCCGATAGGTGAAGGATTCGTACTGGTCAGCAACGTGACGGCAACGACATGCCGAACTGTGGGGTGAGTCCGGTCAACCGCCCTGCTGCGGCACGGGAATGCGGCTAACGTTGCTACATGACTGGACCGATGCCCCTCACTCTCGCTTCGATCCGCCAGGCTCCGAAGGCGGTCCTGCACGATCACCTCGACGGCGGGCTGCGGCCCGCGACCGTGCTGGAGCTGGCTCGCGCCTGCGGCTATGACCAGTTACCGGCAGGCGATGCCGCCGCGCTGGCGGACTGGTTCCGGGACGCGGCCGACAGCGGCTCGCTCGAACGCTATCTGGAGACCTTCGCGCACACCGTCGCCGTCATGCAGACCCCCGAGGGCCTGCGGCGGGTGGCCCGCGAATGCGCCGAGGATCTCGCCGCCGACGGCGTCGTCTACGCCGAGGTGCGGTTCGCGCCCGAGCAGCACCTCGAGGCCGGGCTCACCCTCGACGAGGTGGTCGAGCACACCATCGCCGGATTCCGCGAGGGCGAGGCCCTGGCAGCGGCCGCCGGCACCCCGATCACCGTGGTCTGCCTGCTCACCGCCATGCGGCACGCGGCCCGCTCCCGCGAGATCGCCGAGCTCACCGTGCGCTGGCGCGACCGCGGCGTCGGCGGGTTCGACATCGCGGGCGCGGAGGCGGGCTATCCGCCCAGCCGCCACCTGGACGCCTTCGATTACATGCGGGCCAACCTGGCGCACTTCACGATTCACGCGGGCGAGGCCTTCGGGCTGCCGTCCATTCACGAGGCCGTCGCGTTCTGCGGCTGTGAGCGCCTCGGCCACGGTGTGCGCATCACCGACGACATCACCGATTCGGCCGACGGTCCCAAGCTCGGCGTGGTCGCGAACTATGTGCGGGACATGCGAATCCCGCTCGAACTGTGTCCGTCCTCCAATGTGCAGACCGGCGCGGTGCCCTCGCTCGACAAGCACCCCTTCGATCTGCTGGCCCGCCTGCGCTTCCGCGTGACGGTCAATACCGACAACCGGTTGATGAGCGACACGACCATGAGCAAGGAGATGCTCAAGCTGTCGGAGACCTTCGGCTACGGCTGGAGCGATCTGGAACGCTTCACCATCAATGCCATGAAGTCGGCGTTCATCCCGTTCCCGGACCGCCTGCGCCTGATCGACGAGGTGATCAAGCCGGGCTACGCGGTATTGCTGGGATAGGGATACCGCGATCTTGCCGGGATAGGTTGTCCCGCAAAGCAATTCGGGTCGCACCCGGAGGTGCGGCCCGAATCGTGTCTCCGATCAGCCCTGCTGCAGGCGTGCCTCGAAGGCCGACTCCAGGACCTTCCAGGCATCCGCTTCCGCCGCGAACGGCGGGTTGGGGGCCATCCGGGTCGGGTCGGGGTTGAGCAGGTAGGAGACGTACCAGCCCAGCGGGGTGGACACGGCCAGGGCCGATTCGACCGAGTCGTCCTCGGCGTAATCGGCTGCGTCGGTGAACAATTCGACGGCCAGGTCGAGCTGGTCGGTGTCCACGGACTTGGGGCCGGCCGCCAGATCCTCGGACAGGCCGGGCAGGACGTAGACGTTCTCCTCGTCGACCTCGACATCGAGGGAGCCGTCCACGGCGGCGGTCTGCACCTCGCCGTAGGTGCTCACCCGGGCCAGGTCGTGGTCGTGGTCGTCGGCCAGGTAGCGGGCCAGGGCGCGCTCGGAACCGAAGACCGTGATGTTGCCGTCCTTGCCCAGGAAGATGGGCTCGTCGTCGACGTAACAGCGCAGGGTGAAGACGGTGCCGTCGGAGGTGACGATCTTGACCGGGTCGATACCGACCTCGTGCCAGAACGAGAGCTCCTCGTCCTCTTCGTCTTCGTCGTCCTCGTCCAGGTCGACGGCCTCGATCTCGTCGTCATCGCTCTCGGCCGCGTCCTCGGCGTCGACGATGTTCTCCTGCGCCGCAAGCAGTTCCGCCTCGGCGACCGAGACCGCGTCGGCGTCCACCTCCGGAATCGTCACCACCGAGTCGATGGCGTCGATGACCGCTTCCCAATCCTTGGCGATGGCCGCGCCGATCTGGTCCCACAGTTCCTCGCCCTCGCGCCCGGCGAAGGCGCCGACACCGCTGGCCAGTGCGCCCAGCACCGGGTGTGAGCCGAAGAACTTGGTGACGGTGTCGAGTTCGCACACGTCGCCGATATTGCGGACCATCTCGAGGGTCTCCTCGAGCTCGGAGACCACCTCCGGGTCCGGGTCGTCGGCGGCCAGCTCGGGCACGCCGACCAGATCGAAGACGTACTGCTCCTCCGGCTCCAGTTCGGCCGCCGACAATCCGGCGATGATCTTCCAGGCCGGATGATCCACCAGATCGTTGTCGGAGTTGGTGCGAATGAACGCGGCCAGCTCCGCGACGGACTCGAATCCGTACAGGTCTTCCTCGTGACCGAGGAACGCCTGCCACTCATCGTCACCGTCTCGCCAGCGGGGTGCCCAGAGGGTGACAAGATCGCCTTTGGTCAGGCCGAGCGCGATCGGGACGATGTCTCCAGAAGCCATGACCCGAAGCCTATCCAGTCGCCGCGTCAGGCACTATCCGGGCCGCCCCCCAACATTTCTGGAGGCGTCTCCGCCGGACAGTGACTCGTTCAATCGGGCAATGATTCGGGAGCGCCGCGCGGTCGCCTCGGCGGCAGCCTGCCGACACGTCCAGAGGATCAGCCGCGACACCTCGGCGGGAGCGCGCGAGGTCACCGACTCGGTCAGCCACAGCCCGGTCAGCGCGCCGTCGCCATCGACCTCGGCGGTCACCGCGCCGTCCTCTGATGTGCAGCGGCCACTTGTCCGGGACAGCCCGTGCAGCGCGGCCTCGAGTGCTTCCAGCTTGTCGTTGACGCCCTTGACCAATGCGTCCATTTCGGCGCTCATCGGTTCCGCAGCCAACTGATCTGTCCGGTATCGGTGTCGTCGAGCCGGTCCAGCTCGTCCACCGCGGCCTGCCGGGTGGGCAGGCCCAGCCGGTCCAGCATCGCCTCCGGGACGCCGGCCTCGGCCAGCTGTTCGCGCCGCCGCGCTCGGGCCACGATCGCCGAGCGCTGGGTGAGCCGCAGCATCTCGGCGGCGAGAGCCGGTGCGCCGTACCGGTATTCAGCGCGCTCGAACCGGATCTCCACCGGCATGCCCTGATCGGTGGCGCGCACCGTCACCGTGCCGGATCGATTGGTGGCGGCGGCGACGGTCACCGCCGGAACCTGTGGTCGCGTCATCCTGTCTCCCTTCGAAACACCTGTTCGTGGCCCGAATGCCGCACCTGTGGGCCGGGTAGTACCTAGGCGGTGGGCCGATAGAAACCGAGGAACCGCATCCCGCTGTTCTCGGTCCGGATCGGTCGGATCTGAACCGGATCGCCCGCCTCCACCAATTGCCCGTTCCCGATCACCATCGCGACGTGGCCGTCCCAGACCGCAAGATCTCCGGGCATCAAGTCCCCTGGACCGACCCGCTGGTGCCCGTACCCCTGTTCCTGTGCCAGCCGCGGCAGCGAGACACCCGCCTGCGCATAGGCCCACTGGGTCAGACCGCTGCAATCCATCCCTGCCCCGGGCGTCTCCCCACCCCACACATACGGCGTCCCCACCGCACTCAGCGCACTCCGAACCGCATCTGCCGCCTGCTGATTCGGCGCTTCGACGGTGCTCCCATCCGGCAGCGTCACCCGCACCCCACCCCCTTGCGGCCGCGTAACCGTCGAATCATGGCCGCGATCATGCGTCTTCGGCGTCGTCACCGATGCCGGACCGGTGTGCAGGCCGGCCGGTGAGAGTCCGGACCCGAGCAGTGTGTCCCCGGCCGCCGCGACCGCGCCCCCAGCGGCCGCGAGGCTCGTCCCGGCCTGCGGCGCCACACTGTCCATCGGCACACTCGCCGCCGGTACGACCACCGCATCGCCCGGTCCGGACGGCGCGGGTGTCACCCGGCCGGGCGCCGGGACAGGTAGCGCCAACTCCGCCATGAGCGCAGTCTCCGAGTCCAGTTCGGCCTGCACCCGCTCGACCACCCGCATGGCCTGCCCGATGTGATCGATCGCCGACCCCACCAGGGCCGCCACCCCACCCGCGGTGAACCCGGCGGCACCCATCGCTTCGACCTCCGCCGTGAACGACCGCAGAACCGCCTCCACCTCCCGCCGCCCGGCGGCGACCTCCGCATCCGCCCGCTCCACGATCGCCGCCATGGCCCGCCCCCGCTCCGACGCCATGGCGGCCGAGGTCTGCACCCGCAGCGCCTCGTCCACCGCCGCATCACCGGCCCGCCCCCGCCACGCGTCGGACATCCGGTCGACACTCGCCTGACTCTCGGCGCGAATCTGCTCCACAGCAGCCGACGTCTCCCGCAGCACCTCGGCGGCCCCGCCGGACCCGGACCCGAAGCTGCGCAGCAACTCGGCGATCGGCTCCGCCAGCGCCCCGACCGCCGGCTCCCCGCTCATCCGCCCACTCCCGCCCGAGTCCTCCCGCACTGCAACCTTTTTCGATCCACCCCGCCGCGCTGCCTTGCCGCCCAGCGGATCTCGGGTGCGGCTGTCACGCGCTCGACTCCGCGCCGACGGCGCCCAGCGTCGCGGCGTACGCGCTGTCGTGGCCGGTATAGGCGGCCGTGGCGGTGGTAGTGGTGGCGCTGGTGGTGGCGAGAGCCGTCGAGACTCTGTCGAGAGTGGTCACGTGGGTGCCGTGCGCCGCGGCGTAGGCGGTGAGGAAGTCGGCGCCGATGAGGCCGAAGGCGGGCACGAGTAGTTCGGGGGCGGCGGTGGCGGCATGCGCCGCGGCGGCCGCGAGATCCGCGCCGAGGAGGGTGGTGGTCGTCGCGTAGGCGGTGAGGCCGTCGGGATGGATCGAGAGGCGGTGCACGAATGCCCCCTTCATGCCGGTCGCGGGATGGATGTGTGCTGCACGGGGTTGGACGCGGGACGGGGCCGGGCGGTTCCCGGGACGGAAGAATTCCGGTGCGCGGGGATCGCGGACGGCGGTGCTGACCTATGGTTTTCGTATGCGCACACTCGTCGTGGACCATCCGCTCGCTGCCGCTTTGCTGACCACCATGCGAGATGCCCGGACGACCAATCCGACATTCCGGGCCGCGCTCCGGGACCTGACCGCGATCCTGGTCTATGAGGCCACGCGGGACGCCCCGGTGGAGCGATTCCCGATCACCACGCCGGTGGCCGCCGCGGAGGGGACGCGGCTGAATGCTCCGCCATTGCTCGTTCCGGTGCTGCGCGCGGGGCTGGGCATGGTGGAGACCGCGGAGAACCTGATTCCGGACGCCCGGATCGGGTTCGTGGGCCTGGCCCGCGACGAGGAGACGCATCAGCCGACCCCGTACATGGAGTCGCTACCCGACGACCTGTCCGGCACCCCGGTCATGGTGCTCGATCCCATGCTCGCCACCGGCGGCTCCATGGTCTACACCCTGGACCTGCTCGCCACCCGCAATGCTCGCGACATCACCGTGCTGTGCGTGGTCGCCGCACCGGAAGGCATTGCCGCCCTGGAGAAGTCGGGTCACCCCGTGCGCCTGGTCACCGCCTCGGTGGACCGCGGCCTCAACTCCGACGCCTACATCGTCCCCGGCCTCGGCGACGCCGGCGACCGCCAATTCGGCCCGCGCTGAACACTCGCGGGCTCAGAGCTTCTCGCAGAACATCCGGATCTCGGAGAGCCGCTGCGCCGCAGCGGCCTTGGCTGCTGCGAGCCCGTCCCGATCGGCCACGGGCACGAACGTCTCCAGATAGCACTTGAGCTTCGGCTCGGTACCCGACGGCCGGACCACCACGCGTAGCGCCGGGCCCTCGAAAACCAGTGCGTCGGTACGCATCTGCCCGCGCAGTCGCGCCATATCGGTGCAGCTCACCGCTTCTCCGGCGATCTCGGCCGGAGGCATCTCACGCAGCCGGGCGACCACGGCCGCAGCCTCGCTCACATCCGGCAGTCGCAACGACACCTGATCCCCGGCGTGCACACCGAATTCGACCGCGAAGTCGTCGAGGACGTCGAACAGCGTCCGCCCTTCCGCCTTCACCTGTGCCACCAGATCCGCCGCGACGACCGCCGCGGAGATACCGTCCTTGTCGCGCACCGCGGCCGGGTCCACGCAGTGGCCGATCGCCTCCTCGTACGCGTACACCAGGCCCGCACCCGCGCGGGCCAGCCACTTGAATCCGGTCAGCGTCTCCGCGTACCGCGCCCCGCGCGCCGGAGCCAGCTTGCTCAACAGCCGCGACGACACGATGGTGGTGGCCACCAGGGAGTCCGGCGCGGCCGTCCGCAGCACGAAATCGCCCAGCAGCACCCCGGTTTCGTCGCCCCGCAGCATCCGCCACCCGTGCGGTCCCGGCACCCCGAGCGCGCACCGATCCGCATCCGGATCGAGCGCGATGGCGATATCGGCGTCCAGCCGTTCGGCCAGCCCCAGCAGCAGATCAGCCGCGCCCGGCTCCTCAGGATTCGGAAACGCGACCGTCGGAAAGTCCGGATTCGGTGCGAACTGCTCGGTGACCACCAGCACGTCGCCGAACCCCGCACCCCGGAGCGCGGCCACCGCCAACTCCCCGCCGACCCCGTGCATGGCGGTCAGCGCGATTCGAATCTCACTGCGCCGCCGGGTCGCGGCCTCGCCCTCGAACCCCTGATGGCCGCCGATCAGGCTGGGCAGCAGGGTGACTCGGGCCAGATAGCGGCGGACGATCTCCTCGCCCAACTCTTCGGCGGGAGTGCCCGCGGGCAGTCCGAGAATGCTCGGGTCCGGGGCGGCCGGTCCGGGATCGGTGCGTGGGATGCGCCCGGTGACCGCGTCGATACAGCGCTCGATCTCGGCGTCGGCGGGTGGGATGAGCTGGGAGCCGCCGTCGAGGTAGACCTTGTAGCCATTGTCGGTGGCGGGGTTGTGGGAGGCGGTTATCTGTACTCCGGCAACGGCTTTCAGTTCACGGACCGCGAAGGCCACCACCGGCGTCGGCAGCGGGCGGGGGAGTATCAGCACCGAGAAACCGGCCGCCGCAAAGACTTCCGCCGTCGCGGCGGCGAACTCGGCGGAGCCGTGCCGGGCGTCGCGGCCCACGATCACCAGTCCGCCGCCCAGGCAGCGGTCGCGCAGCCAGGCGGCGATCCCGGCGGAGGCCCGCGAGACGGTGTCCACGTTCATGCCGTCCGGGCCGTCCTGGAGCGGACCGCGCAGCCCGGCGGTTCCGAAGCGCAGCATCCCCGCGCGCCTAGAGGCGTTCCAGCACGCCGCGCAGCAGTTTGCCCAATCGCGGTGCGGCGGCGTGGCCTTCGGCCAGCACCTCGGCGTGCGAGAGGTGCGCGCCGGTGACCCCGGCGGCCAGGTTGGTGACCAGCGAGATGCCGAGCACCTTGGCCCCGCCCTCACGGCAGGCGATGGCCTCCAGCACGGTGGACATGCCGACCAGGTCGGCGCCCATGGTGCGCAGCATGCGGATCTCGGCGGGGGTCTCGTACTGCGGCCCGGTCAGGCCCGCGTACACGCCCTCGGTCAGGCCGGGTTCGATTTCCTTTGCCAGCGCCCGCAATTCGGGATCCCAGGCGTCGACCAGGTCGACGAAGTTCGCGCCCTCGATGGGGGTGCGACCGGTCAGGTTGATGTGGTCGGAGATGAGTACCGCCTCGCCGACCGACAGCCCCTCGCGAATCCCGCCCGCGGCATTGGTGAGCAACACGGTCTGCGCGCCGGCGGCCAGTGCGGTGCGCACATTGTGCACGACCTGGCCGGGCGCGTGGCCCTCGTAGAGATGCTGGCGGCCCATGAGCAGCAGGACCGGCGCGTCACCGACCGTGACGGAATGAATGGTGCCCTGATGCCCCTGGGCGGTGGGCGATCCGAATCCCGGCACCTCGGCCATCGGAATGGAGGCGGCCGGTTCGCCGATCTCGGCGGCAGCTTCCTGCCAGCCGGACCCCAGCACCACGGCAATCCGGTGCTGCTGCACTCCCGTTCGTTGCGCAATGGCTTCGGCGGCTAGTTCGGAAACCCCGCCCATGGCCTTCTCGGCTAGCATGTCGCCCACCCTAGTACCACGTGATCTCGCACGCCCCGGGTGTGCCCGCGACCTGCCGTTTTCATTCCCTTTGTCGGAACCGCCTCCCGCAATTTCTGCGGCTCGGTGCCGCTGGCAGTCGTGCATGCGTGCCGGCGGTCGGGTGCCGACCCGATGTCGGGCGTACCCGATGAGTTATCCCGATCCTCGCGAATTCGGTCGTCGTCGGCATAAATACCCGTCGGTAGGTATCTGCCCCGCCCCCGCTACGCTGCACGCATGCCGTATTTGAAGCGTGATGGGGATGTGTTCGTGCTGTACCTCGGGACCGAGGGACAGGCCATCGACAACGAGAACCGCTTCCACCCCGACTGGATCACCGAGGTCCACGCGCTGCTCGACGAGGTCGAGGCGTCCGAGGGCCCGGCCGCCCTGGTGGTCACCGCCGACGGCAAGTTCTTCTCCAACGGGCTCGACACCGACTGGCTGTTCGGCAACTTCGACAAGAACTGCTGGTACCTCGACCGCGTGCACTCGCTCTACAGCCGCCTGCTGGCCTTCGGCCTGCCCACGGTCGCCGCGGTGAACGGCCACGCCTTCGGCGCCGGCGCCATGCTCGCCACGTCCTGCGACTTCCGGGTCATGCGCGCCGACCGCGGCTTCTGGTGCCTGCCCGAGGTGCACCTCGGCATGCCGTTCACCGTCGCCATGAACGCGCTGCTGACCAATCGCCTGGTCAATCAGGTCGCGGTGGAGGCCATGACCACCGGCCGCCGCTACGGCGCCGATGACGCCATCGCCGCGGGCATCGTGGACGCCAAGGCGGATGCGGATGTGTTGCTCGCCACCGCAGTCGCGCGGGCCGACATGCTCAAGGGCAACCGCAAGCCGAACCTGCCGGTCATCAAGCGCGCGCTGCACCAGCAGGCGCTGGCCGGGCTGGCCGTGGAGACGACCCCGGAGAACCTGGCCTTCAATCCGTAAGCGTCCGTTCCGTCGGCTTTGCGGGGGTTCGAGGGCTTGCCCTCGAACCCCCGATTTCTGTGCGTGCCGCGATGATTTCTGCGTGTCCCGCACTCTGCCGGAGATTTTCCGGCTTACCTGCTGCGACAGAGTTGCGCGGCAGTGCGAGACTGTTGGGATGTCACCATCGCGCAACGGCGATGACCGGAGATCCTGCGTACCGATCGGTCGGCACGACTCGTCCGTGCCGTCCTCGAGTGCTGCCGTGGCATCGGCGGATCCGGCCCTGCTCGCCGCGGCCGACGCGGCCGTCGCCGGGTACCGCGATCAGCTGATCGCGCTCTCCCACGACATTCATGCGGAACCCGAGCTGGCCTTCGAGGAATTCCGCAGCGTCGCAAAGACAATCGAGCCGTTGCGGGAACGCGGATTTCGCATCGAATCCGGCGTGGCGGAACTGCCGACCGCATTCACCGCCGAATACGGCAGTGGAGACCTGGTCGTCGGCATTTGTGCCGAATATGACGCCCTCCCCGAAATCGGCCACGCCTGCGGCCACAACATCATCGCCGCCGCCGGGGTCGGCGCGGCGCTGGGCCTGGCCGCGGTCGCGGACGCCTGCGGCATCACGGTGAAGGTGCTCGGCACGCCCGCCGAGGAGTCCGGCGGCGGCAAGGTGCTCATGCTCGAGCGCGGAGTCTTCGACGACGTCGCCATGGTCATGATGGTGCACCCGGGCCCGGAGGATATCGCCGGCGCGCATTCGCTGGCCCTCGCCGATGTGTCGGTGGTTTTCCACGGCCGGGAATCGCATGCCAGCGCCGCGCCGCAGTACGGGCGAAATGCCCTGGATGCCGTTACCGTCGCGCAAGTTGCTCTGGGTTTGCTGCGGCAACATCTCCTGCCCGGACAACAACTGCACGGTATAGTCGGATCGGGCGGCGTCGCCCCGAATATCGTGCCCGGACACGCGGAACTGCTGTATTACCTACGTGCGGTCGACTCCGCGACCCTCGATGACCTGATGCAACGAGCATCGGCATGCTTCGAGGCAGGTGCCCTGGCGACCGGGTGCACACACGAAATCCGGAAGCTTGCGCCGACATACACCGAGCTCACTCCCGATAGCGCACTACTGTGCGCCTATCGCGAGCAGATCACCGCACTCGGCCGCGAGCCGATCGCCCCGGAATTCGAGGCGGCACGGCCGCTGGGCAGCACCGATATGGGCAATGTCACCAATGTCATCGCCGGTATCCACCCGGTCATCGGCATCGATGCAGGCGGTGCGGTGACCCACCAGCCCGCGTTCGCGGCTGCCGCCGTGAACGCGTCGGCCGATCGCGCCGTCCTGGACGGGGCAACGGCACTGGCTCGCACCGCGATACACATCGCAGGCGACAAATTGCACAGGGACAGGTTGTCGGAACGAGTCATACAACGGCAGTTTCAGCGACAGGAGGACATTCGGTGAGCACAACCGGCCGGTCCGCGGCGCGCGTCAACGGACCACTGGCGGCGTCGTGCGTGAACAACACGCAGACGCCGGCCGGCGCCGCGATGGAATCGGCGACCGGGCACGAGGTAGTGGAGTCGTGGCTCGCGGAGCACATGGACGACCTCACGACGTGGCGTCGCCATATCCACGCCAACCCGGAGCTGTCCCGGACCGAGTTCGGTACCACCGAATTCGTGGAGTCATGGCTGATCAAGGCCGGGCTCGAGCCGCGCAAGCTGCCGAGCGGCACCGGTCTGATCTGTGACATCGGCCCCGACGGCCCGCGCATCGGCCTGCGCGCCGACATGGACGCGCTGCCGCTGCAGGAGTACACCGGGCTGCCGTTCGCCTCCACCGTGCCGGGCGTCTCACACGCCTGTGGGCACGACGCGCACACCGCGATCCTGCTCGGCACCGCGCTGGCGCTGGCCGAGATCGAGGACCTGCCGGTCGGCGTGCGGCTGGTGTTCCAGCACGCCGAGGAGGTCATGCCCGGCGGCGCCGTCGACATGGTGGCCGCGGGCGCCATGGAGGACGTCTCGCGCATGTTCGCGCTGCACTGCGACCCGCGGCTGGAGGTGGGCCGGGTCGGTATCCGGGTCGGGCCGATCACCTCGGCCGCCGACACCGTGGAGCTGGTGCTGGACTCGCCCGGCGGCCACACCTCCCGCCCGCACCTGACCAGCGACCTGGTCTACGCCATCGGCACGGTCATCACCGGCCTGCCCGGCCTGCTCTCCCGCCGCATCGACCCGCGCACCAGCACGGTCATGGTGTGGGGCGCGGTGTCAGCGGGCAAGGCGCCCAACGCGATTCCCCAGACCGGCATGCTCACCGGCACCGTCCGCACCGGTGATCACGCCACCTGGTCGCTGCTCGAGCCCATGGTCCGCGAGATCGTCGAGGGCCTGCTGGCCCCCACCGGCGTCCGCTACCAGCTCAACTACAAGCGCGGCGTGCCGCCGGTGGTCAACGACGAGCAGGCCGTGCGCATGTTCGAGGACGCCATCCGCGGTCTCGACCCCGACGCCCTCGCCGATACCCCGCAGTCCGGCGGCGGCGAGGACTTCTCCTGGTATCTGGAGGAGGTCCCCGGCGCCATGGCCAGGCTCGGCGTCTGGTCGGGGCAGGGCGAGCAACTCGACCTGCACCAGCCCACCTTCGACCTCGACGAGCGCGCCCTCGCCGCCGGAGTCCGGGTCTTCACCAACATCGTGCTGAACGCCCGCTGACCAACGACAACGAAGCCGGGCCGCACTGAAAAGCGCGGCCCGGCTTCACGTTTCGGGGAATTACTTCGCCTTGCCGGCGGAATTACTTCACCTTGTTGGCGATGTCGCCCCAGGCGTGCCAGCGGTCGATCTCGATCCAGGCGGAGACGCGCTTCTGGTCGCGGACGGCGTAGTCGCTGCCGATGTAGTGCTGGGCGATGCGGTCGATGACCGAGGAGTCGGGGTCGTTCTCCAGGGAGACGATGCGGCCCTGGATGCTGACGTGGCTGTACCAGTTGTCGCCGTCGAGAACGGTCAGGCTGATGCGGGGATCCTCGCGCAGGTAGTCCAGGCGCTTACGGAAGTCGGCCAGGTTCACCAGGATTCGGCCGTTCTCGTACAGATACCAGGTGGCGACCGAAACCGGCTGGCCGTCCGGGCGATTCGAGGCGAAGATCGCCGGGTTGGGGCGGGACAGGAATTCGGCGATCGGGGCGGGCGCGGGGGTGGCGGGCATCGGCTTCACTCTTTCGACGGTTCGGAGATCGTTTCCGGTTCCCGTAACAGCGGCGCCGCGCCGAATCTTCCGGCCCCGGCCCGCTGATCCGTCGCACCGCGTCCGATGCGCCGTTCGTGCTACGGCCCGAAGGTGCCGGGGCCGACGTTCTTGCTGTTGCGGGTGCGTAGTGCGTGCGTGTAATCGTTTGGCGCACCGGCCTTCTCGGCGGCGTCGGCGATGACGCCGAGGTAGCGCGCGGAGGGCAGCCCGCCCTCGTAGGCATCCAGGACGTAGAGCCAGGCCAGCACCGGCTCGTTGCCGGTCCCTGCGTTCGTGGTGACGCGCAGGCGGATCTTCTTGTGGATGCCGAAGTCCGAGCCCTCCCAGCGGTCGAGGCTCAGCTCGTCCTCACTGGGAACGTCGTAGAGCACCACGAAGACCCGTTGCCCGGCCTCTTCGACCACCGTCGCCAGCGGTCCCTCCCAGCCGATGTCGTCCCCGGCGAAGGTGAGGCGCCACCCTTCCAGCCAGCCGGTTCCATACACAGGGGAGTGCGGACAGCGCTTGAGCATCTGCTCGGGATCCATGTTGGACCCGTAGGCGGCGTAAATCGGCACGGTAGAAGCCTATCGAACAAACCCGCAAGACCATCCCCGATCCCGATCACAAGGCGGTTCGCGCGGGCCCGATCGATTGCCAAGGAGTCGCCAAAAGGACTCTTCCGCCCCGCTCGGAGCCGGTTCTGCCTGGGGTGACAGCGAGTTCGCGCGCCCCCGTCATGACACGCCGCCTCGCCGAATGGAATGCGCCACAGTGCGAAAATTGTCCGGAGACGCGGTTAAAGCTGTAGGTAGCTGCGGGGATAACGTTAGAGACCGGCACCGGAGATCCCGGGCGCCGACCTGAAAGCGGAGGAACAATGACCCGCATTGCGATCATCGGTGGCGGCCCCGCCGGATATGAAGCGGCGCTGGTGGCGGCACAGCACGGCGCGCCGGTCACGCTGATCGACAGTGACGGCATCGGCGGCGCGTGCGTGCTGTGGGACTGCGTGCCGTCGAAGACCTTCATCGCCTCCACCGGCGTGCGCACCGATCTGCGCCGCGCCCGTGACCTGGGCATCACCGTGCATCCCTCGCAGGCGCAGGTGCGCCTGGCCGAGGTGAACTCCCGCGTCAAGGCGCTCGCGCAGGCCCAGTCCTCCGATATCCGCGCCAAGCTGCAGACCGCCGGCGTGACCGTGCTGTCCGGCTACGGCGAACTCATCGACCAGGCCCCGGGTCTGGCCACCCACCTGGTCAAGGCCACCCTCGCCGACGGCCAGGAGCGGGTGATCGAGGCCGAGGTGGTGCTCATCGCCACCGGCGCCAGCCCGCGCGTGCTGCCCGGCGCGGAACCCGACGGTGAGCGAATCCTGAACTGGCGTCAGCTCTACGACCTCAAGGAGCTGCCCGAGACCCTGGTAGTCGTCGGTTCCGGTGTGACCGGCGCCGAATTCGTCTCCGCCTATACCGAGATGGGCGTGCAGGTGAAACTCGTCTCGAGCCGCGACCGCGTGCTGCCCGGCGAGGACGCCGACGCCGCGCTGGTGCTCGAGGATGCACTGGCCGAGCGCGGTGTGGAGCTGGTCAAGCACGCCCGCGCCGACGCGGTGGAGCGCACCGCCGAGGGCATCGTGGTGAAGCTGTCCGACGGCCGCAATATCAGCGGCACCCACGCGCTGATGACCGTCGGTTCCATTCCGAACACCACCGGGCTGGGCCTGGAACGGCTCGGGATCGAGCTGGACAAGGGCGGATTCCTGCGGGTGGACCGGGTTTCGCGGACCACCGCGCCCGGCGTCTACGCGGCCGGCGACTGCACCGGCCTGCTGCCGCTGGCCTCGGTGGCCGCGATGCAGGGCCGCATCGCCATGTACCACGCGCTGGGTGAGGGCGTGCAGCCGATTCGCCTGAAGACCGTTGCCTCCGCCGTGTTCACACGCCCGGAGATCGCGACCGTCGGCGTCTCGCAGACCGCCATCGACAATGGCGAGGTCCCGGCCCGCACGGTCATGCTGCCCCTGAACACCAACCCGCGCGCCAAGATGTCGGGCCTGCGACGGGGTTTCGTGAAGATCTTCTGCCGCCCCGCCACCGGCGTGGTGATCGGTGGTGTCGTCGTGGCCCCTATCGCCTCCGAACTGATCTTGCCGATCGCGCTGGCGGTGCAGAACAACCTCACGGTGAATGATCTGGCGCAGACGTTTTCGGTGTATCCGTCGCTCACCGGATCGGTCACCGAGGCCGCGCGTCAGCTCATGCGGCACGACGATCTGGACTAGCCGCAACACGTTTCGGCCCCCTTTGTTACCGGCCCGTCTTGCTGCCTTGTCTCCCTTGTGATTAAGTTCGCGGCGGAAGCGATCGGCAGGGCGGTCGCGAGCGTTACGTAAACGGGGGGTTCTCAATTCCCCTCCGCTGCGAGGCGCATCGATGCCCGGAGCGATCGTGCCGCCGAGGGACGAAGGAATTGAGCGAAACGTGAAGCACCGCAAGCCGAGTCGGATCAAGGCGAGCACCTCCCTGACGCTGGCCGGTGCGGCCGCGGTGGTGTCGCTGCTGTCCGCGCCCGCCAACGCCGCCCCCGCCGACCCGGGCGCGGTCCCGGCCGATCAGCAGCAGCCCGACGGCACCCAGCCGCCCACCGAATCGCCGGCCCCGGACGCGAAGGCGCAGGTCGCGCCCGCGCCCAAGCCGGAGAACGTGCAGCCGGGCACCACCAAGCCGCAGCAGAGCCAGCCGGGCGTCACCACCCCGACCACGCCGAACACCCCGGCACCGGACAACGGTGCGGCCAAGCCGGATTCGGGTCAGCCGCAGGGCGCCACCCAGCCCGATGGCACCCCGAAGCCGGACGCCAACGCGCCCAAGAGCGATCCGAACGTGCAGCCGGCCGGTACCGACCCGCAGCCCGCGCAGCCCAAGTCGCTGCGGCCCTCGCAGCCGGGTGTGACCGTGCCGCGCGTGGCGCCGCTGCCGGTGCCGGGTCAGTCGACCCAGGCCCAGCCCGCGGTCACCACCCCGCAGCCGAACCAGCCGGGCCAGCAGACCCAGCCCGGTCAGCAGGGCGCCCAGCCGGTGAAGCCGAACGACCAGAACGCGCAGCCGGCCGTCACCACCCCGAACCAGGACCCGGCCGTGGACACCATGACCGGCCAGCCGACCGTCACCCCGCAGCAGCAGCCGCACTGGCAGTCGCCCGCGGTGGACACCGCCCCGGCCGCGCCGGTGGTCGAGATGACCGGTCCGCACACCGAGCTCGGCGTCAACCTCGACGGCGGCGCGGTGCTGCCGGGCTGGGCCGCCAACACCCACCACTTCAGCAACCTGGACGGTTACGTCGGCACCATCGGTTACACCACGCCGGGCGGCATCGGTGAGGCCGGCATGTCGCTGGACTTCACCAAGGTCAACCAGATCAAGGTGACCGCGTTCGCGGGCAATGGTCCCGACAACGACCAGAAGTTGGAGTTCGTGCTCGACACGGCCGCGGCCAATGCGGCCAAGGCCGATGCCGAGAACTTCATCCGCCTGCTGCCGGGCGGCGCTACGGTCCTGGAGGCCGCGGCCCAGATTGGTAAGCTCCCCGAGGGTGATCGGCCGTCGCAATCGGTCGACGTCGTCGGAGTGACCGCGCAGGTGGGCGGTTCGGTTCAGTACTGACAGGTCCGTCAGGGACCGGATACGGTGCCGGCGGGAGCAGTGATGTCGCGTGGGGCGGTCGGGAGCGACCGCCCCACGCGTCTGTGGCGAAAGGACGGGTGATGGCTTCGGGCAAGGACGAATCCGCCGACCGTCAGGTATCCGAGGGCGAGCAGCCGGAACCGGCCGGTCCGCCGGATTCCGGGTTCGGGCCCTCGCTCAATGACTTTGGGCCCTCGCTCAATGATTTCGGGCCGTCGCTCAATGATTTCGGCCCCTCGCTGAACGACTTCGGTCCCGCGCCCACCGCCGTCGTCCCGGGCTGGAGTCCCGCGCCCGCTCCGCAGAGTCCCGATCTGTCCTGGCGGCCCGCGGGTGCGCCGCCGCAGTTTCACGCGCCCGACGCGTGGCAGCCGGTCACCGGTCAGTACCCGCCCGTCACCGGCATGTCCACGGGCCAGTATCCGGCCGTGGACGGCGCCGGGCGGCCCGCGAGTACCGCCGATATCGAACAGACCGTGAGAATCCCGCCTGGCGGGTCGCAATCGGCAGCCGCGGACGCGGCGACGCCCCGCGCCGCTGATCCTGATCCGGCTGCCGCCGAACGGAATTCGGCGGGCGGTGACGAGACCGCCGAGCCGGACGGGCCCGCGGATTCCTGGTGGCGCTCCGCGCCCAGCGGCTTCCCGCCCGCGCCGCCATCGGAATCGGCTGCGGCCCAAGGGGAATCGCTGTCCTGGGCGGACGATCCGATCGCCAAGGCGCTGGCGCCGAAAGCCCCTGCGCCGGAACGCAAACCGGAGTCCGAGGGCCCGCCGTGGCGCCGGATCGGCCTGATCGCGGGCGCGGCGGTGCTGGTGCTGGCGGTGGCAGGCGCCGCGGTCTTCGCGGTCACCCGCGGCAAGGACGACACGGCGGCCGGCGGGGCCACCACCACCGGCGCGGCCGCGCCCACCGCGACCGACGCCGCGCTGAGCTGCCCGGCCAAGCAGGACGGCAAGCTGACCATCGGCAACGGCGTGGGCGGCACCGGCAGCGGTGTCGACGCGATTCTCGGCTTCGAGCACGCCTTCTACGTGGACCGCAACGGCGCGAAGGCGCGCACGTTCGTGGTGCCGGAGGCGACGACGGTCCAGCCGGCCGACGTCATCCAGCACAAGGGCATCGATCTGCTCAAGCCGGGCACCACCTACTGCCTGAAGATCGTCGAGGTCGCCCCGGAGTCCTACGACGTGGACATCACCGAGCATCACGCGGACGGCACCACCGATGTCTACACCGAGCACATCATGACCACGGTGCGTGACGGTAAACACCTGATCATGTCGATCGAGTAGCCGGACCTGGGCGTCTTGTGGAAGCCGGGCCGGTCCACCGGCGCCGAAGTGGACCTATCGTCCCATGATTCGGGAATGGGATTTCATATCCTGGTAGGCGTGTGACATGGTGGAATTTCGCATACCCCGGCATCGCCTTCGGAGGTGTTTCCATGTCCGCGACCTTCCCGCCCCTCGCGCGGCGTCTCGACGGCCTGCAGAGCTCGGCGATTCGTGACCTGCTCAAGCTCACCTCGCGCGCGGACATCATCAGCCTGGCCGGAGGTTTGCCGGACGCCGAACTCATGCCCCGCGACCGCATCGCGGTAGCCGCCGACGCGGCGCTGTCCGACCGCTCGCGGCTCCAGTACACCGAGTCCCCGGGCTGGGGCCCGCTGCGCGAGGTGCTGGCGGTCCGCGAATCCGGCCGGCTGGGCCGCGCGGTCCCGGTCGAGGAGATCTTCGTCACCCACGGCTCGCAGCAGGCGCTCTCGCTGCTGTCGGAGGTGCTGCTGGACCCGGGCGCGCTGGTCGTGGTGGAGGATCCCGCGTATGTCGGTGCCCTGCAGGTCTTCCGGGCCGCCGGGGCGCGCATCGTGGCCGTGCCCCTGGACTCCGAGGGCATGCGCCTGGACGCCCTGCGTGAGCTGCTGGCGGCGGGCGAGCGCCCGGCCGTGGTCCACACGGTCAGCAACTTCCACAATCCGGGCGGGGTCACCCTGAGCCCCGAGCGCCGCCGCGAGCTGGCGAATCTGGCCGAGCAGTACGGCTTCTGGATCATCGAGGACGACCCGTACGGTGAGCTCTGGTTCGACCGGCCCTCACCCGCGCCGGTGGCGACATACTCGCCCAACGTGATCCGCCTCTCCAGCGCCTCGAAGATCCTCGCCCCCACACTGCGCGCGGGCTGGATGATCGCCCCCACCCCGGTGTGCCGCGCCGTGGAGCTGCTCAAGCAGGGCGCGGACCTGTGCGGATCGGCGCTGACCCAGCAGATCACCGCGGACCTGCTCGCCGACACCGAATGGCTTGCCGGCCACGTGGATTCGGTCCGCCAGGTCTACGGCACCCGCGCCAAGGCCCTCGTCGACGCCGTGCGCGGCCGCTTCGGTGACCGCGTCTCCAGCACCGACGCCGCCGGCGGCATGTTCGTGTGGGTCGACTTCACCGACGGCACCGACACCACCGCTCTGCTGTCCCGGGCGCTCGACGCGGGCGTCGCGTACGTCCCCGGCAATGCCTTCGCCGTCTCCACGGACTACACCCACTCGATGCGGCTGTGCTTCACCACCTCCGACGAGGCGACGCTCGCGGAAGCCGTCGACCGGCTGGCCAAGGCGCACGCGTCCGCGTAGTGCTCACACCCAGTCGTAGGTGCGTTCCACCGCCTTGTTCCACTCGCCCATGAGGTGGTCGCGGTCGGCGGCCGGCATGGCCGGGGTCCAGCGTTTGTCCTCGGCCCAGTTGGCGCGGATGTCGTCGGTGGAGGACCAGTAGCCCACCGCGAGACCGGCCGCGTAGGCGGCGCCCAGGGCGGTGGTCTCGGTGACGACCGGCCGGACCACGGTGGCGTCGAGGATGTCGGACTGGAACTGCATGAGCAGTTCGTTGACCACCATGCCGCCGTCCACCTTGAGGGTGACCTTCTCGACATCCAGCCGCTGCGCGTCGGCATCGGCGCGCATGGCGTCGATGACCTCACGGGTCTGGAAAGCGGTGGCCTCCAGCACGGCTCGGGCCAGGTGGCCCTTGGTGACGAAGCGGGTCAGGCCCGCCACCACGCCGCGCGCGTCGGGCCGCCAGCGCGGGGCGAACAGGCCGGAGAAGGCGGGAACCACGTACGCTCCGCCATTGTCGGCGACCGTGCGGGCCAGCGGTTCGATCTCCTCGGCGGCGGAGATGATGCCCAGATTGTCGCGCAGCCACTGCACCAGCGAGCCGGTGACCGCGATCGAGCCCTCCAGGGCGTAGACCGCGGGCTGATCACCGAGCCGATAGCAGACGGTGGTGAGCAGCCCGTGCTCGCTGAAGACCGGGGTGGTGCCGGTGTTCATGAGCATGAAGTTGCCGGTGCCGTAGGTGTTCTTGGTGTCGCCGGGGGACAGGCAGGCCTGGCCGAAGGTGGCGGCCTGCTGGTCGCCGAGGATGCCGGCCACCGGGACGCCGGTCAGGGCGCCGGTGGTGATCGGCGCGTAAACCTCTGAGCTGCTGCGGATTTCGGGCAGCATGGCCATGGGCACGCCGAATTCGGCGCAGATCCGCGGATCCCATTGCAGCGTGCGCAGATCCATCAGCATGGTTCGCGACGCATTGGTGACGTCGGTGATGTGCAGGCCGGTCAGGTTCCACAGGATCCAGCTGTCCATGGTGCCGAAGCACAGTTCTCCGGACTCGGCGCGCTGCCGCGCGCCCGGCACGGCGTCGAGGATCCAGCGCAGTTTCGGCCCGGCGAAATAGGTGGACAGCGGCAGGCCGGTGCGGTCGGCATAGCGGTTGGGGCCCTGGTCGCCGGCGAGTTCCGCGGTGAGATCGGCGGTGCGGGTGTCCTGCCAGACGATGGCGTTGTGGATGGGCTTGCCGGTGGCGCGTTCCCAGACCACGGTGGTCTCACGCTGATTGGTGACACCGGCGGCCGCCACCTCCGCGGCGTCGATGCCGCAACTCCGCAATGCCTCGGCGATCACCGATTCGGTGTTGCGCCAAATGGATTCGGGATCATGTTCGACCCATCCGGGTCGCGGGAAGATCTGTTCGTGTTCCCGCTGAGCGACTCCGGCGATTCGGCCCTGATGATCGAAGACGATGCACCGACTCGACGTCGTGCCCTGATCGATGGCGGCCACATAGCGACGCATCGATCGAGGCTAACCGACCGGACCTATTACTGTGGGCTACGGTAGCGCTGGGTAGCCGAAAATTAGCCCGGAGGAGACTCGCATGACGAATCAATCGCGATCGCAGTTCCTCGGCCCCGAGCAGCGTGAGGCTGCCTGGGGGCGGCTCGGCAAGGACACCTTCGATGTCATCGTCATCGGCGGCGGCGTGGTCGGCGCCGGAATCGCGCTGGACGCCGCCACCCGGGGCCTGGAGGTCGCCCTGGTCGAGGCCCGCGACCTGGCCTCCGGTACCTCCAGCCGTTCCTCCAAGATGTTCCACGGCGGTCTGCGCTACCTGGAGATGATGGAATTCGGGCTGGTCCGTGAGGCTCTCAGGGAGCGCGAGCTGGCGCTGTCCACGCTGGCGCCGCACCTGGTGAAGCCGCTGAAATTCCTCTACCCGCTCACCCACCTCGGCTGGGAGCGTCCCTACGTGACCGCCGGCCTGGTGCTCTACGACACCATGGGCGGCGCGAAATCCGTTCCCGGACAGCATCATCTGACCCGCTCGGCCGCACTGCGGCAGGCCCCCGGCCTGAAGCGCGACGCCCTCACCGGCGGGGTGAACTACTACGACACCGTCGTCGACGACGCCCGCCACACCATGACCGTGGCCCGCACCGCCGCCCACTACGGCGCGGTCATCCGCACCTCCACGCAGGTGGCCGGCTTCCTCAAGGAGGCGGACCGGGTGGTCGGCATCAAGGTGCGCGACACCGAGGACGGCCGCACCAACGAGGTGCGCGGCAATGTCGTCATCAATGCCACCGGCGTGTGGACCGACGAGATCCAGTCGCTCGCACAGCAACGCGGCCGATTCCATGTGCGCGCGTCCAAGGGCGTGCACATCGTGGTGCCGCGCGACCGGATCGCCAGCGATACCTCGCTCATCCTGCGCACCGAGAAGTCCGTGCTCTTCGTCATCGCCTGGAACACCGACCACTGGATCATCGGCACCACCGACACCGACTGGAACCTCGACCTCGCGCACCCGGCCGCCACCAAATCCGACATCGACTACCTGCTCGAGCAAGTCAACAAGGTGCTGGTCACCCCGCTCACCCCGGCCGATATCACCGGCGTCTACGCGGGTCTGCGGCCGCTGCTGGCGGGGGAGAGCGACCAGACCTCCAAGCTGTCCCGCGAACACGCGGTGGCCCGCATCGCCCCCGGCCTGGTCGCCATCGCCGGCGGCAAGTACACCACCTACCGGGTCATGGCCTACGACGCGGTCGACGAAGCGGCACAGTACATTCCGCAGCGGGTGCCGCCCACCATCACCGAGAAGGTGCCGCTGCTGGGCGCGGACGGCTATCACGCGCTGATGAATCAGACCCCGCACCTGGCCGAGAAGTACGGCGTCCACCCGTACCGGATCCAGCACCTGCTCAACCGCTACGGCTCCCTCATCGACGAGGTACTCGGCCTCGCCGACGGCAAACCCGATCTGCTGCAACCGATCACGGACTCACCCGGCTACCTGCGGGTGGAGGCCGTCTACGCGGCCGTCGCCGAGGCCGCCCTGCACCTCGACGACATCATGGCCCGGCGCACCCGCATCTCCATCGAATACGCCCACCGCGGTGTCGATTCCGCCGACGAGGTGGCGCGGCTGGTGGCCCCGGTACTGGGCTGGTCGGAGGCCGATATCGAGCGGGAGGTGGCGATCTACACCGCCCGGGTCCGGGCCGAGATCGACTCCCAGACCCAGCCCGACGACGCCTCCGCCGACGCGCTGCGCCTGGTGGCCCCGGAGGCACGCCGGGAAGTGCTGGACGCTCAGCGCACCAATTTATAGTTGAACTCCGTGGTGCCCAGTGCACCCATGAGCCGCACCCACAGCGGCAGCATCATCTCGGTGCCGCGGGCGGTGGTGATATCGCCCAGGTCGATGATGTCGCGCCAGCCGAACTCGCGCAGCAGGCCGCTCACGGTCTCCTTGGCCTCGGCGTCGTCACCGGAGACGAAGATCGTGTGGTCGCCGCCCGCCACCCGCTCCGGATGCACCATCACCTCGGCGGTGACGGTATTGAGCGTCTTCACCACCCGCGCCTCGGGAAACGCCCGCTGCACCTGCTCTCCGACCGAATCGGTGTTGCAGATCGCGAGAAACGGCGGAAATCCCAGCGAGAAGTCCAGCGGATTCGAGATGTCCACCACCACCTTTCCCGCCAGCTGCGCCGCCCCCGCGCCCGACAGCGCGGCCACACTGGCCTGCCCCGCCGTCGCGTTGATGATCAATTCCGCCCCGGCCGCCGCCGCTGCCGCGGTGGCCAGCGGCGCCGGAAACGGCTCCTCCTCCCGCGCCTGCGTGGCCTGGACATCCCGGGTCCCGATCACCACGTCATGTCCCAGTTCCACCAACCGCGCCGACACCGTCCGCCCGACCGCCCCCGTGCCCAGGATTGCGATTTTCATGCCCGCAACCCTAGGCCCGGAAACCGGGCCCGGGAACGCATTTCGGCAGCGACAATTGTGTCTGTCGCGTGAAATACCGGGCCACAACCCGGCCGGTGAGAGCGGTCAGCGGTGGGGCGGCTGGCAGCGGGGACAGAAGTAGATGCCGCGTTCGGCGCGGGTGGCGTTCGCATCGTCGCCGAGCAGATGGACGACCAGGGCCGTGCCGCAGCGGGGGCAGGGTCGGTGCTGGCGGCCGTATGCCTGTGCGCGCCACGGTGGTTCGTGGGCGGCCTGGACCAGGACACGGTGGGCCTCGTCGACCAGGGCTGGCAGGTCTTCGATCTCGCCGACCGGGGTGGCGGGATGGACGCGGCGGAGGAAACAGATTTCGCTGCGGTAGATATTGCCGATCCCGGCGAGGTTGGTCTGATCGAGCAGGGCCAGGCCGATGGGGCGGCCGGGGTCGCCGGACAGGCGGCGGACCGCCTCGGCGGGATCCCAGTCCGGGCCCAGCAGATCGGGGCCGAGATGGTCGGTCGCGGTGTGTTCGTCGGGGCGGCGCAGCACCTCGACCAGGCCGAGGGAGAAACCGACGGCTTCGGCGTCCGCGGTGGCCAGGATCAGGCGCGCGGTGAAACCCGGTCTGGTCCACCGCTGTCCGGGCGCATAGACCCGCCACTGGCCTTCCATCTCGAGATGGGTGTGGATGCTCAGGTCCGGGGTGCGGACGAACAGGTGCTTGCCGTAGGTTCCGACGCTCTCGATCTCCCGGCCCCTCAGGTCGAGGGTCGCGTATCTGGGCACCCGGAAATCGCTGCGGGTCAGCACCTTGCCCGCCAGGGCTTTTCGGAGCCGGTTGGCGGTGAGAAAGACCGCGTCGCCCTCAGGCATGCGGGCTCACGGGCGGCTCCGTAGCCGGAAGCCCTTCGGGGTCGTCGCGAAACCGGCCTCGGTGAGGAAGCCGGCGAAGGTGTTGCCGTGCACCGATTCCCCGTTCACCCGGTCGATGACCAGGGAGTCCACCCGGCGGTCGTGGACCAGGGCGGCCAGGGCGGTGGCCGCGGCCGTGCGCACCGCCGGGTCCTCGGTGAAGGTGAGCAGGGTCTTGCCGCCGCGCTCCAGATACAGCGCGAGTTCGCCGTCGACCAGGACCACCAGCGCACCCGCCTTGCGGCCGGGACGGTGTCCCGCCCCCTCGGCCGCCGCCTTGGGCCAGGGGAGCGCCGCGCCGTACGGATTCGCCGGATCGCAGGCCGCCAAGGCCACCGCGATCCCGACCGGCCCGGGTGAGAAGCCGTCGCCCGCCGTGCGGGTGCGATCGGTGTCGAAGGAGCGCAGGCGGTCCACCACGTCGGTGGTCGAGAATTGCGCGCCGCCCAGCGAATCCACGAAGTATCCGCGCCGGCAGCGGCCGCGATCCTCGAACTCGGTGAGCACCCGGTACATGAGTGCGAACCCGCCCGGCACGCCTTCGCTCTGCACCGAGCCGCGAGTCAGCACGCCGTACCGCTCCAGCAGTACATCGGCGGTGGCGTGAGCGCGAATCGTGGTGTCGGCCACCCGTTCCGGCAGCAGTGACCAGCGGCCCGACACCTGTGGCGAGGCGGTGCGGGCGGGCATTCCGGTGCGCGGCAGGTACATTCGCCCGCGCGGGGCGCGGCGCGGCGTCCGGTGCGCGGTGGTGGTGCGGGTGGTGCCCGCCAGCAGGGCGCGCACGGGCGCGAAGGTGTCGCCGCCGATGTGCCCGGCCCACACCAGATCCCACAGTGCGGTCGTCACGGTGGCCTCGTCGTCGGAACCGGCGCTTTCGAGCAGCTGCCGGAAAAAGTACGCACCGCCGGTATTACCCGCCACGACCTGATACTCGCCCTTCGGCAGCGCAATGCCGACCGGCCCAGAGCCCTCGCCATCGGCGCTCGCGGTGTGACCGGAGCCTGCGGTGTGACCGGAGCCCGCAGTGTTTCCAGCGCTCGCGATGTCTCTGGGGGCGGCGGTGTCGGCGGAGCCCGCGCCCGTGGCGACGGTGCCGCCGATCACGGTGGCCCCCAGAGTCGTCAGCAGCCCGATGTGCCGCTCGGTGAGATCGATGTCATCGGGCGGCGGCAGCGTCAGTCCCGCCTGTTCGGCCGGATGCAGGGCGATCCAGCCGTCCTTGGCGGTGATCGACCCGTGCCCCGACCAGATCACCTCGCCGGTGGCCATCAGCTCGTCCAGCATGGCGGGGGAGTAGTCGCGCACCCGCAGCGGCAGGATCAGCGATTCCCACGCCGAGGCCGGAATCGGCACGCCCGCAAGCTGTTCCACCACCGCGGCGACGCCGTCCACGCCGCGCAGCTCCCCGGAGCCGACATGCTGCCAGGACGGCAGGAAGCGGCCCAGCGCGGCGGTCGCCACCGGTTCCACCTCCTTGCGGGCGGCGGCCAGCGAGCGCCGGCGCAGGCGGCGCAGCACCTCGCTGTCACACCACTCCGCGCCCGCCGCACCGGGCGTGAACTCGCCCTCCACCACCCGCTTCTCGAGCCCGAGGCGGTGCAGCGCGGTGGCCGCCACGGCCGGGCCCAGCCCGAAACGATGCGCTGCCTGCGTCAGGGTGAACGGCCCGTGCGTGCGCGCGTAGCGGCCGATCAGATCGCCCAGCGGATCGGCGACCGGCTCGATGAAGGCCGCCGGGACCCCGATGGGCAACGGCACGCCGAGCGCGTCGCGCAGCCGCGAGGCGTCCTCGATGGCCACCCACCACTGCGACCCCGCGAAGGAAACCTCCAGCGCCCGGCGCGATTTCACCAGCTCAGCGAACCACTCCCGCGGCTCCGCCACGCAGCGCTCGGCCGCCTCCGCGGCAGTCAGCGGGCCCAGCAGCCGCAGCAGATCGGCCAGCCCCTCCAGATCCCGCGCCTGCCGCTCGGGCGTGAGCCGCTGCAATTCCCGTTCGGTCTGCTCCAGCACCCTGGCATCCAGCAGCTCCCGCAGCTCGACCCGGCCCAGCAGCTCGGCCAGCAGGCTGGAATCGAGCGACAGCGCCGCCGCCCGCCGCTCCGCCAGCGGGCTGTCGCCCTCGTACATGAACTGCCCGATGTAGTCGAACAGCAGGGAATTCGCGAACGGCGACGGCGCGGCCGTCTCCACCTCGACCAGCCGGATCTGCCGCCGCGCCACCCGGCCCAGCAGGTCCCGCAGCGAGGGCAGGTCGTAGACGTCCTGGAGGCACTCCCGCACGGTCTCCAGCAGGATCGGGAACTCGGGGAACTTGCGCGCCACGTCCAGCAGCTGCGCCGCCCGCTGCCGCTGCTGCCACAGCGGCGCGCGTTTGCCCGGATCCCGGCGCGGCAGCAGCAGCGCTCGTGCCGCGCACTCCCGGAATCGCGACGCGAAAAGCGCGGAGCCGCCGACCTGTTCGGTCACCAGATCATCGATCTCATCGGTCTCGAACACGAACAGCTCGGCCCCCGGCGGATCATCGGTGGTGTCCGGCAGGCGCACCACGATCCCGTCGTCCGACGGGGTCGGCGCGGCATCCACCCCGAACCGCTCCCGCAGGCGGGCCGCGACCGCCAGCGCCCACGGCGCGTGCACGGGCAGCCCGTACGGCGAGTGCAACACCACCCGCCAGTCGCCCAGTTCGTCCCGGAACCGCTCCACCACCAGCGTCTTGTCCGTCGGCAGCTGCCCGGTGGCCTCCCGCTGTTCGGCGAGCAGCGCCACCAGATTCACGGTCGCGTTCTCGTCCAGGCCCGCTGTCCGGGAGACCCGCTCGAGTTCGGATTCCGGCGTGGACTTGCGCCCGGCGATTTTCGAGGCGCGTGTTGTCGAAGCAGCGGCTTTCGGGGAGTCCGCCCCCTTGGCTTCGGGATCGTGACCCGCGGCGAATTCGGCCAGGGCCTGTGCCAATTCGACGGGGGCCCGCCCCTTGGACTTCCCGGTCGCCTTCGGTCCGGCCGCCGGGGGCTCGGCCGTGCCTCGGCCGGCCGCGCGGTGCTGTTCGACGGCCTGTCCGGCGAGGCGTACGAATTCACCCAGCGCCGCACCCAATTCGGCGGGACGGCCCAGGGAATCGCCGTGCCAGAAAGGAAGCCGGCCGGGGAGCCCGAAGGCGGGTGTCACCAGCACTCGATCGAAGGTGATCTCCTCGATCCGCCAGCTCGTCGCACCCAGGGCGAAGACATCGCCCACCCGCGACTCGTAGACCATCTCCTCGTCGAGTTCGCCGACGCGGGACGCTTTTTCGCCGACCATGAACACCGGGAACAGGCCGCGGTCCGGAATCGCCCCGCCCGAGGTCACCGCCAGCCGTTGCGCGCCGGGGCGGCCGGTCAGGGTGCCCGCGTCGCGGTCCCAGACGATGCGTGGCCGGAGTTCGGCGAACTCGTCGGAGGGGTAGCGTCCCGCCAGCAGGTCCAGGACCGACTCGTAGGCCGAACGGGGCAGCGCCGCATAGCTTCCCGTGCCGCGGACGGTGTCGAACCAGGCGTCGGCGTCGATCGGCTCCAGGGCGCAGGCCGCCACGGTCTGCTGGGCGAGGATGTCGAGCGGGTGGGCGGGGACCTGGAGTTGCTCGATCTGCCCCGCCGTCATGCGCAGGGACGCGACCGCGCAGTGGATGACATCGGTGCGGTGCTTGGGGAAGATCACGCCCCGCGAGATCTCACCCACCTGGTGCCCGGCCCGGCCCACCCGCTGCAACCCGGAGGCCACCGACGGCGGCGCCTCCACCTGCACCACCAACTCGACCGCACCCATGTCGATGCCGAGTTCGAGGCTGCTGGTGGCGACCACGCAGCGCAGTCGCCCACTCTTGAGGTCGTCTTCGATGAGCGCCCGCTGCTCCTTGCTCACCGACCCGTGATGGGCGCGCGCGAGAAGCGTTGTGGCGCCGTGGATCACCTCCGTGGACGCGCCCAGTTGGGCGGGCGGCGCGTGCTCGGTGTCCACCGCCTCGCCGATGCGCGCCGCGTACGCCTCGTTCAGGCGGGCCGTGAGCCGCTCGGACAGCCGCCGCGAATTCGCGAACACGATCGACGACCGGTGCTCGAGCACCAGATCCACGATGGCCTCGTCCACGTGCGGCCAGATCGAGCCCGGTTGATCCGAATCCTCGGCGCCCGCATCGGGTTCGGTCATATCGGGCACCGGCACCCGCACCGACAGGTCGAAGGTCTTGGGTGCGGGCGGCGCGACAATGGTGATGGGCGCGCTCCCGACCAGGAACCGCCCCACCTCCTCCGGCGGCCGCACCGTCGCCGACAGCCCGATCCGCTGTGCCGGGCGGTCGAAGCGCGGGGAGGCGGAGCGGAGCAGGTCCAGTCGCGCCAGTGAAAGCGCCAGGTGCGCACCGCGTTTCGAGCCCGCGATGGCGTGCACCTCGTCCACGATCACCGTGTGCACCCCGCTGAGCGTCTCCCGCGCCGCCGAGGTCAGCATGAGGAACAGTGATTCCGGTGTGGTGATCAGAATGTCCGGCGGGGTGCGCTGCATGGTGCGCCGATCCGCGGCGCTGGTGTCACCGGAACGCACCCCCACGCGAATATCCGGTGCTGCCACGCCCAAACGCTTGGCCGTCTGCGTGATCCCGACCAGCGGCGCCCGCAGATTCCGCTCCACATCCACGGCCAGCGCCTTGAGCGGAGAGATATAGAGCACCGACGTCTTGCGCGGCCCCTCGGGCGGTTCCCGGGTGGCCAGCTGGTCGATGGCCCACAGGAACGCCGACAGCGTCTTGCCCGACCCGGTGGGCGCGATCACCAGCGTGTGCTGCCCCGCCGCGATCGATTCCCACGCCCCCAGTTGCGCGGCCGTCGGCGCGGCGAACGCACCGTCGAACCACTCTCTGGTGGCGGGTGAGAACCGATGCATTGCCCCAGTCTGCACCCGCGCACCGACAGACTCCGCCAACCTACCGGGGCAACCCGGTCATACGCGGCATCGCGATACGCCTCCAGATCCCGCGCGTAGGCTTCGGACCGTGCAGAAGGTGCTCCGACTCGACCTGGTCAGTCACGGTATGACCGAGGCGATGCGCAGAGCACGATTCCCGGTCGATGAACCCCTCACGGAAGCGGGCCGCCGCGCGGTCTCCGCCTGCGGCCGCCTGACCGCCGCCCGGGTGATCACCGCCCCCGAGCGCCGCACCATCGAGACCGCCACCCTCATGGGGCTCACGGGCGACGAGGACGATCGACTACGCGATCTCGACGCCGGGGCCTGGCGCGGTGGCGAACTCATGTCCGTGCCCAAGGAAGACCTCTATCTGTGGCTCACCGACCCGGGCTTCCGCGGTCACGGTGGCGAGGCGGTGGTCGACGTCATCGAGCGCACCGGCGAATGGCTCGCCGATATCGCCCTCGACGGCGAACCCACCATTGCCGTCACACATCCCGCGGTGATCCGGGCCGCGCTGCTGGTCACCCTCGACGCGCCCGCAAAGTCCTTCTGGCGCATCGATGTTCCGCCCGTCACCGTCACCCGGCTGCATTATCGGGGCGAATGGACGCTCCACTTCCGCTCGTGACCAGCTAGCTCTGCGGAATGCGCTGCGCGGCGGCCAGCATGGCCCGCACGGCGTCGGTGATCAGGCGGGCCGAGATCCCGGGGTCCACGGCGCGTTGAATGCCAAGGCCCAGGCCGAGACTCAGCAGCGTGGTCGCGGCGTCCTCGGCCGACATGGGCAGGGTCAGGTGCATGGAGTCGGCCAGCGCCTGCAGCTGAACCGCGACCGCGCCGCGCATCATGCTCAGGCTGGAGACCAGCGCGGCCTGTAGATCCGCGTCGTCGCGGGCCACGATGGCGAACTCGAATTCCAGCAGGGTCCAGCCGACATCGCCGAGCGTGCGCTCGGCCCAGCCCTGGAAGCGTTCCATCCGCGCCTCCAGGTCGTCCTCGCCGGCGAGCAGGTCGGTCAGCTCGGTGAACTTGGTCTCGTGAATGAGCCCCAGCACCTCGAGGCAGAGCGCGGATTTGGTCCGGAAGTTCGAGTAGACCGCGCCCTTGGAGTACCCCGCCTCCTCGGCGACCCGTTCCAGGCTGGTCTTGGCATATCCGTCCATCAGGAACATCTCGCGCGCGGTGGCGAGCAGGTCCGCGCGGGTGCGCGCCTGGCTCTCGATCCTGGTCAGTCGTGCCATGGCCACGATTCTATGTACTCCAGGATTTGGGATACCGACGGTATGTGAAAACTGCTAGTCTGCGAAACCATGAGTAACAGGAACGGGCCACAGCGACGTGGCCTGGCCATCGGGTGCGGCGGCACGGTCGGCATGGCCTGGATCGTCGCCGCGCTGGCCGCGGTACAGGACGTGCTCGACTGGGACCCGCGCACCGCCGACGTCATGATCGGCACCTCGGCGGGCGCGGAGGCGCTGACCCTGCTGGGCAGCGGCACCGGGGTCGACGACCTGGTCGCCATGCAACGCGGCACCGCCACCAACCCGATCCTCACCGACCACATGCGCTCGGAGCCCGGACGATTCCCGCCGCTGCCGCGCCCGCGCCTGGGCGCGCCCGGCCGCGCGGTCCGGGAACTGCTGGCCCGTCCCGGAAACGGTCACGCCCTGCTCACCGCGGGCAGTGGGTTGCTGCCGCAGGGGGGCGGCGACCCGGCCTGGCTCCAGCGACTGGCCGAGCGGCTGAACCCCGGCCGGGACTGGGTCCAGCACCCGGCGACCTGGCTGGTGGCCATGGACAATGCCAGCGGCGAGCGGGTGGCCTTCGGCTCCCCGTCCGCACCCGACGCGAATCTCGGTGCGGCCCTGCGCGCTTCGTGGGCGGTGCCCGGCTGGTTCCCGGCCGTCCCGATCGCGGGCCGCCGGTTCATCGACGGCGGCGCGGCCTCCACCGCGTCCGCCGACCTGCTCATCCCGGCCGGCCTCGACGAGGTCGTGGTGATCGCCCCGATGGCCTCCACCGGCGGCCTGCCGGTCACCGGCCCCGGCCACTTCCTGGAGCGCCAGCTGCGAAACCGCATGAGCGAGAAGCTCGATGCCGAGATCGCCCTGCTGCGCGCCAGCGGCGTGCGGGTGCTGCGCATCGACGCCACGGCCGGGGATCTCGCGGTCATGGGCCCCAACTTCATGGACGGCCGCCGCCGTCTCGACACCTTCGAACACAGCCTGGGCAGCACCCGCCGCCAGGTCGAACAGGGAGAGTTCAGATGAGCATCTTCGGAAACGGCTATCCCGCCATCGAATTGACCGGCGCTCGCGTGCTGATCACCGGCGCGGGCCGCGGCATCGGCCGGTGCACCGCGGAGCTCTTCGCGAGCAAGGGTGCGCAGGTCGCCATCGCCGATGTGGACAGCGCCGCCGCGCAGACGGCCGCGGCCGCCCTGGACGCCATGGCCTTCGAGCTCGACGTGCGCGACCGGACCCGGTGGGACAAGGTCGTCGCCGACTTCGGTCCGGTCGACATCCTGGTCAACAATGCGGGCGTGATGCCCGCGGGCGCCTTCCTCGACGAACCGGATGCGGTGGGCCACACCACCATGGACGTCAATGTCTGGGGCCTCATCCACGGCATGCGCGCCGTCGTCCCCGGCATGATCGAACGTGGCCACGGCCACGTGGTGAACGTCGCCTCGCTGGCCGGCAAGATCCCGATCCCGGGCCTGGCCGTCTACAACGCCAGCAAGTTCGCCGCCGTGGGCCTGTCGGCCGCCACGCGTCTGGAGTTCGCGCCGCACGGCGTCAGCGTCAGCTGCGTCATGCCGTCGGCCGTGCGCACCCGCCTGTCCTCGGGCCTGGCGCTGGGCGGTGGCATGCCGACCGTCGACCCGGAGGACGTGGCCGAGGCCGTGCTCGGGACCGTGCGCACCCGCCGCGCCGAGGTCGCCGTCCCGAACTACCTGGGCCCGATCGACGTCGCGCTGGCCGCCGCGCCCGAGCCCGCGGTCCGCCTGGTGCGCAGGCTCTTCAACGGCGACCGGGCGCTGCACCCGGCCGACGAGCAGGTGCGGGCCCGGTACGAGGAACAGGTGCGCGCGATTGCCGCCGAGGAAGACCGGCCCGAGGCGTAGACGGGTCCGGTTGGCAGGACGAGGGGTGGTTATTCGAACCGAATACCTTGCGCCAGCGGCAATTCGGCAGAGTAATTGATGGTGTTGGTGGCCCGGCGCATGTACGCCTTCCAGGAGTCCGACCCGGACTCCCGGCCACCGCCCGTCTGCTTCTCGCCGCCGAATGCGCCGCCGATCTCGGCCCCCGAGGTGCCGATATTGACATTGGCGATACCGCAGTCCGACCCGTCGGCGGCCAGGAACCGTTCCGCCTCGCGCTGGTCCCGGGTGAAGATCGATGACGAAAGTCCCTGCGGCACACCGTTGTGCAGCTCGATGGCGGTGTCCAGGCGGTGGTAGGTGAGCGCGTAGAGGATCGGCGCGAAGGTCTCCTCCCGGACCACCTCGGTCTGCGCGGGCATGCGCACCAGGGCCGGCCGGACATAGAAGGCGTTCTCGCCCGGCCCCTCGATACGCTCACCACCGCAGATCAATTCACCGCCGTCGGCCAGCGCGCGCTCCAGCGCCGCCCGCATGCCGTCGTAGGCCCGCTCGGTGATGAGCGGCCCGACGAGAACGCCCTCCTCGAGCGGGTTACCCACGCGCAGTTGGCGATACGCCGCCGAGATCCGATCCAGCAGCGGCCCGGCCACATCCACGTGCACGATCAGCCGCCGCAGCGTCGTGCACCGCTGGCCCGCGGTGCCCGCCGCCGCGAAAACGATTCCCCGCGTGGCCAGGTCGAGATCCGCCGAGGGGGTGACGATCGCCGCGTTGTTGCCGCCCAGCTCCAGCAGGCAGCGACCGAACCGCGCCGCCACCCGCGGCGCGACCTGCTGCCCCATCCGCACCGACCCCGTCGCGCTCACCAGCGCCACCCGCGGATCGTCCACGAGCTGCTCACCGATCGCCGCCGGGCCCTGGATCAGCTGGTGCACTTCGGGATCCACGCCCACCTCCCGCGCCGCCCTACGCAGCAGGGTGTGACAGGCCAGCGCGGTCAGCGGCGTCGCCTCCGACGGCTTCCACACCACGGTGTCCCCGCACACCAGCGCGACCGCGGTATTCCAGGCCCACACCGCGACCGGGAAGTTGAACGCCGAGATGACCCCGACCACCCCGAGCGGGTGCCACGTCTCCATGAGCCGGTGCCCGGGCCGCTCCGACGGCATGGTCCGCCCGTACAGCTGCCGCGACAGCCCGATGGCGAACTCGCAGATATCGATCATCTCCTGGACCTCGCCGCGCGCCTCCGCGCCGATCTTGCCCGCCTCCACGGTGACCAGTTCGCCCAGCTCGTCCCGGTGCACGGTGAGCAGCGCCGCCAGCCGCCGCACCACCGCGGCCCGCTGCGGCGCCGGTATCGTGCGCCAGCTCCGGAAGGCGGTCTCGGCGCGGGCGATGGCGGCCTCGACCGCGGCGGAATCGCTCGCGCGCAGGGTGATCAGCTCGTCGCCGGTGATCGGGGTGCGGGCCGAGAGTTCGCCCGGTTGGGGCGTTTCGACACCGAGGCGTTGCAGCAACTTCTCCGTCTGCTCACGGAGCTCACGGGTCACCCCGTCTGACAGTGCGTGACTCATTACATGCTCCAGGTTGGGTTCCGGCACCGAGTTCGGTTCGCTGCGTTAGCCTTCGCTGATGGCGGATACACCGGCGAAACTTGTACTCGACGACATCGATCGACTGCTGATCCGTGAGCTGATTGCCGATGGTCGCGCCACTCTGTCCAATCTGGCGGAGAAGGCCAACCTTTCGGTGTCCGCGGTGCAGTCGCGGGTGCGGCGGCTCGAGGCGCGGGGCGTGATTCGCGGCTACACGGCGAATGTCGATCCCGAGGCGCTGGGCCAGATGCTGTCGGCTTTCGTCGCGATAACTCCTCTCGACCCGTCTCAACCTGATGACGCACCCGCACTGCTCCAGCACATTCCGGGTATCGAAGCGTGTCACTCGGTCGCCGGCGATGAGAGCTACATGCTCATGGTGCGGGTGGCCTCGCCCAGGCACTTGGAGCAGCTGCTGCAGGAGATCCGAGCGACGGCCAACGTCCGGACGAGAAGCACCATCATTTTGCAGACATTCTATGACAAGTAAGGCCGCGGCGGCCGCAGACATTCAGGTTTCGCGCCGGTCACGGGCGTAATAATTCCGGAACTTACGGGCATAGCCGTAAAAGTTCATTTACGCTGGGTGGCGTGACCCTCGAACTCGATCGGCTCGGGGCGGCCGCCGAAACTACCCTTGTCACCCCCGCCCGGGTGCATGAGATCCTCGCCGGGAGCATTCTCGCCGACGGCTTCGACCTGGTACTGGACCTGCGCGAGTCCCGCGGCCGCCGGCTCGTGGACGCCCGCGACGGCACCGCGTACCTCGACATGTTCGGCTTCTTCGCGTCCTCGACGCTGGGCATGAACCACCCTGCCCTGCTGGGTGACAAGCCCTTTCTGGCCGGCCTCAGCGCGGCCGCGCTCAACAAGCCCAGCAACTCCGACGTCTACACCGTCGAAATGGCGCGCTTCGTGGACACTTTCGTGCGCGTGCTCGGTGATCCGCGGCTGCCGCATCTGTTCTTCATCGACGGCGGTGGCCCCGCCGTCGAGAACGCTCTCAAGACCGCCTTCGACTGGAAGTCGCGCCACAACGAAATGCACGGGCGCCCAGGTGAACTCGGCACCAAGGTGCTGCACCTGACCGGAGCCTTCCACGGCCGCACCGGCTACACGCTCTCGCTCACCAACACCGACCCGGTCAAGACCGCGCGCTTCCCCAAGTTCGACTGGCCCCGCATCGACACCCCGTATGTCGGACCCGATCATCCCGACATCGAGGCCGCCGAGCGGCACGCGCTCGACCAGGCGCGCCGCGCCTTCGACGAAAACCCCCACGACATAGCGTGTTTCATTGCCGAGCCGATTCAGGGAGAGGGTGGCGACCGGCATCTGCGCCCGGAGTTCCTGCGTGCGATGCAGCAGCTGTGCCACGAGCACGACGCGCTGTTCATCCTCGACGAGGTGCAGACCGGTGTCGGCATGACCGGCAGCGTGTGGGCCTACCAGCAGCTCGGCCTCGAGCCCGATGTCGTGGCCTTCGGCAAGAAGACTCAGGTCTGCGGCATCATGGCCGGCGGCCGGGTGGACGAGGTGCCCGACAATGTCTTCCATGTCAGCTCGCGCCTGAACTCCACCTGGGGCGGCAATCTGGCCGACATGGTCAGGGCCCGGCGGGTTTTCGAGGTGTTGGAGCACGAGGATCTGGTGGGCCGAGCCCGGGAGCTGGGCCCGTACCTGCTCACCCGGCTGACCGAATTGTCCACGGCCCATGCGGAAGTCATCGATCCGCGCGGCCGCGGCCTGATGTGCGCCATCACCCTGGCGACCCCGGAGCTGCGTAACGAGGTGGTGAACCGGCTGCGCGAGCAGGAGCACGTCCTGATCCTCGGCACCGGCGAGCGTGGCATTCGTTTCCGGCCGCCGCTGACGGTAACCGAGGCGGAGCTGGACGAGGCCGTGGACGCCCTCGGACGCGTATTGGCCTGAGCCGCAAGCCGACCGGCAGGGTCCGAGTTGTCCCCGTTTGCTGAATAGTCGCCTTTGCCCGAACCGCGTGGCGCGGAGCGACACTCCGTGATCGCGCCGCGAACCTCCATGTCGCCGCCTACTATTCGACGACATGTCAGCTCACCGTAATGCCGCCATGGCACGGTGCACCCTGTGATCGCGCGCCGTGCATGTCTGGGTCTGGTCATTTCCATCGCAATGCTGGCCGGTTGCTCGAGCGGTGGTGCGGTCACCGTGCCGCGCCCTTCCGCGCCTCCGGCCACCCCGCCCGGTGCGGCGGTGGCGCCGGACCTGCTACCCGGCATGCCGCCGCCGCTCTCGCCCGACGACATCTACGCGGCCACCCGCGAACTCAGTCCCGCCGTGGCCGATCAGCCCACCCGCGTCTACGTCCCCAACAGCGAATCCAACACCATCACCGTCATCGACCCGGACACCTTCCAGGTCATCGACACCTTTCCGGCCGGTGGCCGCGAACCCCAGCACGTCGTCCCCGCCTACGACATGCAGATGCTCTACGCCAACAACGATCTCCCCATCGGCAGCGGCAGCCTGCTGCCCATCGACCCCCGCACCGGCGAGGCGGGCGACCCCATCCCGGTCCGCGACCCGTACAACATGTACTTCACCCCGGACGGCAAGTACGCCCTCGTCGTCGCCGAGGCCGACCGCTCCCTGGACTTCTACGACCCGCACAGCTGGGAGAAGCTGCACGACATCGCGGTCCCCGACTGCCCGGGCGTCAACCACATGGACTTCACCGCCGACGGCCGCACCGCCTTGGTCAGCTGCGAATTCGGCGGGCGTCTGGCCGTGGTCGACATCGCGGGCCTGCGCCTGCTGCGCATGATCGACCTGCCCGGCGGCCGCTCCGGCATGCCGCAGGACGTCAAGCTCGCACCCGACGGCCGCACCTTCTACGTGGCCGACATGATGGCCGACGGCATCTACGTCTTCGACGCCAAGACCTTCGACAACACCGGCTTCATCGCGACCGGCGCGGGCACCCACGGTCTCTATGTCACCCGCGACTCCAAGCGGATGCTCATCACCAATCGCAAGGAGGGCAGCATCGCGGTCCTGGACTTCGCGACCGGACAGCTGGCGAGCAAGTGGCGGATCCCCGGCGGCGGCAGTCCGGATATGGGAAATCTCTCCGCCGACGGCCGCGTCTTCTGGGTCTCCGGTCGTAACAACGGCGAGGTCTACGCCATCGACATCGTCGAGTGGAAGCTGCTCGCGCGCATCCCCGTCGGCCGCGGCCCGCACGGTCTCACCATCTGGCCCCAGCCGGGCAGATACTCGACCGGCCACACCGGCGTCATGCGTTGAGCCCCTCGGCTTTCCGGGGCGTGCGCGGGCCGGAATCCCGCCGGCCCGCGGTGTGTGGACCCGGCCAAAACCGGGCCGGGATGACTGGGGGAATTTGCTATTGAACAGCGTTCGAGTCGCGCCGGTGCGGCGCTCGAATCGCGCGCTCTACCTGCGGCTTTCTACTGGCGGGTAGCCAATAACCGTACTCGCGAGTAGCCCCGTCTGGATTACGAAGGGGGTCTGGTACTGGTTACACTCCCCGTCATGACGAGTGTCCAGCAGCAGCCTTCGCCGGGGTCGGCGGGCGCCCCTGATATCCACACCACCGCCGGCAAGCTGGCTGACCTGCGCAATCGGCTGGAAGAGGCCAAGCACCCGATGGGTGAGGCCGCGGTCGACAAGGTCCACGCCAAGGGCAAGATGACCGCGCGCGAGCGCATCCTCGCCCTGCTGGACGAAGGCTCGTTCGTCGAACTCGACGCCCTGGCCCGCCACCGTAGCGTGAACTTCGGTCTGGAGAACCAGCGTCCGCTGGGCGACGGCGTGGTCACCGGCTACGGCACCATCGACGGCCGCGACGTCTGCATCTTCTCCCAGGACGTCACCGTCTTCGGTGGTTCCCTCGGTGAGGTCTACGGCGAGAAGATCGTCAAGGTCATGGACCTGGCGCTCAAGACCGGCCGCCCGCTGATCGGCATCAACGAGGGCGCCGGCGCGCGCATCCAGGAAGGCGTCGTCTCCCTGGGCCTCTACGGTGAGATCTTCCACCGCAACATCCAGGCCTCGGGTGTCATCCCGCAGATCTCGCTGATCATGGGTCCGGCCGCCGGCGGTCACGTCTACTCGCCCGCGCTGACCGACTTCGTGGTCATGGTCGACCAGACCTCGCAGATGTTCGTCACCGGTCCCGACGTCATCAAGACCGTCACCGGTGAAGAGGTCACCATGGAGGAGCTGGGCGGCGCCCACACCCACATGGTGAAGTCCGGTGTGGCGCACTACGTCGCCTCCGGCGAGCAGGACGCCCTGGACTACGTCCGCGACCTGCTGAGCTACCTGCCCAGCAACAACCGCGCCGAGGCCCCGCGCTTCCCGGCCACCGCCGCCGCGGGCGCCATCGAGGAGAACCTCACCGAGGCCGACCTCGAGCTGGACACCATCGTCCCGGACTCGCCGAACCAGCCCTACGACATGCACGAGGTCATCAAGCGCCTGGTGGACGACGAGGAGTTCCTCGAGGTCCAGGCCGAGCGCGCGATGAACGTGATCGTCGGCTTCGCCCGGATCGACGGCCGCAGTGTCGGTTTCGTCGCCAACCAGCCCTCCCAGTTCGCGGGCTGCCTCGACATCGACGCCTCGGAGAAGGCCGCGCGCTTCGTGCGCACCTGTGACGCCTTCAACGTCCCGATCATCACCCTGGTCGACGTGCCCGGCTTCCTGCCCGGCACCGGCCAGGAGTACAACGGCATCATCCGGCGCGGCGCCAAGCTGCTCTATGCCTACGGTGAGGCCACTGTGGGCAAGATCACAATCATCACCCGCAAGGCTTACGGCGGCGCCTACGACGTCATGGGTTCCAAGCACATGGGCGCCGACGTGAACCTGGCGTGGCCGACCGCGCAGATCGCCGTCATGGGCGCCTCGGGCGCCGTCGGTTTCGTCTACCGCAAGCAGCTGCAGACCGCGGCCGCCGAGGGCAACGACGTCGACGCGCTGCGCCTGGAGCTGCAGAACGAGTACGAGGACACCCTGGTGAACCCGTACGTGGCGGCCGAGCGCGGCTACGTCGACGCGGTCATCCCGCCCTCGCACACCCGCGGCCAGATCGTGTCGGCGCTGCGGCTGCTGGAACGCAAGATGGTGTCCCTGCCGCCGAAGAAGCACGGCAACATTCCGCTCTGATAATGCGATATGCGCGGTGTGTGGGGCGCACACTGTCGAATGGGACAAAGGTCTCGTACCGCGCACGATCGCCTCATCCGAGCGAAGATGTTCAGGAATGGCCCTCGCCGTCGAGGGTTGTAACGAATACCGTTTGCGGCCCGGACAAACACGGGCCACGAACGCGCCGCACACCCTGCGGCGAACGGACAGGAGGACTGGCGCTGTGACGACCATGGCCGATGAAGAAGTACTGCGCGCCGCCGAACTGGATCTAGCAACCGTCGATGAACTGGCGGACGCCGTCGACACGGCCGTCACCGAGGTCGCACCGTCGAGCACCGACCCGGTCATCCGGGTCCTGAAGGGCAACCCGACCGACCTCGAGCTCGCCGCCCTGCTCACCGTGTTCGCCGCCGCGTCCGCGAGCGCCGCGGCCGCACCGGCCGAGACCGGCCCGGCCGACAACTGGGGTGTGCCGACCCTGATGCACCGTGGCTCTTCGCCCTTCTCGCCCTACGCTTTTCCGGCGCTGTCGCACCGGCGCGACTGACGGCCTGTGACCGTCTTCGTACTAGCGTCTCAATCTCCGGCCCGGCTCGGCGTCCTGCGCAATGCAGGCGTCGAGCCGGTCGTCCGGGTGTCCCATGTGGACGAGGACGCGGTGGCCGCGGCGCTGCCCGCGGATACCGCACCCGATCGTGTCGTCATCGAACTGGCCCGCGCCAAGGCGCGTGAGATCGCCGGTCAGCTGGCGGCCGATCCCACCTTCGCCGATTCCGTTGTGGTGGGCTGCGATTCGATGCTGCTCGTGGACGGCGTACTCCAGGGCAAACCCCTGACCCCCGAGGCCGCCCGCGCGCGCTGGGCCGAGATGGCCGGGCGGAGCGCCGATCTGCTCACCGGGCACTGCGTGCTGCGGCTGCGTGCCGGTGAGGTCACCGCCGAGGCGGCCGACTGTAGTTCCACCACGGTGCATTTCGCCAAGCCCGAACCCGATGAACTCGACGCGTACATCGCGACGGGGGAGCCGCTGCAGGTGGCCGGATCCTTCACCCTGGACGGCCTGGGCGGCTGGTTCGTGGACAAGATCGACGGTGATCCGTCGAGTGTGATCGGTATCGGCCTGCCGCTCGTGCGCCGGCTACTGGCCGAAGTAGGCGTCGGTATTGCGCAGCTGTGGGTCGGTCGCCGCGCGTAGCTGCGGTTCGGTGGCGGTCCGCAGTTGTGGTGCGATACGGCCGGTCGAGGGCGCTAGCCGAGGCTCGCCGGACTCGGCCCGACCCTCCTCGCGCCCGGCCTCGCCGGGGCGCCCCTGCAGTAGTTCCAGACGGGCGACACACAGTTCGGGTTCCACGAACGGGTGTAGGCGCACGGTCACGCTCTCGCGGCCGCCGTTGCGGTCCAGTACTTCTCGCATGAGTCCCAGGTGCACGCCGCACACCACCTCGGAGTGGGTGCGGGCCAGTTCGCGTAGCGGGCAGGCGGTCATGCGGATCAGGGCCGACTCTTCGGTCTCGCCGGCCTGGTCGCGTTCGGGGGCGAAGCCGAGCTCCGACATCAGGGTGACGGTGAGGTCCTTGGCGTCTTCCAGCGTTTCGACGGGCTGGTCCGCCGCTTCCAGTTTCGAGCCCCAGGCGCGCCCGGCCGCGATGGCGGCCTCGGAGCGGCGGCGCGGATCGCTGCCCAGCTGATCGGCGAGCACCTGCGCCAATTCCTGATAACCCACCGATCGCTGTACAGCGGTATAGCCGATGCGCGGGCGACCGCGGCCGCGCGGCGGCTGCTGAAATTGGCGGACCAGCGATTCCCGGGTTAGGACGTCCAAATGAAAACGCACCGTTGTCACATGTTGTCCGGTGACGCGCGCCAGTTCCTGGGCGTCGAGAGGCTCGCTGGCGCCACGTAGGATCGCAAGCAGTCGCCGTCGCGGCCAAGAATCGGACATAGCTCACCCCTCCTCTCGAGAGACTTTATCGGATGAAGCTGCGCTTAATTCGCTCAATCATCCGATTCGTGATCTGAAACGAGTTACGTAACCGCCACATGCCTACGATCGGTGTCGAGATTCGAACCGCCAATACCTAACCCACCACGCGTGAAGGACCACAACGTGCCCGTCGCTCCGGATCCGCATCACTCATTCGGCTCCTACGCACATCCTCACCGACTAGTAACCACAGAGTGGCTATCGGCAAACATCGGCACGCCGGGACTCAAGATCATCGAGTCCAACGAAGACATATTGCTATACGACATCGGGCATGTGCCCGGCGCCATCAAGATCGACTGGCGCACCGAGCTGATCGATCCCCGCACCCGTGACGTCGTCGACGGCGCGGCCTTCGCCGACCTGATGCGGGTCAAGGGCATCGAGCGCGACGACACCGTGGTCATCTACGGCGACAAGTCCAACGGCACCGCGGCCGCCACCCTGTGGGTGTTCTCCCTCTTCGGACACGAGGACGTGCGCCTGCTGGACGGCGGCCGCGACGCCTGGATCTCCGAGGCGCGCGACACCACCTTCGAGGTGCCCGCGTCGGGGCTGGGCGATTATCCGGTGGCCGACCGTGATGACAAGTCCGCCCGCGCGTTCCGTCAGGACGTGCTCGCGCACTTCGGCGGCCCGCTCATCGATGCGCGCGGGTTCGACGAGTACACCGGGGAGCTGGTCGTTCTCGATCGCCCCGAGGAACAGGCGCTGCGCGCGGGCCACATTCCCACCGCGGTCAATATTCCGTGGACCTCCTCGGTCGGCGCGGACGCCCGCTTCCGGCCGCGGGCCGAGCTCGATGTCATCTACGGCGCGGTGGTCACCGGCGTCGCGCCGCTGGTCTACTCGCGGGTCGGCGAACGCTCCGCGCTGACCTGGTTCGTGCTGACATATCTGCTGGGCGTGCCCGGTGTGCGCAACTACGACGGCTCCTGGACCGAGTGGGCCAACGCGGTCGGCGCGCCCATCGTGATCGGCGAAGAACCCGGCGAGCCGCCCGCGGTCGTGGCAAGCTCGTAACGCCCGCGCCCCTCCCGGGGTATGCACAGGGGAAGGTCGCGGGAGAGTCTGGTAGAACAGGTTCTAAAAAAGACCGTTCGAAGAGTCGCATTGCTCACTCTTCGGGCCTACTCTTCGGTAGCCCTATCCTCGGTTCGGTGATTGTTGGCACGATGCCTACACTGCCGACAGACGAAAGTATCCAGAGCACAGGAGGCTCAGTGCCCAACCATGCCAACGCGCAGATCACAAAGGTCCTCGTAGCCAACCGAGGCGAGATCGCCGTGCGCGTGATCCGGGCCGCCAAGGACGCCGGTATCGCCAGTGTGGCCGTATACGCCGAACCGGACGCCGATGCGCCGTTCGTCAAGCTCGCCGACGAGGCCTTCGCCCTGGGCGGCCAGACCTCGGCCGAGTCGTACCTGGTGTTCGACAAGATCCTCGACGCCGCCGCCAAGGCCGGCGCGGACGCCATCCACCCCGGATACGGCTTCCTCTCCGAGAACGCCGATTTCGCGCAGGCCGTGATCGACGCCGGGCTGATCTGGATCGGCCCCTCGCCGCAGTCGATCCGCGACCTGGGTGACAAGGTCACCGCCCGCCACATCGCCGAGCGCGCCAACGCGCCGATGGCCGCGGGCACCAAGGACCCGGTCAAGAACGCCGACGAGGTGGTGGCGTTCGCCAAGGAGTTCGGCGTTCCGGTGGCCATCAAGGCCGCCTTCGGTGGTGGCGGTCGCGGCATGAAGGTCGCGCACACCATCGAGGAGATCCCCGAGCTGTTCGAGTCCGCCACCCGTGAGGCCATCGCCGCCTTCGGTCGCGGCGAATGCTTCGTGGAGCAGTACCTGGACAAGGCCCGCCACGTCGAGGCGCAGGTCATCGCCGACAAGCACGGCAATGTCGTGGTCGCCGGCACCCGTGACTGCTCGCTGCAGCGTCGCTTCCAGAAGCTCGTCGAGGAGGCCCCCGCGCCGTTCCTGTCCGACGAGGTGCGCTCCAAGATCCACGAGTCCGCCAAGCGGATCTGCAAGGAGGCCGGCTACTACGGCGCCGGCACCGTGGAGTACCTGGTGCAGGGCGAGACCGTCTCGTTCCTCGAGGTGAACACCCGCCTGCAGGTCGAGCACCCGGTCACCGAGGAGACCGCGGGCATCGACCTGGTGCGCCAGCAGTTCCGCATCGCCGAGGGCCACGAGCTGTCCATCAAGGAGGACCCGGCCCCGCGCGGGCACTCCTTCGAGTTCCGCATCAACGGTGAGGATGCCGGTCGCGGCTTCCTGCCCGCCCCCGGCCCGGTCGTCGTGTACAAGGAGCCCGCGGGCCCGGGCGTGCGTGTCGATTCCGGTGTGGTCGAGGGCTCGGTCATCGGCGGCCAGTTCGACTCCATGCTCGCCAAGCTGATCGTCACCGGCGAGAACCGCGAGCAGGCGCTGCAGCGTGCCGCCCGCGCGCTCGACGAGTACCAGATCGAGGGCCTGGCCACGGTCATCCCGTTCCACCGCCACATTGTCGAGAACCCGGCGTTCGTCGGTAACGGCACCAAGTTCGACGTCTACACCAAGTGGATCGAGAACGAGTGGGACAACCACATCGAGCCCTACGCCGGTGCCCAGCCCATCGAGGACGAGGACGAGGCGCCGCGCCAGAAGGTGGTCGTCGAGGTCGGCGGCCGTCGCCTCGAGGTGTCGCTGCCGGGTCAGTTCTCGGTCGGCACGGCCGCTTCCGGCAATGGCGTGGGTGGTGCGGTGCGCAAGAAGCCGAAGCCGCGCAAGCGCGGTGGCGCGGGCGCCGGTGCCGCCTCCGGTGATGCCGTGACCGCCCCGATGCAGGGCACCGTCGTCAAGGTCGCGGTCGAAGAGGGACAGTCCGTCGAGGCGGGCGACCTGGTGGTCGTGCTCGAGGCCATGAAGATGGAGAACCCGGTCACCGCCCACAAGGCCGGTGTCATCACGGGTCTCTCGGTGGAGGCGGGCGCCGCCATCACCCAGGGCACTGTCCTGGCCGAGATCAAGTAGCGCAACACCATTCGCATCAAGTAGCGCAACGCAAGTCACCGAGTGGCCGCTCACCTGCAGGTGGGCGGCCACTCGCGCTAATGTCATGGCATGGCTGAACCACCCGAGATCCGTATTGGCACCGCCGAGCGTGAGGACGCGATGAAGCGGCTGTCCGATCATTTCGCGGCGGGCCGGCTCAGCGTCGCGGAGTTCGACGAGCGCAGTGGGGTCGTGGCCGCCGCCCTGACGCGCGGTGACCTCGAGCGGGTGTTCACCGATCTGCCGGAGCCGGTGGCGGAGAAGAGCGTTCCGGCGCAACGGGAGTCGCGGTTCGGTGCGCACTGGCGCGATCGGGTGATGCCGGTCGTTCCGATCATCGCGCTGATCCTTTTCTTCGTGACCCACCAGTGGTGGATGTTCCTGTTGATCCCGCTGGCGGGCGCGGTGCTGTACGGCGGCGGCAATCCGGGGCAGCGGCGGGAGCACCGGGAGCGCCGGCGGCAGCGGCGACTGGATCGGGGATCGGAGGACTGATGGAGCCCATCGAGATCAATGCGGGCAGTTGGTATCTGCGTGCCCTGCGTGCGGACGAGCGCATCGACGACCGGCCCGCCCTGGCCGACGCCGGCATCACCGAGCCCGGCTATGTGGCCCGGCGCAGCGCCGAATGGGCTGAGGAGACCCACTTCTCGTGGGCGGTGTGCATCCCCACCACCGCGGAGATGGTCGCCGAGATCGGTGTGCGGCCCAATGCCGACGGCACCGCGACCGTGACCGGCTGGGCCCGTGCGGGATACGACGCCGCACTGGCGGACGGCCTGGTGACCGTGCGCCGATTCACCGCGGGCGCCCTCGGCCTGGAACCGGTCGACGCCTGAATCCGAGCCGCCGGACCCGTCCCGCTGTCCGGTCCGGACACCGATCTTCGTCGTGAAAGTCCGTATCTACCAGCCTTGATGGCGTCCGCACCCGAAAAATCGGTCGTGCTCGGCCCCGGTCGTGGGTCACTCTGGAGTCGCATCCGAAACCGACGACCTGGGGAGGCGGTTATGTGGAGCTGGAGTGAACACCAAGCAGATCGGGCAGCGGCGGCATCGTTCACCGCGTGGCGGTTCCGTGATCCGGAGCCGACAATGACCGATCCGGAATTCAGTGAAACCTCGGACGACGACGGCGTGAGCGGCGGCGGGCGCACCGCCCCGCTCACGGGCGACGGCCGTACCGGGGATGGCGGCGAATCGACGGGGGACGCCGCCGCCCCTGCGTACGCGGAGATGCCGTGTGCGGGTCGGGTGATGCCGGTCCCGGGCACCCCGGTGGCGGGCGCGGGTACCCCGGTACTCGTGTCCGCCGACGCCGAGTCCGACGCGGCCGAGCCTGCGCGCGAGGACATTTCCGAGCAGGTGCTCGCCGGCCTGTTCGAGGCCCTCGCGGGCATGTTGCAGGCGGTGTCCGCGCCGCGGTAGCGCGCCGGGCGAGCAGGGGCGGGTCCGATCCGGACCCGCCCCTTGTCGTTGCCGTGTGGATGCGAGCGGGGGAGTAGCGTGCGGTGCATGGACAGGTCGCCGCTGGATGTTGACGTGCTGGGCCGGAGTGTTGCCGAGGTGCCCGAGCTGGGTTTCTTCTCGGTCGTCGAGGTGGTCGAGTCGACCGGGTCGACCAATGCGGATCTGGTTGCGCGGGCCGCGGATTCGAGTGCCGATCGGCTGGTGCTGATCGCCGAGTCGCAGGAGCACGGCCGCGGCCGCCACGACCGGCGGTGGGTGAGCCCCGCGCGGGCGCAGATCGCCATGTCGCTGCTGGTGCGGGTGCGCGGGATCGATCCCGCCGTGCTGGGCTGGCTGCCGCTGCTCACCGGCGTGGCCGTGGTGGACGCGGTGCGCGCGGTGGCCGGGGTGAAGGCGGTGCTCAAGTGGCCCAATGACGTGCTGGTGGACGGCCGCAAGCTGGCCGGGATCCTGGCCGAGATCGCCGCCGCGGGTGCGGACCCGGCGGTGGTGGTCGGGGTCGGGTTGAACGTGTCCCTCACCGAGGCCGAACTGCCTGTCCCGCACGCCACGTCACTGCTGCTGGCCGGGGCTCCCGAGATCGATCGCACGGTGCTGGTGCAGGCGATGCTGCGCGAGTTCGCCCGCCGCTTCACCGCTTGGGAGGCGTCCGGCTGGGATATCGCCGAGCTGTCCGCGGCCTATCGCGAACGGTGTGCCACCCTCGGCGCGCAGGTACGCGCGGAGCTGCCCGGTGGGGAGGTTCTCACCGGAATTGCCACGGGCATCGACGAATACGGCAGGCTGCTGGTCGGTGACCGCGCCGTCTCGGCGGGCGATGTCACCCATCTGCGCGCCGAGTACTGACGGAAACGCGTTTCCCGCAACCTGATTCGCGCCGGTTCCCGAACAGGTTCGGCGCGCGGACTATTGGCTGTTCTGTCCGTGCGGGCGACCGCCGTGGCGGTTGTCCCCGGCGGGCCCGGGGAAGCCCGGAAGGGTGAAGCCGGGACCGGGCAGACCGGGACCGGGGATCTCGAGTCCGGGTAGCCGCGGGCCGGCCGGGGCGTCGATGGCCGGCGGTTCGGCGGGGGCCAGTGTGTCGTCCGGCGTCGGTGTGACGGATGCGGCGGCGGGGTTCTCGGGAGGTTCGGTCGTCGGCTCGTTGGTCGGTGGAAGCGCCGCCTGGACAGGAACTTTCGTGGTCGGTACGGCCGAGGTCCGGGCGCGCTGCTCGGGCTGCGGTTCCGCGGCCCGGCTCGTGAACAACGCGGCGCCGATCGCGATGGCGGTGGCGGCGGCCGCGAAGCTCGCGGCGGCGAGCAGTCGCTGCCGGGTCCAGCGGCGAGCGGGCAGATCCAGATCGGCTTCCTTGGACAGCGCGACGGTATGCACATCCATTCGGGCCGGGATTCCCGCGGCGGGTGCCGGGCGCGGGAGGGCGGTGGTGCGCGCGTCGGTGGCGGCCGGGTTCGGGATGGCCACGGTCACCTGCGCCTCGGGAGCCGGCTCGGCCGGTACGGCGGGCGCGGTGAGGGCGGCCTTGGCGGCGGCGGCGAATTCGCCTGCGGTGGAATACCGTTCGCCGGGTTTCTTGGCCAGGGCGCGCAGGATGACGGCGTCGAGGGCGGCTGGAACGGTCTCGTCGAGGGTGGACGGCGGCTTGGGCGCGAGGTCGAGGTGAGCGCGCATGAGCTGCGCCGGATTACGCACCCGGAAGGGCCGCTGCCCGGTGAGGCATTCGTAGAGGACGCAGCCCAGGGAGTAGATGTCGGAGCTCGGTGAGGCGGCGCCCTCGAAGCGTTCCGGCGCCATGTAGGCGGGGGTGCCGACCAGCATGCCGGTCTGGGTGATGGCGCTCTGGCCGTCCTGCAGGGCGGTGCCGAAGTCGATGAGGTAGGCGACGTCGTCGGGGGCGACGATGATGTTCTGCGGCTTGACGTCCCGGTGGATCAGCCCGGCGGCGTGGGCGTCGTCGAGCGCGGAGGCGACCTGGGAGATGAGGTCCACGGCCGCGTCCGCGGCCATCGGGCCCTCCCATTCGAGCAGGGCCTCGATATCGAGGCCGTCCACGAATTCCGAATCGATGTACAGCCGGCCCTCGAGCTCGCCGTAGCTGTGCACGGGCACCACGTGCGGTCCGTGTAGCAGTGCGGCGGCCCGGGCCTCCCGTTCGAAGCGCCGCCGGTATTCGGGATCGTAGGTCAGGACCGGTGCCAGCATTTTGAGCGCGACGGTGCGATCCGCCACGGTGTCGTGCGCACGCCACACTTCCGCCGACCCACCGCTGCCGAGCAGTTCGTCGAGGCGGTATCGGCCCAGGTAGCCATCCCCCAACGGATTTCCTCTCGTCACACTGGGGGACACCTTAGCGAACCGAATTTATTTCAATCGCACACAACGTCCCCCTGGTGTCAGACCGTTTGCAGTTCGCCGCGGGCGGCTTCCCGGGCGAGCATGCGGTCGCGCTGTTCCTCGAACTTGACGACGTCCTGGCCCAGTTTGTCCAGATAGGCGGCCAGCTCCTCGCGCGCTTTCTCGCCGCGCGGCCCGAAGTCGTTGCGCTCGAAGATATTCCAATTCTTCAGCACCGGACCGACCACTTCCTCCAGGTGCTGACGCAGGTCGTAGATGCCGTGCTTGGCCATCATGACCCCGTTGCGGCGGAAGTTCGGCATGCCGGCGCCGGGCATCACGAAGTGGGTGAGCACCTTGGTGATGGCCGCCACCGCCTGGTCGGGCGCCAGGTCCAGGCCGGCCGCGCACAGGGTGCGGTAGAAGATCATGTGCAGGTTCTCGTCGGCGGCGATGCGCTGCAGCATGCGGTCCGCGACGGGGTCCTTGCAGACCCGGCCGGTATTGCGGTGACTCACCCGGGTGGCCAGCTCCTGGAAGGTCACGTACGCGACATTCTCCAGGAAGCCGCCCCAATCAGCGGGCGACCGCACGCCATTGGTCATGTGGATCATGCGCGCCTGTTCCAGCGCCACCGGATCCACGCCACGGGTGACCACCAGATAGTCCCGCATGACGATGCCGTGCCGGTTCTCCTCGGCGGTCCAGCGGCCCACCCAGGTGCCCCAGGCGCCGTCCTGGGAGAAGTTCTCGGCGATCTCGCGGTGGTACGAGGGCAGATTGTCCTCGGTGAGCAGGTTGGTGATCATCGCGATCTTGGCGACCTCGGTCAGCCGCGACTGCGCGGGATCCCAGTCCTCGCCGCCCATGGCCGCGAAATTGCGGCCCTGCTCCCACGGCACGTAATCGTGCGGGTGCCATTCCTTGGCCATCGACAGATGCCGATTCAGATTCGCCTCGGCGACCGGTTCGAGCTCGCGAAGTATCTGGAATTGCGTCAACTCTCGGGTCACACACGCCTCCTGTGTCTGGCACAACCGGGTAGAGCCTGCTGTCGACGATCACCGGCGAAGCCGGATGGTCCTGCTCGGGAAAACCCTGACGGTCTTGCGCGGTACAACTAGGAAGAAAGGCAACTCGTGCCTGCCGATGGTACCGGCAACCGCACGATTGTGCCCCAGCCCGCAGATCGTCGTGCGGCCTTCCGGCATCCGGCCGCGATAGGGTTTCGGCATGGGTTATCCGGAGGAGGCATTGGCGCCCGAAGAGGTGCTGCTGCTGCACCGCCATCCGCACTGGAAGATGTTGTTCTGGCCGGCTGTGACTTTCATCCTTGTCACCGCGTTGGCCGGATTCGCCGCGGGGGTGACGGCGCGCAATACCGGCGGCACCCTCCAGACCGGTTTGCTGCTCGGCATTCTGGCGTTGTGGCTGGGGATCGTGGTGTGGCGCAGCCTCGCTCCGCTGATCCGGTGGAAGTCGACGCATTTCATCGTGACCGATCGGCGGGTGCTGATCCGGCAGGGCGTGCTCACCCACACCGGCATCGACATTCCGATGAACCGGATCTCGAATGTGCAGTTCCGCCATGGGTTGTTCGATCGCATGCTGGGTACCGGTACGCTGATCATCGGTTCGTCGTCGGAGGATCCGCTGGAGTACGACGACATTCCGCATGTGCAGCAGGTGCACGCGATGCTCTATCACCAGGTCTTCGATGTGGTGCAGAACAATCCGAACGGTGGCGGCTTCTACGGATCCGCCGGGGCGTACCCGTAGTCTGGTGCCGTGACCGCAGTACTGCTGGCCGAAGACGACGAGGCCATCGCCGCCCCGCTGTCGCGGGCGCTGGGCCGTGAGGGCTATTCGGTGACCGTGGAGAGCTACGGTCCCGCCGTGCTCGAACGGGCCCTCGAGGGTGGTCACGACCTGCTGATCCTGGACCTCGGCCTGCCCGGTATGGACGGGCTCGAGGTGTGCCGCCAGGTGCGGGCGCGCGGCGCCGAGCTGGCCGTGCTCATGCTCACCGCGCGCACCGACGAGGTGGACTTCGTGGTCGGCCTGGATGCCGGCGCGGACGACTATGTGGGCAAGCCGTTCCGGCTGGCGGAGCTGCTGGCCCGGGTGCGGGCGTTGTTGCGCCGCAGCGGAATCGGGGACGAGGCGGTGGAGGTGGGCGGCATCCGGCTGGAGCCGGCCGCGCGGCGGGTGCTGGTGAACGGCATCGAGGTGAACCTGGCGAACAAGGAGTACGAGCTGCTGAAGGTGCTCATCGACCGGGCCGGGCAGGTGGTCTCGCGCGAGATGATCCTGCGCGAGGTGTGGGGTGACGCCGATCTGCGCGGCTCCAAGACCCTGGACATGCACATGTCGTGGCTGCGCCGCAAGATCGGCGACGAGGGGCCGGTGGCCGAGCGGCGTATCGTGACCGTCCGCGGCGTAGGCTTCCGGTTCAATACCGACTAGCCGCTCAGTTCGAAATCCTTTTGTTGTGCTGTTCCGCGCGCGTCCGAACCCCGAAAACCCGGCGAAGCGAGGCATCTCGACGATGAGACGCAGGATTCTGCTGTCCATGGTGGCCGCCTTGACCCTCACCACTCTGGTTCTCGGTGTGCCGCTGGCGTTCACGGCCTGGAAGTGGGTCGAGGACATCAACCGCAATGAACTGCGCAACCGGCTCGACGGCATCTCCGAGGAGGTGACGCGGCAGGAGCGCGACGGCGTGGTGTACGGCGAGCTGGACACCAAGGCGGTGCGGCTGCTGATTCCGGCCAACGGCAAGCTGACCATCATCTATCCGACGCCGACCGAGCCCAACAAGAAGGTCGACATCGGCGCGGACACGGTGCGCGATCCGCTCTCGGAGTCCTGGTCGATGGGCACCGACGGCTCGCTGCGGCTGGAAGTGCCCTCGGCCCCAATGCATTCCATGCAACGGCAGGCGCTCGGCGCGGTGCTGGGCCTGGTGCTCATCTCGCTGGGCGCGGGCATCGCGGTGGCGGTGGTGACCGCGCGCCGGGTGGCCGACCCGCTGCGGGACGTGGCGGCCCGTGCGGCGCGGCTGGCCATGGGCGACTTCCGCGCCGATCCGCGCCGCCACGGCATCACCGAACTGGACCGGGTTTCCGACGTCCTGGATTCGGCCACAGTGGAAATCGCGGGCCGGCTGCAGCGCGAGCACGCCCTGGTCGCCGATGTCTCGCATCAGCTGCGCAGCCGGCTCACCGCCGTGCGCCTGCGCCTGGACGAGCTGTCCGCGCACGCCGACCCGGCGGTGGTGCACGAGGCGGAAGAGGCCATGGCACAGGTGGATCGGCTCACCGACGCCATCGACGAGCTGGTGCGGGCCTCCCGCGACGAGGGCGCGGCCGAACGCGATCCGCTGCCGGTGGTGGCCGAATTGCGCAGTGTCGTCGCGGAATGGCGGCATCCCTTCGCCGAGGCCGGGCGCAAGCTGGTGCTGCTCGGCGACCCGACTCTCAAAGCGCCCGTGACGGGTTCACGCCTGCGCGAGGCGCTCGCGGTGCTGGTCGACAATGCCCTCATGCACGGCGGCGGCACCTGCACGGTGTCGGTGCGCACGGTGACGGGCCGCATGGACGATCGCGAGCCGCTGGTGGTCGTCGAGGTCGCCGACGAGGGCGACGGCGTGCGAGATGAGCTGGCGCCGCACATCTTCGACCGCGGCTTCTCGGCGGCGGGCTCCACCGGCGTCGGGCTGGCCCTGGCCCGCGCGCTGATCGAAGCCGACGGCGGGCGACTGGAACTCCAGCGTCGCCGCCCCGCCCTGTTCGCCGTGTTCCTCGGCTCCTCGGGGGTGGCATCACGGCCGATCGCGGTCGGCACCGAGCCGCGCTGATCTTCTATCCGTTCTCTAACCGTTCGTTAGCCGGTCCTGAGAATCCGCTTCCTACCTTCGGATTCGTCAACCGGAGCCGGCGCCCGATCGCCGGCGAGAGAACAGGAGACGCCATGCCGATCTTCACCGTCCGCCGCACCGTGACCGCCGCGGTCCTCGGGACCGCCGCACTCGGGGCGCTGGCGCTGCCCGCGGTGGCGCAGGCCGCGACGCCGGATTCGATTGCGGGACTGGCGGATACGGGCAGTAGCGAGCCCGTCTCCCCGGCCGCCCCCACCGGTCCGGGCGTGCTGATCATCAAGGATCGCGACGGCAATGTGACTGTGCGCCAGGCCGAGCCGGGTGTGCCGCCGGTCCCGGACGCCGTGCCGGCCCTCCCGTTGCGGCCGGGCCTGCCGGCGCCCGGCGTGGTGACCGTGCGGCCGGGCGATCCGGGCGTGGCGGTCCTGCCCGGCAAACCGTCGCAGACCTTCGTGGTGAACCCGGGTCGCTGAGGCTCCGCTCTCAGCTCGCGTCAGTATCGTCTGGTCTTGTGACGGGTCCCCGGATTCTGATTGTGGACGACGATGTCAGGGTGCTGTCCTCGGTGGCGCGGGGGCTCCGGATGTCGGGTTTCGACGTCGAAACCGCGGCGGACGGGGCCGCCGCGCTCCGCCAGATCGCCGCGTATGCCCCGCAGGCCATGCTGCTCGACCTGAATATGCCGAATCTGGATGGCGTGCAGGTCGTCACGGCACTGCGCTCACTGGGCAACGACATCCCGATCTGCGTGCTCAGCGCCCGCACCGAGGTCACCGATCGCATCGACGCCCTGGAGGCCGGGGCCGACGACTACCTCACCAAGCCCTTCGACCTGGGCGAACTGGTGGCCCGGCTGCGCGCCATGCTGCGCCGCGCCCCCGCCCCGGCCCACGTCACCGACGATCACATCACCGTGGGCTCGCTGACCATCGCACCCGGCGCGCGGCGCGCATGGGTCGACGGCACGCCCCTCGACCTCACCAAACGCGAATTCGATCTGCTCGCCGCGCTGGCCGCGGCGCCGGGGCAGGTCTTCTCCCGCGCCCAGCTCCTCGACCGGGTCTGGGGCTACGACTTCGAAACCCAGACCAAGGTGGTCGATGTGTTCGTCTCCTACCTCCGCCGCAAGATCGAGGCCGCCGGATCCCCGCGGCTCGTCCACACCGTCCGCGGCGTCGGCTTCGTCCTGCGGACCGAGCCGTGACCAGGCTGCCGCGACGGCCGGTGTCGCTGCGCGCCCGGGTCGCGCTGGCGAGCGCCGCGACGGCCGCGGTGGTGGTCGCCGCCATGTCGGTGGTGTTGTTCGCGTTCGCTCCGAACGACGCGGCGAATCAGGTCGGCCGGGTGGTCAGCGCGATCGCGCTCGCTCCCGCCCAGCTGCAACCCGGCCGGTCGCTGCCGGAACCCGTGCTGCCGAGTCTCCCCGTGCCCGGCGGCTCGGCTGCTCCCGAGCCGGGCCTGCCCGCCGTCACGAAACCCGGGGTGCTCATCGTGCGCGGCGAGCCGGGCAGTCCGGAGCCGGAGTACTCGCGCACGGTGGCGCTCGACGGCCATCCGGTGGCGGTGACCGTGCCGACCGGCGTGGCCTCGGATTCGGCTGCGCAGCAGCGGATCCGGATCGTGCTCATCGGACTGGCCGCGGTGCTGCTGGCGGCGGTGCTGGGCTGGTATTTCGCGCATCGGGCGGTGGTCCCGCTGCGGCGGCTGACCGCGGCGACGGCCGGGCTGGGCGAGGGGCTGGCCCTGCAGGCCCCGCGTCATCCGGTGGCCAGCGAGACGACGGAATTGGCCGAGGCCATGAACACCATGCTGGGGCGCATCGCGACCGAGCGCCGGCACACCGGCGAAGCGCTGGTCACGGCACGCGATTTCGCCGCCACCGCCGCGCACGAGCTGCGCACGCCCCTGACGGCCATGCGCACCGACCTGCAGGTGCTGCGGTCCATGCCGCTGTCGGATGCCGAGCGCGCGGAGATTCTCGACGAGATCCTGAGTGCGCAGAGTTCGGTCGAGGCCACCCTGCAGGCCCTGGAACGGCTGGCGGTGGGCGATCTGGCCACCGAATCCGATCGGGAGGATCTGGAGCTCGGACAGCTCATCGATCAGGTGGTGGATGACGCCCGGCGCGCGAATCCCGGCGTGCTCATCGACACCGAGGCGGTGGAGCCCATCGTGCTGCGCGGGCTGGCCGCGGGGCTGCGTTCGATCGTCGACAATGCGGTGACCAATGCCGTCCGGCACGGCGGGGCGCGGCGCATCGAGATCGCGACGCGGCGCGACGACGATCACGTCGTCCTCACCGTCGACGACGACGGTCGCGGCATCCCGGCACCGGATCGGGAGCGCGTCTTCGAACGGTTCTACCGGGCGAGCACGACGCCGGGCAGTGGTCTGGGTCTGGCCCTGGTCGCGCAGCAATCCCGCTTGCACGGTGGTACCGCGACCATCGGGGAAAGTCCGGCGGGCGGCGTCCGCCTGACCGTCACCCTCAGCTGTGACCCAGCTGCTCCTCGTTCTCGGTGACGAGTTCTTCGGCCTCGTTGACGAGGTCCTCGAATTCGGTTTGCAGTTCCTGCATTTCGTCGGGGAACACCCACCGCTTCATGGCCCAGAATCGGAATGCCATTTGCAGCAGGTTGCCGATGATGAAGGCGCTGAAGAAGTCGGCGATGTTCTCGACGGTGAAACTCACATTGGGCTGCCGGAGGTCGAACACGTAGCTCGACACCCACAGCGGCAGCGCGGCGAGTCCGACGCCGATTCCGCTGACCAGGAAGAACAGCAGCGCTTCGTGGTGCTTCTCGCGCCCACCGCGCTTGTCGAAGGTCCATTCCCGGTTGAGGATGTAGGACACGATGACCGCGATGGTGCCCGACATGATGCGGGCCACGGTCGGCTTGGTGTCCATGATCGTCCATTTGAGGACGTAGAAAATGCCCAGGTCGATGACGAACGTGGTCGCACCGACTATCGCGAACTTGAGTAGTTCGTAATGGCGGTCCGCGAGGGCCCGCAGGGGGGTGGGCAGGCGGTTGACCACTTTGTCGACAAATGACACCCAGCGAGTCTACGTCTCTGGTCCACACGCTGTCCGGCCGGTACAAATCGGGGCAGATACCTGTCATGCGACCCGCGAGTCGGTAGCGGGTGGGTGTCATGACAACATGGTGCAGCGTGAGCGCCCGTTCCTTCGATTCCTCCGCGATGCCCACCGTCACCATGATCGGCGGTGGCCAGCTCGCGCGCATGACCCATCAGGCGGCCATCGCGCTGGGCCAGCGGCTGCGCGTGCTCGCCGAGCGCCCCGACGACCCGGCCGCCCAGGTGACGCCGGACGTGGTCCTCGGCAGCCACGACGATCTGGCCGCGCTGCGCAAGGCCGCCGTCGGCTCGTACGCGCTGACCTTCGACCACGAGCACGTGCCGACCGCGCACCTGGAGGCGCTCATCGCCGAGGGTGTGAACGTGCAGCCGCCGCCGCAGGCGCTGATCTACGCCCAGGACAAGCTCCGGATGCGGCGCAAGCTGGCCGAGCTGGGCGTGCCGATCCCGGCCTACACCGAAGTGACCTCGGTCGCCGACGCGGTGACCTTCGCCGACGAGCACGGCTGGCCGTTCGTGCTCAAGGCGGTGCGCGGCGGCTACGACGGCCGCGGCGTGTGGATGCCCGCCGATGCCGCCGAGGCCGCCCCGGTCATCGAAGACCAGCTGGCCCACGGGGTCTCGCTGCTGGCCGAGGCCAAGGTGGACCTGAAGCGGGAGTTGTCGGCCATGGTGGCGCGCTCCCCGTTCGGGCAGGCCGCCGCCTGGCCGGTGGTGGAGACCGTGCAGCGCAACGGCCAGTGCGCGGTGGTCATCGCGCCCGCGCAGGACCTGAACGAGGCCAGGGCCACCGAGGCCGAGGCGCTCGCCCTGCGCCTGGCCTCCGAGCTCGGCGTGACCGGCGCCATGGCCGTGGAGCTGTTCGAGACCCACGCCGGCGAGCTGCTGGTCAACGAGCTGGCCATGCGCCCGCACAACTCCGGCCACTGGGGCATGGACGGCGCCTGCACCGGCCAGTTCGAGCAGCACCTGCGCGCGGTCCTGGACTACCCGCTGGGCAGCACCAGGCCGCTGGCCCCGGTCACCGTCATGGCCAATATCCTGGGCGCGCCGCAAGCCCCCGAGATGTCCATGGACGAACGGCTGCACCATCTTTCGGCCCGCATCCCCGAGGCCAAGGTGCACCTCTACGGCAAGGGCGAACGCCCCGACCGCAAGATCGGCCACATCAATATCCTCGGCGACGACGTGGCCGAGACCCGGGAGAAAGCCGAGCGGGCGGCGCACTGGATGTCGCACGCGATCTGGACCGACGGATGGGATCCGCACCATGACTGACACCGCACAGGTTGGCCTCATCATGGGGTCGGACTCCGACTGGCCCACCATGGAGGCGGCCGCGGAAGCCCTGGCCGAGTTCGGCGTTCGCTTCGAGGTCGGCGTGGTCTCCGCGCACCGCACCCCGCAGCGCATGCTCGACTACGCCAAGAACGCTGCCGACCGCGGCGTCAAGGTGATCATCGCGGGCGCGGGCGGCGCGGCCCACCTGCCCGGCATGGTCGCCTCCGCCACCCCGCTCCCGGTCATCGGTGTGCCGGTGCCGCTGAAGTACCTGGACGGCATGGACTCCCTGCTGTCGATCGTCCAGATGCCCGCCGGCGTCCCGGTCGCCACCGTCTCCATCGGCGGCGCCCGCAATGCCGGCCTGCTCGCGGTCCGCATCCTCGCCACCGCCGACCCCGAATTGCGTTCCCGCATGGAACGTTTCCAGGCCGGCCTGGAACAAATGGTCCTCGAGAAGGACGAGGCGCTGCGCACCAAACTGCTGGGCTGACACGTCAGCTTTCTCTCGAGCTGACCTCACCGTTCCGCGCGCCGTCGACGTGGCGTGCGGAACGGCCCGCCCGGGTCGCTACCGTTGGCGGATGCCTACCGACCAGCCCGCGCGGCCGCGCGCCGACGCGGATTCGACCCAGCGCCGTCTCACCGTGGTGGATCAGGCGCTACGGCTGTTCGCCGAAAAGGGTTACGAGGCAACGACGGTCGATGAGATCGCGGAAGCGGCGGGGATTTCGCGGCGGACCTTCTTCCGGCAGTTCCGGTCCAAGGAGGATGTGGTCTTCGCCGATCACGAGTCGCAGCTGGCGCAGGCGCGGGCCTTCTTGGAGAGCACACCGTTGGAGGCGGCGCAGGGGGATCCGTGGGATGCCGTGTGCGAGGCCGTGGTCGAGGTGTTCGAGCGGTTCACGCAGTGGCGGGAGATCGCGGCCCGGCGCTACCGGGTGGTGCGGCAGGTGCCGACACTGCGGGAGCGGGAGATCGTGACGGTCTTCCGGTACGAGCGGTTGTTCACCGACTATCTGCGCGGGCGCTTGCAGGGGACCGCGGATCTGGAGCTGGTGCAGTTCACGGCCGCGGTGACGGCAACCCACAACTATCTGCTGCGGCGGATGGTCCGGGGGGAGTCGGCGGCGAGCCCGGAGGATCTGCGGGCGGCGCTGGCGGCGATTCCGCGCGGCGGACGCGAGCCCGCGCCGGCCTCGGACGAGATGGTGGTGGCGGTGTTTCCCCGCGATCTCTCGCCACGGCAGGTCGCGGACCTGCTGGCCCGTCGCCTCGATACGCTGTGAGCTGCCCACAGTGGCGCAAATGACACTGCGTGCCACAGATTAGTACGCAGGTACCCGCACGTAACTGCGATTTCGCGGCGTATACTCGACTTCGACTGGCACTGAGTGCCGCACAAGTTGGCGATGCTGGGCAACCAGCGGCGATCCCCCGAAGACCAGGAGAAGAACCCCATGGCGGGCAACCCCGATTTCAACTTGTTCCAGCTCGAGGACTTCCACCACGAGCTGCGCGAGGCCATCCGCGGCCTGTCCGAGAAGGAGATCGCCCCCTACGCGAAGGACGTGGACGGCAACGCCCGCTTCCCCGAGGAGGCGCTGACCGCCCTCAACGCGGCCGGCTTCAATGCCGTGCACGTGCCGGAGGCCTACGGCGGCCAGGGCGCGGACTCGGTCGCCACCTGCATCGTGATCGAAGAGGTCGCCCGCGTCTGCGGTTCCTCGTCGCTCATCCCGGCCGTCAACAAGCTGGGCACCATGGGCCTGATCCTGAACGGCTCCGAGGAGCTCAAGCACAAGGTGCTGTCCGACATCGTCGCGGGCAAGATGGCCTCCTACGCCCTGTCCGAGCGTGAGGCCGGCTCCGACGCCGCCTCCATGCGCACCCGCGCCAAGGCCGACGGCGACGGCTGGATCATCAACGGCTCCAAGTGCTGGATCACCAACGGCGGCCGGTCCGACTGGTACACCGTCATGGCCGTCACCGACGCCGACAAGGGCGCCAACGGCATCTCCTCGTTCATGGTCCACAAGGACGACGAGGGCTTCGTGGTCGGCCCGCTGGAGCACAAGCTGGGCATCAAGGGTTCCCCGACCGCCGAGCTGTACTTCGAGAACTGCAAGGTCCCCGGCGACCGCATCGTCGGCGAGCCCGGCACCGGTTTCAAGACCGCCCTGCAGACCCTGGACCACACCCGCCCGACCATCGGCGCGCAGGCCGTCGGCATCGCGCAGGGCGCCCTGGACGCCGCGATCGCCTACACCAAGGACCGCAAGCAGTTCGGCAAGGCCATCGCCGACTTCCAGAACACCCAGTTCATGCTGGCCGACATGGCCATGAAGATCGAGGCCGCCCGCCTCATGGTCTACACCTCGGCCGCCCGCGCCGAGCGTGGCGAGAAGAACCTCGGCTTCATCTCCGCGGCCGCCAAGTGCTTCGCCTCGGATGTGGCCATGGAGGTCACCACCAACGCCGTCCAGCTCTTCGGCGGCGCCGGCTACACCACCGACTTCCCGGTGGAGCGCATGATGCGCGACGCCAAGATCACCCAGATCTACGAGGGCACCAACCAGATCCAGCGCGTCGTCATGTCGCGTCAGATCCTGCGCTGATCGCTGTTCGATCCGGCGGATACGCGGGAGGCGGCTCCGAGCTGGGCTCGGGGCCGCCTCCGTTGCGTTCGGCCCGGATGAGGGAGTGCCGGGCCGGACGTCTGCGAACTACTGCGCGGACAGGCTGCTGAGCAGGCCGGCGATCAGCGGGACGGAGTTGGAGCTGACCGCCGGCGGGCCCTCGGCGGTGGCCGCGACATGGGCCTCGGTGACGAACAGGTTCCAGGAGCCCGCCGCCCGCCGCGTGACGCGCGGGCCGCCGACGCGGCGAAATCTGTTCAGTAGCTGAAGGATTGCTCTGGCAATCGGCTCGCCGCCCATATGCGGCAGGAGGGTTCGCCGGAACTTCTCTTCGCGGCTTCCTCGGGTAAGGCGCGGGTTTGAGGACTGTTCGGGTGGGGATGCCGGGGGCACTATGGAGCCATGGCCGGAGTCGAAATCAACGACACCTTCGTCCGGCGCACACTGGCCGACGGACGGGTGGAAGAGGTCGCGTGGACGGAACTGGCAGAGGTACGGATCATTACGGCGGCCGACGGCCCGTTCGCGGGGGACGTGTTCTTCGTGTTGATCGGGGCGACCGGTAAGGGGTGTGTGGTGCCCTACTCGGCCGCCGACACCGCGTTCCTGGCCAAGCTGCAGTCACTACCGGGGTTCGACGACGCGAAGGTGGGGGAGGCGATGGTGGGCAGCGCCGACCGGCATTTCCGGGTCTGGCAGCGTCGGCACCACCGCGCGAATTAGGCCACCAGGTCGGCGTATTCGGGGTGCTCCCCGATGTACTTCTCGACGTACCAGCAGGTGGGAATGATCGAGAAGCCATCCGTGCGCGCGTCGTTCAGCGCGAACTCCACCACCTGCGCGGCCACGCCGCGGCCCCGGAACTCGGGAAAGGTGAGGGTGTGCTGGATGTCGCGGACCCTGGTGTCGCCATCCACCCGCTCCGCGTAGTCGGCGTAGCCCGCGAGAGTGCCGTCCAGGTAGATCTCGTAGCGGGTCGCGTCGGCGTTGTGTTCCAGCTTGGTACTCATGACCGGTGTGAACTCCCTTGCGATGCGGATTGTTCCGGCGGGACGGTCAGAGGACCGCGCCCGGATTGAGTATCCCGTGCGGATCCAGCGCGTCCTTGATCCGGCGCGTGAGCGCCATCACATCGGGGCCGAGCTGGTCCGGTAACCAGGCCTTCTTGAGCCGGCCCACGCCGTGCTCGCCGGTGATGGTGCCGCCCAGGCCGATGGCCAGGTTCATGATCTCGCCGAACGCGAGGTGCGCGCGCTCGGACTCTTCCGGGTCGGCGGGGTCGTGGACGATCAGGGGATGGGTGTTGCCGTCGCCCGCGTGCGCGATGACGGAGATGAGCACCCGTCGGTGCGCGGCGATCTCGGCGATGCCGGTGACCAGGTCGCCGAGCCGGGGCAGCGGCACTCCCACGTCCTCGAGCAGCAGCGGCCCTTTGCGTTCCACGGCCGGGATGGCGAATCGCCGTGCCGCGCAGAAGGCTTCGCCCTCCTCCGGATCGTCGGTGCGGAAAGCCTCGGTGGCCCCGGCCTTTTCGCAGGCGGCCAGCATGATGTCCGCCTCGTGCCCGGCGTGTTCGCCCGGGGCGTCGGACCGCGCCACCAGCAGCCCCGCCGCGTCCCGGTCGAGTCCCATGCGCAGCTCGTCCTCGACGGCATTGATGGCCACCGAATCCATGAATTCCAGCATGGAGGGGCGCAATTGGCCGGTGATGGCCAGGATCGCGTCGGTTGCCGCGGTGAGCGTGGGGAAGGTGGCGACCACGGTGGACTGCGGCGGCTGCGCGGGCAGCAGCCGCAGGGTCAGCTCGGTGATGATCCCCAGCGTCCCCTCGCTGCCCACGAACAGTTTGGTCAGCGAGAGTCCCGCCGAGTCCTTGAGCCGCGGCCCGCCCAGCCGCACCGCGGTTCCGTCGGCCAGTACGACCTCCATGCCGAGCACGTAATCGGTTGTGACGCCGTACTTCACGCAGCACAGTCCGCCGGCATTGGTGGCCGCGTTCCCGCCGATGGAGCAGATCTCGAAGGAGGACGGGTCCGGCGGATACCACAGCCCCTGTTCGGCCACGGCCCGCTTGACCTCGGCGTTCAGCAGTCCCGGCTGCACCACCGCGGTCCGCGTCACGGTGTCGACGCTGATCTCCCGCATCTTCTCGGTGCTCAGCACCAGCGCCCCGGGCTGCGCGGTGGCCCCGCCGGACAGTCCGGTCCCGGCCCCGCGCGGCACGATCGGCACCCGATGCTCGGCCGCCCACCGCACGGTGGCCGCGACCTGCTCGGTCGTCAGCGGCCGCACCAGCGCGAGCGCGGTCCCTGCTTCCGGATCCAGCGCCCGATCCTGCCGATATCCGGTCAGCACGTCCGGGTCGGTCACCACCATGCCCGTCGGGAGCAGACCGCTCAGTGTGTCGAGATCGATGTCCACACTCAGGAACGTACGGGCTTCCGGCTGATTTGTCCGGAAGCCCGTACGACAAGCGGGAGTTCTCACTGTGCGGTGGCGGCCTTCGGCAGGGCGAGTGCGGCGGTGAGCACGACGGCCAGCACCGCGGCCCCGCCGAGCGCGGCCATCTCCATGGCGGTCACGTAGCCGCCGGTCCCGTGGTGCGCGCCCAGGGCGCTGAAGAAGATCACCCCGAGAACCGTTGCGCCGATGGCGTTTCCGAACTGCTGTGAGGTGGTCAGCACGCCGGCCGCCATCCCGGCCTGCCGCGCCGGAATCCCCGACGACAGCACGGCCCCGACCACCGACGGAATGGTCAGCCCATTGCCGGTACCGACGATCATCATGCCGGGGATGAGCGCGAGCACGGTCACGTTCTGGCCCATGATGGCCAGCACGGCCAGGGTCAGCGCCAGCCCGGCGAGGCTGGTGAGCGTCCCCACCACCATGACCCGATTGCCGATCCGGGCGGCGACCCGCGGCGCGAGGAAGAACGAGCTGCCCGCGAAGCACAGTCCCAGCGGCGCGAAGGCGAGCCCGGCGGTGAGCGGTGAGAGCCCGAGCCCGTTCTGCAGCATGAGCGTCAGGCACAGCATGAATCCGGCGAAGAAGGTCAGGTACCCGCCCGCGATCACCAGTCCGAGGCTGAACCCGCGTTCGCGCACCATGCCGGTGTCGAGGACGGGTTCGCCGCCGCGCGTGGCCAGCCGGTTCTCGTAGCGCAGGGTGAGCAGCAGCACCGGGATCGAGGCGAGCATGCTGACCCAGGTCCACACCGGCCAGCCCTCGGGACGCCCCAGCGTGATCGGGACCAGCAGCAGTGCCAGCGCGGCCGAGATGCCCAGCGCGCCGATCGGGTCCAGTTTCGGCCGGTGGGTCGGCTCGTGCCGGGGCAGCCAGCGCGCGGCCAGGGCGGCGGCGATCAGCCCGATGGGCACATTGATGTAGAAGATGGTGCGCCAGCCCCACCCGAACAGGTCGGCGTCGAGCAGTACCCCGCCCAGTACCTGACCCGATACCGCGCCGATGCCGATGGTGGCGCCGAAAGCGGCCATGGCCCTGGGTCGTTCGTGCGGCGGGAAGAGCGTGTTGATGAGCGCGAGCATCTGCGGCACCATGAGCGCCGCGGTACCGCCCTGCAGAACGCGGAAGGCGACCAGCGCCCAGGCATTGGGCGCGAGCCCGCACAGCAGTGAGGCGAAGGTGAAGGCGAGCATGCCGATCACGAACAGCCGCCGGTGTCCGTGCAGGTCGCCGAGCCGGCCGCCGGTGATCAGGCCCGAGGCGTAGGCGAAGCCGTAGCCGCCGACGATGAGTTCCAGCGCCGATTCACCGGCGTGCAGGTCGTGTTCCAGCGAGGAGGCGGCGACATTGACGACGAACCAGTCGAACATCGCCATGAACATGGCACTGAGGATGACGGGCAGCGCGCGCCAGCGGGCGGCGAACTCGAGGGGGCCGGTCGCGACGGGAGCCGTTGCGGCAGGCCGGTTTTCGAGGGTGGTCACGTCGTTCTCCCGAGCGTGAAGGGGGAATGGGGGTGGTGGGCGCGCCGTTGCGCCGGAAACTCGAGTCTTGTAACTAACCGGTTGGTTAGAGATATTCCACGGGGATCCCCGGCTTGTCAACCAGTTGGTTGGTTACCATCGAGGGCATGGCAGGCACCAGAGATCCCGAGGCCACGAAGGCGCGCATCTTCGAGGCCGCGACCGCGGAATTCGCGCAGTACGGGATCGCCGGCGCGCGGGTGGATCGCATCGCGCGCAATGCCAAGGCCAACAAGCAGCTCATCTACGCCTACTTCGGCGACAAGGAGAAGCTCTTCCACCAGGTGCTGGAGAAGACCATGCTGGCCGTGGCCGGCTCGGTGACCACCGATATCGAGGACCTCGACACCTGGATCGACCAGCACATCGACTACCACCGCGAGCATCCCGAACTGCTGCGCCTGCTGCAGTGGGAGGCCCTGGAACTGGGCCGGGAACACGCCTCGGCGGGCGAATTGCGCTGCGGCCGTTACCTGGAGAAGCGCGAGAAGGTCGAGGTGGCGCAGGGCAAGGGCCTGATGCGCGCGGACATGCCGGCCGGTCAGGTATTGATGCTGCTCATGTCGATGATCAACTATCCGCTGGCCGTCCCGCAGGTCAACGCCTTCACCATCGGCGTGGACGCCGATCCGGAGGAGCAGCGCACCTGGATCAAGGACGCCATCCGCCGCATCGTCGCGCCCGAGACCGCGGCGCCGGCCGCCGGGCCGGACGCGGGCGCCGGAGCGTAACCGCTCGTACTCGCGCAGTACACTGCCGCCGTGTCCGATGCCAAGCTAGAGATCCAAATGCTGCACGACCGCGTCATGGTCAAGCTCAACCCCGAGGCGGGCGAGCGGCGCAGCAGTGGCGGCATTCTCATCCCGGCCACCGCGCAGGTGGCCAAGCGCCTGTCGTGGGGCGAGGTCTGCGGCGTGGGTTCCCATGTCCGCGCGGTGAGCGTCGGCGACCAGGTGCTGTTCAGCGCCGACGATCAGTTCGAGGTGGAGATCCAGGCGCAGGCGTATTACGTGCTGCGCGAACGCGATCTGCACGCCGTCGCCAACTCCCACCCCGAGCACGGCACCGGCCTCTACCTGTAGTCGATCGAATATCAACGGCCCGCGTTCCTTTCGAGAACGCGGGCCGTTGTCGTACCGGTGTGTCAGACCGTCTTGATGATGCCGCCGTCGATCACATAGTCCGCGCCGGTGATGATGGCGGCCTGCTCGGAGGTCAGGAAGGTAACCAGCGCCGCCACCTCCTTCGCTTCGGCGATGCGGCCGGAGGCGATATTGAACTGCGCCGGAATGGCGTTCAGGAACTGCTCGTGGTCCATGCCGTTGGCCGCGGCCAGCTTCGCGCCGAGGTGGTCGGGGCCGCGCCAGATGTCGGTGCCGACCGGCCCGGGCGACACCGTGTTGACGCGGACGCCCTGCGGACCGAATTCCTCGCTGAGTCGCTTGCCGAAGTTGGTGAGCGCGGCCTTGGCCTCGCTGTAGCCCGCCGGGCCGGACGCCGGAATCCGGGCGTTGATCGAGGACACGGTCACGATCGCGCCGCGCCGCTCGATGATGCTCGGCAAGGCCGCGCGGGTGGTGGTCACGACGCCGAACAGGTTGAGGTCGAACAGCTTTCGCCACTGCTCGTCCGAGGCGTCCAGGAACCCGCCCAGGGTCAGCTGGTCGGCGTCGCCGCCGCCCACATTGTTGACCAGGATGTCGATGCCGCCGAGCTCGGACAGCGCCGCCCCGACCGCGGCCAGCGCGCCCTCGGTGGTGCTCAGATCGGCGGAAACCGCTGCCGCCGCGACCTTTTCGAGCTCCGGGGTGACGTTGCGGGCCACGCCCACGACGCGCACGCCCTCATCGGCCAGCGCTTCGGCGACGGCCAGCCCGATGCCCCGGCTGGCGCCGGTGACGAGGGCGGTCTTGCCGTTCAGTCCGAGATCCATGATTCGTACCTTTCTTGAACTGTAGGTCAAAAACTGGGGTAAAGGAAAGGGCCGCCGGATGCGGCCCGTGAGTCGGTCAGAGGGTGGTCAGTGCGGTGTCGATAATGCGGTACAGCGTCTCCGCGTCCGCGATCTTGGCCATGATGCGAAGGCCGCCAATGGTATTCATCAGGAACTCGCTGTAGGCCAGGGCGTCGAGTTGCGTCGGGACATCGCCGTCGCGCTTGCCCTGCTCGATGCGCTCGACGAACGCCTCGACCAGGTGTGCGTGCGCGGCTGTCACCGCCTTGGTCGCCTCGGCATCATGCCCGCCGAGTTCCATGGCGGTATTCACCACCAGGCACCCCCGGCGGACCGGCTGCGCCAGATCGTTGTCGACGGTCCACCGCATCCAGGCACGAAGTCGTTCGCGGGTCGTCCCCGGCTGTGACAAGACCTCCCGGGCCAGTTCCACCCCGGTCCGGTCGTACCGCGCCAGGCACTGGTCGAACAACTCCCGCTTGCTTCCGAAGGTGTTGTACAGACTGCCTTTTCCGACTCCGCAGGCTTCCGCGAGCTGGGCGGGAGAGGTGTTCGCATAGCCATGGGTCCAGAACGTCTCCATTGCACGTTCCACCACGGCGTCTTCGTCGAAGCTCCGTGGCCGGCCCATGAATGCAAAAGTACCCCGTTCTAGACCTGTAGGTCAAGAACGGGGTACTTCACGAAACCGCTACAGCGCCTTGAGTTCCTCGGTGACCGCGCCGACGGACTTCTTGGCGTCGCCGAAGAGCATGGAGGTGTGGTCGGCGTAGAACAGCGGGTTGTCGATGCCGGCGAAGCCGGAGTTCATCGACCGCTTGAGCACGATCACGGACTTGGCCTGGTCGACGTTGAGCACCGGCATGCCGTAGATCGGGGACGAGGCGTCCTCGCGGGCGGCCGGGTTGGTGACGTCGTTGGCGCCGATGACCAGGGCGACATCGGTGCGGGCGAACTCGCCGTTGATGTCGTCCATTTCCTTCATGGCGTCGTAGGAGACCTCGGCCTCCGCGAGGAGCACGTTCATGTGGCCGGGCATACGACCGGCGACCGGGTGGATGGCGTATTTGACCTCGACGCCCTTGGCCTCGAGCAGGGCCGCCATCTCCTTGACCGCGTGCTGGGCCTGGGCCACGGCCATGCCGTAACCCGGGACCACGATGACCTGGTTGGCGTATGCCATCTGGATCGCGGCGTCGGCGGCGGAGGTGGCCTTGGCCTGGCGCTGCTCGCCGGCACCGCCCGCGCCCGGAGCCGTTGTGCCGCCGCCGAATCCACCGGCGACGATGGCCGGGATGGAGCGGTTCATGGCCTTGGCCATCAGGTTGGTCAGGATGGTGCCGGACGCGCCGACGATCATGCCGGCCACGATCATGGCGGTGTTGTCCAAAGCCAGACCCGCCGCGGCCGCGGACAAACCGGTCAGGGCGTTGAGCAGCGAGATGACGACCGGCATGTCGGCGCCACCGATGGGCAGCACCACCATCAGGCCGAGAATGCCGGCCAGCACCA